>NZ_JAFLJN010000021.1:0-682003 GCF_018682595.1 Janthinobacterium sp. JC611
GACCCCAGCGGCGAAAGGCTGGGGTCGGACCCTCAGGGTCCGACCCCGGTCTTTGCTTTTGGGTTGAATCTTAGCAAGGGCGCGATCAGGCTGGACCTGATCGCGCCCTTCTTGCTATCATCGTCACTATTTTCTGACTAATTCCGGAGGCGGCACGATGGCACACACATGGCAAGCAGGGCGGCGCATTGGACTGGGATTGACCTTGGCGGCAGCCGTGCTGGCATTGCCTGCCCATGCCCAGGAAGAGAAGGTCCTGAACATCTACAACTGGTCCGATTATATCGGCGACGACACGATCAAGAATTTCGAGAAGGAAACGGGCATCAAGGTCCGTTATGATGTTTTTGATAACAATGAAATCCTCAATGCGAAATTGGTGGCGGGCAAGTCAGGCTATGACATCGTCGTGCCGACGGCCCAGTGGGCGCGCCTGCAGATCGATGCGGGCCTGTTGCGCAAGCTCGACAAGAGCAAGCTGACGAACCTGGGCAACCTGGACCCCAGCCTGCAAGCCAAGCTGGCGAAGATCGACCCGAACAACGATTACCTGGTCGACTGGCTGTGGGGCTACACGACGGTGGGCATCAACGTCAACAAGGTCAAGGCCGCGCTGGGCGGCATGGCCATGCCCGACAACGCCTGGGACCTGGTGTTCGACCCGAAATATGCGGCCAAGCTGAAATCGTGCGGCGTGTCCTTCCTCGACTCGCCGTCGGAAGTGCTGCCGGCCGCGCTGCAATACCTGGGCAAGCCCGCATACTCGAAAACGGCCGCCGACTACCAGGAAGCGGGCAAGGTGCTGCAGGCGATTCGCCCCTACGTGACGCTGTTCAGCTCGTCCGGCTACATCAATGACATGGCCAACGGCTCCGTCTGCGTGGCGCTGGGCTGGTCGGGCGACATCAATATCGCGCGCCAGCGCGCCATTGATGCGAAAAACGGCAATGTGATCCAGGTGCTGGTGCCGAAGACGGCCGCCCTGATGTTCGACACCATGGCCATCCCGGCCGATGCGCCGCACCCGAACAATGCGCATCTGTTCATCAACTACATCCTGCGTCCGCAAGTGCATGCCAGCCTGAGCAACAAGGTGTTCTACGCGAATCCGAATCCGGCCAGCATCAAATATGTACGCAAGGACATCGGCGAGAACAAGGCCATCTTCCTGTCGGACGCCGACAAGCAGCGCATGGCCGCACCGGAAGCGACCACGGCCGATATCCGCCGCTTGATGACGCGCATCTATACGAAATTCAAAACGGGCGTGTAAACATGACGATGGCGCGAGAGACGGACCGGTAGGCCGTCGCTGGCGCCATGCGATAGTGCCGAGGTGAACGCTACTCGTGGTAGCGGTCCATCAGCTTATGGTGACTGCCGCGCATTTCTTCGATCAGTTCAAAGGCGACGAAGCCGATGATGGCGGCGAAGATGGCGATGAAGAGAAAAACGAGGAAGGTTAACATGGTCTTTCAGCCGCCGTTGGACGGCCGTCCGCTGGGTTGCTCAATGTGCCAGAGCAGCGCTCCAACACGTAGTTGATGCAATTAAACTCTAGCAGATCGGCAGCGCTTTGCAAGGCCGCCGAGTTGTAATTCCTGCCAGTATTTGTCCCAGCGCACTTTTTGCGCATTTCCCTTATTTCACCACCAGGTCATGCGCCATCACGGCCTTCAGATAAACGCTGATCGGGTCGCCTGGCTCGCGCTGGGAAAACCACCACGCGCTGGCCTTGCGCATTTCCCATTCCTGCTCCTCGCCCGTCAGCAGCAGGGCGGCGGCCTGGCCCAGGGTGGGTTGGTGGCCGACGATGAGCACGGTTTCCTTGCCGGCGGGCCAGTTGGCCGCCTTGAGGATGTCTTCCGCCTCGGCTCCGGGCGCCAGTTCCGGCATCAGCTTGAACTTGCGGCCCAGCGCTTCGGCCGTTTGCAGGGTGCGCAGGGCGGGGCTGACGAGGATGCGGCAGTTTTCCGGTAGTTGCGACGCCAGCCATTCCCCCATGCGGCGCGCCTGTTTCTGGCCTTTGACTGTCAGGGCGCGTTCGAGGTCGGGGACGCCCGGCTCGGCTTCCGCGTGTCGCCACAAGATGAGATCCATGTTGTGCTCCTGTGTGTAGAATTGCCTATTCGCCGACCTCCGCGCCCGGCGTGCCCAGTGTGTGCATCAAATATTGCTGGGCGCTGAATGGCGTCTGCTTGCCGCGCGGCTTGCGGCGCGCGTACTGGCCCGTCGGCTCCAGTTCCCATGCATTCGTATTATCCTTCAAATACGGGTTCAGGCCCTCGGCGATCACGCGCCGTTTCAGCGCCCGGTCCAGCACGGGGAAAGCCACTTCCACGCGGCGGAACAGGTTGCGGCTCATCCAGTCGGCGCTGGCCAGGTAGACATCGTGCGCCAGGTCGTTGCGGAAATAATAAATGCGGCTATGTTCGAGGAAGCGGCCGATCACGGAGCGCACCTTGATGTTTTCCGACAGGCCAGGCACGCCCGGCTTCAGGGTGCAGGCGCCGCGCACGATCAGGTCGATCTTCACGCCATCGGTCGAGGCCGCATACAGGGCGCGGATCACGGATTCGTCCACCAGCGCGTTGACTTTCACGATGATGCGCCCGCGCCGGCCCGAGCGGGCGATCTTCGCCTCGTTGCGGATGGCCTTGATGATCTCGCTTTGCAGGCCGAACGGCGCCAGCCACAAATGGTTCAGGTTATGCGGCTTGGTCAGGCTGGTCAGGTGGATGAAGACTTCATTGACTTCCACCGCCAGGTCTTGCTTGGCCGTCAGCAAGCCGAAGTCCGTGTACAGCTTGGTGGTGGTGGGGTGGTAGTTGCCGGTGCCCAAGTGGGCGTAGAAGCGCAAGGAGCCTTCCTCGCGGCGGATGACGAGCGCCACCTTGGCATGGGTTTTCAGTCCCACGACGCCATATACGACTTGCGCGCCGGCCTGTTCCAGCTTGTCGGCCCAATTGATATTGGCTTCTTCGTCGAAACGCGCCATCAATTCCACGATGACGGTCACTTCCTTGCCCATCTTCGCCGCCGTGATCAGCGACTCCATCAGGTCCGAGTTCATGCCCGTGCGGTAGATCGTCTGCTTGATGGCCACGACGGACGGGTCGTAGGCGGCGCTGCGGATGAAGTCGATCACCGTCTGGAACGACTGGTAGGGGTGGTGCAGCAGGATGTCGTGCTTGGTCAGGGCGGCAAAGATGTCGTTGCCGATGGCTTTATGCGCAAGGCCAGGGAAAAACGGCGGGAAGCGCAGTTCCGGCTGCTTGACGTGGTCGATCATTTCCGACAGGCGCACCAGATTCACGGGGCCGTTGACGCGGTACAGGCGGCTCTGATCGAGGTTGAACTGGTCGAGCAGGAATTGCGACAATTCTGGTGGGCAATTGCGCGCCACTTCCAGGCGCACGGAAGTGCCGAACTGGCGCCCCACCAGCTCGCCCTTCAGGGCCTGGCGCAAATTCTTGACTTCGTCTTCGTCCACCCACAGGTCGCTGTCGCGCGTGACGCGGAATTGCGAATAGGCAATCACCTCGCGTCCGGCGAACAGGTCGGAAATGTGCGCATGGATGACGGATGACAATAAACAGAAGGACACGCCATCACCGGAAATCTCGTCCGGCAGCTTGATGACGCGTGGCAAGACGCGGGGCGCCTTGACGATGGCGATCGCCGTGCCGCGGCCGAACGCATCCTTGCCACTCAGCGAGACGATGAAATTGAGGCTTTTATTGACGACTTGCGGGAACGGATGGGCCGGGTCGAGGCCGATCGGCGTCAGCAGGGGGCGCACTTCGCGGTCGAAATACTGCTTGACCCAGGCGCGCTGCGCCTCGTTGCGGTCGCTGTCGCGCAGCAAATGCACGCCCGCTTCGCGCAGGGCCGGCAAGACGTCGTTATTTAATATCTCGTACTGGCGTTCCACCAGCGCGTGGCATTCCTTGCCGATGCGCTCCAGGTTGGCCGCCAGGGCAGGGTGGCCGGCCAGCGAACCGCCGATGCTGCCGGCCGCCAGCAGGCTGGCCACGCGCACCTCGAAGAACTCATCCATGTTACTGCTGACGATGCACAGGTAGCGCAGGCGCTCGAGCAGCGGAATGTTCGGGTCTTCCGCCTGGGCCATCACGCGCCGGTTGAAAGTCAGTTGCGACAGCTCGCGGTCAAGCAGGATGCCCGATTTGGTCACTTCCGTGTGCAGTTCAGGTTTCATATTCTTTTGTCTTTGCAGATGATTAATTCTAGCGGTATTTTTACTTGTATGACGCGCAATGAGTGTAATCATGAAATATGACATGGCCGTGACATATTCTGTCATAAAGCGCCGGCGCGGATGTCATTTGCGGCCCTGAAAATGGCACTTTCCCGGGCGTAGGCAAATATTTCATGAAATGTGGCGCATGTCATAAAGCTGTCATATTCGCTTGCTAGACTGCGCAGCATTCAACCGGGACTTTGAGCCCTAACAACCCTGAGGACTTGATATGCAAATGAAGCAAATGTTCAAATTTATCGTCGTGGGTGCTTCGGCAGCGATGGCATTTTCTTCCGCTTCCGTCATGGCGGCAGATATGACAGGTGCTGGTGCAACCTTCCCGTACCCGATCTACGCCAAATGGGCTGAAACCTACAAAGCCAACACGGGCAACGGCCTGAACTACCAGTCCGTCGGTTCCGGCGCCGGCATCAAGCAAATCAAGGCCAAGACTGTTGAATTCGGCGCTTCGGACATGCCGTTGAAGGCGGAAGAGCTGGAAGAAGCGGGCCTGATGCAGTTCCCGGCCATCATGGGCGGCGTGGTCACCATCGTCAACCTCGACGGCGTGACCCCAGGCCAGCTGAAAATGACGGGTAAAGTCGTTGGCGACATCTACCTGGGCAAGATCACCAAGTGGAGCGCGCCTGAAATCGCCGCGCTGAACACGGGCGTCAAGCTGCCGGACACGGAAATCACCGTGGTGCACCGCGCCGACGGTTCGGGCACCTCCTTCCTGTTCACCGACTTCCTGTCGAAAACCAATCCGGAATTCAAATCGAAAATCGGCGCTGGCTCGGCTGTGAAATGGGCCGTGGGCGTGGGCGGCAAGGGTAACGAAGGCGTCGCCGCCAACGTACAGCGTATCAAGGGTTCGATCGGCTACGTCGAGTGGGCTTACGCCAAGAAAAACAAGATGTCGCACACCCAGCTGCAAAACAAGGACGGCAACTTCCTGCAGCCTGACGACGACAACTTCAAGGCAGCGGCCGCTTCCGCACCTTGGACGCAAACCCCAGGCTTCGGCGTGGTCCTGACCGACCAGGCCGGCAAGAACAGCTGGCCGATCACGGGCGTGTCGTTCATCCTGATGCACAAAGTCCAGGCTGACGCAGCCAAGGCCAAGGAAGTCCTGAAATTCTTCGACTGGGCCTACAAGAACGGCGGCCCTGCTGCCGTCGAACTGGACTACGTGCCGATGCCGGCATCGGTCGTGAAACTGGTGCAAGAGTCGTGGAAAGCCAATCTGAAAGATGCATCGGGCAAGTCGATCTACTAATCCGATAGTCTGAATACAGCAATATCCATCCTTGTCCCCGCCAGCAGCACGGCGGGGCAGGGAGTTAGCCAGGACCGCCCGCAAGCCCTTGCAGACGGTCCTGGCTAAAGAAGCAACAATAAAACAAGAGTTCAAAATAGCGACACCGGCAGTACCACCCACATCTGGCACAATATGAGCGCACAATCTACCTCCACCACGATCCCCATGCCAGGCGGCACCATGACCGATTCCATCAGTCACGCGAAAATGCTCTCCACCATGCGCAAGCAGCGCATCCAGGATTTCCTGTTCCACAAGGTGACGATGCTGTTCGCCCTGTCGGTGCTGATCGTCCTGGTCGGCATCATCATTTCGCTGATCATGGAATCGATACCGGCCTTCAAGACCTTCGGCCTGCATTTCATCGTGTCCGCCGAATGGGACCCCGTCAATGACCAGTACGGCGCCCTGATCCCCATCATCGGCACCCTGGTGACGTCCGTCATCGCCCTGCTGATCGCCTTCCCCGTCAGCTTCGGCATCGCCCTGTTCCTCACGGAAATCTGCCCGGCCTGGCTGCGCCGCCCGCTGGGCACGGCTGTCGAGCTGCTGGCCGGCGTGCCATCGATCATCTACGGCATCTGGGGCCTGTTCGTCTTCGCGCCCCTGTTCGCCGACCACGTCCAGCCCCTGCTGAAAGCCACCCTGGGCAACGTCCCCGTCATCGGCCAGCTGTTCAGCGGCCCCATGATGGGCATCGGCCTGCTGACGGCCGGCCTGGTGCTGGCCATCATGATCATCCCCTTCATCGCTTCCGTGATGCGCGACGTGTTCGAGATCGTGCCCGCCGTGCTGAAGGAATCGGCCTACGGCCTGGGCTGCACGCGCTGGGAAGTGGTGCGCAAGATCGTCTTGCCATACACCAAGACCGGCGTCGTCGGCGGCGTCATGCTGGGCCTGGGCCGCGCGCTGGGCGAGACCATGGCCGTGACCTTCGTCATCGGCAACGCGAATAAACTGTCGTGGTCGTTGTTTGCCGCCGGTAACAGCATCACCTCCTTGCTGGCGAACGAATTCGGCGAAGCGCAATCGGCGCTGCACGTGTCCTCGCTGTTCTCGCTGGCCCTGATCCTGTTTGTCATCACCTTTATCGTCTTATCCGCCGCCAAGCTGATGCTGGCTGGCATGTCCCGCAAGGAAGGCACGAAATGAGCCAAGTAAGCACTCTCGACGTTCCGGCCAAGCCGGCCATGAACCCCGTCTACCGCAAGCGCCTGTTGATGCACCGCGTCGGCATCGCCCTGTCGGTGGCCGCCATGGCCCTGGGCCTGGCCGTGCTCGTGTGGATCCTGTTCACCCTGGTGATCAAGGGTTTCGGCGCCTTGTCCGTCGACCTGTTCACGCAAACGACGCCGGCCCCGGGCAGCGATGGCGGCGGCCTGATCAATGCCATCGTCGGCAGCGCCCTGATGGTGGGCCTGGCCACGGTCGTCAGCACCCCGATCGGCATCCTGGCCGGCATCTACCTGGCCGAATACGGCGAAGAAAACAAGCTGGCGCAAGTGACGCGCTTCGTCACCGACATCATGCTGTCGGCGCCATCGATCGTCATCGGCCTGTTCGTGTATGCGCTGTACGTGGCCCATGTAAAACACTTCTCCGGTTACGCGGGCGCCATCGCCCTGTCGCTGATCGCCGTGCCGGTAGTGGTGCGCACGACGGACAATATGCTGCGCCTGGTGCCGAACAGCCTGCTGGAAGCCGCGTTTGCCCTCGGCGCACCGCGCTGGAAGGTCGCCACCCTGGTGCGCTTGCGCGCCGTCAAGGCGGGCGTCATCACGGGCGTCCTGCTGGCCTTGGCCCGCATCGCCGGCGAAACGGCGCCGCTGCTGTTCACGGCCCTGAATAACCAGTTCCAAAGCTTCAACATGAATGCGCCGATGGCCAACTTGCCGTCCGTCATCGCATCGTTTGCGATGAGCCCGTACGACAACTGGCGCTCGCTGGCATGGGGCGGCGCACTGCTGATCACCTTCAGCGTGCTGGCCTTAAATATCCTGTCGCGCACCGTGTTCAGCCAAAAAGTCCCACATTAAACAGATACCGAGCGAAGCGAACCCCTATGAATACGCAAATGAATCCAGCCCAAGATTTGGCGCCAAAGAAAAAAACCATCGAGATTTCGGGCCTGAACTTTTTTTACGGCAAAACGCAAAGCTTGCATAACGTCAACCTGGACATTCACGAAAAGAAGGTCACGGCCTTCATCGGCCCGTCCGGTTGCGGCAAGTCAACCCTGCTGCGCACCCTGAACCGCATGTACGACCTGTATCCGGGCCAGCGCGCGGAAGGCTCCATCCTGTACCGCGGCCGCAACGTGCTCGACGCCGACCAGGACGTCAACATGCTGCGCGCCAAGGTCGGCATGGTGTTCCAGAAGCCGACGCCGTTCCCCATGTCCGTGTACGACAACATCGCTTTCGGCGTGCGCCTGTATGAAGACCTGTCGAAGGGCGAGATGGACGAGCGCGTCGAGTGGGCCCTGAAAAAGGCGGCGCTGTGGGGCGAAGTCAAGGATAAGCTGACCAAGAGCGGCCTGTCGCTGTCGGGCGGCCAGCAGCAGCGTTTGTGCATCGCGCGCGGCGTGGCCGTCAAGCCGGACGTCTTGCTGCTCGATGAGCCGACCTCGGCGCTGGACCCGATCTCGACGTCGAAAGTGGAAGAGCTGATCAGCGAACTGAAACAGGATTACACGATCGCCATCGTGACGCACAATATGCAGCAGGCGGCGCGCTGCTCCGACTACACGGCCTATATGTACCTGGGCGAGCTGGTGGAATTCGGCGAAACGGACCAGATCTTCATGAATCCGGCCCGCAAGGAAACGCAGGATTACATCACGGGCCGCTTCGGCTGATCCACCCGCATAGCCATATATATACAAGACAACTGAATACGGAGAGACGGCATGATAGGCGAACATTCATCCAAGCAATACGACAACGAACTCGAAGCGATCCGCTCGAAAGTGCTCCTGATGGGCGGCATCGTTGAAACCCAGTTCCTCGACGCGATGACGTGCTTTCGCATCGGCAATGCCGAGCGCGCCGACCGCGTGATGCGCGAAGACGACGTCGTCAACCAGCTCGAAGTGTCGCTGGACGACGCCTGCAGCCATCTGATCGTGCGCCGCCAGCCGGCCGCCAACGACTTGCGCACCATCATGGCCACCATCAAGGTGATTACCGACCTCGAGCGCGTAGGCGACGAGGCGACCAAGATCGCCCGCGTGGCGAAGAACCTGCACAAGCGCGGCAACGGCGTCGTCAACCATTACGAGATGGTGCGCGGCATTGCCAACACGGCCACCGACATGCTGCACGACGCCCTGGACGCATTCGCGCGCAACGATGGCAAGCAGGCCTTACAATTAATTGCGCAAGATGCCATCATCGACCACGAGTTTCGGTCTATCATGCGCAACTTGATAACCTTTATGATGGAAGACCCGCGCACGATTTCGGCGGCGCTCGACACCCTGTGGGTGGCCAAGGCCATCGAACGGATCGGCGACCATGCGAAAAACATCGCCGAATATGTGATCTACGTGGTTGAAGGCAAGGACATCCGCCACACCAAGGTGGCCGCTCCCGCCATTTCCGAGGAGCTCCCTGAGTAAGCTTTATGGCATCTGATAAAACCACGGTATTGATTGTTGAAGATGAGCCGGCCATCGTTGAACTGGTGACCTATTCGCTGCGCGAATCCGGCTGGAATTGCTGTTCCGTACAAAACGTCGCCGATGCCTGGGAATTCATCCAGCACCGCACGCCGCACCTGATCCTGCTGGACTGGATGTTGCCGGACCAGACGGGCTTGCGCCTGCTGTCGCGCATCCGCGCCGACCGCAATTTCGCCGCCATTCCCGTCATCATGCTCACTGCCAAGAGCATGGAAGAGGACAAGCTGGCCGGCTTGAACAGCGGGGCCGACGATTACGTCACCAAGCCGTTCTCGCCGCGCGAGCTGCTGGCCCGCGCCAAGGCCTTGCTGCGACGCAAGAGTCCGGAACACGCGCAGGCGCCCATGCGCGCCGGCAACGTGGCCTTGGACCCCGTCAGCTGCACCGTGATGATGGATGAGCAGAAGATCGATATCGGCCACGCCGAATACAAGCTGCTGAAATTCCTGCTGGCCCATCCTGAACGCGTGTTCTCGCGCAGCCAGCTGCTCGACAAGGTGTGGGGCGACCATGTGGTGATCGAGGAACGCACGGTCGATGTCCACGTATTGCGCTTGCGCAAAGCCTTGAAAGAGGCGGAGAGCCTGATCAAGACGGTGCGCAGCGTTGGCTACATGTTGTCTGAAAAATAAAGCTGGCCTCTATGAATCCGAAATTGCTGTTCTGGGTACCGGCCGCCCTGCGCATGGTGCTGGCGCTGCTGGGCGTGGCCGTCGTCTGGTATCTGTTTGGCGCCACGTATGCGCTGGGCATCGCCTTCGTGCTGATGGCCATGATGGTGTTCGTGCAGCTGTCGTATCTGTTCCAGCTGAGTAACTGGCTGGACAATCCGCAAAGCGCCAAGCTGCCCGACGGCTGGGGCGCCTGGACCAGCATCTTCGCGCGCCTGTACCGCATGCGCCGCGACGACGAGAAAAACCAGGCCGAGCTGACGGAATGGCTGGCGCGTTTCCGCCAGGCCATGCACCTGCTGCCCGATGGCGTCGTCATCATGGACGACGTGCTGTTCCTCGAATGGTGCAACCCCGCCGCCGAGAAGCACCTGGGCCTCACGCACGAGCGCGACAAGGGCATGCGCGTGACCAACCTGATCCGCAGTCCCGAGTTCATGGATTACATCATCCTGGGCCGCTACGACCAGCCGCTGACGATCACCTTCCGCAATCGCAAGCTGATCGTGCAGATCATTCCGTTCGAGAACCGCCGCCAGATCCTCGTCACGCACGACGTGACGGAAACGGAGCGCATCGAAATGATGCGCCGCGACTTCATCGCCAACGCCTCGCACGAACTGCGCACGCCGCTGACGGTCATCGTCGGCTTCCTGGAAATCGCTTCCGCCGAGCTGGACCTGGACGCCGCCACGCGCGCCGCCCACCTCAAGCTGATGACGGAGCAGGGCCACCGCATGCAGCATCTGATCGAGGACATGCTGACCCTGTCGCGCCTGGAATCGGTCGACTACCCGCTGCGCCCCGAACCCGTGGATATCAAAAAGCTGATGCAGCAAGTCTTGCGCGACGCCAAGGGCTTATCGGCAGGCAAGCATGACGTGACGATGGAATGCAACGGTCCCGACGTGCTGGGCAGCTATGACGAGCTGTATAGCGCCTTCGGCAACCTGGCTTCGAACGCCGTGCGCTACACGCCGGCCGGCGGCACCATCACCCTGCGCTGGCAGGATGGCCCGGCCGGCCCGCAATTCATCGCGCAAGACACGGGCATCGGCATCAGCCAGGAACATATCTCGCGCCTGACGGAACGTTTCTACCGCGTCGACAAGAGCCGCTCGCGCGAAACCCAGGGCACGGGCCTGGGCCTGGCCATCGTCAAGCACGTGCTGCTGCGCCATGGCGGGACGTTGGCCATCCAGTCCGTGGCCGACAAGGGCAGCAGCTTCATCGTCAGCATGCCCAAATCCGTCGTCGCGCCGCTGCAGGGCGAGCTGCTGGTCAAGTAGGCCAGGGCAGGGGGCCTCCCCCTGTTTCCCGTGCGACTGGTGCAAGCCTGGCATAAGTCGTTACAATCAGGTCATGACTTTAATCAACACCTCTTTTCGCCACGCCGGCGCGCAGCAACTGGCCCAGTCGCTGCAGTCCGCGCGCCAGGATACGCTTTCCCTGTTCGACTGCTACGTCACCGCCGGCCTGGACGTGGTGGCCGGCTTGCCCCGTCATCCGCGCCTCAATCCGCCCTTGTGGCAACTCGCGCACGTCGCCTGGTTTGCCGAGTGGTTCATCCTGCGCGAAGCCGCTTCCAGCCATCCGGCCGACGCCATTTATAACTCCCTGCTGACGCGCGGGGACGACCTGTTCGACGCCAACATGGTGGAGCAGCGCGCGCGCTGGAAGCTGGAACTGCCCAGCCCGGGCGCCGTGAAGACGTATTGCCACGAAGTGCTCGACCGGGTGCTGGATAAACTGTCGCGCGAAGCCAATGTCGACGGCGCGCTGGCGCCATACCGGCTGGCCTTGGCGCATGAAGACTTGTGTGGCGAGGAAATGCTGGCCGGATTGCAATGGCTGGGCCTGGAAGCTCCCGAGTCCCTGGCGGCCAGCCCCGCCTTGCCGCCGGGCGCGGGGCAGATCGCCTTTCCAGGCGGCACCATCGAACTGGGCTCGCCGCGTGGGGCCGGTTTTGCCTTCGACAATGAATCGCCGCCCTACCGCTGCTACGTGGCGCCGTTTTCCATCGATGCCTGCGCCGTCTCCAACGCCCAGTATGCCGATTTTGTCGCCGACGGCGGCTACCAGAACCGCCAGTTCTGGAGCGCGGCCGGCAGCGCCTGGCTGATGCGCCAGGAGCGCTCGTCGCCCCTGTACTGGCTGCGCGAAGCGACGCAGTGGCGCACCATGCGCTTCGGCCAGCGCACGACCTTGCCGCCGAATGAAGCCGTGCGCCACATCAATCTGTATGAGGCGCAGGCGTACTGCGCCTGGGTGGGGCGCCGCCTGGCCAGCGAGGCGGAATGGGAGTATGCTGCGCTGTCCGGCCACCCGCGCTTTCACTGGGGGCAGGTGTGGGAGTGGACGGCGACGCCGTTCGAGCCGTATCCGGGCTTTGCGCCGGATGCGTGGCGCGAATATTCGGCGCCGTATTTCATGCAGCACCAGGTGTTGCGCGGCGCCGCCTTCGCCACGCCGCCGCGCCTGCATTCGGCGCGCATGCGCGCCTTCCACGCGCCCGAGCGCGGCGACATCTTTGCCGGCCTGCGCACTTGCGCCTGGTAGCGCGCCGAGAACAGACATCATGTCAGGATACCCTTGAGTACAGATAACGCCCCGCAGTTCATTCCCAAACGCATCACGCCCACGCCGGAACAAGTCGCCATCCAGACGGCGCAAAAGAAAGTGGTGCTGGTCGACGCCAATGCCGGCGCGGCCAAGACGACGACCCTGGCCCTGCGCCTGGCCGAGGCGCTGCACCGTGGCCGCGCGCCCGAACGCATGCTGGCCCTGGTGTTTACGGAAGCGGCGAGGGTGGCCCTGCGCCAGCGCCTGCTGGAAGTGGGCGTGCCGCTCGGTGTCGTCAAGCGCCTGACCATCGACACCTTCGACGCCTTTGCCGCCAAGGTGCTGTCGCAGCTGGAAAACATGCAGGTGGCGTCCATGCGCAGCGATGAAGAGCTGCGCCCCGTGGCCTGGGAAGCACTGGAAGTCGTGTCGGAAAAGTATGCCCACCGCTACCCGCTGGAAATCAATACGACCAACGGGGCGATTGCCGAGTTCCTGAAGTTGCAGTTGCGCACCAAGGCGCGCCTGGATTTCCAGAATCCTGACTTCGAGAGCAATTCCCTGGACGACAATCTGGAGCTGCTGGGCATGTCGCGCACGCATTATCTGTGGCTGCGCGAATACGAAGGCTTGCGCGGCGCCGACACGGGCGATATCCAGTTCCGCGCGCCGTTCGACGCCACCTACGACCTGGTGCGCATGCTCGACGGCGACGAGCCGCTACGCCAGCAATTGCCCGCCTTCCAGATCATCGTGGCCGATGAATTGCACGACTTGAACGAGGCGTCGTTCCGGCTGCTGACCATGCTGATACGCCGTGGCAACGCATTCTTTTGCGGCGCGGGCGACAAGGACCAGGTCATCTATACATGGTCGGGGGCCGACCACCGTTTCCTGCGCCAGCGCTTCGAGCAGGAGTTCCCGGCCTTGCAGCGCCTGCCGCTGACGGCGTCCTACCGCTACGGCCCGCAGCTGGCGCAGGCCGTGGGCGTGCTGAAAAACAAGGCCAGCGTGTCGGCCCTGTCGCGCGCCACCCCTATCGACGTGCTCGAGTACGACCATGCGCAGCCGCAGGCGTGCAGCGCCCAGCTGATCGCGGCGCTGGAGCACGCGCATGCGGGCACGACGGCCATCTTGCTGCGCGACCGCGACCAGGCCATCCGCGTGGAAACGGCGCTGTTCCAGAGCGGCATCGCGTATGGACTGGTGGACATGAACAGCTATCTGCTGAGCCTGGAAGTGCTGATGTTGCGCGGCATGGTCGCCATCGCCCGCAAGGATTTGCATGCGATCAAGAGCGGTCCACGCCGCGGCGAGATCCTCGAAGCCCTGGTGGCCTTCGCGGAAATCCCGTTTACGCGCGGTGAACTCCAGCAAGCCAAGGCCGACGTGGCCAACTATCCGGACTTGCTGGAAGGCTTCCTGACGAACCAGCTGGCCAAGTCGCAGAACCAGGACAAGGCGGCGCTGACCCTGGCCGCCGTCGACTACCTGCGCGCGCTGCCCCCCGACGCCCTGGCCGGCGACGCGCTGCAGCACATCTTTGGCCTGATGCAGCTGGAACAGACGGCGCGCCGCATCTATGTCGACCCGGCGCAGGCGCGGGTCGTCGCCCGGTCCCTGCACGGTTTCATCGCCGTCTGCCGCGAAGCGGGCGTGGCGCTGGGCGGCTTTGCCGGCTGGCTGGGCGAGATGGAAGACGCCGTGACGGTGTCGACCGGCAAGGCTAAACTGGTGATTGCCTGCATCGACCAGATCAAGGGCCTCGAATACAACCACGTGATTCTGCCCTACCTGGCCGTCGATGAATTCCCGCGCAGCAAGACCGACCCGCTGGAAGAGGAGAACCGTTTCTATGTGGCCGCCACCCGCGCGCGCGACCGGCTGACCCTGTTGACGCCGGAAGATCCGACTTACCGGAGTCGCTATGTCGCCGCCCTGCAGCTCAAGCAGAAGATTGTTGCGCCGAAGTCATAGATCTTTTGCTGTGCGGCTGCTTTTTGCGAAGGCGGAAACCGCGCATACTTTGTCGGACTGATCACAATCGATCTGAACTTACAAAGGAGGAACGACGCCTAACAAAACCGTAGCGAGCGGCGATGATTTGTGGCTAAGAAGCGCAACCGTGCTAGAGCACGGTGAGCATCGCAGGCCGCAAAGCGCGACGCGCAGCAGGTTTTGTTTGGCGTCCACGGCATGAAAGTGTTTTTGACAGGTGCGGCGGGTTTCATCGGCAGTTCCATCGCGGCGGGCCTCGTGCGTGCCGGCCATCAGGTGACGGGCCTCGTGCGCAAACCGGAACAGGTGGCCGAGCTGGCCAAGATCGGTGTGTTGGGCGTGCAGGGCGAGTTGAACGACCGCGAGCTGGTCATCGCGCAGGCGAAGGCGGCCGATGCCGTCATCAATGCGGCCAGCAGCGACCACCGCGGCGCCGTCGAAGCCATCCTGGAAGCGCTGGCTGGCAGCGACAAACCTTTCCTCCACACGAGCGGCTCGTCCATCGTGGGCGACGCCTCGGGCGGCGAGGGCACGCAGCAGATTTATTATGAAGACCAGCTGCCGGCGCCCACGGCCGACAAGGCCGCCCGGGTCGCCATCGATGACCTGGTGCTGGCCGGTGCGCAGCAGGGCGTGCGCGCCAGCGTGCTGTGCAATACCCTGATCTACGGCCATGGCGCCTTGCCGCGCGACAGCGTGCAATTGCCCCGTTTGCTCAAGCAGGCGCGCAAGAGCGGCATCGTGCGCCACGTGGGGCCGGGCCGCAACATCTGGTCCAACGTGCATATCGACGACGTCGTCAGCCTGTACTTGCTGGCGCTGGAAAAATCCCCGGCCGGCACGTTTTATTTCGTCGAAGCGGGCGAAGCGGCGTTCCGCGACATGACGGCCGCCATCGCCAGCGCACTGGACCTGGGTCCCGCGCAGGACTGGCCGCTGCCGGAAGCCATCGCCGAATGGGGCTACGAGATGGCGTCCTACGGCCTCGGTTCCAACAGCCGCGTGCGCGGCGAGCGGGGGCGCAAGCTGCTGGGCTGGCAGCCGCAAGGGCCGTCCGTGCTCGATTGGATCCAGCACGACATGCTCAAGCTGCCGCACGCCAGCGCCGTTTGATGCAGCTCAGCAAAACACCATCAGTGTGCGCTAGCGAACGGTGCTGCATGGCGATCAGGAGTATGATGGCTACGCTTGGTTGAGACGCACTGCCGTGAAGTTGGCGGCATGTTCGATCTTCCAGCAGGTCAGCCGGTCGCCTCAAGGATCGGCACCAGATTTCCACCGCCGGCGCGTGTGCGCCTTGCGGTGGCGCACTGCAACTCCAGGTCGCGGTGTGTACTGCGAACCCCTTCAAGGCCGGCCTAGCCGGTCTTTTTTTTGCCTGTCGTTTGCGCCGCCGCGCCATTCACCGCCGCCTGTCCGCCATTCGCCGAAGCGGTGTGTTCGCGCGCCCGAAATCCGCGTATCTTTACGATCAACCAACTTCAAGGGGGGACCGTGAAACCTGAACCAGCTTATTGCCGCCGTACCCAGCTGCTGTGGGGCGTGCTGCTGATCGCCATCGGCGCCGTCATCCTGCTGGACCGGCTCGATGTGATCTATCTTCGCGATTACTATGCACTATGGCATTATTGGCCGCTGATACTGGTCGTCTTCGGCCTCAACAAACTGCTCACGCCCGTGTCCGCCAAGCAGGTACTGAGTGGCTTGTGGCTGATCTTCTTCGCCGCCTGGTGGTATGTGTCGTATGAAGAACTGTGGAACTTGAATTTCTACAATAGCTGGCCCGCCTTGCTGATCGCCTGGGGCGTGGGCCTCGTGCTGGAACCGCTGTTGAACAAACATTTTATTGCCTACCGGGAGTCCGAGCATGAAAAATAAACCGCCGCTGCACTCGCCATCGCAGATCGTGCTGGGCGTCATCGTCATCGGCCTGGGGCTGCTGTTCCTGCTCGATAACCTCGGTTTCATCGATGTGCGCTACACCTTCCGCTTCTGGCCCACGGTGCTGATCGTGTTTGGCCTGCTGAAACTGTCGCAAAGCCGCAGCGCGAACGGTTATTTGTTGGGCGGCATGCTGGTGCTGCTGGGCGTGGCCTGGACTCTCAAGCACATGGGCATTTTCTACATGAACTGGGACTTGTTGTGGCCCCTGCTGATCATTGCCGCCGGCGTGGCCGTGGTGTCGAAGTCCCTGCCCGGCGCACAGCAGCGCCAGCGCCGCCGGCGCTTTGCCGCGCAGCAAGATGGAAGCGCTGCACCTGAGTCGTTCGGCCAGGCCAGGAATGGCGCCGTGTCGCTGGACAAGGACACGGCCGATGCCACTGCGGCGCCCGGCGCCGGTACCCAGGCGGACGATGACAGCGTCATCGAAGTGACGGCCATCCTCGGCGGCTATGTGCGGCGCGTGTCGTCGCAGCGCTTCCGGGGCGGCGACATCAACGTCATCATGGCTGGCTGCGAAATCGACTTGCGCCAGGCCTCGATCGAAGGCGAAGCCGTGCTCAACGTATTTGCCCTGTGCGGCGGCGTCACCATCAAGATCCCGCCCGACTGGAGCGTGGTGCTGCAGGGCACGCCCATCCTTGGCGGCTTCGAGGAAAAGACCATCGTGCCGCCGAACCAGGCCAAGCGCCTGTACGTGACGGGCTACGCCATCATGGGCGGCCTGGAAATCCGCAACTAGGCGCGCATGTCGGGGCCCTTGTCGCAGCGGCGCGGTGCCGTGGTGGTGTTCCTGGTCTGCCTCGCGCTGGGCCTGGGCCTGGCCTTGATGTTGGCCCGGGTGGCCCACGCGCCCTGGCTCAATGCCGTCGTGCTGGTGGTGCCCGCCACGCTCGTGTATGCGATCGGTTCGGGTTTTTCCGCGTTCTACCTGTGCCGCGCCTATCCCTTGCACGCCCGCCATCCGCTCGCCATCGCCGGCGTGATGGGCGTGGCGGCCCTGTTCGCGGGCTTGCTGTGGGCCACCTTGCTGCAATTTCTGAACAGCGTCAGCCTGTTGCCGGAGCTGCGCTGGCTGGGCGTGAACCTGACGCCATCGCTGCTGGCCCTGTTCTTCGGCCTGGGCGCGCTGCTGTACTGCCTGGCCGCCGCCGTGCATTATCTGCTGCTCGAATTCGTGCGCGCCAGGATGGCCGAGCAGCGGGGGCTGGAAGCGCAGCTGATGGCGCAGGAAGCGCAACTGCGCATGCTGCGCACGCAGATCGATCCGCATTTCCTGTTCAACAGCCTGAACTCCATCAGCGCCTTGACGTCTATCGATGTGGTGGGTGCGCGCCAGATGACGCTGCAGCTGGCCAGTTTCTTTCGCCAGAGCCTGAGCCTGGAAGCGCACAAGCACATTACCGTGGAGCAGGAACTGGTGCTGATCCGCCATTTTCTCGCCATCGAGCAAGTGCGTTTCGGCGAACGCCTGCAAGTGGCGGAGAGTATCGACGCGGCCGCGCTGGCCTGTCTGCTGCCACCCATGCTGATACAGCCGTTGGTGGAAAATGCCGTCAAGCATGGACTCTGCGGCTTGACGGAGGGCGGCCTGATCGCCATCGAGGTGCGGCGCGCGGGTAGCCTGCTGCAGATCGCCGTGCGCAATCCTGTGGATACGGATCAGGGGCCGGCGCGCGGCAATGGCGTGGGCCTGGAGAATGTGCGCCAGCGCCTGGCCGGCGCGTATGGCCACGAGGCCAGCGTGCACTGGGGCCGGCGCGATGGCCATTTCGCAGTGATGATTTCCATGCCGGCGCAGACCGGCGACACGGAGGAAGCATGAGGCAGGCAAGAATGCGCGTGGCCATCGTCGATGATGAAGCGCTGGCGCGCGGCGTGCTGCGCGAATACCTGGCGCGCCACGACGATATCGACATCGTGGCCGAGTGCGCCAACGGCTTCGACGCCGTCAAGGCCATCGCCGAACTGGAACCCGAACTGGTGTTTCTCGACATTCAGATGCCGCGCCTGGACGGCTTCGAAGTGGCCGAGCTGATCGGCGCGAAGACGCGTTTGATCTTTGTCGCGGCCTACGATCAATATGCCTTGAAGGCGTTCGAATGCCATGCCCTGGACTATCTGCTGAAACCATTCAGCGAACAGCGCTTCGACCAGGCGCTGGCCCACGCGCGCGCCCAGCGCGGCCTGCCCGAGGCTGTGCAAGCGCTGGCGCGCGAGGCGGCCGCGCGCGCAGTGCCCCTGGACCGCGTGCTGATACGCGACGGCGCCAAAGTCCACGTCATCGCCAGCGCGCGCATCGACTATATCGAGGCGCAGGACGATTACATCAGCATCCGTTCCGAGGGCAAGTCCTACCTGAAAAGCCAGCGTTTGAGCGAGCTGGAGACGCAGCTGGACCCGGCCAAGTTCTTGCGCGTGCACAGGTCTTACCTGCTCAATATCGACGGTATCCGCCGCATCGAGGCGGCGACGAAAGACAGCCACGTGGCCATCCTGCGCGACGATACGAGGATACCCGTGAGCAAGGCGGGGTATCAAAAACTCAGATTACTGGTGGGCTAGCATGTTCTGCGGTGTAGATGCCTGATCATCTAGGCATGATATCATCTGAAGGTGATAATGAATGCGCCGAGGACATGGCCAGTCACGTTTCACGACGACTTCGATGCGGAATTTGATGCTTTGCCGATAGATGTCCAGGATGAATTGCTGGCGAGTGCCGATGCGCTGTCGAAGCTGGGCCCGGCTGCCGGACGGCCTCATGTCGGGACGTTGAAGAACCCTGAACACCCGAACATGAAAGAGCTGCGTTTCAAAGCCAACAACGGGGCGGAGGTCTGGCGTGCGGTCTTTGCTTTCGATACGAGGCGAGAAGCGGTCATTCTGGTTGCGGCCGCCAAGCAAGGTGTCGATGAGGACAAGTTTTACAGGGATTTGTTAGTCAAGGCAAATGTCCGCTACGAGCAACACCTCAAAAACCTGGCTGCGGCGAACACCAGGCCGGACAAAGGCAATAGATGATTTTAGGAGCAGGAGTTTGGCATGGGAAGAAATCTGAATGACGTCATCCACAGTCTGCCGACCGAGCGGCAGGAAAAAATTGCCGCTTTGTCCCAGGAAAAAATGCAAGAAATGATTGCGCACGCCGCCACATTGACGGATTTTCGCAAAGCTGTAGGCAAGACCCAGGCGGAAGTTGCCAGGGAGCTCGGGATTCAACAGCATGCCGTTTCCCAACTGGAAAAGCGTACCGATACCTATGTCTCGACCTTGCGCCGGTTTCTGCAATCGCTGGGCATGACATTGGAGATGTCGGTCGTTGCGCAAAACGGCGTTCGTATCGAACTGCAGAATTTTCCGCGCGGCGAGGAAGTTGAGGCCGATGTCCATGACAGTGCGCTTGCTGCGCCAGCCAAGTCCCCTGGAAGGCGGAAAACCGGCGTTGCGCGCAAGCGGGCCGGCAATACCTGAAGAGATTATTCACCCGCCAGCTGCACATCCCACCACGTGGGCAAGAGCTGGCGGATTTCCGGGCGGGAAAAACGGTCGTCGATCAGGTAGACGACGCCCTTGTCCGACTGCGTGCGGATGACCCTGCCTGCCGCCTGCACCACTTTTTGCATGCCCGGATACAGATACGTGTAGTCGTAGCCTGCGCCGAAGAGGTCGCCCATGCGCTGGCGGATCTGCTCGTTGACGGGATTGATCTGCGGCAAACCGAGGGTGGCGATGAAGGCGCCGATCAGGCGCGCGCCGGGCAAGTCGATGCCTTCGCCGAAAGCGCCGCCCAGCACGGCAAAGCCGATGCCGCGCGTGTCCAGGCCGAAACGGCCCAGGAATTGCGCGCGGGCAGCGTCGTCCATGCGGCGCGGCTGCTGCCAGAGGGGCACGTCCGGATAATGCTGGGCGAACAGCGTGGCCGTCTTTTCCATGTAGTCAAAACTGCTGAAGAAGGCCAGGTAGTTGCCCGGCGTTTCCGCGTATTGCTTCGCCATCAGCTGGGCGATGGGCAGCAGCGAGGCGGCCCGGTGCTGGTAGCGCGTGGAAATGCCGTCAGCCACGCGCACGGACAGCTGCTGCGCCTGGAACGGCGATTCCACGTCGACCCAGGCCGTGTTCTCCGGCATGCCCAGGGTGTCGCTGTAGTAATTCCACGGACTCAGGGTGGCGGAAAACAGGGCCGTGCTGTGGCTGGCCGCGAAGCGCTCCTTCAAGAACGGCGCCGGCACGATGTTGCGGATGCAGACGGTGGAACCGGTATCCGTTTTGCTGACATCGAACAGCGAATGCGCGCCGAAGCTTTCCGCCAGGCGATTGATCAGCAGCACGTCGAAATAAAAGCGCTGCAAGTCCTCGTCCAGCGCGGCAGCGTGCTCGGCCATGTAGTCGCCGATGGCCGTCGCCACGCCTTGCAGGGCGCCAAAGAATTTATCGGGCAAGGCCGGATGCACATGGTAATCGCCATCCTGCTCTTTCAGTAAGGCCGTCCACTGGCGCGAGAGGCGGTCCAGCGGCTTTTTCAAGGCCTCGGGCGCGAACTTGCGCAGCATTTTCAGGTCGATCTGCGCCAGCTCGGCCGAATACATGCCGCGTGCGCGCGACACCATATTGTGCGCCTCGTCGACCAGCACGTTGACTTTCCAGTCGTGGGCCAGGGTCATGCCGTACAGCATGGCGCTGAGGTCGAAATAGTAATTGTAGTCGCCGATCACGACGTCGCTCCAGCGCGCCAGCTCCATGCCCAGGTAGTAGGGGCAAATACCCTGCTGCAAGGCGATGGCGCGCACGGCTTCCTTGTCGAGGATCAAGCCGCTGGCCAGCGCCACTTCGCGCGCCAGCGGCAAGCGGTCGTAAAAACCCTTGGCCAGCGGACACGATTCGCCGTGGCAGGCTTTGTCGGGATGCTCGCAGGCGCTGCTCTTGGCGCTCAGTTCCAGCACGCGCAGCGGCAGTAGCGGCGCGCTATCTTTCAATATGGCGCAGGCGTCGAGCGCCATCTGGCGTCCCGGCACCTTGGCGGCGAGGAAGAACAGTTTATCCAGGCCATGCGCGGCCGTGGCCTTGAGCATGGGAAACAGGCTGCCCACCGTCTTGCCGATGCCGGTCGGCGCTTGCGCCAGCAAGCCGCAGCCGCGGCTGCTGGCCTTGTACATGGCTTCGGCCAGCTGGCGCTGTCCCGGGCGAAAGTCGGCATGCGGAAAGGCCATGCTGCTGAGTTGCGCGTCGCGGCTGGCACGGTGCGCCAGTTCCTGCTCGGCCCAGTCGAGGAACAGCGCGCAATGCTGTTCGAAGAACATGCGCAGCGCCTCGGCCGTGCATTCTTCGTGCATGACCGTTTCCTTCTGGCTGGCGACGTCGAAATACACGAGCGCCACGCGCAGCATGGGCAGGTTCAGCTGCTGGCACAGCAAATGGCCATAGATGCGCGCCTGCGCCCAGTGCAGCTGGCGGTGGTTGGCGGGCATGGCGTCGAGCTCGCCCCGATAGGTCTTGATCTCTTCCAGCTGGCGCCTTGCCGGGTCGTAGCCATCGGCGCGGCCGCGCACGTGCAAAGGCCCAAAGTCGCCGGACAGGCTGATTTCGCGCTGGTAATCGTCGTCGCGCCGGCCCGTGACGGTGGCGTGCCCGGCCATGCCTTCCTGCGCCGTGGGCGAGGGCGTGAAGCGCAAGTCCAGGTCGCCCACCTTGGCCGTGAATTCGCACAGGGCGCGCACGGCGATCGTGTAAGTGTTGCTGCTCATGCGGCCGCCTGCCATTGCAGGTAGCACACGCTGACGGGCATGGCGTGCTCGGCGCAATACGCGATCCAGCGCAGCTGGTTGTCTTGCAGGCGGTCGCCCGGACCCTTGACCTCGATCATGCGGTAGCGCCGCTCGGCCGGCCAGAACTGGATCAGGTCGGGCAAGCCGCTGCGGTTGCTTTTGATGTCGAGCAAGATGCGCTCGAACGCCTTCTTCAGGTGCGCGGCCGGCATGCAGGCCAGCGCCAGGTCCAGCAAGCCGTCGTCGAGCACGTCCCAGCTGACGAAGGGCGAGACGATGCCGTGCTTGGCGGCCAGGGTGGCGCGGATGCTGGCCTGGTAGCTGCCGTCGTCCAGTTGCGCCAGGCAGGCGGCAAAATCCAGGCTGCGGCGCTGGTAAAAATCGGCGCTGTGCAAGTCGGCCGGGCCACGGTGGAAGGGGTGGAAGAAGGCGCCTGGCATGGCCTTGAAGATGGCGGGCCAGCACAGCAGGCCGAACAGCGAGTTGATCAGGGTGTTTTCCACGTAATACACGGGCGCGTCGTCCCGCATCAGGTGTTGCCGCACCACCCCTTCCACGTAGCACGCCTGTTCCGGATACGGTAGCCGCAGGTCGATGCGCTCGACGGCGGCCGCCGCGTTGGGCGCCTGCTTCGCATGGCCCAGCTTGCGCCGCAAACGGGGAGCCATGCGCAGCAGCAATTGCTGTTCCGCTTCGCTTTCCGGCGCGGCCAGGGCGATCGTCAGGCGCTCGTAGGCCGCTTGCGGTTGTTCATCCTTTTCCAGCACGCGGATGGCACGGCCCCGCGCGCCCGGATAGCGGCAATCGGCATAGGCGCGGTAGGCGGCCGGCCAGTCCTGGCATTTCTCCAGGTGCTGGGCGATCTGGAAACGCAGCTTGTCGCGCCGGCTGGCCAGCCAGGTATTGTCCTCGGACAAGGGCAGCGCCGCCAGTTCCTGCAGCACCTCGTCCGCCGACGCGCTGTCGTTGTAGCGTTCGCGGCACTGGTGCAGCACTTCATAGTGCTCGATATCCTGGCGCGTGCGAAAGCCGCGCGAAGCGGGCGAGAATTCCACTTTTTCGTATTGATACACGCCCAGGTCGGACAGCACGAATTCCGACCAATCCTGGTGATAATTGCCAAAGTAAATCAGGCGCAGGCGGTCGCACAGCGCTTGCAGGCCGATGCGGTACAGCACGTCGGTGCAGGCCGGATACCAGGCGGAAAACGGTTTCTCTTCCGCATGCAGTGCGCGCAAGGCGTCCAGCTGCTCGGCCTTGCGCGCCGCTTTCAGGGGCGCGTCGAGGTGGAAGGCCTGGGCGAGCTCCGCTTTCAGCAGCAGCTCGAACAGTGCATCGAGCGAAATGGACGGATCGGCCTCGACCCAGCCTGTTGCCAGCAAGGGCAGGGCGGCCGCGCGCGTGTCGCCGATTTCCGGATAATTGAGCTTACTGGCGCGAAACAAACAACCCTTGCGCATGACGAGGCGCACGAACAGGGCGCGCGACGGCTGCGGCAGTGCGCCGAAGTCGGCGATGAAGCGCGTCTCTTCAGCACTCAGCAGATCGGCGTAACGCGCGCTGATCCAGCTCAGCACATCCTGGAAATTATCCAGATAGTACAGGGGATTTTCCAGGACTCTCAGCATGGGGATGGTAATAGGGCAAGTTGCAAGGTGATGACTTTTACTGTGTTTATATACAGTTTAAACCTTCAGCCGCCGCTTGCCCAGCGAATTATGTTCAGCCAGCCGCGCTGTAGGCAAAACAGTGGTCGAACTGATCGTAGGGAATGCATTCCTCGCGCAGGCCGGCCAGCTCGACATCGGTCAGCAAGCCCCGGTGCGCTTCTTTTCTGCCCTTCGGCAGCGGCACATCGTAATCGATGATGTCCCTGGCCAGCAGCGTTTGCAGGATCTGCGCCTGTTCCGGCGTCAGGTAGCGCGCATGCGTGCCCAGGGTGTTTGCCAGCTGGTCCTTGAATTCCTCGTCGCTGACCTCGTTGTACGTATCCTGGTCGGCCATACTCCTTAACAGCATGTGAAACAGGAAATCGTGCAGGTTCTTTGCCAGGTATTGGGCTTCATTCTGGTCATGCCACAGCAGCACGACGGGCATCTCGCCAGCGTGCTGGCTGGACGCGAAAAAGCAGTAGTGGTCGCCGGCGCCCGTCTGCGCGAACGGGATGAAGCGCAAGGCGGGATCGATCTGGCGGTAGTCGTCGGGGTCGGCCAGTTCTTGCATGGCTGCCGCTACGGCATCGACGCTCAGCAATTCGAAATCGTCGGCATGCAGCAGCAGGGTGGGCCGCTCGGTCAAGGTGGGATAGACCAGCTTGTACCAGTCGGGGCCATATTCGCCCACGGCCAGCATGCCGTCGCGCTCCAGCTGGCGATACAGCGCAGGATAGGTGAAGCCGTGTTGCCGTTCCATTTCTGACAGTGTCATGTTTGTCCTGTTCGACGTGAGTCATGAGGCGATGATAGCCGAGGTGATGGCTTGCACGTTTCATTGTGACAATGCTTGGCATTAATAAACATTTTAGTTTACTTATGTGGCATGCTCACGTAGTCTTGCCAGACACTATCCATCGAGCCTGCATGAAAAATATCATCCTGATTTCCGCTGCCTGTTTGCTGGCGCTGCTGTCGACCATCGGCGCCTCGCTGCCATACCCGATCCTGCCGCCCCTGTTCGCGGCCGAGGCGCCGAACGCCTTCAACAATTTCCTCGGCTTGCCGTCGAAACTGCTGTTCGGCCTGGCGCTGACCATCAATCCGCTGGGCTTGCTGATCGGCTCGGCCTTGCTGGGCCCCCTGTCCGACCGCTATGGCCGCCGCCCCTTGCTGATGCGCACGGCCGTGGGCGCCGCCATCGGCCATGCGATCACGGCCTGGGCGCTGGTGATCCAGTCCTACCCGCTGTTCATCGTCGCCCGCTTCATCACGGGTTTGCTGGAAGGAAACGGCGCCGTGGCGCGCGCCATGCTGGCCGATCAATTGACGGGGCCGCTGCGCCTGCGCGCCATGTCCTGGCTGAACGGCGCGTTTTACCTGGGCTGGCTGGTGGGTCCGATCCTGGCGGGCGCCACCTTGGGCTGGGGCGTGACGGTGCCGTTCTGGATCGCCGCCGCCGCCCTGATGCTCGTCGCCGTGCTGGTGGCCGTCGGCTTGCCGCGCGAAACGCCCTCGCTATTGACGACGTCGTGGTGGCAAGTGGCGCGCGACCGCCATTCGCTCAATTTGCTGCGTCATGGCGAACTGCGCACCCTGTTCATCGTGCAACTGGCACTGACCTGCGGCGTGGCCAGCTTCTACGAGTTCTATCCGCTGTGGCTGGTCGAAACGGCCAATTACCATGCGCAGGAGATCGCCTGGGTGAATGTGGGCCTGTGTGGCACGATGACCATCACCTCGCTGCTGGCGGGCGGTCCCAGCCGCCATGCGCCCTTGCTGCGCGCCAGCTGGTATGCGTGCGGCGTGGCGCTGGCCGTCGGGATTTTGGCGCTGGGCAATATCTGGGTGGGCATCGCCGCCATCGTGCTGTTCGGCATTCCGAATGCGCTGTACAACACCGTGATCCAGGGCTGGTGCTCGGAACGCTTCAGCGCGCACGGGCAGGGGGCCGTGATGGGCTTGCTGGCCACCACCTTTTGCATCGCCAACATCGTCGTCGCCCTCAGCGGCTCCGTGCTGACCCTGATCGACACGCGGCTGATCCTCGTCGCGGGCGCCTTGTCCGCCGCCTGGGCCGCATGGCGCATGGTCGCCTGGCGCCGCCAGCTGGACGGTGCCGTCGTCGCGAAGGCCGCGGCGTGAGCGCCAGCACCTCCGAGCAGACCTTGTTCCTGCTCAAGATGCGCGGGCCGCAGACGGCGCAGCAACTGGCGGCCCTGCTCGATATCACCTCCATGGGCGCGCGGCGCCAGCTGGAAGCGGCGCAGGACAGGGGACTGGTGGTCTTCGAGGACGTGGCCGACAAGGTGGGCCGTCCGTCGCGGCGCTGGGCGCTGACGGAGCAGGGGCACGCGCGCTTTCCCGACCGCCATGCCGACCTCACCCTGGAATTGATCGCGCAAATCAAGACGCTGTTCGGCGACGCGGGCCTGGATAAACTGATCGGCGCGCGCGAGCGCAGCAGCGAGGCCGATTACGCCAGGCTGGTCGACGTGAGTGACGATCTGGCGCGGCGGGTGGACAGCCTGGCGCGGGCGCGCGATGGCGAGGGTTACATGGCCCATGCCGAACCGCAGGACGATGGCAGTGTCTTGCTGGTGGAAAACCATTGCCCGATCTGCGCGGCGGCCACGGCGTGCCAGAATTTCTGCCGCTCGGAGCTGGCCATCTTTCAGCGGGTATTGGGGGATGATTGCACGGTGGAGCGCAGCGAATATCTGCTGGAGGGGGGCAGGCGTTGCGTGTACAGCATCATGCCTATCGGGACCTGAGGAATCAGGCCCCGATAGCTGCGAACGTACTTCTTGTTAATTTACTTCTTAGTCGCCTTCGGCTTGGCGGCAGGCGTGGCCTTTTCCGCCGCGGCGGTGGCGCCGCTCGTCGCCTTTTCCGTGGCCTGCGCCACTTGCGCGCTGGCCTTGGCGATCTGCTCTTCCACGGTTTTCACGGCCTGTTTCGTGGCCTTGGTCACTTGTTCGTAGCCGAGGAAGGCGTTGTCGATGGCGGCCTTGACGATGGCGACGGCGTTTTCCGAGCCTGGCGGCACGTTTTTCGTGACGTCGTAGATCAGGGCGCTCAAATTGCTTTTCGCTTCGGCCACGTGGGCTTCGGCGGCCGTGGTGAATTCCGTGTGGATTTCCTTGATAATGTCGTCGAGTTGCTGTTTATACGCTTTCGCGCCGGCCACGCCAGGTTGCAGCTGGGCGGCGGCGGCGGCCATGGCGGCCTTCGGATCCTTGGCCTGGCTGATTTCCTTGCCGGCGGCAAGGCCATCCTCGATGCCGGACTTGGCGGTGGCCATGTTCAGCGCCAGCACCTGTTCCACACCTTGCACGGCCTTGGTGGTGAGGGTGTTGAAGGTCATCAGCTGGAATTCAAACAGGGCCTTGGTGGCCGTTGCGAATTGTTCGGGATTCGTAAACATGTGGTCTCCTCGGTTTGAATAGATACGTTCTTATCGTTCCATACTCTTTCGACGCCGCAATGCCATCGCTTGATCTCAAGCCGGTGCCCCGTGTGGTCATGACCCCATTATTTAACAAGCGCCGGTTTTTCGCAACGGCTATCTTTGTACGGTCCCGAGGCCAGTTCCCAGCCAAATCCCAGCGTCGATTGGGCGCACGCCAGGGTGCCGTCGATCTTGCTGCGCCACTGGTACCAGGGGGCAGGTCCGGCCATTGCGCAGGCGCAAGCTGCCAGCAGGGCCGTGGCGATCAGGTATTTCATACGTGCTCCGAAAGAAAAGCGTGCCGGCATTGTAGCGCGCCTGCCATTCAGGGGGCGGGCGACTGCGGCGCCGTGACGGGCAGTTGCAGGGTGAAGGTGGTGCCGCTGCCGGCGCCCGTGCTGCTGATGGCGTCGATATGGCCGCCCAGCACGCCCGTGACGATGTTGTGCGCCACATGCAGGCCCAGGCCCGAGCCACCCGAGCCGAGCTTGGTCGTGAAGAAGGGATCGTAGACGTGCGCCAGGTCGTCGGCGGCGATGCCCACGCCCGTGTCGGCGATGGACACGGTGATCGTCTGCCCGTCGTCGCTGCCGCGCGCCCTGATGGCGATGGTGCCGCCGCTGCGGCCTTCGAAGGCATGGCGCAGGCAGTTTTCCAGCAGGTTGCTGAGCACCTGGCCCAGCGGGCCCGGATAACTGTCCATGGCCAGGTCGTCCGGCACGTCCTGCGTCAGGCTCAGGCCGGCGGCCTTGAGCGGCGTGGACAGCGGCAGCATCAGTTCGGCGATGAACTGGCGCAGCAGGAAGTGGCGGCGCTGCGAGCTGGCGCGGTCGACGGCGATCTGCTTGAAGCTGGAGACGAGGTCGGCGGCGCGCTGCAGGTTGCGCAGCATGATGGCGTCCGCCTCGCTGGCCTGGGTCAGGTAGGCCCCCAGTTCGGAGCGCCGCAAGCCATCGAGGAAGCTGGCCTGGATTGCGCGCGTGCGCTCGGCCATGGTGGTGGCCACCACCAGGCCGTTGCCGATCGGCGTATTGAGTTCGTGCGCGATGCCGGCCACCAGCGCGCCCAGCGCGGCCAGCTTGTCGCGGCGCACCAGTTCTTCCTGCGTGATGGACAGGTTCTCCAGCGCGGCGGCCAATTCCAGGTTCGTTTGCTCCGACTGTTCCTTGGCCTGCGTCAAGGCGGCCGTGCGTTCGGCCACCAGCTCTTCCAGGTGGGCGCGGTGGCGCTGCAGTTCGCGTTCGTGGCGCATGCGGCCGATGGCGATGCCGGCCAGGTCGGTCGCCGTGTCGATCAGTTCCAGGTCGCGCGCGTCGGGCTCGCGCACGTCGCGGTAGTACATGGCAAACGAGCCGAGCACGGCGCCATCCTGGCCGAAGATGGGGCGCGACCAGCAGGCGCGCAAGCCGAACGGCGCCGCCAGCTCGCGGTAGGGCGCCCACAGCGGGTCGTGCATGATGTCGCTGACGACCACCGGTTCGCGCAGGAACATGGCCGTGCCGCACGAGCCCACGCCGGGCCCGATGGCCACGCCTTCGAGCAGGGCCATGTAGTCGGGCGGCAGGCTGGGCCCGGCCGCGCTGTGCATGCGGACGCCGTCATCGTCGAGCAGCATGATGGAGCAGAGCACGCCGCGCGACTGGCCTTCGATCAGCAGCAACAGCTGGTCCAGGGTGGGGATCAGGGGCGCGCCCTTGGCGACCATTTCCAGCAAGGCGCTCTGGCCCGCGCGCATCGCTTCGGCGAGGTTGCGTTCGGTCAAGTCGATGATGCGCGCATGCACGAGCTGGCGACCCGGCACGGACAGGCGCATCAGCCGGATTTCGCAGGCGATCGGGTGGCCGTCGCGGTGGCGGCAGCTGGCGCGGAAGACGACGATCTTGCCTTGCAGGGTATCGCGGATCTTTTCTTCCAGCAGTTGCGGCGAGGCCCGGCCATCGTCCTGCTGCCGGGGGAACAGCGGCTCCATGCCGCCTTGCAGCAGCTCGGCCAGCGGCATGCCGAACAATTCTTCGGCCAGGTGGTTGGCGTCGATCAGCAGTTGGTTGTCGATATCGAACAGCAGCACGGCGTCGGGCGAGCCGGCCAAGATGGAGTGGTAATTGACTTCCAGCGTTTGCGGATGCAGGGGGCGCGGTGGCGTGACGGGCGTGGCGAAAGGGCGGGCGGCGGGCGCCTCGGCCTTGTGCAAGGCCAGTTCCATGAGGATCTTTTCCGCCACGTCGCGCGCATTGAAGGGCATCTTGATGTAGTCGGATGCGCCGGCGCCCACGCTGCGGCCCTGTTCCTCGGCGCTGGGGGTGGCCGACATCAGCAGCAGGGGCACGCCGTGGCGGCCGCCCGCATTGCGCAGGCGCATGCAGGTGGCGCCGATATTCGTGCCCGCCAGGGCCGCGTCGAGCAGGATCAGGTCCGTGCCGCCGGCCGCCAGTTCCACGCCTTCGTCGATATCGCCCGCCAGGCCCGTGCCCAGGTTGTGCCGGTCCAGCACATACAGCAGTTCGCGCACATCGTTTGGCGAATTGCTGACAAGTAGCACATTGGCCCGGTCGGAGATGGAAGAAATCAACTGGTTCATGGTGTCGCGCCCTTACGCGTGTCATGGGCCTAGTATTACATCAAGGCAAGTAGGAGTAAACGATAATTCTTGATGATCAAAAGCAATCTGATCAAGCCGCATTTTGCGCTGGCGGTGCCGCCTCCAGGGCCGCGCGCGCCTGTTCGATGCGCGGGTAATTATCCTCGATCCAGTCGACCAGCACGGCCAGCCGTTCGGCTGCCTCGCGTCCCAGCGGCGTGAGGCTGTATTCCACCTTGGGCGGGATCACCAGATACGCCTGGCGCAGCACGAAACCGTCGCCCGCCAGCGCTTCCAGGGTTTGCGCCAGCATTTTTTCGCTGACCCCGCCCACTTCGCGGCGCAGTTCGCTGAAGCGCCGCGTGCCGCTCAAGAGCAATACCAGCACCAGCACGGCCCAGCGGCTGGTCAGGTGGCTGAGCACGGCGCGCGACGGGCAGGCGGCCGCCAGCAGATGCGCCCCCTGGTTCTGGCGGGCGAGGGCGGCGCGCAGGCTGGCGCCGGGAGTGTCTGTGGACATGATAGTTGGCCTTCGAATTTAGTATTCAACAGTACTTACCAAAAGGTACGTACTTACAATAGGTAAGTAATAGTCCTATTATAGGGTTTTACCACCCACGTACCAAGGAGAAATCATGATCGTCATCACCGGCGCCACAGGCAATCTGGGCCAGCACGTCATCGCCAGCCTGCTCAAGTCCGTCCCTGCAGCGAACATCATCGCCGCCGTGCGCAACCCGGCCAAGGCCGCCGGCCTGGCCGCCCGGGGCGTGCAGGTGCGCCAGGCCGATTACAACGATGGCGCCAGCCTCGACGCGGCGTTCAAGGGCGCAACAAAAATCTTGCTGATCTCGTCGAGCGAAGTGGGCCAGCGCGCGCAGCAGCACCAGAACGTCATCGACGCGGCCAAGCGGGCCGGCGTGTCCCTGCTGGCCTACACCAGCGTCTTGCGCGCCGACACGTCGCCGCTGGGCCTGGCCGCGGAACACGTGATCACGGAAGCGGCCATCCGCGCGTCAAGCCTGCCATACGCTTTCCTGCGCAACGGCTGGTATTTGGAAAACCATACGGAACACCTGGCGCCCGTGCTTGAGCATGGCGTCGTGCTGGGCGCGGCGCAAAACGGGCGTTTCTCGTCCGCCGCGCGCGCCGACTACGCGGCGGCGGCCGCCGCTGTCCTGACGGCCGCCCAGCCGCAAGCCGTGTATGAGCTGGCGGGCGACCAGGGCTTTACCCTGGCGGAATATGCGGCCGAAGTGGCGCGCCAGTCGGGCAAGGCGATCGTCTACAAGGATATGCCGCAGGCGGACTTCAAGGCGGCGCTGGTGGGCGCGGGCGTGCCGGAAGGCTTTGCCGAGCTGCTGGCCGATTCCGATGCGGGCGCGGCCAGGGGCGGCCTGGAAGACCATGGCAAGCAATTGAGCGCGCTGATTGGCCGTCCGACGACGCGCCTGCCTGACGCCGTCAAGGCGGCGCTGGCCAAATAAGGGGAGGGTGCCGCGGGTCGGGAAGACTGCGCGGCATTGCGGAATGAAAAAAGCCGCAAACTCGTGAAAGTTTGCGGCTTTTTTGCGAATGTGGTAATGGTGCCCACGAAGGGACTCGAACCCCTACACCCGAAGGCACATGGACCTGAACCATGCGCGTCTACCAATTCCGCCACGTGGGCACTGATGCTGCCAATGCTACTGCTATATCTCACTGCTGTACTGCGGATTACAACGAAAACGACTCGTTGCTGGTGGTGCCCACGAAGGGACTCGAACCCCTACACCCGAAGGCACATGGACCTGAACCATGCGCGTCTACCAATTCCGCCACGTGGGCATTGTGCTGCTCATTTCAACTGCATACTGCTTGCTACTGTACTGCGGATCACAACAATCGACAACTTGTTGCTGGTGGTGCCCACGAAGGGACTCGAACCCCTACACCCGAAGGCACATGGACCTGAACCATGCGCGTCTACCAATTCCGCCACGTGGGCATTGTTACTGCTTGCTGCTTGTCGCTGCGTGTTCTGCAGCGAGGACAAAATCATAAGGGCTGGCGCGCATTCGGTCAATCAACATTTTGCACTTTTCTTCAAGAAACATGTTTTTTCGCCTGAAAAGGGCTGTTCCCTATGGAAAAAGGTCAAATCTGCCTCTTTTTTCAGCGATTTCATCTCTTGTTTCTATTCACGGGGTGCCGTGCTGTCTGGTTGTCGCAATGTGGCTGACTGATGGCTTGGGGTATTTTCATCTCGGAAATGAAAAAAGCCGCAAACTCGTGAAAGTTTGCGGCTCTTTAGCGAATTAGGTATGGTGCCCACGAAGGGACTCGAACCCCTACACCCGAAGGCACATGGACCTGAACCATGCGCGTCTACCAATTCCGCCACGTGGGCACTGATGCTGCTTGCTGACTCATTGCAAAATAACTTCGCAACAATTCTGCTATTATAACGGCTTGAAGAGTTTTGCGCCAGATGAGCTTTCGCTCCATACTGCACATCAACCCTGTACCGCTTTCCTGCAACTGCATCCCCGTGAAGGTTTGTCGCTGCAAGAGACCGAGATTATAGAGCAATATTTGCCGAAGTCAAATGCATTGCACAGCTTTTCTCCTTTTTTTCATCGGCGGGGCACTTGTTCGGTTTCCGCTACGCTGTCCGTTAGGCAAACCAAGGCGTCCTCCGGTACACTATCGAACATCACCGTGTCAATATTGACGGTGATGTCATCGGTCTTTGTTCTCCGTTTGATCACTGTCAATAACAACTATAGAAATACTTTTGAGCCAAAATACCCACACCATCCCCAGCCGGGAGGACATTCTCGGCATATTCCGCAGCGTCAACGCGCCTCTCGACCCGCAGTCTCTCGGGAAAACGCTGCAAGTGCATGCCGATTCCATGGATGTCCTCGTTCGTCGCCTGAAGGCGATGGAGCGCGACGGCCAGCTCAAGTCTGACGCCAGCGGTGTTTTCAGCCTGGCCGACCAGAGCGCGCTTGTCGCCGGTCGCGTCACCAGCCACCGCGATGGCTTCGGCTTTGTCATTCCCGACGACGCCAGCGCCGACCTGTTCCTGCCTGAGAAAGAAATGCAGAAAGTACTGCATGGCGACAAGGTCATGGCCCGCATCGTCGGCACGGACCGCCGCGGCCGCCCGGAAGGCACGATCGTGGAAGTCACGCAGCGCGCCAATACCCACGTCATCGGCCGCCTGATCCAGGAAAACGGTACCTGGGTGGTGGCGCCGGAAGACCAGCGCATCGGCCAGGACATCCTGGTCACCGGGTCGGTGGGCAAGGCGAAGGCTGGCCAGATCGTCAGCGTCGAGCTGACCGAGCAGCCGATGCGCTTCAAGCAGCCGGTCGGCAAGATCGTCGAAGTGCTGGGCGCCCTGGATGATCCCGGCATGGAAATCGAGATTGCCGTGCGCAAATTCAACGTGCCGCACGTCTTTTCCGCCGCCGCCCTGAAACAGGCGGAAAAACTGCCGTTCGAAGTGCGCGCCGCCGACCTGAAAGACCGTGTCGACCTGCGCGACGTGCCATTGGTGACCATCGATGGCGAGGACGCGCGCGACTTCGACGATGCCGTGTATTGCGAACCCGTCAAGGTGGGACGCGCCAACTGCTTCCGCCTGATCGTGGCGATTGCCGACGTCAGCCATTACGTGAAACCGAACGACGCGCTCGATATCGACGCGTTGGAGCGCAGCACGTCCGTCTACTTCCCGCGCCGCGTGATCCCGATGCTGCCGGAAAAACTGTCGAATGGGCTGTGCTCGCTGAACCCGGCCGTCGACCGTTTGACCCTCGTCTGCGACGCCGTCGTCAGCGACAAGGGCGAGCTGAAGGCGTACCAGTTCTATCCGGCCGTCATTCATTCGGCCGCGCGCCTGACGTATGACGAAGTCGCCGCCGTGCTGGGCAACACCAAGGGACCGGAGGCGGCACGCCGCGCGGACATCCTGCCGCACCTGCAGAACCTGGAAGCCGTCTACCGCGCCTTGCTGAAGGCGCGCACGGAGCGGGGCGCCATCGATTTCGAGACGACGGAAACGTATATCGTCTGCAATAGCGCCGGCAAGATCGAAAAGATCATCCCCCGCACGCGCAACGAAGCGCACAAGATCATCGAAGAGTGCATGCTGGCAGCCAACGTCTGCGCGGCCGATTTGTTGCTGCGTAACAAGCATCCAGGCACCTACCGCATCCATGCCAGCCCGACCAAGGAAAAGCTCACGCAAGTGCGCACCTTCCTCAAGCAGGTCGGCTTGAACCTGACGGGCGGCGACACGCCGTCGGCATCCGATTACCAGACCCTGATGCAGCAGATCAAGCAGCGTCCCGACGCCGCCCTGCTGCAGACGATGCTGCTGCGCTCGATGCAGCAAGCCGTCTACAGCCCGGACAATATCGGCCACTTCGGCCTGGCCTACGAGGCGTATGCCCACTTCACCAGCCCGATCCGCCGCTATCCCGACCTGCTGACGCACCGCGCCATCAAGGCTATTTTGCAAGGCAAGAAATACGAGCCGAAGCTGTCCGATAAGGTCGTGCTGAACACGAACGTGTCGAACGCCACGCGCAAGCAGCAAGCCAAGGACAAGGCCGACGGCAAGCCGAAGAAGACGGACCTGACGATCTGGGACGCGCTGGGCGTGCATTGCTCGGCCAATGAACGCCGCGCCGACGAAGCGTCGCGCGACGTGGAAGCGTGGCTGAAGTGCTACTTCATGCAAGACAAATTGGGCGAAGAGTTCACCGGCACCATCACCGGCGTCACCACCTTCGGCGTGTTCGTGCAGCTCGACACCCTGTTCGTCGAAGGCCTGGTGCACGTCACCGAGCTGGGCACCGATTACTTCCAGTACGACGATGCGCGCCATGAATTGCGCGGCGAACGCACGGGCAAACGTTATCAATTGACGGACCGCCTGACGGTGCAAGTGGCGCGTGTCGACCTGGAAACGCGCAAGATCGACCTGCGCCTGGTCACCGATGCGGAACTGGCGGGCGAAGAAGCGCCGGCCAAGCCATCGGGCGGCAAGCGCAAGGGCGAGAAGAAATCCATGGTCAAGCCCGGTCCAGCGACCGAGCAGCGCCATGAGATCAAAACCAGCGTCGCCACTGGCGCCAAGGCCAAGGCCGGCGGCAAGGCAGCTTCGCAAGCGGCAGCCACCAAGTCGGCCGCGCCCAAGCGCAGCAAGAAACCAGCCGCGGCGCCCGCTGCGGCGGCACCACGAGCAGCAAAAACTGTATCTGCATCAAAAACAAGCAAGAAGAAACGATAAATAATGAAGAATAAAATGATTTTCGGCTTCCACGCCGTCACCTCGCGCCTGCGTCATGAAGCGTCGTCCGTGGAAGAAATTTTCGTCGACGCCAGCCGCGTCGACGGCCGCATGAAGGACATGATCGCCGCCGCCAAGGCGGCCAACGTGCGCGTCATGCCGGTCGATTCCTCGCGCCTGGACAAGATCGTCGGCACGCGCCGCCACCAGGGCGTGATCGCGTTTGCCTCGCAACTGTCGCTGGCGCGCAATCTCGACGAGCTGCTCGACGCCATCGACGGCCCGCCGCTGCTGTTGATTCTCGACGGCATCACCGACCCGCACAACCTGGGCGCCTGCCTGCGCGTGGCCGACGGCGTTGGCGCACATGCCGTCATCGTGCCGAAGGACCGCGCCGTGGGCCTCAACGCCACGGCCGCCAAGGTCGCCAGCGGCGCCGCCGAAACCGTGCCATACATCACCGTGACGAATCTGGCGCGCACCATGCGTGAACTGAAGGATCGCGGCATCTGGCTGATCGGCACCTCGGACGACGGCGAAAAAGGCTTGTACGAAGCCGATTTCACGGGCCCGACGGCGCTCGTCATGGGCTCCGAAGGGGAAGGCATGCGCCGTTTGACGCGCGACACCTGCGACATCCTCGTCAGCATCCCGATGTTCGGCTCCGTCGAGAGCCTGAACGTGTCGGTCGCCTCCGGCGTGTGTCTGTACGAAGCCCGCCGCCAGCGCATCGCGAAAGAAGGCTAAAAAACGTCCAGGGCGGCGTTGCATTGCCTCGCCGTACTTGCGTACTGTCTTCGGCAATGCGCCTTGCCCTGAACGTTTTGTAGCGCTTCTTTATATGCCGCCGCCCTTGAGGCGGCGGTTGTTTATCTGCCTCCCCGGCAGCACGCCGCCGAATACGCTACCATTTGCGTTCCACCTTATTCATAGTCATTATGTTCCACCACCTGCGCGAAGACATCAACAGCATCATCGAACGTGACCCGGCCGCCCGCAATGGCTGGGAGGTGCTGACCTGTTATCCGGGCTTGCACGCCATCGTCATGCACGGCTGGGCGCACTGGTGCTGGACGCGGCACATGAAGTGGGTGGGGCGCTTCATTTCGTATATCGCGCGCATCATCACGGGCATCGAAATCCACCCGGGCGCCGTCATCGGCCGGCGCGTCTTCATCGACCATGGCTTCGGCGTGGTGATCGGCGAGACGGCCGTCGTCGGCGACGACTGCACCATCTACCAGGGGGTGACTTTGGGCGGCACCTCGCTGCACAGCGGCAGCAAACGCCATCCGACCCTGGAACGCGGCGTCATCGTGGGCGCAGGCGCGCAGGTGCTGGGCAGTTTCACGGTGGGCGAGTACGCCAAGGTGGGCTCGAACGCCGTGCTGTTGAAACCCGTGCCATCGGGCGCCACGGCCGTCGGCAACCCCGCGCACATCGTGCAAAAGGATGTCAGCGCCTTGCGCGAGGGCAGCACGGCGCACCTGTTCGCCGCGTATGGCGTTACGCCCAACGGCGACGACCCGCTGTCGAAAGCCCTGCAAGGCCTGATCACGCATGCCGTGGCGCAGGAACAGCGCATCGAGACCATCCTCGCCACGCTGAAGGCGGCCGGCATCTGCTGCCAGGGCGTGCCCGAGTGTGATAAATTCGATTCCGAGCAAATGAACAAGCTGGTTGATTAAGGATACAGGCATGAATACTGATGTGACGGCAGGCGAAAAAAGTACGGACAATCCGAATCTGCTCGACCCCTTCGAGATCCGCGTGCTGGCCGTGCTGGCCGAAAAGGAAGCGCTGACGCCGGACAGCTACCCGCTGTCGTTGAATGCCCTGACGAACGGCTGCAACCAGTTGTCGAGCCGCGACCCCGTCATGGCGCTTTCCGAGGAAACCGTGTATGACGTGCTGCAGCGTTTGATGCAGCGCAAGTTCGTCAACGGCATCACGCAGGCCGGCGCGCGGGTCGCCAAGTACGAACACCGCATGCGCATCAAGTGGTCGCTGGAACAGGACAAGCTGGCCATCCTGACGATCTTGATGCTGCGCGGCCTGCAGACGGCGGGCGAGATCCGCAGCCGCAGCGGCCGCGTGCATGAATTCAAGTCGGTGGCGGAAGTGGAATCCGGCCTGCAGTTCCTGATCGACAAATACCCGCCGCTGGTGGCCAGGCTGGCCGTCGCCCCCGGCGCCAAGGAACCGCGCTACGGCCACTTGCTGGGCGGCGAGGAAGCGCTGGCGCAGATCGAGACGGCGGCCGGTTTCGCGGGCGCCGTCAGCGCGCCGCAGCAGGGCAGCAGGGTGGCCCAGCTGGAACAGGAAGTGCTGCGATTGCGCAGCGATTTCGACGGTCTGGCGGCGCAGTTCGAGGCGTTCCGCAAGCAGTTCGAGTAAGGCTTCCTTCCCGCATGACTTTTTCCTTCCTGTGCCGCTCCTGCGGCGAGACCCACACGGGCATGCCCAGCTTCGGCGCCGACGCGCCTTGGCTGTACGAGCAGATGGCGCCCGCCGAACGAACCACGCGCTGCCAGCTCGACAGCGACGCCTGCATCGTCGACGAGGCGCACTGCTTCGTGCGCGCCACCATCGACATCCCCGTGCATGGCGTTGACGAGCCATTCAGCTGGGGCGTGTGGGTGTCGCTGAGCGGCGAGAGCTTCGACGCCTGGGACGCCTGTTTCAACGACGCCAAGCGGGTCCACATCGGCCCCTTCTTCGGCTGGCTCAGCACGCAGCTGCCCGGATATCCGGACACCCTGAACCTGAAAACCCGCGTGCACCTGCGCGACGATGGCATACGTCCGGCCATCGAACTGGAACCGACGGAGCACCCGCTGGCGGTGGAACAGCGCGACGGTATCACGGCAGAGCGGGTAGCCGGGCTGTATGCGCGACTGATGCATGGCGCGTGACAGGCCCCGCTTTGCAGCCGCTCCCTGTCGGTACGCTCACGTTTCCGGTATCATTCGGCATGAACAATATTTCCTTCCAACCGTTTGTCATTGGTGTCGCCGGCGGTAGCGGCAGTGGCAAGTCAACCGTATCACAGCAGGTCCTGGCGTCCTTTGGCGCCGACATGGTCTCGGTCGTGATGCAGGACGACTACTACTGCGACCAAACCCATCTCTCCCCTGAAGTCCGGCGTCAGCAGAATTACGACCATCCGCAGGCGTTCGAATGGCCATTGCTGGTGCAGCACATCCAGGCCTTGCGCAATGGCGAGGCGATCGAGATGCCCGAGTACGACTTCACGCTGCACAATCGCTCCAACAGGACTATTCCCGTCAAGCCGGCGCCGGTGATCGTGATCGAAGGCCTGTTTGCCTTGTATGACGAAGACTTGCGCAACATGATGTCGCTGAAGATCTTTGTCGACACGGCCTCCGACGTGCGCTTCATCCGCCGCATGCAACGCGATATCACGGAGCGGGGCCGCTCGGTGGAAAGCGTCATCGAGCAGTATCTGGAAACCGTGCGCCCGATGCACAAGCAATTCATCGAACCGACCAAGCGCAATGCCGATGTCATCTTGCCGCACGGCGCCAATGGCCCCGCGGTCGACATGATCACGGCCAAGGTGGCCAGCGTGATTGGTCGATTGAAACCGGCCGTTTGACGCCTGCCGCGTCAGCGTTCCCCCATCGACTCCGAAAACGTCTTGGTGATCGGTTTCGTCAGGTAGCGCAAGACCGTCTTCCTGCCCGTGTTGATTTCCACGGTGGCCGTCATGCCGGGCTGGATCAGGATAGGCTCGCCATTCTTGCCCATCAGGTTGCGCCCGCTGGTCTTGATCTGCACGCGGTAGTAGGGCTGCTCGTTGCCCTTGTTGTCTTCACTTAAGGTGTCCGCGCTGATGTAGCTGACGGTGCCGCGCAGGCGCCCGTAGATGCCGTAGTCGTAGGCGTCCAGTTTCACGGCCGTGGGCAGGCCGGGCTTGATGAAGGCGATGTCGGCCGGCTTGACTTTCGCTTCGATGATCAGGTCGTCGTCCGTCGGCACGATCTGCAGGATTTCCTCGCCCGGCTTGGCCACGCCGCCCAGGGTGGTGAGGCGCACGTTGCGCACGATGCCGTCGGTGGGCGCGTAAATGTCCGTCGAGCCCAGCTGCTCCTTGCGCTGCGTCACCGTCTGCAGCACGCCGGCCAGGTCTTCCTGGGCTTTCACCAGGTCCGTCTGGCTGTCCTGCAGATATTTGTTGCGGCGGTTGGTGATCTGCGCCTGGATGTCGACCACCTGCCGTCGCAGTTTCAGCACTTCGGCGCGGCTGACGTCGCCCGTTTCCAGCAGCGGCAAGTTCATTTCCAGCTCTTCCCGGATCAGCTTCATGGCGCTGTCCAGCGAGCCCACTTCCGCCTGCACGGCGCCCTGGCGCTTGCTGAACAGGGCCAGCTGGTTGGCGCGAAATTCCGGAAACGCCTGCAGTTCGGGCGGGAATTTCGGCGCGCCGCCGAACACTTCGGCCTGCAGGCGCGCCACGGCCGCCTTCAGTCCGGCCGCCTTGGCCGTGCTTTCCAGGTAGCTCGTCTCGGCCCGCGTGCGGTCGAAACGCGCCAGCAATTCGCCCTTTTTCACCACGCTGCCTTCGTGCACGCGCAGTTCGGCCAGCACGCCGCCATCGGCCACCTGGATGATCTGGTTGCGCGAACTGGCGATCACCTGGCCGTTGGCGCGCGTGACCTGGTCCAGCTGCGCCCACGACGCCCAGGCGATGACGCCGGCCAGCGCCGCCGTGCAGCTCCAGATCAGCACCCGGCCCCGTTTCGCTTCCTCTTTCGTCTCGACCCTGGCCAGCTTCATGCGACGGCTCCTTGCGCCACCGGCGCCGTGGCGGGACTGGGCACGGCCTGCGGCTTGCCCGACAGCTTGGCCAGGACAAGGTCGCGCGGGCCGTCGAGCAGCACCCGTCCCGCCTGCAGCACCACCAGGCGGTCGAGCAGGGGCAAGAGGGCGTTCTTGTGGGTGGTGGCGACCATGGTCACGCCTTCGGCCGCCAGTTCGCCCAAGAGCCCCACGATGCGCGCTTCCGTCTTCGCATCCATGGCGCCCGTCGGTTCGTCGAGCAGCCAGATGCGCGGCTTGGCCAGCAGCAGGCGCGTGACGGCGATCAACTGCCGCTGGCCGCCCGACACGCCGCGTCCGCCTTCCGTGATGCCCAGCGCGAGTCCCCGCGGCTGGCCCAGTATCAGCTCGATCAGGCCCGTGCGCTTGGCGGCCGCCAGGATCGCTTCCTCGCCCGGGTCGGCCAGCCCCAGCAACAGGTTGTCGCGCAGGGTGCCGCTGAACAGCCGCGTTTCCTGCGGCAGGTAGCCGACCATTTCGCGCACCACGGCCGGCGCCAGCAGGGCCATGTCGACGTCGCCCAGGTAAGCCTTGCCTTCGGCCGGCTGGTACAGGCCTGAAGCCAGTTTCAGCAGGGTGCTCTTGCCCGAGCCGATGGCGCCCACCAGGCCGACCCGTTCGCCGGGATGGATGGCGAGGCTCTCCACTTCCAGCGCCACCTTTTGCGCGCCGCCATACGTAAAGCGGATGCGTTCGAAGCGCAATCCCGTCTCGAGGCTGCGCGGCGTCAGCGCGAAGTGCGCGGTGTCGGCCTCGTTGGGCAGGCTGATGACTTGTTCCAGGCCGTCGATCGAGGCGCGCGCGTGCGCCCACTGCACCATCACGGCGGGCAGCTGCACGATGGGCATCAGCGCGCGGTTGCTGATGATGGTGCACGCCATCAGGGCGCCCATGGTCATCTGGTTTTCCGCCACGAACCACGCGCCCATGGAGATCAGCGCGACGTTGGTCAGCTGCTGGAAGGCGGCCGTGATGTTTTGCGACAGGGCCGCATAGTCGCGGATGTTCTGCTCCGCATGGCTGCTCTCGGCCACCAGGTCGGCCCAGCGCGATTGCATCATCCATTCGGCGCTGCTGCCCTTGAGCGTCTCGACGCCGTCGACGGCTTCCACCAGCAAGCCGGCCTTGCGGTTGCTGGCGTTGAGATTCTTGCGCGTATGGCTCTCGATGGCGCGCTGGAACATCAGCCCGCACACGAGGGCCAGCGGCAGGGCCACCAGCGGCACCACCACCAGCCAACCGCCGATGACGGTGATCATGGCGAGGAAAATCAGGGCGAAGGGCACGTCCGTCAGCACGAACAGCGAGGTCGACGTGAGCACGCCGCGCACCATCTCGAAGCCCTTCACTTGCGCCGCCAGGGTGCCGACGGACGCGGGGCGCGCCTCCATGCGGATGCCCAGCATGCGCTGGAAAAACCACTCGGACAATTCATGGTCGACGTCATTGCACGAGTGGTCGACGATGCGGCTGCGCACCTGCTTGAGGATGAATTCCAGGCCGATCGACAGGGCCACCCCCACCACCAGCACCCACAGGGTGCTGAAGCTCTGGTTCGGGATCACGCGGTCGTACACCTGCATGGAGAACAGCGAGGTGGCCATGGTCAGCAGGGTCACCAGCGCGGTGGCCAGCACGGCGTCGACGAACACGCTTTTTTTCAGCCACAGGGCGTTGCGCACCAGGCCCAGGGCGCCGGGGCGGGCGCCGCTTTTTTCGGGGCGGCGCGGCAGGCCCACGCACGCCAGGCCGGCCAGCGAGGCCAGTTGCAAGGCGCGCCCGTCGACGCCTTCGCCGCGCCAGGCGCCGTCGGCGCCGCGCGACTGCAGCAAGCCCCAGCCCGTGTTGGCGCTGTGGACGGCGAACGGCAGCTCGCCCGGCGTGGGATCGTGCAGCGGGCTCGCCGCGCCTTCCAGCCCCGCCGCCTGCCAGATCGTGGTCAGGAGCATGGCGGGGGCGCCGCCGTCGTCGGCGCCGTCGAGCTGGCGTTGCAGGTCGGCCAGGCGGGCGCCGGCCACGTGCTGGCCCGTCAGGCGGGCGGCGCGCTCGATGAGTGTCAGCAAGCCATGTTTGATGGAGGTATCCACGCTGTCTCCTGTGTGCATCATGTCGGTGTCAATGCGCGTGCGCCAGGCCTGGCGGCGCCGTGCGCCCGGCCAGGGTGCCCGTTTGCGCGGCCAGGCGCAGGCTGGCGGCGATCGCCTGCGCGCGCGTGTCTTCCAGCGAAAACCGCGCCTGGGTCGCTTCGCGCACGGCGTTGAGCACGTCGTTCCAGCTCTTGCGGCCGATCACGTACTGGCGCGCATACGATTCGAATACCTGCGTCGAGGTGGTGCTGGCCTCGCCCGCGTTGCCCAGGCGCTGGCGGCTCGCCTCGGCCTCGTTCCAGTCCAGCGTGAAACGCTCGCGCACGTCGCGTTCGGCCGCGTCGTGCGCGGCGCGCGCGCCTTCGCGCCGGGCCACGGCGGCGTCCACGCCGGCCTTGGCCGACAGGCCCGCGCCCGGCTGCGCCTGCAGCACCAGCATGGCGCGCGTGCGGTTGTCGGCATTGATGCCGCCCGTGGGCTTTTCCATGCGCAGCACCACCTTCGGCATGTAGGCCGAGCGCTGCACGGTGATCTCGGAATCGGCAGCCTGCGCCTCGAAATCGAGGCGCTGCAGGGTGGGGGAATAGGCGATGGCCTGGCGCATGACCCGTTCCAGGCTGGCGTCGGGCAAAGGCTCTCCCACGCCGACGCCGGTGGCGCTGACGAGGCGCACGGGTTTGCCGGCCAGTTGCGACAGCTGCGCCAGCGCGTTTTCCAGCGCCTGGCGCGCATTCGACACGTCATTGGCGGCCTGGTAGGCGCGCGATTCGGCCAGGCGCTGGTCCGTCTGCGAGCTGACCGACTGCACCACGCGGCGCTTGATCATGTCCAGCAGGCGCTGGTGCTCGTCCAGCCCCGCCTGCGCCGACTGCACGCGCGCCGTCTGGCGCAGCGCTTCCGTGTAGGCGGCGATCACGCGCAGGGAGAGCGCCAGGCGTTCTTCCTCGATGGCGGCGCCGGCCGCGTCGACCCGGCTGCCGGCCGCATCGATGCCGGCGTCGATGCGGCCGCCGCTCCACAGCGGCTGCTCGATGCGCACCACGCCGCCCGTTTCCCGCGAACCGGTGGGCACTTCGGCCGATAGGCTGGGAAAGCGCTGCCACTGCGCGCCATCGAGTTCGGCGCGCGCGGCCGCCTGCGCCGAGCGCTTGCCCTGCACGGCGGGATGGTTTTGCAGCGCCTGCTGCAAGACCTGGTCGAAGCTCCAGGCGGTGGCGCCCTGGGCGCCGGCCAAGGACGATACCGATGCCATGGCCACGGCCGCCAGCAAGGCCGCGCTGCGTGGCAGTAAGAACCATGCTGGGAAACCGCGTAATCTCATCCCGTATTTTTCCGGCCCGAGGCCTGACGCATTTCAAGGTGTGGCGGGAGCGCGCGCAGTGCTGCGCGCGCTCCCGCTGCCGTGCCAGGCGCGGCGCCTGGCGTGGGTGCCCCGCCTCAGACGACGAAGTTGGCCGCCGTCAGCTGCGTGATGTTCACGCCGCTCAGCAGCACCAGCGCCGTGTCGATGGCGTTGGCGTTGCTCAGGTCACTCGAGTGATACACCGTCACGGCGCCGCTGTTTTGCGCATCGGCGATGACGATGTAGCCCTGGCCCGACAAGACGCTGTTGTCGGCCGCGATGGCGCTGGCCGCCGCGCCGATTGACACGGACGTGCCGTCGAAGATGAACAGGTTGTCGTTGCCAAAGTCCGTGCTCAGATTGACGCCCACGGCCACCGACGCCGTCAGGTCGGCGATGGCTGACATGTCGATCACGTCGCCGCCGGCGGCCGGCAGGCCGGTGCTGAAGTCGGCCACCGTCAGCGGGTTGTGCAGGGCATTCTGGCTCAGCACGAAGAGCTGGCTCGCATCCGTCAGGTCGGCCAGCGCCTGGGCCGCCGCCGCCGCCGCGGCATCGGCATTCGCCGCCACCGTCAGCGAGCTGGCATCCGTCAGGTCCGCCTGTGCCTGCGCCTGCAGGGCCGCGGCGGCCGCCGCATCGGCCGCCAGGTGCAGGGCGCTGGCGTCCGTCAGGGCGGCCGTTTGTGCCGCCGCCAGCGCCGCCGCCGCCGCCGCATCGGCGGCCTGCGTGAGCGCCACGGCATCGGTCTGGTCGGCGATCGCTTGCACGGCGGCGGCGTGGGCCGCGTCCGTCGCCGCCACGGCGGCCAGGGCGCTGGCGTCGGTCTGTGCGGCGAGGGCGTTCGCTTGCGCCAGGGCGATGTCGGCTGCCTGCGCGTCGGCATTGGCCTGGGCCGCCGCCGCGTCGTCCGCATATGCGGCATTCGCATTGGCATGCGCTTGCGCCGCTGCCGCCGCCGCGCTGGCGGCGGCGGCATCGTCGGCTTGCGCCGCTTGCAGGGCCAGCAGGGAAGCGGCGGCCTGTGCCTGCGCCAGCGGCGCGGCCGCATCGGCCGCATGGGCTGCCAGCGCCGCTGCGGCCGCATTGTTGGCATTGAGCGTGGCGGCCGCTGCCGCCGCGTCGTCGGCCTGTGCCGCCTGGGTGAGGGCCAGCGAGGCGGCGGCCTGCGCGGCAGCTGCCGCGGCGGCGTCATCGTCGTTCTGCGCTGCCGTCGCTGCCGCCAGCGCGCTGGCCGCCGTTGCCGCCGTGCTGACGGCGAGGGCGTCGGCGGCGATGGCGGCCGTGTGCGCGGCGGTGGCGGCGGCGGCATTGGCCGCGGCCTGGTTGGCGGCCGTGTCGTCGGCTTGCGCCGCCTGGGCGGCGAGCAGTGCCGCCGCCGCTGCGGCGGCGCTTGCGGTGGCGGCGGCGTCGGCCGCTGCCGCTGCCGTGGCAGCCGATTGCGCCAGCGCGGCGGCCGCGGCCGCATCCGCTGCGGCCTGGTCGTCGGCGACGGCGGCGTTGTGCGCCGCCTGGGCGTTGGCGGCATTGGCCGCTGCCAGCGCCGCTGCCGCGTCATCGGCCTGCGCCGCTTGCGTGGCCGCCAGGCTAATGGCTGCCGCGACGGCCGCTGCCGCTGCCGCCGCATCGGCGTCATGCGCGTTTTGCGCCGCCAGCTGGGCGGCGGCTGCCGCGGCGGCGGTGGCGGCGACGTTGGCGTCGGCGGCCAGGGCCGCGTCCAGCGCCAGTTGCGCATTCGCCGCTGCCGTGGCGGCCGCCGCCGCCGTGGTGTCGTCGGCCTGCGCATTGAGCGTGGCGGCCAGCGAGATGGCCGCTTGCGCCGCCGCCGTTGCCGCGGCGGTGTCGGCGTTCTGCGCCGCGACCGCCGCCGCATGCGCGGCCGCCGCATTGTTGGCGGCGGTGACGGCCGCCGCATCGTCGGCCTGGGCCGCCGCCAGCGCCGCATGGGCGGCGGCGGCATTGGCATTGGCCTGGGCCGCGTCATCGGCCGCGCCCTGGGCGGTGAGGAGCAGGTTCAGTTTCAGCGTCCTGTCATTGTTGGCGTCCAGGGCGTTGGTATCGGCCGTCACGGCGGCGTTCAGGTTGGCGATGGCCGCATTGAGCGCCGCATGCGCGTTGAGGGCTGCCGTGTCGGCCAGTTGCGCCGCCAGGGTGGCGGCCGCCGACAGGGCCGCCGTGTGCGCGGCGTTGGCGGCTGCATCGTCGGCGGCCAGCGCGGCGCTGGCGGCGGCGAGTGCGTTATTGGCCGCCGTGGCAATGGCCGCCAGGGCGGCGTCGGCCAGCAGCGCGGCGTCGGCCAGGACTTGCGCCGCCGCGGCGGCGGCCGCCGTGCTTGCCGCCGTGGCGTCGTCGGCCAGGGCGGCATTCGTGGCGGCGAGCGAGGCGCTGGCCGTCAGGATTGCCGCGTTCAGCGCGTTGGTGGCGTTGGTGAGGGCGGTTTGGGCACTGCTGGCCGCCGCGCTCGCGGCGGCGGCGGCGTTGTCGTCCGCCAGGGCCTGGTTCAGGGCGGCCAGCGCGGCTGCCGCCGCTGCCGCGGTCGTGCCGACGGCCGCATCGGCTGCTTGCGCGGCCTGCGTGGCGGCCAGCGAGATGGAGGCCGTGAGGGCTGCTGCTGCAGCGGCGATATCGTCCGCTTGCGCGTGCTGCGTGGCGGCGGCCGAGATGGCTGCCACGGCGGCCGCTGCGGCGGCGGCCGTGTCGGCGGCGGTGGCGGCAACGGCGGCGGCCGTGGCATTGGTCGAGTTCAGCACGGCCGCGGCGGCGGCCGCATCGTCGGCCAGGGCCGCGTTCAGGGAAGCCAGCGCGTTGGCGGCGATGGTGGCGGCGCTGGCGGCCGCATTGTCGGCCAGTTGCGCCGCTTGCGCGGCCGCTTGAGACGCATTGGCGACGGTGGCGGCCGTGGCGGCCGCCAGATCGTCGGCGATGGCGGTGGCCGTGGCCGCGTTGGCCGTCACGGCGGCGGCAGCCGTCGCTGCCGCATTCGCGTCGGCGGCCAGCGCCGCATTCAGCGCGGCCAGCGCATTGGCCGCCGTCGCCGCCGTCGCGGCGGCGGCGGTATCGGCCGCCTGCGCCGCCTGGGCCGCGGCCAGCGAGGTGGCCGCCACGCCGGCGGCGGTGGCCGCGAGCGTGTCGTCCAGCGCCGCCGCCGTGGCCGCGGCTTGCGAGGTCAGGGCCAGGGTGGCGGCGGCGGTGGCGGCATTGTCGGCGGCAATCGCATTGTTCAGCGCGGTCAGGGAGGCGGCCGCCGTCGCGGCTGTCGATGCGGCAGCCGCGTCATCGGCCTGCGCCGATTGCGCAACGGCCTGCGACAGGGCTGCCGTGGTGGCCGCCGTGGTGGCCGCCAGCGCCGCCACCAGGTCGAGCGGATGGGCTTGCGAGTAAGCGGCCAGGGCGGCGGCATTCGCCGCGTCGTTGTTGGCGATGGTGGTCAGGGCGGCGGCATCCGTCAGGGCGGCCTTGGTGGCCGCCACGGTGGCGGCCGTGACGTCGAGCGTATGCTGCGTGCCCAGCAGGACGGCGTCGGTGAGGCCGGCGACGGTGGCGGCGGCCGTGGCGGCGGTGGCATTCACGGTCGCGACCAGGCCTAGCGCGACGGCGTCCGTCAGGTTGGCCGTCGTTTGCGCGGCCGTGGCGGCGGCCGCGTCGACCGTGGCCGTCAAGCCCAGGGCCACCGCGTCGGTCAGGGCGGCGGTGGCCGCTGCCGTGTTGGCGGCGGCCGTGGCGGCCGTTGAAACGGTGCCCAGGGCCACGGCATCGGTCAGGTTGGCAACGGCCGCGGCGGCGCTGGCGGCCGTGTTGGCGGCCGTCGACACGAGGCCCAATGCCACGGCATCGGTCAGGTTGGCGGTCGTTTGCAGGGCGGCAGCGGCTGCCGCGTCGGCCGTGGCGAGCAGGCCCAATGCCGTGGCGTCAGTCAGCGCGGCGGTGGCGGCGGCCGTATTGGCGGCCGTGGTGGCGGCGGCCGAGACGGTGCCCAGGGCAACCGCATCGGTCAGGTTGGCCACGTTCGTCGCCGTATTGGCGGCAGCGGCGGCGGCCGTGGCGAGCAGGCCCAGGGCGGCGGCATCGGTCAGGTTGGCCGTTGCCTGCAAGGCGCTGGCGGCGGCCGCGTCGGCTGTGGAAATGAGTCCCAGCGCCGTGGCATCTGTCAGCGCCGCCAGGCTGGCGGCGGAGCTGGCGACCAGCGCATCGGCGTTCGAGATGAGGCTCAGCGCGATGGCGTCCGTCTGACCAGCCGTCGTCACGGCCGCAGCGGCGGCCGCATCGGCGGCTGCCGAGAGCGTGCCCAGGGCCACGGCATCGGTCTGGTTGGCAACGAATTGTGCCGTCGCCAGCGCGTTTTGCGCCAGCGTATTGGCGGCCGTCAAGGTGGTGACCGTCGTCTGCGCGGCAAGTTCAGCGGCGGCGTCGGTGGTGGAGGTCAGGCTCAGCGTGCCTGCATCGGTCAGCGCGGCCGTGGCTGCGGCGCTCGCTGCGGCGGCCTGTGCCGCCGCAGCTGCGCTGACGGCCGAGATGTCGATCCCGCCCAGCAGGGCGGCTGTTTCCGCCGCCGAGACGGCGGCAGCGGCGGCGGCGATGAGCGCATCGGCATCGGTCAGGGCGGCGGTAGCTTGCAAGCCGGCTGCCGTCAGCGCATCGGCGGTGGAGATGCCGGCCAGGATGGTGGCGTCGAACAGGCCGGCAGTGATATCGGCATTGTCGGCATCGAGCTGCAAGGCATTGACGGTCGCCGTCAGGTCGATCACGCTGGTCTGGCCAGCCGTGACGTTGGCGGCCAGGGCGGCGAGGTTGGCCAGATTGAAGGCATTCAGGGCGACGTTGACGTCCAGCAAGCTCGCTTGGGCATTGGCGGCGGCCGCATCGGCATCGGCCTGGTCGGCGGCTTGCTGCAGGGCGACGACATCGGTCTGGTCGGCTACGGCCTGGGCATTGGCGGCATCGCTGGCGGCGGCCGCGTCGGCGGCGGCGAGGGCGGCCGCGTCCGTCTGGTCGGCCGTCGTTTGCGCGGCCAGCGCGGCGGCGGCATCGGCGTCGGAAATCACTTGCAGGGCGGCGGCGTCCGTCAATGCCGCTTGCGCGGCGGCGCCGGCGAACGTGCTGGCGGCCGCATCGGCCGTGATTTGCAGGGCGGCCGCGTCGCTCAGGCTGGCGGTGACGACGGCATTCGCGGCCACGGTGGCGGCGAGGGCTGCGGCGGCATCGAGGGCGGCCGCATCCGTGCTGGCGGCCAAGGCGGCGGCCGCCGCCGCGGCGGCGTCGGCATCGGAAATCACGGCCAGGGCGGCCGCGTCGGTCAGGTCGGCCTGCGCCTGTGCCGCATCGGCTGCCAGGGTGGCGGCGTCGGCGATCAGGCCCAGGGTGGGCGCGTCCGTCATGTTCGCTTGCGTCTGTGCATTGGCGGCGTTCGTCGCGGCGGCATCGGCGGCGGCCTGCAGGGCGACGGCGTCCGTGGCGTTGGCGATCGAGGCATCCCAGCCGGCAACGCCAGCGGCGGCGTCCGCTGCCATGCTCAAGGCGACGGCATCGGTGAGTCCCGCTTGCGTGCTGGCGGCGGCGGCCGCATTCGCGGCGGCGGTGGCGGCGATGCCCAGTGCCGCGGCGTCGCTGGCATTGGCGTCTGCCGCCGCATTCGCTGCCGCGGTGGCGGCGGCGTTCGAGGCGGCGGCCAGGGCGGCGGCGTCGGTGGCGGCGGCCACGCTGGCGGCTGCGGCGGCGTTGGCCGCATCGGCATCCGAGATGAGGGCCAGGGCGGCCGCATCGGTCAGGCTGGCCTGGATGCCGGCAGCGATGGCGGCATTGGCGGCGGCGGTGGCCGCCAGGTCCAGCGCGGCGGCGTCCGTGGCATTGGCCAAGGCCGTGGCGGCGGCGGCAGCGGCGGCGTCATTGGCCGAGATGACGGCCAGCGCCGCCGCATCGGTCAGTGCCGCCTGGGCGTTGGCGGCGGCGGCGACCACGTCGGCCGCATCGGCGATGGCTTGCAATGCCGGGGCGTTGGTCTGGTCCGCTTGTGCTTGCGCCGCATCGGCAGCGTCGTGCGCGGCGGCGGCGTTGGCGGCGGCCGTGGCGGCAGCCGCATCGTCATTTTGCGCGGACGTGGCGGCGGCTTGCGAGGCGGCGGCGGCGGCCGCGGCGGTGGCGGCGGCGCTGTCGTCATTCGTGGCGGCGGTAGCGGCCGCCTGCGCGCCGGGCACGACAGCGGCCGTGCTGGCCGCCAGCGCATCGTCGCTGGTGGCGTTATTGGCGGCCAGCAAGGCAGCGGCCGCTGCCGCGGCGGCTTGCGCCGCCAGCTGGTCGGCCAGGATGGCCGCATTCGCCGCAGCCTGCGAAGCCGCCGCCGTGGCTGCCGCCGCTGCCGCTGCTGCGTCATCGGCCAGGGCATTGGCGGCGGCGGCCGCAGCCGCGGCGGCGGCCAGCACGGCCGCGTCGGTCACGACGGTGGTGGTGGATTGATTCCCCGTGCCACCCTGGCCGCCGGTCGAGCCACCCGTGCCGCCGGTGCCGCCCGTTCCACCCGTCCCGCCCGTCCCCGTTCCTCCCGTGCCCGTTCCTCCTGTGCCAGTGCCACCGGTGCCAGTGCCTCCGGTACCCGTGCCGCCCGTGCCGGAACCGCCGGCCGCGGCGCCGCCTCCGCCGCCACCGCCTGCCGCGGCGGCAACGAGGCCCAGGCCGCCGAGCGCGCCCAGCGCGCCCAGTCCGCCCAGGCCACCCGCGGCGCCCGCGCCGGCGCCGCCGCCAGCCGATGCCCCGGCGACATCCACGACGCTGCCGCTGGGGATGCCGGCGGCACCAGCGCCTGCGCCAGCGCCAGCGGCGCCACCGTTGTTATCGTTTTGTGGCGTGCCGGAATCGGCAGCGCCGTTGCCAGCCTGGCCTGCGGCCGCACCACCGCCACCGGCTGCCAAGGCTGCCGCCACCGCCGCGGCCGTACCCAAGGCGGCGGCATTGCCGCTATCGGCGCTTCCCGTGACTTCCACGACATTTTCAGGCGGCATGGTCGCGCTGGCATCGGCCCCTTTGTTCAGTTCGTCCTCGTCATACTGCTTGCGGTCGCCATTTTTTGGATTGACGGCTTTTTTTGCAGGCGTCGTGATCTTGGCGGCAGCGCCTTCGGCATTGACGGGAACTTGTGCTGGATTTGCGGTGGTTGCCATTTGAAAGTCTCCGGAAAAGGTTATGTATTCGTTGAATCTTTTAAGGTGATGAAAAATTAATAATCTGTTTCAATTGCTTGCTCCGGCGAGGCTTGGGCCGTGGTGGAACTCTGGTGTTTCCGATGTTGATAGTGGCAAGTAAAACATAATTGGGGGAAAAACGCTGGCGGATGAGAACGCTTCTTCAGCAATTTTAAAAATGTTATTTTTATATTGGTTTGATGTGGCTCCGTTTTTCTGTGTTTTGCGGCGCCGGCAACTCGCCTGTCAGATGATGCACATCGTCACGATACGCCGATTGCACGCGGAATACGCTTGCTCTCGCTCTGTGAGTAGTTTCAATAATGAAACTTTTGATTCCATTTTAATCACATTTCATGCGCTTATTTTCCCTACTGCTACGCAGGGAAATAATCACGAATTGTCACGCAATGGCTATTTTCTGCCGGGTTCGCTGTCGCGTTCCCGCATTTCTCCGTCTTGTATTTAAAAACTCACCCTGCTATCGAATTGCTAGTTGTTGTTTTTGGAGTGACGATTATCAAACGTGATTGTTCATAAAATATGATGGAAATAATTAATTATAATTTTCATATCGCATTGATGCTATCGAATGAATAGCCTGGATGTGGTGAGGGAAATTTTTTTATAATAACTATCAGTACGGTAGTTATTATTTCAGGCGCCAGAACGGCGCAAAAATGGAAAACGCCCCGGCGGGCGGGGCGTTTTGTCGGCCGATGGTGACAGTGCGTTGTCAGCCTTCCTCGCGCCAGCTGCGCAGGCGGATGGCGGCGTAAATCAGCGCCGCGCCTGCCGCTGCGCCCAGCCAGACGGCTGGCAAGGCCAGGCTGGACCAGGAATTGCTGAACACGTCGATGCGTGTCATGTGCGATCCCCCCTCGGCCAGGGCGTGCATGCGCGGCAGCAGTTCCGGTTCGAACAGATAGCAGCTGCCAGGGAGAGTGCCCAGCAGGGCGCGTCCGATGACATGCATCTGTATCCAGCTGACATCGCTTTCCGTCTGCGTCAGCTTGCCGGCCCAGACGGTCAGGATGAGCAGCAGCAGCGGCACGCCGACGGCCCACAGGAAGACTTTCGACTTGGCCCAGCTCGATACCATCAGCAGCCAGCCCACCGTTGGCAAGGCCCACAGGCAGTACACGGGCAGCAAGCCAAACACGCGCAGCGGTCCCAGGTACAGGCCGGGAGAGCCGAGCAGTTCGGCAAACACGTGGATGCCGTTGGCCGCCAGCACGCCGCTGAGGATCAGGATCAGGGCCAGCGAAGTCAGGCTGGCGGCGGCGGCCACGATCAGCGGCGCGACCAGCAGGGCGATGGCCGCTTTCGACAGCACCGTCTGCGCATCCGAGATGGGCAGCGATTTCCAGAACAGCACGCTGCGGTCGCGGCGGTCGTCATGCAGGGCGCTCAGGCAATAGAAGAACACGAGGAAGCCCAGCGCAAGGAACAGCGGCGCGGCCGCATAGGTGTAGTTGCTGGCGACGGCGTCGATGATTTCCGTGCGGCGCGGGCCAAAGGTGCGCGTATTGAAGACGGTGCTCCAGGAAATTTCTTCGCCATTGACGATGAGCGCCGTGTGCATCTTGGTCTTTGCGACGGTCGCGGCCGCCATAAGGGCGCCCAGCACCGTCATGACGACGCCGATCACGGCAGGCGTCCACACCAGCATGCCCTTGTGTTCCCACAACTCGCGCCGGAGCAGCCATTGCATCTTGTTTACAGGGGAAATACTCATTGGTACGATCCTTTCATGGTCGCGACAAACAGGTCAGCCAGGCTGGGCGTGCGTACTTCGCCAAGGGCGGCCAGCTGGGTGCGGGCGACGCCGTCGAACAGCATCACCGACTTGCCGAACACGCTGCGTTCGCTGATCGGCTGCAGGGCGCGCGCCGGATTGACGTGCTGCGGGCCCACCATCACTTCGATGTAGCGCTCGCCCACTTCTTCCATGCTGGACGCCAGCACGATCTTGCCGTCGCGAATGAACATCAGGTCGCTGAGGATGTGTTCCACTTCCTCGATCTGGTGCGTGGTGATGACGATGGTCTTGTTTTCATCGAAATAGTCTTCCAGCAAGTTCTGGTAGAACTGCTTGCGGTACAGAATGTCCAGACCCAGGGTCGGCTCGTCGAGCACCAGCAGTTTGGCGTCGATGGCCATCACCAGTGCCAGGTGCAACTGCACCACCATGCCTTTCGACATGGCCTTGACCTTCATCTTCGGCGACAGTTTGGTGTGGGCCAGGTAGCGTTCGGCCTTGCTGCGGTCGAAACGTGGATGCACGCCGGCAACGAAATCGATGGCGTCGGCCACGCGCAGCCAGCCCGGCAGGATGGCCACGTCGGCGATGAAGCACACGTCTTCCATCAGCGCGTCGCGCTGCACGCGGGGATCGCGGCCCAGCACCGACAGGTCGCCGTCGAAGCCCGTCAGGCCCAGGATGGCTTTCAGCGTGGTGGTCTTGCCGGAACCGTTGGGCCCGATCAAGCCGACGATGCGTCCCGGCGCGATATCGAAGCTGATGCCGTCGATGGCCGTCTGCTTGCCATACTGCTTGCGCAGGCCACGCGCGCTGATGACGCTGTCCTTGTTCAGTGCATTCATGCGTTCTCTCCGTGTGCGCCGCGGTCGCGGCTCGCTTGCAGCAGTTGCTCAAGGTCCAGGCCCAGGCGGGTGATATGTTCCAGCAAGGCCGGCCATTCTTCGCGCAGGAAGCGCTCGCGTTCACTGGCCAGCAATTTGTCGCGGGCGCCTTCCATGACATACATACCGAGTCCTCTGCGTTTTTCCACCAGGGCATCGTCGACCAGTTCCTGATAGGCGCGCGAAACCGTGATGGGATTCAATTGATAATCGGCCGCCACCTGGCGCACCGACGGCAAGGCGTCGCCGGACTGCAGCACGCCATCGAGCATCATGCCCACCACCCTGGCCTTGAGCTGGCGGTAGATGGGGCTATTGTCATTCCATTCCGCGCTCATGGGATGCGCTCCGACAAGGGCAGGGCGGCGCGGCGCGTAAAAAGTGCTGTAGGCATCGAAGCTCCGTGGTGTATTGAGTTGGTGTTGTAGTTAACTATAACAGTGGAAATTCAAATGTCAACATATTCATGTCAGCGTTGCCGGCAAGCTGGCGGCGGGCACGGCGTCGCAAGGCAAGGTCAACAGCGCCTCCGCGGGCCTGGGCTGCAACATCGCGCAAGGCGCGGCGACCATGGGCAACGCGGATGTCGATACTGTGGCCGTGCGTTGCCTGGCTGTCTTGCTGGCAGGGATGGTTCGCGATGCCGCTGGCAATTGCTATAGCGCCGATGCGGGCAATCAGGTCACCCATAAAATCAGGATGGGAAGCTGTCGACCCTGCCAACCTTGCCTGGGCATATTGGCCTCGTCGATGGTGTTGGTGCGGCGGCGCGCCTGACGCTGGGCTAAGCGAGAGCCGTCGTGGCGGATACGGCGGGGAGCGTCGACCTGGCCGACGATGTCAGCAAGGTCATCCGTCGTGTGACGCCTGATGGTGCGGTCAGCCTCTTTGCGGATATTGCGGGAAAAGACGGCGGGGGCGATGGCGGGCGTGGCACCGCGACCCGGCAGGGGCCGGTGAACAAGCAGGGTGAGATATCGAGTATTGCGGCATTACCAGTGTCGCATGCTACGCGTTTCGCGCTGGCGCTCGACCAGCAGGACAATATCTGGAGCCTATCCCAGCAAAAGACGCTCCCGACCGGGATAGGCTCTTATTGGGAGCACAATGCAGGCAATGGTATCTGCCGGCGCCCGCTGGGGATCGGCACGCTTCCATCATCCGATTATTTCCCGCTGATGAAGGATGCCAATGACAATCTGTACACGGGGAGCCTGGACGCGCTGCGCAGAATTGACACCGCCGGTGTAATTTCTACGCCGCAACTGGGTTGGGTTTCCCCCGTACTGAGCACCGTCACCGTTGCTCTAGGGAAGCAATTGCGCGGCTGGCGCATCCCTCAGCCGCGCCTGCAGGTCCAGCGCATTGAACAGGGCGGCCCCGGCCGCCGTGTTGTCGAAGATGCACCAGCTGTCCGCCTGCGCTGGTGCGTGCAATTCAGCGGCCAGCGCCGCCAGATACTCGGCCGGGTAGTCCGAATAATAGATTGTCGGGCTGCCGTGCAGGCGCAGGTAGGCGATATCCGTGGTCGGCACGTGCGGCCCGGGCTGGCCGGCGGCGGGATCGGCGCGCACGCGGGTAATGCGCTGCATTGTTAACAGCTCGGTTGCGCTTGCCTCGAACCAGCTGGGGTGGCGCGCTTCGCAGGCGAGCATGCCGCCGAAGCGCTGGCGCAGCGCATGGAAAAATGCGGCGGCCACGTCCGCCTCGAAACGCAGGCTGGGCGGCAGTTGCACCAGCACGCAACCGAGCTTGTTCCCCAATTGTGCGACCTCGCCCGCGAAGCGATCCAGTTCGGCCGCGCCATCGCGCAAACGCCGTTCGTGCGTGATGCTGCGCGGAAATTTTACGCTGAAGCGGAAATGCTCGGGCACGCTGGCGGCCCAGCGCGCGTAAGTGGCGCCCTGGTGCGGGCGGTAGAAGGAGCTGTTGATTTCCACGCAGTCCAGCATCTGGGCATAGCGCCGCAGGTGGCTGCCGTCGAGGGGGAAGCGGCTGGCGGCGGCGCTGGACAGGCTCCAGCCGGCGGTGCCGATGTAAACAGTATGCATGGCGCCATGACAGCACAGCCAGGCGGGCGCGGCTATAGGACAAACGCCCGTGCGGCGGTCGGCGAGCGTCTAGTCGATGATGTCGCCGTTGAGATCGTGGCGCGTGATGTTGCCGCGCGCATCGATGGCGATCCAGCCGCCGCGCGGCTGTTCCGGCGGCGTCACGTCGCATTCCCAGTCGGGCAAGACATAGCGCAAGGTTTCCTCAACTTTATGCAGGGCGGGGCGGTGCGTATGGCCGTGGATCATGACGGTGCTGGCGTGTTCGGCAAACACTTGCGCGACGGCAGCGGGGGTGACATCCATGATGTCCATGGATTTTTCGCCATTGTGCTCGCGGCTGCTCTTGCGCAAACCGTCGATGACGGCCTTGCGCTGCGCCAGCGGCATGGACAGGAACTGTTTTTGCCAGGCGGGCTGGCGCACCATGGCGCGAAACTCCATGTATTGGACGTCTTTCGTGCATTCGGCGTCGCCATGCAGCAAGACGATGCGCCGGCCGGCGATCGTCGCCACGTGGGGTTCGCTAAGCAGGGTGGCGCCGGCGGCGGCGGCAAAGCCGGAGCCGACGAGAAAGTCGCGGTTGCCGGCGATCCAGTAGACGTGCACGCCGGCATCGCTGACGGCGCGGATGGCGGCCGTCATGCGCGCATTGAACGGGTCTTCCAGGTCATCGTCGCCGGCCCAGTATTCAAACAGGTCGCCCAACAGATACAGCGCTTGCGCATATTGCGCATGATGTTCCAGGAAAGACAGAAACGCCGCGCTGGTGCGCGGGTGCGAGCTCTGCAGATGCAGGTCGGAAATAAAGAGTGCGGCAGGCATTGTCATCGTTCAACGCTCCCAAAAAGTGATGTGCATGGAGAGGCGAAAACGCTGCAATGCCTGTTATTCATGATGCCAGAGCCTGATTAAGCGGCTTCGACCTTTTCGATGACGACATCGGTTACCGGTACGTCGGCGAACATGCCGGCGCGCGAGGTTTTCACGGCGCGGATGGCGTCGACGACTTCCTTGCCTTCGGTAACTTTACCGAACACGGCGTAGCCCCAGCCGTCCTGGCCCGGGTAGTCGAGGAAGCTGTTGTTCTTGATGTTGATGAAGAACTGGGCCGATGCCGAGTGCGGATCCGACGTGCGGGCCATGGCCAGCGTGTAGCTGTCGTTTTTCAGGCCGTTCTTGGCTTCGTTTTCCACGGTGGTGTCGGCCGGCTTTTGTTTCATGCCTGGCTCGAAACCGCCGCCCTGGATCATGAAGCCGTCGATGACGCGGTGGAAAATCGTGTTGTCGTAGTGACCGGCTTTCATGTAGGCCAGGAAGTTGGCAACCGTTTTCGGCGCTTTCTCGGCGTCCAGTTCAGCGGTGATCTTGCCCAGATTGGTGGTGATGATGACGGAGGTCATGATGATCCTTAATAAATTGGATGATAAATGTGATTCAACGGCCCGCGTGGTTCCGGGCCGCAAAAACGCTATTTTACAGTTTTGCGGGCGCCGACTTGAGTAAAGTCGCCGATTCGATCACCACGGGGGTGACGGGCACGTTCTGGTGCGGTCCCTTGTCCGCCACGGGCACGGCCTTGATCTTGTCGACCACGTCCATGCCACTGACGACCTTGCCGAACACCGTGTAGCCGAAACCGTCGCGGCCAGGGTAGTCGAGCGCACCGTTGTCGCCCACGTTGATGAAAAATTGCGAGGTGGCCGAATGCGGGTCGCCCGTGCGGGCCATGGCGATGCTGTAGGTGACGTTTTGCAAGCCGTTTTGCGCCTCGTTCTTGATCGGCGCCTTCGTTGCTTTCTGCTTCATGTTCTTGTCGAAGCCGCCGCCCTGTATCATGAAGCCGTCGATGACGCGGTGAAATACGGTACCCTTGTAGTAACCGCTTTTGACATACTGCAAGAAATTGGCCACACTTTTCGGCGCTTTTTCCTGGTCCAGTTCCAGCACGATCTCGCCCATGCTGGTTTTCAGGGCCACGTGCGGCGTGGGGTCGAGGGCGGTCGCCGGAGCGGCTGCCACGACGGCGCTGCCCAGGGTCAGGCCGGCAAACAGGGTGCAAAAGCGGGCCAGGAAAGACAGGCGTTTCGATTTGATTTCGTGCATGAAGGCGTCCTTGATCGTTATTTTTCTCTAAACTTGCTTTAATTGTAAGGAAATGAAAATTCGGTTGAACATCGTAAAAACCTGATTCATATCGGGCCAGTATGGTTTTTATCAATGTTATACTTGACCGCTAAGGTCCTGATTCTAACAAACAAGAACAACAATATAGCGGCTCGACCAGTCTTCGGCGCACACGGCAGTTCAGTGGCGCGGCACCCCCGGTGTCCGCGCCTGTCTGTCGTTTTGCCAGGCTGGCGGCCGCTCCACTTGCAAAGCACGATGAGCAATCTAAAGATTTACAACACCCTGGCTCGCGAAAAGCAGGTCTTCGTCCCGATGGAAGCGGGCAAGGTCCGCATGTATGTGTGCGGCATGACCATCTATGACTATTGCCATATCGGCCATGCGCGCATGATGATGGCCTTCGACGTCATCTACCGCTGGCTGAAGGCCTCGGGTTTCGACGTCACCTATGTGCGCAACATTACGGACATCGATGACAAGATCATCCGCCGCGCCGTGGAAAACGGCGAGACGATTTCCCAGCTGACGACGCGTTTCACCCGCTACATGGATGAAGACACGGCCGCGCTGGGCATCCTGACGCCGGACCACACGCCGCGCGCCACCGAATACGTGCCGCAGATGCTGCGCCTGATCGAACAGCTGGAAGCCAAAGATCTGGCTTACCAGGGCGCGGATGGCGATGTGAACTATGCCGTGCGCAACTTCCCTGATTACGGCAAGCTGTCGGGCAAGTCGCTCGACGACCTGCGCGCGGGCGAGCGCGTCGACGTGAACACGGGCAAGCGCGATCCGCTCGATTTCGTGCTGTGGAAGTCGTCAAAAGAGTCCGAGCCGGAAGAAGTCAAATGGGATTCGAAATGGGGCCGTGGCCGCCCGGGCTGGCACATCGAGTGCTCGGCCATGTCATGCGCCTTGCTCGGTGAACAGTTCGACATCCACGGCGGCGGCGCGGACTTGCAATTCCCGCACCACGAAAACGAGATCGCCCAATCCGAAGGCGCGTTCGGCCATACCAGCGTGAATTACTGGATCCACAACGGCTTTGTGCGCCTGGACAATGAAAAAATGTCCAAGTCGCTCGGCAACTTCTTCACCATCCGCGAAGTGCTGCAAAAGTTCGATGCCGAAGTGATCCGTTTCTTCATCCTGCGCGCGCACTACCGCAGCCCCCTGAATTACTCGGACGTGCACCTCGATGACGCGCGCCTGTCGCTCACGCGCCTCTACACGGCGCTGGCCGACGTGGCCGTGGAAGAGGGCGCCATCGACTGGAACGAGGCGCACGCCGTGCGCGTGCGCGAAGCGATGGACGACGATTTCAACACGCCGCTGGCCGTGGCCGCCCTGTTCGACCTGGCGACGGAAGTCAACAAGAGCAAGTCGCCGGTGCTGGCGCGTCAATTGAAGGGCCTGGCGGGCGTGTTCGGCTTGCTCGAGCGCACGCCGCAGCAATTCCTGCAGGCGACCGTCGGCGCCGCCGCAGGCGGCCAGGACGAGGCGGCAGGCATCGAAGCGGCCATCGCGGCGCGCAGCGCGGCGAAAAAGGCGCGCGACTTCGCGCAGTCCGACAAGATTCGCGCCGAACTGTTGGCGGCGGGCATCATTCTTGAAGACAAGCCTGACGGCTCGACCAACTGGCGCCGCGCATGATGGCGACGTCCAGGGAAAACGGGGAAGCCCCGGTGGCGGCGCAGGTGATCCAGGTGCCGCATTACTGGGAAGAGGCGAAGATCGAGCTGATGAAGCGCGACCGCATCATGAAAAAGCTCATCCCGCAATTTGGCGACCTGCACCTGGTCGGCCATAGCGACCCGTTTACCACCCTGGCCCGTTCGCTGGTGGGGCAGCAGATCACGCCCAAGGCGGCGGATGCCGCCTGGAAGAAGCTGCTGCTCGCTTGCCCGAAATGCACGCCTTCGCAAGTATTGAAGGCGGGCGCCGAGCAACTGTCGGCCTGTGGCTTGTCCAAACGTAAGACCGAATACATCCTCGACCTGGCCGACCATTTCAAGGCCAAGCGCGTGCACGCGAGCCAGTGGGATCAGATGGATGACGAAGCCGTCATCGCCGAACTGGTGCAGATCCGCGGCATCGGCCGCTGGACAGCCGAGATGTTTCTGATATTTAATCTGCTCCGGCCGAATGTCTTGCCGCTCGACGATCCCGGTTTGATCCAGGGCATCAGCGTCAATTATTTCTCCGGCGAGCCAGTTTCCCGCAGCGATGCGCGCGAAGTTTCCGCCAATTGGGAACCGTGGCGCACCGTGGCGACGTGGTATTTGTGGCGCAGTCTCGACCCTGCAGCCGCCCCTGCCGCATCCGATACAGCCCCCGGCGCAGCAGCCGGTACGGTAAAATAAACATAGATGACGCCGCGCGCCCTGGCGCCGTGGCCGGTAAAACCTGGAGGTACAATGACTAAAACGACTTTCCTCAATTTTGAACAGCCGATCGCGGAACTCGATTCCAAGATCGAAGAGTTGCGCTTCGTGCAAGACGATTCGGCCGTCGACATCTCGGAAGAGATCGACCGCCTGGCCAAGAAGAGCCAGCAGCTGACCAAGGATATCTACGCCAAGCTGACGCCTTGGCAAGTGGCGCAGATCGCGCGCCACCCGCAGCGCCCCTACACCATGGATTACGTGAATGAAATCTTTACTGATTTCCACGAATTGCATGGCGACCGCAGCTACGCGGACGATTTGTCCGTCGTGGGCGGCCTGGCCCGCTTCAACGGCCAGCCGTGCATGGTCATCGGCCACCAGAAGGGCCGCGACACGAAGGAGCGCGCCATGCGCAATTTCGGCATGCCGAAACCGGAAGGCTACCGCAAGGCCATGCGCCTGATGAAAGTGGCTGAAAAGTTCAACTTGCCCATCTTCACCTTCGTCGACACGCCAGGCGCCTTCCCCGGCATCGACGCGGAAGAGCGCGGCCAGTCGGAAGCCATCGGCCACAACCTGTACGTGATGGCGGAGCTGAAAGTGCCGCTGATCGCCACCATCATCGGCGAAGGCGGTTCCGGCGGCGCGCTGGCGATCGCCGTGGGCGACGCCGTGCTGATGCTGCAATACTCGACCTATGCCGTGATCTCGCCGGAAGGCTGCGCCTCGATCCTGTGGAAGAGCGCCGAGCGCGCCTCCGACGCGGCCGAAGCGCTGGGCCTCACCGCCCACCGCCTGAAGGCCATGGGCCTGATCGACAAGATCATCAACGAACCGCTGGGCGGCGCCCACCGCGATCCGAAACAGATGGCGACCTTGCTCAAGCGCGCACTGGCCGACACGCTGCGCCAGTTCCAGGGCATGAAAACCAAGGACCTGCTGGCGGCGCGCCATGAAAAACTGCTGAGCTACGGCAAGTTCAAGGAAACCACGCCGAGCGAGTAAACCATCGCCGGCGCAGGCCGGCAGCAAGAACACCGGGGACAGGCAGCCAGACGACAGGAGTCGTTTGGTCACCTGTCCCTCTTTGCATTCCTGGAGTCTTATGAAAAAGCAACAAACCGCCACCGTCGCCGATATCTTCGCCCGCGCGCTGGCAAGCTGCGGACCGCACGCCGGCGAGACGGTCGGCATCGCCCTGAGCGGCGGCCTCGATTCCTCGGCCCTGCTGCACCTGGCGCATGCCTGGGCGCAGGAGCAGGGCGTGGCCTTGCACGCCTTCCACGTGCACCATGGCCTGAGCCCGAACGCGGATGCCTGGCTGGCGCACTGCGCGCAATTGTGCGCCGGCATAGGCATCGCCTTCGAGGCACGCAAGGTCACGCTGGAAAAGAATGCGAAGACGGGCACGGAAGAGGCGGCCCGCAAGCGCCGTTACGCGGCCCTGGGCCAGCTGTGCGCCGCGCACGGCGTGCGCCTGCTGCTGACGGCCCACCACCAGGATGACCAGGCCGAGACGGTGCTGCTGCAATTGCTGCGCGGCTCCGGCACGGCGGGCCTGTCCGGCATGGATGGCGCCAACAGCGCGCCCGAGCTGCTGGGCAATCCGGACCTGGTGATGGCGCGCCCCTTGCTGCCCGTGTCGCGCAAGCAACTCGAAGCGTACGTGGCGAAGCACGCGATCGCGCACATCCACGATGAGTCGAACGACGATCCCCGCTTTGCCCGCAACGCCTTGCGGCACCAGGTGATGCCCGTGCTGGCGCAGGCCTTTCCCGGTTTCCAGGAACGTTTCGCCCGCAGCGCCCAGCACGCCCAGTCGGCGCAGCGCCTGCTGACGGAACTGGCGACGCAGGATCTGGCGAACTGTCTCGATGGCGAGTGCATCGAGCTGGCGACATTGCGCGAACTGAGCGCGGACCGCTGCTACAACCTGCTGCGCCACTGGTTCGGCACGCGCGGCTTGCGCATGCCGTCGACGGCATGGCTGGCGGAAATGCTGGCGCAATTGCTGGAGGCGCGGCCCGATGCGCAACTGCTGGTGACGCATCCCGAATGCCACGTGCGGCGCCACCGCGACCGCCTGTACCTGACGCCGAAGCTGATTGAGCTGGCCGGCATGCGCGAGCGTGACGACGCGGGCATTCCCGGCCTGGAAAAAGCCAGCCAGGAGTTCACATGGCAAGGCGAGGCCAGCCTGGCCTTTCCCGCGTATGGCGGCGTGCTGCACTTCGATGCGGTGGAAGAGGGCGGGCAAGGCATTGATATTGCCTGGTTGCAAGCTCAGACCCTGAGCATCGACTTCCGCCAGGGCGGCGAGCGCCTGAAGCTGGCCCTGAACCGTCCCACCAAGAGCTTGAAATACCATTATCAGGCGTTCGACGTGCCCGCCTGGGAGCGCGAACGACTGCCCCTTGTCTGTGCGGCGCAACAATTGCTGTATGCGGCCGGCATCGGCCTCGATTGCCATTGCCTGAGTCTGCTGGACCGTCCGCGCGTCGCCCTGCGCTGGGTCTCCTGCTGAGCGTGAGGGCCGCCGCCACGGCCACTCCCGGGGTGGCCGCCAGGTGGCTGCTCAAGCCGGCTGGACTGCATGGATTGGTTATTTCCATATGCGCAATCGGTATGAGCTCATGCGCTTTTTAGCTTGTTATTTTGCATTGCGGCATGTAGAGTAAAGCCCTCCTTTTTTATTCTTCTTGAGCGGAAACTTCACTCTTATGGCTTTAATCGTCCACAAATATGGCGGTACGTCGATGGGCTCGACTGACCGTATCAAGAATGTCGCCAAGCGCGTTGCCAAGTGGCACGACGCTGGGCATCAAATCGTGGTGGTGCCATCCGCCATGTCGGGCGAAACCAACCGCCTGATTGGACTGGCCAAGGAAATCATGGATCAACCCGATCCCCGTGAACTTGACATGATCGCCTCGACAGGCGAACAAGTGTCCGTCGGCCTATTGTCGATGGCACTGCTGGCGATCGGCAAACAAGCCGTATCCTATGCTGGCTGGCAAGTCGCGATCAAGACCGATTCCGCCTTTACCAAGGCACGCATCCAGTCGATCGATGACGAAAAAGTCAAACGCGACCTCGATGCGGGCAAGATTGTCATCATTACCGGTTTCCAGGGCGTCGACGAACACGACAACATCGCGACCCTGGGCCGCGGCGGTTCGGATACCTCGGCAGTGGCGATCGCCGCCGCCATGAAAGCGGCCGAATGCCTGATCTTCACGGACGTCGACGGCGTCTACACGACCGACCCGCGCGTGGTCTCCGAGGCGCGCCGCCTGAAGACCATCACCTTTGAAGAAATGCTGGAACTGGCTTCGCTGGGCTCCAAAGTGCTGCAAACGCGTTCGGTGGAATTCGCCGGCAACTACCGTGTTCCCACGCGCGTGCTGTCGTCGCTGACCGACCCGATGTTGCCGCTGGAAATAGAAGCCAATTCAGGCACCCTGATTTCGTTTGAGGAAGATACAAACATGGAACAAGCAGTCATCTCCGGCATCGCCTTCAACCGCGATGAAGCCAAAATCACCGTGCTCGGCGTGCCCGACCGTCCAGGCGTGGCGTACCACATCCTGGGACCGGTGGCGGACGCGAACATCGAAGTCGACATGATCATACAGAATCAGTCGGTCGACGGTAAAACGGACTTCACCTTCACCGTCTCGCGCGGCGAATACACGCGCGCGCTGGCCGTGCTGGAAGCGAACCGCGAAGCGCTGGGCGCGGCCAGCATCACGGGCGACGCGAAAGTGTCGAAACTGTCCGTCGTCGGCGTGGGCATGCGCAGCCATGTTGGCGTCGCATCGCAAATGTTCCGCACCCTGTCGGAAGAGGGGATCAACATCATGATGATCTCCACTTCCGAGATCAAGATCTCCGTGCTGATCGATGAAAAGTACATGGAACTGGCCGTGCGCGCGCTGCATAAAGCGTTCGAGCTGGAAAAAGCTTAAATATCCAAAAATATTGCCCCACGCCCTTGACCAAAGGGGGGGCAATCGATATTATGACGTTCGTCGCTGCAGCGCAGTTAGCTACAGAGACATAGTTGAGTAATCAGCTAGGAGACGTGGCCGAGTGGCCGAAGGCACATCCCTGCTAAGGATGCATACGGCTTATACCTGTATCGTGGGTTCGAATCCCACCGTCTCCGCCAGTATTCTGAAAAAGCCCCTGTGAAGGGGCTTTTTCTTTTTCCCCTACCCACATCTCTACCCCCATTAGTTTTTTGCCGACGGCGCGCGCGCATCCTCGATTATTTTTTCCTGCCATGCGGCAATTGCTGTCGAATCCCACACGACAGCGCGAGGGCCCAGGCTGATTGGCGCAGGGAAGGTGCCCTTCTTGATGCGGTCGTAGATGGCCGTGCGCTGGATGCCGACGATTTCAATTACTGAGGGCAGGCGCAGGAATTTTCGTACTTCGTTCATTGTGCTCATAATGTGCTTTCCAGATGTTTCAGGGGTTTGATCAGGTCGAGCTGGCGCGGGTCGCTTTTGTCCAGCACGTAGATGTAGGTCATGCCCGCCGGTGAGCGGTCGTCGCAATCCGGCTGGTCGTTGGCCACGGCCAGCGATGCAGCCGTCGAGCACACGCCTACGGAGCGCTCGAACAGGCAGCCCTCGCAGCTGGGCGCCGCTGCTTCCTGCGCCTTGTACCGCACGGCGGCCGGGTTGACCGGTTCGTCGCGGTCGCCGCGCCATTTGTCGCTTGTGATGCATTTCGTCATGCAAACATCCTCCCTTGCCCAGCCGGTATGGCCGCATCGACGCCAGTTCGTTCCCGCATCTGTTTGATGCAATCCGCCAGTATCGGATCGGCGACCCGACCCAGCAGCCGATCAAAGGCGCAATTTTTGCATCGTCCCTCGGTAACGCTCCGACACTCCCGAGCATCAACGACTCGCCGGGTTACGATTTTTTCGCCCGCCTGCGCGATGAGGTCGACCCGCTCGGCATTATCCAGTTCCAGATCTATAATTACTCCATCAACGGCTCGACCGTTTCGTCGTGGCCGGCGGCGATCACCGCGATGACGGCTGCAGGCGTGGTTCCTGATATTGTCTATCTGATCCCGGGGATGAACGATTTTGCTACCGCGCAATTTAATTCCGGCCAGACGTTCCCGGAATTTCAGCGCATTTTTGCGTCGGTCATTTTCGATCTGCAGCAAATCGGGGCCGACGTCGTGGCCGCGACGTCGATGCACCCATCAGTGGTCAACTACCCGCAATTGCAGCAACTGCAGCCAGACCTGCCGCAGATGTATCCGACGGCCATCACGGCGCCTGTCAGCGATACCGCACTGCAGCCGTCCGTGGCGAATGGCACGAAACAGCTGGATGTGCTGCGTAATGGCCATCCGATTACTGTCAGCACTCGCTATTACCAGGGCAATAAGGCCATCCGGTCGATCTGCAGCGCAATGAGCGTTCCCGTGGTCGACGTGGAGCAATATCAATTCGAGCAGTACGCGAGGCAGTTGCTGGAGGTGGGCACCATGTCCGCCGTCGAGCATTTGAATTTCAACGGCGGCGAATACAACCATCCGAATATCGTCGGCATCGCATGCTATAAACGCGGCAACGCGGACGCGTGCGCCCAACTCGGGCAGCAGGGTGCGCAGGCCGGACATGTGGCGCGCCTGTATGGACGGGTCGGCATCAATCTGCCGCAGGGTGTGGGCGTGCTATTTGGGCCAGCCCGGGCAGAAGCGGCGGTGGATGTCTACCCTCGCCATGGCGACCTGACGACGCCGCCGCTGTCCATCAAAGCCAATATAGGCGCGCTGGACGGCTATGGCGCCCGGGCGCCTGTCGAGGCCTGGCGGATCAATCCCTCTACTGGCGACCTCGAATCTCCTGCTGCGATCATCGGCTCAGCTGTGGGCCGCCCGGCGATCCGCGCACGTGACCCGTCCGGCGCGACGGAGGTGCGTGATAGACAGCGCATGCACAATCTGCCGGCCGGCTCTACAGCGGCCTCGTACACACTGCCGAACAATATGTGCGGTAGTTTTTCGCTGATGGCGTCGAATCCGGGCATTGCAATAAATCAACGTTACCGCATTGAATTTAGCACCCACACCGACCCCGGTACCCAGATTGCCACTATCACGATGGAGCCTGGGTATCCGGTGCATATCGCGCAGGAGCAAGCTTTTATAGTCTCGATTATCGGACTGACCATCACCGCCACTACCAAATATGGCGGCACCAGGATGTCAGTTGCATGCGATGCCTGGTAATCGCTGCTGGCCGAGCGCAATTGACAGCCTCATCACTCCTAAACCCGCTCCGACGAGATCACCACCACCACCTGAAAGAACCTATGGCTGAACCAGCAAGCAGCACCGTCGGCATCGCCATCGCCGCCGGCACCATCACCCTGACCGGAACCATCCTGGGCGTGCAGTACGACGCCCTGCTGGCCGGCTTGGCCGGTGGCCTCGTATCGCTGTCCTACCTGCCGCCCATGCGCGGCCCGCAGATCGCAGGCAGCGTGATCGGCTCCTCGCTGATCGCCGGCTGGTTCGCGCCGGTGGCCAGCGTCACAGCAGCCAATTATTTCCCATTCCTGTCGAGCGCCGGCGAATCGGGTATCCGCATCGCTGCCGCAGCCGGCTTGGGCCTGTGCGCCCAGGTCATCATCCCAGCGGCGTTCGCGTGGTTGCGCAAGAAAGGAGACGTGCCATGAACATTTTGTATTCGATCGACATGGCCGCCGCAGCCATCGTGCTGGCGCGCGGCCTGTTTGCCGAGCTCAATCACATGCGGCCCTGCACCAGCACTGCGATCCGCATTACCTGGATCGCGCTGACGGCCGGCGCCGCCGCGGTGCTGCTGTACGGCGTCGCGCCAGCCTGGCCCGAGGTGCTGCTCCATTGCGGCATCGCCGCGCTGGTCTGCGTCGACCGGCGCTCATCGTTCTGGAAGGGATCGTCATGCAACTGAGTAAAAATTTCTCGCTGGCCGAACTGGTCGCCTCGCAGGTGGCAACCCGCCAGGGCATCGACAACACGCCGTCGTCCGCCGTCGTCGCCAACCTCACGCGCCTGGCCGCGCTGCTCGAGCAGGTGCGCGCGCTGGTGGGCGCGCCCATCACCATTTCCAGCGGCTACCGCTCGCCCGCGCTGAACAAAGCTGTGGGCGGTGCCGGCAACAGCGCCCACGTGCTTGGCCTGGCTGCCGATATCGGCACTGCCAAGTTGGCGCCCAAGGCCCTGGCCCTGCTGATTCGGCAAAGCGGTATCGTCTTCGATCAGCTGATCTACGAGGGCACGTGGGTGCATATTGGATTGTCGGCTGGCGCGGCGCGGCGCCAGGTGCTGACGGCCAAGTTCGCCGGCGGCGGCGTCAGCTACGTGGCGGGTATCGTATGAGCGCCTTGGGCGCGCTGATGGCGGGTGCCGTCCGCGGGATCTGGAAGGCGGCCGCCATCGTGCTTGCCGCTGTGCTGCTGCTGGTGGCCAGCGCTACCGGGACCGGCTGGTGGCTGGCCGCCGGGGACCGTGACGCCGCGCGCGCTGCGCTGGTGCTGGAGCGGGGCGCCAGCGCGGCGCTGCGCTCCTCGATTGGCGAGCAAAACCGCGCCATCGATAGCATGGCCAAGGCAACCCTGGCGGCGCAGGAACGCGGTACTGCGGCGCAGGCGGCCGCTGCTGCCAAGGGCAAGAAGTATGACGCGGCCCTGGCGCAGATCGCGGGTGCGCGCGCCACGACCTGCGACGAGGCCATGCCGGCCATCAGGTCGCTGCTGGAGGGCGTAAGATGAAACACCAGATGGCGCGACAAATTATTCCAAAAATTATTTTGACAGTGCTGCTGGTCGGCTGCACCAGCGTACCCCCAGCGCCGCAGCGGGTCGAAGTTCCCGTCTTTACCGCATGTGTAAAGACGGGACCGAAGCGGCCGAACTATGAGTTCGACCAGCTGGCGCCAGTGGCGGCGGATGGCGAGATCGTCCTGGCGCTGGCGCGAGACTGGCAGCGCGGCCGGAAGTATGAAGTGGAACTGGAGGCAGTAATTGCGGGCTGCATTCTGCCAGATGAAAAAGCAGAGCGCTGATTGTCGCTGCATCAACAGCGGCAATCAGCCTCGGCACGCTGGGCAGGCCAGTGAACCAAGTAGGCTCGCGCTACCTCGGGGAGGTAATTCGACTCTAACACTAGGAGGTTCACATTTTGGCATTACCTATCATCCCCTGGATCGGCGGCAAACGACGCCTGGCCGACCGCATCATCCCGCAATTCCCATCACATACCTGCTACGTCGAAGTCTTCGCCGGCGGCGCCGCGCTGTACTTCATAAGGCCGCCGGCCGAGGTGGAAGTGCTCAACGACGTCAACGGCGAGCTGATCAACTTGTATCGCGTCGTGAAGTGCCATCTGGAAGAGTTCGTGCGCCAGTTCAAATGGGCGCTGTCGAGCCGCGAGGTGTTCAAATGGTTGCAGGACACTCCGCCACATACCCTGACGGACCTGCAGCGCGCGGCGCGTTTCTTCTACCTGCAGCAGCATGCCTTCGGCGGCAAGGTCGACGGCCAGACGTGGGGCACGGCCACCACCACGCCGCCGCTCAACCTGCTACGCATCGAGGAGAACCTATCGGCCGCGCACCTTCGCCTGTCTGGCGCCTATATCGAGAACCTGGACTGGTACAAGTGCATGGAACGCTACGACCGGCCGCACACGTTGTTTTACCTGGATCCGCCGTACTGGGAAACAGCCGGCTACGGCGTGGAGTTTGAATTCGCGCAGTACGAGAAGATGGCCGAGCTGATGGCCCGGCTGAAGGGCAAGGCCATCTTGAGCCTGAATGACCACCCGGACATCCGGCGTGTGTTCGCCCGTTTCCAGATGGATACAACCGGCATTCAGTACAACGTAGGCGGCGGTGGTAAGTCGGTGGAGCGCAAGGAGTTGATTATTTATAGTTGGGATAGAGATGCGGAACCGGTCGGGCTGTTCTAAAAGGTACAAGAACTGCCGATGAGCCATGCAGTTAAATTCGAGCAGAAATTTTCTTTTTCATAGGAGTGTGGCTGAGGAGTGGATCAAAATCTTGGTGTCAATGTGGGTTGTCAACACGGGTTCCAAGTAAGGTGAAATGCATTTTTGGTAATTTTATTTTTTTGAGTAATGGTGGCATTTTATTTAACATGGCAATGTTGACATCTTCCTGTAAACGTTATACCGTACTAATGCATGTAATATTTTTTGAACAATCGATGTGAAATTATTTTTTCTCTTGTTGTCTATAAATTTCTAGAAGGAAGATTATGAAAATTAGACTTATTTTGTCTTTTGTGCTGCTATCTTTTTTTGCATTTATCTCAGTGTCAAATGCTGATGATTCTCTTCCGGCGAGCGTTTCTGTACCATCGTCTACGCGTGAGCTTGCATTTTTGGCTGCGCCGATAAAGACATCACAAGATCTGAGAGCTTACCTTGAAATGACCGAAGGACGGCATAGTCCACTTAATAAGCTTCCTCCTAATGCACGGGAGAGGTTTTTGCACAGTCTTACTTGGAATGAGCGTGGGGTGACTGGATTTTCATATGAGTCATTTCGTGAAATAACTGCCACAGAGGCCTATCAAATTTTGGCATTGTTCGGCATTCAACATGTTGCCTCCATTGTTCGACCAAAAGTGCGCAGTATCTCTGATCAGACAATCATGAGCATGGCCCGTCCTCAAGGACAAGTTGAAGCACAAGGATTCGGTCCTGGTACTATCACTCCCACTCCTGGCAATGATTTGGAAACGGACTACATGGATTTCAAATGTTCCGCTCGTGCAACCTGTTCGCGCTCAACAACCGATATTTGTACAGGTAACTGCTAATTATTTGCGATCGCCAAATGAAAATGAATTTTTTTAATACGCTTCTGAAGGTACTTTTGGCGGTCGCAATTTTAGGTAAGTTAGATTTCGTTCATAGCAAAAGTTCAGAAATTTCATATCAAAATAATATTTTTCTTGATGCTAAAGAAAAAATTAAGCGTCAGGATCTTGTGGATTATGAGTTTAATGCTCAACTATTAATCTTATACAACAACCTTTCATGGCCAAAAACATTGCCTGACTTGTTGGGGGGGGTGACTGATTCGGAAATTTCCGAGATTTTTAGCATTCTGAATTTGATGACGCATCATACGAATCAAGTTGAACTGGTTCGAAAGTTCATTTCTGTTTCATATGAACTAGAAAGAAGGGGAAGTCTATCTTCCAATGATGAGGCAGTTGTTTTGAGTGAAATCGTAGCTGCGCGACTTTTTGATGAGGCTATTGACTATAAGTCTAATCACCCTAAAATATTGCAGGAAATTCCAGTATTGATCGATGCCGGAAATTTTAAGGCACCTACAATTATGGAGTTGACTTCGGATGGTAAAAATCTTCTTAGAAAAGAGTTTATTTTTCCTTCTGGTGGATTTGTGGTAATCGTTGGATCGCCATTTTGCCATTTTTCTATGAATGCAATGAGGGTAATCATGGGAGACGGGGGGGTAGCCGAAAAAAATTCTGGAAAAATTCGTTGGATAGCCCCGCAAGATAGGTCGAATAATATTTCTGCACTTAGGAATTGGAATAAGCTACATCCAGAAACACCACTTTCTATTGTTTACCGTGCTGATGACTGGCCGCAGCTTCCCTCTTGGGAAACACCAAATTTTTACTTTTTTAATAATGGTGTATTGGTGGATTCATTTGCGGGATGGCCGAAAGAGGGGAGAATTGATCGCTTCCTTGAAGGATTGCGTGCAGTTGGACTAACGAATAAATAGCTTCGTATTGTTATGAATCAATGTCTGTAGACAACATTTCCAGTCGCAAAGAGCAGATCGAAGGCCGTTTCAGTTTTCGGTCGATCCAACTCGATTTGCCGCGCAAAGCATGGCCCGCCTGCATTGTACCCATTATGCGCGGCTTGCGTGAGTCGCCTGGTCAGCTGGAAATCATCCCAGTCATGTTTGGCATGGTGCCGCATTGGGCTGACCAAAAGCTGGCCCGTCAGAATTGCAATTCCCGCACCGAAATGGTGGCCAGCTAGCCGTCCTTTCGCAACGCCTGGAAGCGCAAGCAGTTCTGCATCATTCTGGTAGCCAACTTCCTCGAACCCAACTACGAAACCGGCAAGCCCGTGCGCTGGCGCATCGAGCGTGCCTATGGCGGTCTGATGGCCAATGCCGGCATTTGAGAGTATCGCCCAGCCGATCAGCTATTGTCATTTGCGATGCTGACGATCAACGCCGATTGGTTCCCGCTGATGCAGCGCTTTCACAAGCCCGACGACGAAAAGCGCATGGTGATGATCTTCGACCCAGACCAGTACAAAGGCTGGCTGGACGGCTCGCTCGTTTCGGAAGAGGACGTTTATCGGCAGTATCCGGCGGAGCTGCTTGTCGCGCAGCCCGACCCCATGCAACCGCGATCCCGTTCGAAAGCACCTGCGCCGGCCGCACCAGCGGAGCAGGACGGGCTCTTCTAGTTACAAATTTTGCCTTCTGGTTTCGTAAGCTTGGCAATATACTGTGTTTTTGTACAGTATATTTGGGATGGATGATAAAGGTTTGGGCATCAAGGCGTCGAGAGGATGGGGCAGTGTTGGCAGCTCCTGCGCCGGTAGTAGAAGGCGCCATACTGCTCGAACTGTTGGTGGTCGACGTAACGCTGGAGGGGAATCGGCGTCCTTCAAAAGTTGCACGCCTGCAGATGATTGGTGCGCCGCGCATTCTGGCGCAGTTGGCCAAGCCCAAACTGGTGCGGGTTCAAGGATGGAATATGGTGCTCAGCGGCATTGAGGCAACGAGGGATGAGTCTGGCCGCCCCCGCGAGGTCGCCCAGACCTGGGTATGCAAACTTTTCGTACCGGAAAACGCTATCGGATTCCGCGCCAGGGAACTGTATCGATCCGGAGTGGCGCTACCGAAAAAACTTGCACGTGAGAGCGGTGGCTCGCGCGGGGTGCTGGCGGTGGCTGACGATTACTCAAATGTGCTTCAGCGCCACGCCACGTGCGCTGAGCTGCGAGGCCATCAGATTTCAACATTTCCGGAGGGCCGCCTGATCGACTGTTACATCGATTGGATGTCGGAAGAGTCGTTCGAACTGGGCGGCCTGCAGTTGCGCTCGAGTTTCGAGAGCTGTCCGGAGCAGCTGCAGCGCGGCGGGTGGCTGGTCGGCATCGACGTGAAAGAACGCGAGCTGACGAAGAGCGAGGCGTGCATGCTGCGATAGGGTTCATCCGGCCTGTTTGAAGGTTCGCCAAGCCTACACTGCTGCCCCGTGGATGGCTGTCACGCTGGCGACGACCGGGACGGAGTTGCAGTAGTTCGCCCACACCTGCATCAGCAGGATGCGTTTCTCCAGCAGGTCGCCCCGGCGATACGCTGCCTCGACCTTATCCGGCAAGCTGTGCGCCAGCGCATGCTCACAAACCTCGCGCGGGAAAGAGTTTGCAACTGATTCCGAGCACCAGTCGCGGAACGTCGACCGGAAGCCGTGCACAGTGATATCGTGCCGACCCATCCTACGCAGCACGGCCGTTAGGCTCATATCGGATAGCGGCGTGGCCTTTTTGTTTCCTGGGAAAACATACTTCTCCACGCGTGGCATCTGCTTGAGCAGCACGATCGCCTCAGCACCTTGACGACCAGGCCGGTGTCGACGGCGGCCACGGGCAAGTCTCCGATAAAGGGCGCGGCGTAGGTCGCGAGCGTGTTTTCCCACTGCTCCGCGTGCTTGACGTTTTTCCAGCTGCCACGGTGCGCGGCGATGTAGGCGCTGGCGCATTGGTTGAACGTGATTGCCCGAGCGCGATCCAGCGCATCGGTCAGCTTGTCGGCAGCACGCGTTTCCAGGGGGTCTTTCCCTTCCAGCAGCAGTGCCCGGCAATCCCGCGCCTTGCCACGCGCCTCGGCCAGGGTTACAGTGTGCACGGCGCCAAGGCCCATCTCGCGCTGCTTGCGCTCCCGCGTGTACCGGAAGATCCAGCTCTTCGTGCCAGTCTTCGACACCTGCAGGTACAGGCCGGCGCCGTCGCCAAAATAGCCCGGTGTTTTTGCCTTGCTTACCGCCAATGCTGTCAATTTTTCGACCGTGCGCGCCATCGCCTACCCCCATTTCTACCCACATATCAAACGCGGATTTTACCGTACTCAAGCGACGCCAAGCGGACTAATTGGCAGAAAAAATGTATGAATTCAAGGGCGTAGAGGCATTAAGCGGAATTTGCCGGACGCCAATTAGGCGGACACCGTCTCCGCCAGAATAAAATAAAAAAGCCTCCCCTGCGGGAGGCTTTTTTATTTGTCTGGACGGAACGGTGGGATTCGAAGGGCTGGGCCGTGCCGGCCCAGCCCTCTCCGAATCGCCCAACCACCGCGCTGCGCGCGGGCCGTTGGCCGCGCAGCGGCCAACGCCGTCCCCTCATCTCAGGCACTGGCGGCCAGCTCCCCTTCCACCTCATCCCAAATTCAAAAAACAACAAGTGACTTAGTGTGAGAATTGACTCTTTGTCATTATGGATAATGGCAATGCTACTAAAAAAAATACGCATGCCCAGCCATGCTTCCATTGCCGAGTCCAATCGAGGAGTTGTCATGTCCAATCGCCTTCCCCGCAGCTACGTGTCGCTGTGCCTGGCCGCCATGCCGTTCGCCTGCGGCGCCGCCTTCGCCGCGGAAACCACGGCCAACCTGAATCTCGACCTGAACCTGAAGTCTGTGCCCAAACTCGAGCTGCGCCTGCTGCAGGAGCCGCCGAAACTGAAGGCGCGCGCCAGGCCCGCCAACCGCGCGGCAAGCAAGCGCGACGAGTACGAAAAGTCGTACGACCTGTACATCCGCTACGCCAACGGCAGCATCTATAACCCCACCACGGCCAAGCATGACAAGGTGTACCTGCGTTCCTACCAGCAGACGGACGGCCTGGCGCTCGATGGGCGCGACGAGCATGCGGCCACCTTCATGGCGCCCACCGTGGTGATGGCGCCGGGACAGACCGTGCGCTTCAAGCTGCATAACCAGTTGCCGGCGCTGCCGGCCGGGCAGTGCGCGACGAGCGATACGAATGCGCCGCGTCCGCGCGGCTGCTTCAACGACACCAATCTGCACTCGCACGGCCTGTGGGTCTCGCCCTCGGGCAATAGCGACAACGTGCTGATCTCGATCAAGCCCGAGGTGGATTTCGAGTATGAATACAATATTCCCATCGACCACCCGGCCGGCACGTTCTGGTATCACCCCCACCAGCATGGCGCGACGGCGATGCAGGTCGCCAGCGGCATGGCCGGCGCGCTGGTGGTGGAAGGCGACCGTTATCCGACGGCCACGGCGAATGGCGACCTCGACGTGATGCTGAAACCGTTCCAGCCCGACGATGGCAGCGGCAGCGCCGGCGAAGTGATGCTGCTGCAGCAAATCCCGTATGACTGCCCCAGCAACAGCCTGGCGCCAGCGAAGCCGTGCGAGCAGGATGCCGTGGGCGTGCTCGAGGATTTCGATCAGGTCAAGGATCCGGATGCCTGGCTGATGTCGGGCCGGTATACCTCCGTCAACGGCAAGGTGCAGCCGGTGCTGAACATGGCCACGCAGCGCCTGTACCGCTGGCGCCTGATCGATACGGGCTTCCAGGCGTCCGTCGTGTTGCGCATCCGCCGCGCCAACGATCCGCAAAAGCTGTTCCAGGCGCTCGGCGTGGCCAACCAGGACAAGGACGTGATGGATTTGTGCGACGGCGACGATGTCACGCAATTCGAGGTGGCCGGCGACGGCTTGACGCACGACAGGATCATCCCCAAGACCCTCAACTACCTGCAGCCGGGCTACCGCAGCGACATCCTGTTTTCGCTGCCGAAGGCCGGCGCGTATTGCGTGTATGCGGAAACCAACGTCAATAACATGACGACGATGCATGACGTCAACAACACGCGCCTGATCGGCGTGATCGCCGCCAAGACCAACGCCAAGGCAGCCGCACGCGCCAGGGCGGGCGAGTCGCCGCGCGACTTCCTGCTGGCCGAGTTGCGCAACGCCGTCAAGCGCCTGCCCGGCGCGCAGTTGCCCGACAGCGTCAGGAGCACGATCCTCAATGACCTGGAGAATGGCCTCAAGCTCAGCAAGTTTGTCCCGCACAAGGCGTTCACGGCGGCGGAGCAGCAAGTCTTGCGGGGCAAGACGAAGGAGTATGCGACGTTCAATATCGGCATGGTCGGCGACAAGCTTGGTTTCATGGTGGAAAGCAAGCCTCTGGACGCAGAGAAGCCGCAGGAAAAATATATCTATGATCCGCACCGCATCGACCGCACGCTGGTGCTGGGCACCGAGCAGATGTGGGAGCTGGCGTCCAAGAGGGGTAGCCATCCCTTCCATATCCACGTCAATCCCTTTCAGGTCGTCAGTGTCGTCCGGACCGACGGCGGCAAGGTGGATCAGCAATACCAGGACGTGATCGGCACCTGGAAAGACACCTTGCTGGTGATGGCCAACCACAAGATCGAGATTGCCACGCGTTATCAGCGCTACATCGGCGAGTACGTGCTGCATTGCCATATCCTCGAGCATGAAGATCAGGGCATGATGCAGAACGTCAAGGTGGTGCTGCCGGATGGCAAGGGTGGCGGCGACATCGGGGGACACGGACACTGACCGTTCCTGGCGCGAGCGCGCCTGGCCGCGCTCCCGTCTTCCTCAATCTGCCTTTGGAGCAACGATCCATGTTACGCATGAAAACCTTGACCTTTTCCCTGCTGGCTGGCCTGGCGTGCGCAGGCGTTTGCATCGAGGCGCAAGCGCAGGCCGCCGTATCGTGTCGCCCGGAATGGCTGGCCCAGGCGGAGCAGGGCGGCGCGCGCGTCGTGCGCTACCGCAAGAACATCGATGAGCTGACCCCGGCCGAGCTTGACGCCTTCAAGCATGCGGTGAGCGAGATGAAACGCAAGAGCCAGGAAAACGTGTACGACCGGCGCGGCTTCCTGTGGCAAGCGTGGGTGCATAACTGCACCTCCGTCGACGTCTTCAATGACCGCCAGGCGGCCTTGCCCGGCGACAGGCTGAAACAGCTGCTGGGCGATCCGACGCGCAACAGCTGCGACATTGCCTATTTTCTCGACAAGGTGGCGACCGAGGACAATGCCCACGAGGAATTCCCGGGCGAATGCGAGCACCAGAAGAACACCTTCCTGCAATGGCACCGGGCGCAGCTGTATTTTTATGAGCAAGCCCTGCAGGCAGCCGACCCGAACGGCGAACGGGGGCCCAGCACGCGCGACGTCGCGCTGCCGTACTGGAACTTCACCCGCAAGCCTTCCGGCGTGCGCTATCCGAAGGCCTTCGAAGACGTCGATTCGCCGCTGTACGATGCCACGCGCAAGAGGGAGGGGCTCGACAGCTCGCTGGCCACGGCCTCGCCCAACTTGCTGGCCTACCAGATCTACTACATGGACTGGGCCGATTTCGGCGGCGACGAATACGGCAGCCTGGGCGGCGGCAACCTGGAGACGAAGATCCACAATCACATGCACGCCACCTACATGGGCGGCAATATGGGCGACAACGTCACGGCCGGCCTCGATCCGCTGTTCTACGCCTTCCATAATTTCCTCGATTACAGTTTCGAGAAGTGGCTGGACGAGCATGGCGATGCGAGCATACGCGGCAGCGGGCGCACGGCGTACATGCGCAGCGAGCAGGACGCCAGCCTGCCCCGGCCCGTCGGCTGGAGCGCCGGCAGCGGCGACGATCAGCGCGACGATTCGGGCGACTACGCGGCCAACATGGGCCGGGCGGATCTGTACTTCGACACCATCCGTCAGGGCTATGGCTTCCAGCCGCGCTATGGCGGCGAGTTTGCCCGCAAGAAGGACATCCAGGCCTTGATCGACCGGCACCAGCAGGCGGGCTTCGTGTTCGGCGACAACCAGAAAAGCCTGTTCGCCGCCCTGCTCAGCGACGATGCGGCCGATGGCGCGGTCGCCACGCCCGACCTCGCCGTCACCGGCACCTACCAGATCCCGGCGCGGCAGGTGGCCGGCGACAAGCGGGCGAACATGGTGCTGGACCGCGCGCATGCCGATGAAGACTACAGTTTTCAGGCCGATATCTACCTGTATCCGGCCAAGGTGACGGCGCGCATCGGTGACAAGGCGTTCCGCGACCGTTATCTGGTCACCAGCAGCAGCCACTGGGCCTTGTCCGGCGCCCACCAGCATGACAAGTATGTCATCGAAACGGATATCACCGGCATCGTCGACAGCCTGGTCCCCAAGAAGCGCGGGCAGGCATGGCGCATCACGGCCGCCATCACCACGAATGACAAGGGGCGCGGCCTGATCCGGCAAGGCGATTTTTCCACGCCCGTGATCCAGGTCGTCGACCGCCGCAAACCAGCCGCACCCACGTATGAGGAGAGCAAGCCATGAGTGAACGGACCAGCTTCAAGCGCGACGTGCAGGGCCTGTTTTCCCGCTATGTGGCCGACATGAACAAGGTCAAGCTGGCGAACCCCGCGTCGACGGGCGTGCAGCGCCTGTATCTGAACGACTATGCGAGCGTGAAGGCGTTCGCCTGGCAGATCCAGGTGGCCATCCACGGTTACGACTATGACAGCCGCAACGCCAAATGGCTGGTGGACGCCGGGCACCGCCTGCGCGCACCGGGAGGGCGGGAGGGCGAGTATGTCATGTCCGCGCCGCACCCGATGCCGCCCGACGGCCCGATGCCGCAGGAGGGCATCGACATCTTCGACCAGTGGGTCAGGGACGGCATGCCGCCGTGACGCCTTGGCCAACCGGTACAGACACCCTTGATGATCAGGAGTTCAGCATGGCATACACAGGTTTGAGAATTCACCCGGCCATCGGCATCGCCCGCGTCGGCAACAGCGAAGAATATTATCTGGGTCCGGAAAGCCTGGCCGGCATGCCGCTCGATGGCCAGGATGGCACGGGCGGCTTGCCGATCCGGCCCGGCACCGAGGACACGACCATCGCCAGCAACGAGCTGCGCGACGCCGGCGGAAAGCTCAAGCGGCAGGCGGCCCGCTTCCGGATTTACCAGTACGCCTTCGACGCGGCGGACGGCGTGGAAAGCTATCCGCTGGGCCGGCGGGGCGCGGCGGCCGAAGTGGCCATCGGCAGCATGGTCGACGGCAAGATCGTCAAGGACATCGTCTGGACCGTGCATCTGGCGAACAAGAAAGCCAATAGCTGGGAGGGCGGGGAAGGCGTGGCGCCGTTCGACAACGCGCGCGCGCCAGCCCTGCGCAATCGGGCCTTCGGCGAGCCAGGCTCGCCGCACTTCGGCACGCCGGCCGACCCGCTGCGCCTGAAGCTGCTGGTCATCGACCCCGGACCGCGCACCGTGCAAGCCGCGCGCCAGTCGGTGCAGCGGTTCGACGCCGCCACGCCGCCGTCGTGCGTGGACGCGGCCAGCGGCGCCGTGCGCGGCCTGCCCGACTATCCCGTGTCGTTCCCGCGCGGCGGGCAGCCTGGCGCGCCGGCGCAGGACCCCGGCGCCATCATCGCGTCGCTGGGCGCCATCACCACGGAAAAGAATGGCCGCCTGCTGGTGCTGGGCGGCTATGGCAAGGCCTGCGGCTTCGACGCGCAAGGCAATCATTCGGCCGCCGCCGTCCTGCACGACAATGTCAACAACGACAACTGGTTCGATGACGTGGCCGATGGCCCCGTCACGGCCACGCTGCTGTTCGCCGACGGCACGGCGCGCGCCGTCGAGGGCGGCGCCTGGGTGGTGTCGAGCGACCCGTCGTACGCGCCGCAAACGGCGAACGTCGTGTCGCTGTGGGACGACCTGTATTGCACCTGGCTGGAAAAGATGGCGCTGCGGCCCGCCGTGTATGCGGATGGCCGCTACCAGACGAACTACCGGAGCAATTTCAGCACCGATGTCCAGCCCATTCTGCGCGCCGCGTCGCTGCAGCGCTGGACGACCAGCCTGCCGCCCAGGGCGATCAAGGAGCACGATTTATTGGGCAAGATGAAGGCCGAAGGGCTGACCTACCCGATCATGAATTTCATCCGCCATCCTGACCAGACGGGCGCGCCGCCGCTGCGGCCGCAAATGCCGCTGTCGCTGGGCGATGCGGGCAGCAGCCTGCTGACATTGACCCGTGCCCAGTATTTTTTCATGGACCAGTGGGCGCATGGCCAGTATGTGGCCGACAGCGGCAATTTCCTGCTGGGCGCGGGCGAAGCGCTCGACCGCGCGGTCTTGTTCAACTGCCTGGGCGGCCGCTACAGCCCCGGCATCGAGATGGGCTTTATCGTGCGCGATCCGGGCCTGTACCGGCAAGCGTGGCGGCGCCACGACGCTGGCGGCCCGTTCCGCATCAATGCACAGCATCTCGACTACGCGACCGCCGTCAGGGACCAGCCCTTCCTCGACGCAGGCTATATGCCGCTGCGCGGCGGCGAGGTGCAGCCTGGCGACGTGTCGAAGTTCATGGCCTTGCCGTGGCATACCGATTACAACTCGTGCGCCACGCATCTGCCCGATCCGAATCCCGGCGGCACGGTGCTCAATAACCAGCAGGCGATCGATGCGGCCACGGCGATCAATGGCAATGGCTACAATACCTTGCTGTACTCCTCCTGGCCGGCGCAGCGGCCCGTGGCCGTGTACACGTATGACGACGTCGTCGCCAATGGCGGCGAACTGGCGACGCCACGCTATTCCGTGCGCGGCAAGGGCACGCGGGCCGACGAGGTGCCGTCGACCACCCCGGAAAATGCGCAGATCGACCGCCCCGCCATGCATGTGGGCCGCTACCAGGACCGCGCGCAGTTCCTGTTGAACTGGCACCGCATCGGCGTGGTCGTGCAAAGCACGGCGATCGCGCGCAAGGCCGGCGAGAAGGCCGTCTGCAAGGATTACTACCTGGAAGTCGAAAGCCTGTTCGACAGCGATGAAAGCAACCTGGTCGAGTACTGGCGCAACACGGCCATCGACAAGGTGTACCGGCCGAAGCCGAAGCGCTGATGCCGGCGATGGATGAAAGCTCGGTTGCATGGCGGCCGTCGCGGCAGCGCTACCGGGTCGCCATCATCGGCGGCGGTCCGGCCGGTTGCGCCTGCGCGCTGGCGCTGGCGCAGCATGGCGTGCATGACGTGCTCGTGATCGAGGCGGGCGATTATGCGTCGTTTCGCATCGGCGAAAGCATTCCGCCCGAAGCCAACCGCCTGTTCCAGGCGCTGGGCATTGCGCAGGATTTTTTCGCCGAGGCGCACGCGCCTTGCCATGGCAGCTGTTCCTGGTGGGGCAGCGACAAGCGCGGCTACAACGACGCGCTGCTGCATCCGCTGGGCCATGGCTGGCACCTGGAGCGTTCCCGTTTCAATGGCTTCCTGGCGCGCCAGGCGCGCCTGCGCGGGGCGGAAGTGCTGCTGCGCGCCAGCCTGGCCGCGTCGCTCCCGGCGCAAGGCGGCGGTTTTACCCTGGAATTGAGGCTGGGCGATCCCGCGCACCCGCGCCCGGCCAGCATCCATGCGGACCTGGTGGTCGACGCCAGCGGCACGCGCGCCGTCTTCGCGCGCCAGCGCGGCAGCCGCAAGGTGGAAACGCTGCCGCTGGTATGCCTGGCCATGCGCTTCGCCGCGCCCGATGGTCCCCGTTCCGGCCTCACGCACCTGGAAGCGGTCGAACATGGCTGGTGGTATGGCGCCCATCTGCCCGACGCCACCTTGCTGCTGGCGTTCTACAGCGATGCGGCCACCGTCAGGGCGCGGCGCCTGCAGCATGCCGCGCACTGGCTGGACGGGCTGGCGGCCGCGCCCAACACGGCCGCGCTGGCCCGCGGCGCGGCGCCGCTGGCGGGCGGTGTACGGAGTTTTCCCGCGCCGTCCTACTGCCTCGACCAATTGCATGGCGATGGCTGGCTGGCCATCGGCGACGCCGCCTCCGCCTACGATCCCGTCACGTCGCAAGGCATCGTCAAGGCGCTGGCCAACGGCATGGCGGCCGCTGGCGCCATCGCCGGCCACGCCAGCCTGGGCGCGGTGGCGCACACGGTGGCGCAGCGCCATGCGCAATACCTGGCGCAGCGCCAGCAGTATTACGGCTGGGAGCAGCGCTGGCCCGCCGCGCCGTTCTGGCGCCAGTTGCATGCGGGCGCGCCGGCGCCGGCCGGATAAACCGGTCCCGCGCAGCGTGCCGTCGGGGATGGGAGTGTCCTGGCGCAGGGCAGGCAAGCGCGATGCTACAGCGCGCACACACATACGCAAATAATAATGATTCTCATTTATAATGTGAGGCAAGGGGTGGCGATGGACCGGCGCCATGGCGCCAGGCGTGTGAAGGAGGACATGATGGGCAGCAGGCAGGGCAACGAGGATGCGATCGCGCACGAGCATCGCGTGCTGATGGGCGAATATGGGCGGGTGCAGGCGCGCTGCAGTGCGCAACTGGCCGCGCAGGCGGCGCGCATCGCGCAGCTGGAGTCGGAACTGATGCGCGCGCGGGCGCAGCTCGTGATCCGCGAGACGAAGCTGGCGCTGGCGCGCGACGCGCTGGCCGAACTGGCGGCCAGCGTGCCGGGCTTGCCGACGCGCGCCCGGCTGGCGCGCAAGGTCGAGTGGCTCGGCGAGCGCGTGCAGGACTTGATGCGCGAGCTGCTGCGCCTGCGGTGGCTGCCCGCGCCAGGCTTGCAGGCCGACGTGCGTGAAAAAGCCGTGCTGTATGTGGGCAGCTATTTGAGCCAGGCTGCGGACGGCGCGCTCATGGCGCAGCAGGCCGTCGAGCAGGCCGGCGGGCGCTTCCTCCATCATGCGGGCGGCGACGACGGCGCCGACGATGCGGCGGCACTGGAAGCGGGCCTGGTGGCGGCCGACCTGGTGATTTGCCAGACGGGTTGCGTCAGCCACGATGCCTACTGGCGCGTGCACGACCACTGCAGGCGCACGGGCAAGCAGTGCGTGCTGGTGGACCAGCCGCAAGCCATGCATTTCGTGCGCAAGGAGGCGCTGGCCACCTGACCTTCGCACCGCTTAACGCCGGCTTAATCCACCTGGGCCACAATGTCCGTCCCTTGACGTGATAGAAAGCGCCCATGCTGTCCCTGCAAATCGGCCCCCTGGCCCTGCCCACGGGCCTGGTCCTGCTGTTCGTTTCCCTGTTTGTCGCCTATGGCGTGGCGTGGTGGCTGCGCCGGTATCGCCAACTACCCGATGCCGGCCCCCTCGTGTCCGACATGCTGATCGCCGGGCTGCTGGCGGCGCGCGTGGCGTTCGTCCTGCGCTGGCAGGAACAGTACCTGGCCGCGCCCTGGTCCATCATCAACATCCGCGACGGCGGGTTCTTGGCGCCGGCCGGCATCGCCGCCGCGCTGGCCATCGCCGCGTGGCGCTGCCGGCGTCCCGCCATGGCGGCCATGCGCCGTCCTCTCGCCGTCAGCGTGGCGGCCGGCGCGCTGGCCTGGGGCGTGCTGGGCGCGGGCATCGGGCTGGCGTATGACAAGCCGACGGCCTTGCCGGCCGTGGCCCTGCAGGGGCTCGATGGCGCGCCGACGACCCTGGCGGCGCTGGCCGGCGGCAAGCCCATGGTGGTCAACCTGTGGGCCAGCTGGTGCCCGCCATGCCGGCGCGAGATGCCCGTGCTGGCCGCCGCGCAGCAGGTGCGCGCCGATATCGTCTTCGTGTATGCGAACCAGCGCGAGGATGCGGCGGCGGCCAGCGCTTTCCTGGGCAGGAGCGGCGCGACCCTGCGCAACGTGGTGCTCGACGGCGAGGCGGCGCTGGGCAAGGCGGCCGGCTCCTCGGCCCTGCCCACCACCCTGTTCTACGACGCGCAGGGGCGCCTGGTCGATACCCACCTGGGCGAATTGTCCGACGCCTCGCTGGCCAGCAAGCTGCAAAAAATCGCGTCCCCCGGCTCTCTCTGATAGTATACCCCCCTATAGTATTTATCGGAGTGGAATCATGGGACACACGGCGCACAACAAGACCAGGCTGCTGAACAGGATCAAACGCATCAGGGGACAGGTGGAAGGCCTGGAGCGGGGCCTGGAAGAGGGGCGCGATTGCGGCGAGGTGCTGCAGCTGATCGCCGCCGTGCGCGGCGCCGTCAACGGCCTGATGGCCGAAGTCATCGAAGAGCACTTGCGCGAGCACGTGGCCAGCCCCGACATTTCCACCGACGAGCGGGCCAGAGGCGCCGACGACATCGCCGGCATCCTGCGCACCTACCTCAAATAAGGAGATCGTCATGCAAACGCAAACCCGCGATGAAGACCTCTCCGCCTGGCAGCATGAACACGTTTTTGGCGCCGCCAGCGACAAGGCGGAACGCCGCGCGCGCATCGTCATGTGGATCACCCTGGCCACCATGGTGCTGGAAATCGTCGCCGGCTGGTGGTACAACTCCATGGCCCTGCTGGCCGACGGCTGGCATATGAGTTCGCACGCGCTGGCCATCGGCCTGGCCGCGTTTGCGTATGCGGCCGCGCGCCGCTATGCGCGCGACCCGCGCTTCGCCTTCGGCACGTGGAAGATCGAAGTGCTGGCCGGCTACACCAGCGCCATTTTGCTGCTGGGCGTGGCCGTGCTGATGGTGGCCGCTTCCGTCGAACGCCTGTTCTCGCCGCAGCCCATCCGCTATCCGCAGGCGATGGCGGTGGCGGCCTTCGGCCTGGCCGTCAACCTCGTGTGCGCGCTGATCCTCGGCGGCCACCACGACCATCACCATGATCATCACCATGGACACGACCACCATGACCACCACGGCCACCAGCATGGCGAAGACCTGAACATGAAGGCCGCGTACGTCCATGTGCTGGCCGATGCCGCCACGTCCCTGCTGGCCATCGTTGCGCTGGCCGGCGCGTGGGCTTACGGCTGGCGCTGGCTCGATCCCGTGATGGGCATCGCGGGCGCCGTGCTGGTGGCGCTGTGGGCGAAAAAGCTGATGCAGGAGACGGGCAAGGTCTTGCTGGACCGCGAGATGGACCACCCCGTGGTGGTGGAAATCCGCGAGGCGGTGGAAGTGGAAAGCGCCGGCGACACGCCGCGCATCGTCGACCTGCACGTGTGGCGCGTCGGCAAGCAGCTGTATTCGTGCGCCCTGTCCGTCGTCAGCCGCGATCCCGCGCTGACTGGCGCCGAGCTGCGCGCGCGCATCGGCATCCACGAGGAAATCGTCCACAGCACCATCGAGATCGTGCGCCGTCCTTGATAAGGATGGTGAAAAAAGCAAGCTGATGCGGGGCGTAGGCAGTATAATGTCGGCTTTTACAGCACGCGCTGTTCACCAGACAGAGAAGACAATGAGCACATTACCACCATGCCCGCAATGCAAATCCGAATTCACGTACGAAGACGGCAGTCAGTTGATCTGCCCTGAATGCGCGCATGAATGGTCGGCCACGGCTGGCGAGGCGGCGGAAGAGGGCGCCCGCGTGTACCGCGATGCGGCCGGCAATATCCTGCAGGACGGCGACACGGTCAGCGTCATCAAGGACTTGAAATTGAAGGGCGGCGGCGGTGTCGTCAAGATGGGCACCAAGGTCAAGAACATCCGCCTGGTCGACAGCGACCATGATATCGACTGCAAGATCGACGGTTTCGGTTCCATGAGCCTGAAAACCGAGTTCGTGAAAAAAGTCTAAGCTCTTTCTTGCCATCCGCGGCGCGCCTCGCATTCCTGCCGGCGCGCCGTTTTTTATTCCGACGCCATGCAAATCGATCATCTCCGCCAGCGCCTGCGCGCCTTGGGCGCCAAGCCCCTGCACGAACAGCGCGTGCTGCGCGACTGGATACAGGCGCAGCCGCACGACCAGGGCCGGCGCCGCGCCGAAGACTTCCTGCCGCTGCCCGTGCGCGAGGCCTTGCCGGCGCTCGACCTTGAATTGCAGGGCATGCTGAAACTGCTCAGCACCCATCCGGGCGCCGACGGTTCCGCGCGCCTGCTGGTGGGACTGCATGACGGCCAGACGGTGGAAAGCGTGCTGCTGCCGCGCGACGGCCTGTGCGTGTCCAGCCAGGTCGGTTGCGCCGTCGGCTGCCAGTTCTGCATGACGGGCCGCGACGGCTTGATCCGGCAAGTCACCAGCGGCGAGATCGTCGCCCAGGTGGTGCTGGCGCGCAGCTTGCGTCCCGTGAAAAAAGTCGTCTTCATGGGCATGGGCGAGCCGGCGCATAACCTGAACAATGTGATGGAAGCGATCGAGCTGCTGGGCATTGAGGGCAATATCGGCCACAAGAACCTCGTGTTTTCCACCGTGGGCGACCCGCGCGCCTTCGAGCGCCTGCCGCAGGGAAGGGTCAAGCCGGCGCTGGCCCTGTCCCTGCACACGACCAAGCCGGCGCTGCGCGAACAGCTGCTGCCGCGCGCGCCCAGGCTCACCCCGCAGGAACTGGTGGACTTCGGCGAGTCGTATGCGCGCCTGACCGGCTACCCCGTGCAGTACCAGTGGACCCTGATGGAAGGCGTCAACGATGGCGAGGACGAGATGGATGGCATCGTCGCGCTCTTGCAGGGGAAATATGCGGTGCTGAACATGATCCCGTATAACACCATCGACGACCTGCCGTTCCAGCGTCCCAGCTGGGAAAAGGCGCGCGCCATTGCCGCCGCCCTGCACGCGCGCGGCGTGCTGACCAAATTGCGCGATTCGGCCGGGCAGGACGTGGAGGGCGGTTGCGGGCAGTTAAGGGCGCGTGAAGCAAAGGGCAAACAGGGCAAGATCATTCCCATCCGCGCCGGCGTCTAGACACCACCGAGCAAATCGTTGTCATTCAAGATCGCAAACGCGATCTCGGGATGCGCGGCCAGGCAGCGGCGCACGGCGGCCGGAATGGCGGCGCGCGTCTTGCGGCACAGGCCGGGCCGCTCCAGCAGGCGGATCTGGAAGCCGCGCACGGTGCGCACTTCGCCGCCGCCCGGCGCGATCTGCAATTCCACGCCCAGGTTGCGCTTCAACAGCAGCTGCAGTTTTTTCAGCTGCGCATGGGTGGCGATGCCTTCGATGTGCGCCAGCAGGCGCTTTTCCTCCGTCAGGTTCAGGCGCAGGATGGCAAGGTCCGCCTGCGGATCGTCGAGCAGGCGCTCGCGCTCGCAGTCGCACAGCTGCGGCGGACACTCCTTGCGGACTTCAAAGTCGACGATGCGCATGCTGGTGTTCCAGTGGCGTTCCAATGGCGATTCCGGATGAATCAAGTATCGTCCGCCACCTGGCGCCTGTCAATCAGCGCGGGCTGACGATCAGGCGCCAGCGTATCGGCCCCTGCTCGCTGCTGTGCTGGTGGTGGTTTTGCGGCGGCATGACGTGGCCTTCCGTCGACACGATCTCGTGCGCGCAGCCGTCGCAGCGGTAGATGCCCGAATACGGCACGGCTTCGCCCGGCGAGGTCAGTTCATCGAAACGCGGGTGCATGGAGCGGGCCACGTAGCTGGGGTTCTTGTAGTCGGCCATGGGTTCCTCGGGATGTGGGTAGGCCCCCATTCTGGCACACAATCGCGCGCGGCCTTGACCGCGTGTCTTGGCGCGCGCGCCGCCCTGTGTTGTAATGTTGATCATCCCAATTGAGCACGCAAGGCCATGAGAACCCGTATCAAGATCTGCTGCATCGCTTCCATCGACGAAGCGCAACTGGCCATTGCCGCCGGCGCCGACGCGCTGGGCCTGGTGGGGGCCATGCCATCGGGCCCCGGTCCGATTCCCGACGCGCGCATCGCGCAGATCGCCGCCTGGACGCCGCCGCCCGTGGCCACCTTCCTGCTGACGTCCGAGACGACGGCGCAGCGCATCGCCGAACACGTGCACGCCACGCAGCCGTCCACCGTGCAGATCGTCGGCCATATCGACCCCGGCGAAGTGGCGCAGCTGGCGCGGCAGCTGCCGCACGTGCGGCGCGTGCAGGTGATCCACGTGGAGGGGCCGCAGGCGCTGGACCTGATCCCCGCCTACGCGCCCCATGTGCACGCGTTTTTGCTCGACTCGGGCCGCCCCGGCGCGCCGGTGCCGGAACTGGGCGGCACGGGCCGCACGCACGACTGGAGCATCAGTGCCCGCTTCGTGCGCGCCAGCCCCCGTCCCGTCTTCCTGGCCGGCGGGCTGGACGCCGCCAACGTGATGGAGGCGCTGCGCCAGGTGCGTCCCTACGGCATCGACCTGTGCTCGCGCGTGCGCACGGATGGCAAGCTCGACGTCATGAAGCTGGCCCTGCTGATGGCGGCCGTGCGCGACGCGGATGCGGCGCTGTATGCGGAAGGCTAGCCGGCCGGGAGTTTGGCCATCTCGCGCACGAACGCTTCCGTAAACGCGGCCACCATGCCGCTGGCCGCGCGCGGCGAGATCAATCCCACGACGGAATGCGATTCCTCGTCCGGCAGCGCGATGAAACGCACGCCGGGCGGCGCCGCTAGGCGCATGCTGTCCGGGACGATGGCGATGCCCATGTTGGCCTCGATCAGGTTCAGTTGCGAGGTCTTGCGCGATAGGGCGCGCGCCGCTTTCGGAAAGAAGCCCTGCGCCAGGCACAGGCCCGCCACCAGGTAACTGAGGCCGCCGCGGTCCTTGTGCGGGATCGAGACGAAGGCTTCGTCGCGCAGGGCGGCGATGGTCGTGCGCTCCAGCGCGGCCAGCGGCGAAGCCGATGACACGGCCACCACCAGCTTTTCCGCGTACAGTTCGCGCACGACGATGTTGGCGTGCTTGCGCAGGGTGGGCAGGCGCACCAGGCCCAGGTCGGCGCGGCCTTCCTCGATGTCGGCCGCCTGGTTTTCCGACGAACCCTTGGAGACGTCGAGCGTAACGCCGGGGAACCGCGCCAGCAGCCGGTTCAGCACGGCGCCGATGGCGGGCGTGAGGGTGACGGAACTCGAATGCAGCAGGCGGATGATGCCTTGCGCGCCTTGTCCCACGTGGCGGGTCTGGCGCACGGTTTCCTCGATGTCGTCGAGGATGCGCCTGCCCCGCTCGTAGAATAGCTGTCCGGCGGGCGTCAGTTCGATATGGCGCGCGTCGCGCGTCAGCAGCAGGGCCTGCACCTCGCCCTCAAGCTCCTTGATCTGCCGGCTCAGGGCCGATTGCGCGATGTACAGCTTTTCCGCCGCGCGCGAGTAGCTGCCCGCATCGACGACTTCGACAAAGTAGCGGAACTGTCTGATGGAAATCAATCGTATGCCTTTTCGAGATCGGAGACTGCCTGATTTGATATTGGCCCGGCCCCCGCGTTCGCGTTACAGTGGCCTGGTCCGCTGTCACTGCAAAGGAAAGGCCATGCTGGAATTGATCGGGGTGTTGGGACTGCTCGTCAGTATTATCGTAAAACTGATTTTCGTCCAGATCGGCGGGGCGGCCGAGGGCAAGGAAGACTAGTATGCCAGGGTCGCCACATACGGAGCCGCCAAGCGCAAGGCTTGCAGGCGGCAAGCTGGCGCTGCTCCGTTCCATTCCGCCAGCGGCAAGCCCGCGCACTTGAGCGCCGCCTCGCGCGCCGTCCATGCCTGCGCCAGGGCCAAGGGGCGCTGATCGGCAGGGCAGGCGGCCAGTGCATCGGCCACCTGCGGCCCCAGGTAATCGCGCGCCAGCGTGAACCAGTCGGCAATAGCCTGCACGCGCATCACGTCGATGCCGACGGCGCCATGCAGATGGATGGCGGCCAGCGACAGTCCCTCGTCATGGCTGAACGAGAGGCCCGCCGCGCCGCCTGCCAGCAGCAAGCGGGGCGGTTGGCCCGGCGTCGACTCCACCGCAATCGCCTCAATGCTTAACTTCATCCAATCCGCCACCGCCTCGCGCACGGCGGCGCGGATGCGCAGGCGGGCCTCGGTACGCGCCAGCACGGCGGCGATGCCGATCACCAGCACGCCGTCCCCTGACCAGAGCACGGTAGCATTCATCAGCTGCGCAGCGGCGCGGCCGGGCAGCCGGCCCAGTTGCTGCCGGCGGGGATGTGCTCGCCCTTCATCACCAGGGTCAGCGGTCCCAGGCGCGCGTTGTCGCCCACCTTGGCACTGTACAGCACGGAGCTGCGCGGACCCAGGTAGACGCGCTGGCCGATCTCCACGTGGTCGATCTTCATCACGCGGTCTTCGAACAGATGCGTCTGCGGGCAGGTGAGGGCGTTCAATTCGCTGTAATCGCCGATGTGCACGCAGTCGAATTCCGTGATGTCGGTCGTGTCCATGTAGACGCCGCGGCCGATCTTGCAGCCGAACAGGCGGAAGGCCAGCGGCAGCCACGGCGTGCCGCGCAGGTAGCGCATGAAATTCGGCACGGCGATGCCCTCGTACAGGTTGGTCACGCCTTCGGAAACCCAGACGAACGGCGTCCACATGGGCGCCGCATGCTTGCGGTAGCGTCCCAGCAGCAGCCATTTGGACAGCACCACCACGAGGAAATTGCCGATGCCGTAGGCTAGGCCGGCGATGGCCAGGTCGCCCACCACTTCGCCCCAGCGCCCGGCGCCCGCGATCGGCATCACGTCCAGCACCAGCGTGTAGCCGACGGCGATCACCACCGCGTGCGGCGCGACGATACGGAACGCCTCGATCAGGCTGCGGCCCAGGCGGCGCAGCAGCGATGGCTTGAACGTCAGGTGCTCGGCGAAGCCGCTGACCTGTTCGCGCGCGGGCAGGTGCATGGGCGGGGAGCCCAGCCACGTGTCGCCGCTATGCATCTGTTCATTGCGCGGCGCATGCGTGTGCACGCCGATCAGCACGTGTTCGGGCAGCACGGTGCCATCCGGGATGTAGCTGCCGTTGCCGACAAAGCTGCGGTGCGAGACGACGGTGGGGCGCATGGTCATCCAGCCGCCGTCGATCTGCTCGTCGCCCAGCATGACGGCGTCGGCGATGAAGGTGTCGTCGCCCAGGGTCAGCATGTCGGGCACCACGCCCAGCGCCGTGGAAATCTCGGCGCCCTTGCCCACCTTGGCGCCCAGCAGGCGGTACCAGTACGGCGCGTACACGGTGGCGTAAATGCCGTGCAGGACGTTCAGGCTCGATTCCTGGATATGGCTGACCAGCCACTTGGCGCAATAGATATTGCTGTGCACGGGCGAGCTGCCCGGCTTCAGGCGCGGCAGCGCACCCCAGCGGATGGCGGCCGACAGCAGGGCGGTCAGCACGATCAGCACGGCGCTGGCGGGGAAGGCCAGCAGGAAGTAGCGGGCCAGCTGGGTCGTCACGTCGCGGCCCTGCAGCCACGGCATCATTTCGCGCTCGTCGAACCAGTCGATCAGCACGAAGCTGGGGAAGACGGGCATGAAGAACAGCACGGCGATCAAGACCATGCCGAAGCAGAAGAACAGGGTTTCGCCCGTCAGGCGCAGGCGCGAGACGGCGGGGCGCGGCGGCTGGCTGGCCGGATCGTAGGGGCCGATGTCGCGCGCGGGCGAACCCGTCCAGACCCTGCCATCGGGCACCGAGGCGCCGTCGGCCAGCGCCGATTGACCTTCCAGGTGGCCGAAGGCGCCCACGCTGGTGTTGCCTTCCAAAATCGCGTAAGAGCTGATGCAGGCATCGTCGCCAATGCCGATCCGGCCCAGCAGCAAGCGGCCCCGCTCGACCCGGGCATTTTCAAAGTTGACGGCATTGCCCACGCTGACGTTGTCGCCGATGGACAGCAGGTCGGGCGCGCGCAGGGTCATCGAGCCGATCACCACTTCCTTGCCCACCTTGGCGCCGAGCGCGCGCAGCCACCAGCTGTTCAGCGACGAGCCGCTGAGCAGGTAGGCGGGCGCAGATTCGACCAGGCGGTCGGCCAGCCACCAGCGGTAATAGGTGACACCCCACAGCGGATAGCTGCCGGGCTTCAAACGCCCGGCGATCAGCCACTTGCCGGCGATCGCGATGGCAAATTCGGCCAGGGTCGCGAGCAAAAACACGCCGATGGAGGCGGCGATGGCGCGCGGAACGGTATCTCCCGTGTCGCCCGTGAAGAAGTGATACGTAAAGAAGGGCGCCATCCACTGCGCCATGCGCAGGGTGACCAGACCCGGCACGGCGGCCGCCTGGGCCGCGCCGCAGATCCAGCGCTTCAGGGTGGATGGCGGCGTCCACTGCGCTTCCGGCGTGGCCAGCGCCGGTGCTTCCCCCAGCACGGCGGCGATCTTGCCGATCTGCCGGTTCTGGTAAATGTCGCGCACCGTCATGTGGGCGTAGGCCGGATCGGCGCGCAGGGCGGACGCCAGGCGCGCGGCCAGGAAGGAGTGGCCGCCAAGGTCGCTGAAGAAGTCAAACTGGCGCCGTATCGCCTGGCCGGGGAACAGCTTGGCCAGGGCCGCGAACAGGGCCGCTTCGGCCGGCGTTTCCGGCACGTCCGATTCTCCCGCCTCGCCAGCGGGCGGCGCGGACAGGGGCATGGCCTTCAGGGCTTTCCGGTCGATCTTGCCCGAAGTGAGGCGCGGCATCAGCGGCAGCAGCTCGAAGCGGCCCGGCACCATATACGGCGGCAAGTGCAGGTTCAGGGCGGCGCGCAGGGTTTTCGCCGCCAGCGCATCGTCCGCGGCATCGTCGCTGCCGACGATGTAGGCCACCAGCTGGTCGATGCCGTCATCCTTGCGCAGCAGGACGGCCACCGTGCCCACGCCGGGCTGCTGCGCCAGCACGGCTTCGATCTCGCCCAGTTCCACGCGGAAGCCGCGTATCTTCACCTGGTCGTCGGCGCGGCCCAGGCACAGCACCTGGCCGTCGGCATCGATGCGGGCCAGGTCGCCCGTGCGGTACAGGCGGGCGTCATCCGCGCTGGTCGTCCACGGATTGGGCAGGAATTTTTCCACCGTCAGGTCGGGCCGGCCCAGATAACCCTCGGCCAGACCGGGACCGATGATGCACAATTCCCCCGTCTCACCGCGAGGCAGCAATGTCAATGGACGGTTTTCTCCCGGTTCGGCCACTTGCAGCACCAGCAAGCCATAGTTGGGCAGCGGCGTGCCGATGGTGACGGGTTCGCCGGGCCGCAATCGCGCCAGGCTGCACGAGACGGTCGCCTCCGTGGGACCATAGGTGTTGAACATGGCGCGGCCCGGGCGCGACCAGCGCTCGACCAGGGACTCGGGGCACATCTCGCCGCCCAGGTTGATCAGGCGCAGGCTCGGCACGTCTTCGGCGAACAGGGCCAGCAAGGTCGGCACGGCGTGCAGCACGCTGACGCGGTTGGCGGCCAGCGCGCGCGGCAAGGCTTCCGGGTCGCCCGAGATATCCTTGGGGCCCAGCCACAGTGTGGCGCCCACCAGGTAGGCGATCCAGATTTCCTCGAACGACATGTCGAAGGCGACGGAAAAGCCCTGGTAGACGGTGTCGGACTGCGCCACTTCCAGCACGGCGTTTTCGCTGCGCAGGAAGTGGCAGATGCTGCGTTGATTGATCAATATGCCCTTGGGCTTGCCCGTGGAGCCGGACGTGTAGATGACGTAGGCCGGGTGCTCGGGCAGCACGGTTGTCCGCGTCGGCAACACTTCGCCCGGCGCGGCGGGGGCCAGCAGGCTTTCCGCCGTCCACACGGGACGCTGGACGCCGGCGTCCGCCAGGCGCGGCGCGAACTGCGCGCAGCTGATGACGCCCGCGCCGCTGGCGTCATCGAGGCACACTTGCAGGCGCTCGACGGGAGTGTCTTCATCGACGGGCAGCCAGGCGGCGCCCGCCTTGGCGATGGCCGCCTGCATCAGCAGCAGATGCGCGCCGCGCGGCAGCCACAGGCCGACGATGTCGCCGGGTTTCACGCCGGCGGCCACCAGGCGCGACGCGGCCAGGCCCGCCTGGGCATCGAGTTCGGCATACGTGATGCGGCGTTCGCCATCGATCAGCGCGATCTGCCGCGGGCAGCGGCGTGCCGTCGCTTCCAGCAGGTCGGCCAGCACTTCCTCGCGCAGCAGATCCGGTCGCGGCGGGCCGTACAGGATGTCGGCGTGGGTGGAAGGGGTGCCTGGGCCGGCTGCGGTGAAATCGTTCATGGATGACGCTTATCTGTAATGCGGTGTGTGGAATCTGGCGGCTGCGCATGGAGCGCGGCACAGTCGATACATTACAGCACGCAAGGCATTTCAGCGTTGCAGAACGGGGAATTTTGCGGGGCTTTCCTAAATAATGTGCTTGCCGGCTCAACTGCCATGATTACGGAATGTAAAACGGGGAAACATGGCGCCGATTTGCGCCACCGTGCGCGCCGCCGGGTAGCCGTGCAGGGGGCGGCCGGCCAGCGCCATATCCAGGCAGCCGTCGGCGCGGAACTGCTGCAGCACGTAGTTGTCGACGCCTTTGGCGGCCAGGGTGGCGGCCAGGGCCAGCAACTGCTCGTCCGGCAGCAGGTCCGGGTGGATGGTGGTGCGGCATTCATAGGCCACGCCGCTGGCGAGGATGGCGTCCAGGCAGGCGCGCGCCGGGTCGCCGCTGCCGGCCACGCGGGTCACATGACGATAGTCGGCAAACGGCGCCTTGATGTCGACGCCCACCCAATCGACGAGGGGCAGCACTTCCTGCAGGCGCTGCGGATAGATGCAGGCCGTGTGCAGGCCGACGCCGAAACCCAGCGTCCTGGCGTCCTGCATGGCGCGCGCCAGCGCCGGGTCCATGCAGGCTTCGCCGCCGCTGAAGACGACGGCGTCGAGCAGGCCCACTCTGCGGCGCAGCCAGCTCAGGACGTCCTGCCACGGCATGGCGCCTTCCGGCGTGCGCGCCTGCAGATGCGGATTGTGGCAATAGCCGCAACGCCAGGGGCAGCCCTGCACGAACACGACGGCCGCCAGCTGGCCCGGATAGTCGGTGGCGGAAAAGGGCGTCAGGCCGCCCACTTTCAGATCAAGCGCCATGGCAGGCGGGCTGGCCAAGCCGGGCGCTCGCTTGCGTAAAATACTGGCGCTCGTGGAATTCGCCCTGCTTGCCGATGTTGAACGAGGCGACGGGGCGGTGGTAGCCCATCACGCGGGTCCAGATTTCGCAGCGCTGGCGTTCGCTGTCGGGCAGGGTGGTGGCGGGAGTGAAGTCGGGACGTGCGTTCATGGCGTTTCCTCAAGTGATGGAACAGGGTGGTTTTGCTTGCGGGCGATCAGTTCCGCGTCGCAGGTGGGACAGAATTCATGTTTGCCGGCCAGGTAGCCGTGGCGCGGGCAGATGGAAAAGGTGGGCGTGACCGTGACGTAGGGCAGCGAAAAGCGGCTCAGGGCGCGTTTCACCAGCTCGCGGCAGGCGTTGGCGTCCGACAGCGCTTCCGTCATGTACAGGTGCAGCACCGTGCCGCCCGTGTACTTGCGCTGCAGCGTGTCCTGCAGGGCCAAAGCCTCGAACGGGTCGTCCGTGTGGCCGACGGGCAGTTGCGACGAATTCGTGTAGTAGGGATTGTCGACGGTGCCCGCCTGCAGGATGGCGGGATAGCGCTTGCGGTCTTCGCGGGCGAAGCGGTAGGTCGTGCCTTCGGCCGGCGTCGCTTCCAGGTTGTACATATGGCCCGTCTCTTCCTGGAACTGCAGCATGCGGGCGCGCACGTGGTCGAGCAGACGGATCGCCAGCGCATGGCCCTCGGGACTCGTGATGTCATGGGCGTCGCCGCTGAAATTGCGGATCATCTCATTGATGCCGTTCACGCCCAGGGTGGAAAAGTGGTTGCGCAGGGTGCCCAGGTAACGTTTCGTGTACGGGAACAGGCCTTGCTGCATCAATTCCTCGATGGTGCGGCGCTTGATTTCCAGACTGGTCTTGCCCAGTTCCAGCAGCCGGTCCAGGTCCGCCATCAAGGCCGGCTCGTCGCCGCGCCACAGGTGGCCCAGGCGCGCGCAGTTGATCGTCACCACGCCCAGGGAACCCGTCTGCTCGGCGGAACCGAACAGGCCATTGCCCCGTTTGAGCAGTTCGCGCAAGTCCAGCTGCAATCGGCAGCACATGGAGCGGATCATGTTCGGCTTGAGTTCCGAATTGATGAAATTCTGGAAGTAGGGCAGGCCGTAGCGGGCCGTCATCTCGAACAGGCGTTGCGCATTCTCGCTATGCCAGTCGAAATCCTCGGTGATGTTGTAGGTCGGGATGGGGAAGGTGAAGACGCGGCCCTTGGCGTCGCCCGCCATCATGATCTCGATGTAGGCGCGGTTGATCATGTCCATCTCCGCCTGCAGCTCGCCATAGCTGAAGTCCATCTCCTGGCCGGCGATGACGGGAATCTGCTCGCGCAAGTCGTCCGGGCAGACCCAGTCGAAGGTGAGGTTGGTGAACGGCGTCTGCGTGCCCCAGCGCGAGGGCACGTTGAGGTTGAAGATCAGCTCCTGCATGTACTGGCGCACGTCCGCGTAGCGCAGGCTGTCCTTGCGGATGTAGGGCGCCATGTAGGTGTCGAAGGAGCTGAACGCCTGCGCGCCGGCCCACTCGTTTTGCAGGGTGCCGAGGAAATTGACGATCTGGCCAATGGCGCTCGACATGTGTTTCGGCGGGCTTGACTCGATCTTGCCCGGCACGCCATTCAAGCCTTCGTGCAGCAGGGTGCGCAGCGACCAGCCGGCGCAATAGCCGGCCAGCATGTCGAGGTCGTGGATGTGCAGCGCCGCTTCGCGGTGCGCCGCGCCCACTGCCGGCGGATACACCTGGTCCAGCCAGTAGTTGGCGATGACCTTGCCCGATACGTTGAGGATCAGGCCGCCCAGCGAGTAACCCTGGTTGGCGTTGGCGTTGACACGCCAGTCGCGCCGCTCCAGGTATTCATTGATGGACGCGGCGACATCGACCTGGCCGCGTGTGGATGGAACTGCATTTGTCGTCATGAAACCTCCGGTAAACACAACATGCGGTGTTTTTATGGAGATTAATCACTAAATATAGTGGCGTCAAACGGCGCGTGCCGTGGTGTGACGAATCCTTGATGCAGGTGAAAAAAGCGCCTTTGTTTACTTTTTCGCGCGGCCCTGGCGCAGGATCAGGACGGTCGCGCCGAAATACGCGGCGCCGCAGACGGCGATGCTGAGGATGGAGGCGGGCAGCACGTGCGCCCAGATTTCCAGCGGCGAGAAGGTGCTCCAGCTGGCGACGCGCGCGTCGAACGTGACGACGTTCGCCAGCAGCCAGTAGACGGCCAGCACTCCGGTGCAGATGGCGGCCTGGCGCGCCAAAGGCATGGCGCGGCGGGCGAAGACGGCTTGCAGGAACTGCAGCAGCACGCCCGGATACGCACCCAGCACCTCGGGCGACAGCACGGACAGGGTCGCGTCATCGTAGCCGTCGACCGGCGCCGCCCACTGCACTTGCAGCACGGTGAGGAACAGGGTGAGCAAAAAGATCAGCAGCGGTTTGCGGGGCATGGCGGACAATCGAAGAGGGAGAAAAGGCGGCATTTTACAGCCAGGTCAAGCAAGTTGAACGCGCGCCAGCCATGCATGCATTCCTTCACCTGCGTCAAGGACTGGGCCGTATGGGCGGGGCTATAGTCTGCACCCTGAGCCGATACAGGACTGTGAACATCATGATGCTTGAATCAACCACCGCCACCCGCGTGGCCGGACCGCTGGAACTGGTCTGTCCCGCCGGCAGCCTGCCGGCCTTGAAAGCGGCCGTCGACAATGGCGCCGACACCGTGTACCTGGGCTTTCGCGACGCCACCAATGCGCGCAATTTCGCCGGCCTCAATTTCGACGAGAAGGCCATCGCCGAGGGCGTGCGCTACGCCCACCAATATGGGCGCAAGGTGCTGCTGGCGCTGAACACCTATCCGCAGCCGCACAACTGGGCCGTGTGGCGCAGCGCCATCGACCGCGCCGCGCAGGCCGGCATCGACGCCATGATCGTGGCCGATCCTGGCCTGATGGCGTATGCGAGCGAGCACCACCCGCAGCTGCGTTTGCACCTGTCCGTGCAGGGCTCGGCCACCAACTACGAAGCCATCAATTTTTACCATGAACACTTCGGCATCGCCCGCGCCGTGCTGCCGCGCGTGCTGTCGATGGCGCAGGTGGAGCAACTGATCGCCAAGACGGAAGTCGAGATCGAAGTCTTCGGCTTCGGCAGCCTGTGCGTGATGGTCGAAGGGCGCTGCGCGCTGTCGTCGTATGCGACGGGCGAGGCGCCGAATACGCACGGCGTGTGCTCGCCGGCGAAATCCGTGCGCTGGCTGGAAACGCCGCAAGGGCTGGAGTCGCGCCTGAACGGCGTGCTGATCGACCGCTACGCGCCCGGTGAAAACGCCAGCTATCCCACCCTGTGCAAGGGGCGTTTCGAAGTCAACGACGAAGAGTATTACGCCATCGAGGAGCCGGCCAGCCTGAATACCCTGGCGCTGCTGCCGCAGCTGATCGCCATGGGCGTGCGGGCCGTGAAGATCGAAGGGCGCCAGCGCAGTCCCGCCTACGTGGCGCAGGTCACGCGCGTGTGGCGCGAAGCGATCGACGCCTGCCGCGAAGGCAATGCGCGCTACGCCGTCAAGCCGGGCTGGATGGCGGCCATGGACAAGCTGGCCGAGGGCCAGCAGCACACGCTCGGTGCCTATCATCGCTCCTGGAAATAAAGGAAGAACATGTTAAAACTATCTTTGGGTCCTTTGCTGTACTACTGGCCGCGCGCCACCGTTTTCGAGTTTTACCAGCAGATCGCCACGACCGCCGTCGATATCGTCTACCTGGGCGAGACCGTCTGTTCGCGCCGGCATGAGCTGCGCCTGGCCGACTGGCTCGATATCGCCGACATGCTGGCCGCCGCCGGCAAGGAAGTGGTGCTGTCGACGCAGGCGCTGATCGAGGCGGGCGCGGAACTGGCGACCCTGCGCCGCATCACGGGCAATGGCCGCTATGCGGTCGAGGCCAACGACATGGGCGCCGTGCACTGCATGGAAAAGGGCACGTCCTTCGTCGCCGGTCCCCATTTGAACCTGTTCAACGGCCCCAGCCTGCAACTGCTGGCGCGCCTGGGCGCGCACCGCTGGGTGATGCCGCTGGAAATGGGGCAGACGGCGCTGGCCGAGATGCAGCGCCAGAAACCGGAAGGGCTGGAGACGGAAGTGTTCGCCTACGGCCGCATGCCGCTGGCGTTTTCCGCGCGCTGCTTCACGGCGCGCAACCGCAACCTGCCGAAGGACGATTGCGGCTACAGCTGCCTGGAAGAACCGGACGGCCTGCTGCTGCGCACGCGCGATGCAGTGCCTTTCCTCGTCTTGAACGGCACGCAGACGCAGTCGGCGCTGGTCTACAACCTGGTGCGCGAACTCGACGCCATGCGCGACATGGGGGTATCGGTGGCGCGCATCAGCCCGCAGTCCATGCATACGGAGCAAGTCATCGCCATCTTCGACCGCGCCCGCCGCGGCCAGGTCAGCGGCATCGGCGCCCAGGCCCAGCTGGCGGCCTGCCAGCCGGCCGGCGCTTGCGACGGCTACTGGCATGGCCAGCCCGGCATGGAACTGCACGCCGCCCATTGAACGCCTCGAAAGGAAGCACCATGCAAGATCAACTGGAAAGATTGCCCGTCCCGGCCCCGGCCCCGGTCCCGGTCCCGGCCAAGCCCGGCGTGAGCAAGCCCGCCATGTCGTACCGGCTGCCCGAACCGCTGGCCGAATTGCTGTCCAAGCTGCCGCCGTATCCCGCATCCTGGCTGTTCGTGCAAGGCTTGAACCGCCTGCTGGCGCCGCAATTGCCCGACGACGTGCGGCGCAGCCTGGAAGGGCGCAGCCTGCGCCTGCGGCTGCTGGACGCGGGCATCGCCTTCGATTTCGAGTGGCAGGGCACGGTGTTCGTGGCGGAGCGCTATGTCGACGTGCCGGACCTGTGCATCGCCGCCAGCGTGCATGATTTGATGCTGCTGGCGCGGCGCCAGGAAGATCCGGACACCCTGTTCTTCAGCCGCCGCCTGAGCCTGGAAGGCGATACGGAACTGGGGCTGCTGTTCAAGAATACGCTAGACGCCATCGAATTGCCGCCGTTCGACCTGCAGGCGCTGGGACCGCGCCGCGTGCTGGCGCATTTGCGCGACCGGGGCGCGCGGGAAGGCTGAGCGGCAGGCGGGCTTCAGTGGCGGCAGTGGCCGCAGGCGCCGCTGCACGAGGCCAGCTGTTCTTCATCCGTCGCTTCGCCCATGAAGCCGGCGTCATTGACGGCGGCCAGCAGGCGTTCCTGCGTGGCCAGCCGTTCGTCAAATTGCACCGTGGCGCCGTGGCGCGCCAGCGAGACGCACACGGTCGCCACGCCGGTGACGGCTTCGAGCGCGCCCGTCAGCCTGTCGGCGCAACCTTCGTGATCCATTCCGATGATATTCAAGCGTGCTGTCTGCATGGGTTCCTCTTGTTTTTCCGATAAAAAAGCAGCGTAGGCGAGGGGCGCGCATGCCGTCCAGAGCCGCACGCAAGATTTATTTTCTATTTGCGGTTTTATTGATCTGGATTAATTCCAGCGGCGCGTGGGCAGCTTGAAACTGCTGTTGTTTTATACACAGTTTCCCTGTTGGCGTCGACGCCGCTGACGCGCAAGGCACTTTGCTATCGTCCAAAAACATTGCTATTAGTATTGTTGAGCTATGTCAAATCGCCGCCCCAATCGTGCGCAGGATGTTTGATGAAGATCAAGACGAGTTCAACAGAACACCTGTTGACACTTGTAAAATTTTCACCGAACATAATTCCTAATGACAACATTTCCCCAGCACAGGCCTCCGGGCCACGTGCTGTGCGGGGCCCTGTACGCCCGTTCAACCGCCAGCGTCTGCCAGCCAATGAACGCGTCACCATCCCTTATCTTTTCGAAGGTTGGTCCATGCTCGATTCGATCGCGTCGGTGTTGCACCAAGTGCCGGAGTTGGCCCTGTTCCTGGCGCTGGCGCTCGGTTATGCGGTCGGGCAGATACGCTTCGGCCCCATCCAGCTCGGTGGCGTGTGCGGCACCCTGATCGCCGCGCTGCTGATCGGCCAGCTGGGCATCACCCTGGACGCCAGCGTCAAGAATGTCTTCTTCATGCTGTTCATCTTTGCGCTCGGCTATGCGGGTGGTCCCCAGTTCTTTGCCAACCTGAATGCCAAGGGCTTGCGCCTGGGCCTGCTGTGCCTGATCGAAGTGGTGGTGGTGCTGGCGCTGGTGCTGCTGGCCACGCGCTTCCTGGGCCTGGACCAGGGCACGGCGGCCGGCATGATGGCGGGTGCGGCGACGGAATCGGCCGTCGTCGGCACGGCCACGGACGCCATCTCCAAGCTGGCGCTGCCCGCCGCCCGCATCGCCGAGCTGCAGGCCAACGTGGTCACCGCGTATTCGATCACATATATCTTCGGCCTGATCTCCATCGTCATCGTCACCAGCCAGATTTTTCCGCTGTTGTTGCGCGTCAACCTGCGCGAGGAAGCCGATAGATTGTGGGAAAAGATGGGCGGCGCGCAGACCGATGGCGATGGCGTGCAGGCCACGCCGGACATGGTGGGGCGCGCCTATCGCATCAGCCGCGGCGCGGGGCGCCGTCTCGATGCCTTGCAGCATATTTTCGCGGGCCGCGCCAGCATCACGCGCGTGCGCCGGCATGGCAAGGTCTTGCCCCTGGAGCCGGCACTGCGCCTGCGCGCCAACGATGAAGTACTGGTGATCGGCCACCGTTCCGCGCTGGTGGCGGCCGAAGCCATCCTGGGCGAGGAATTTGCCGACACGACGGGCTTGAATATGGCCGTCTCGGCCGTGGAAGTGGTGCTGCAGCAGGCGGCCCTCGTGGGCCAGTCCTTGCGCCAGCTGGCCTTGCCCTCCGGCGTGCACGTGGCGGCCGTCGTGCGGGGCGAGCACAGCATGCCGCCGCTGCCCGACCTGACCCTGCAGCGCGACGACGTGCTGCGCCTGTATGGCACGACGGAAGGGCGCGAGCTGACTACGGCGCTGGCCGCCATCGGCAAGCGCGTGCCCACTGGCGAGCGCAGCAATATCGTGTATGCCAGCATCGGCATCGTGCTCGGTGTGTACATCGGCGGCTTCACGGCCAAGCTGGGCGGCATCCCGTTTTCGCTGGGCACGGGCGGCGGCGCCTTGCTGACGGGCCTCGTGTTCGGCTGGTACCAGGCGCGCAAGCCGGGCATGCAGGGCATCCCCTCCAGCGCGCTCGACATGATGAAGGATATCGGCCTGGCCACCTTCATCGCCTGCGTGGGCCTGGCCTCGGGACCGCAGGCGATCGACCTGGTCCGCCAGTACGGGCTGTCGCTGCCGCTGATGGGCGTGCTCATCGCCGTCATCCCCGCGTCGATTTCCCTGTGCGTCGGGCACTTTTTCCTCAAGCTGGAAGCGCCCGTGCTGCTGGGCGCCATCGCCGGCCAGCAGTGCAGCACGCCGGCCCTGTCGGCCGTGCAGAACGCGGCGGGCAACTCCACGCCCTTGCTGGGCTACACGATCACGTATGCGATTTCGAACGTGGTGCTGCCCCTGCTGGGGCCGCTCATCGTGGCCCTGGCCGGCTCCGTCCACGCCTGAGCAGCTTGCAAGAGCACACGCAGTAAAGAATTCCTTCAACACGAAAGGTGGTCAGCATGGAATGGTTGCACGAGTTATTCAAGAAGTCGCCTGAAATTGCCTTGTTCCTCTCCCTGGCAGTGGGCTACTACATCGGCAAGATCAAGTTCGGCTCATTCCAGTTGGGCGGGGTCGCCGGTTCACTGCTGGTGGCGGTCCTCGTCAGCCAGGTAGGCGTCGCCATCGATCCCGGCGTCAAGTCGGTGCTGTTCGCCCTGTTTATTTACGCGGTCGGCTATGAAAGCGGCCCGCAATTCTTCAATTCCCTGGGGCGCCAGTCCGTGCGCGAAATCATCCTGGCCGTCGTGCTGGCCGTCACGGCGCTGTTGACGGTGGTCATCCTGGCCAGGGTCTTTGGCCTGGACAAGGGCCTGGCGGCCGGCGTGGCGGCGGGCGGCTTGACGCAGTCGGCCATCATCGGCACGGCCGGCGACGCGATCACCAAGCTGGGCCTGGCGGCCGACGAGGTGGCGCGCCTGCAGGGCAACGTGGCCGTCGGCTATGCCGTGACGTATGTGTTCGGCTCGTTTGGCGCCATCATCGTCTGCGTCAACATCTTGCCCAAGCTCATGGGCCGCGGCATCCGCGAAGATGCGATCAAGGCGGAAACGGCGCTGCAGGCGGGCGTGCAAGTGCTGGGGCCGGGCCAGACGCCGGCCGCGCCCGACCTGATCGGCCGCATCTATGACGTGGGTCCGGGCGCCGGCCGTTCCGTGGCGGACATCGAAAGCGCCCATCCGACCACGGCCATCACCATCGAGCGCGTGAAACGCAATGGCCAGATCATCGACGTCAGTCCGGACCTGGTGCTGGCGGCCGACGATATCGTGCTGCTGGTGGGCCGCCGCGAAGCCATGCTCAGCGTCTCTTCCCAGCTGGGCAAGGAATTGCACGCCGTCGAAGGCATGGAACTGGTCATGCAGCGCCGCGACATGGTGCTGACCAACAAGGCTTACCACAACAAGACGGTGGGCGAGATCCGCAGCGCGACGGCGCCGGGCGTGCGGCACGGCATCTTCGTCGTGCAGCTGAGCCGCATGGGCAAGATCCTGCCCATGCAATCGGAAACCGTCGTGCAGACGGGCGACGTGGTGACCATCTATGGCGCCGAGCAGGACGTCAAGCGCGTGGCGGCCGAAGTGGGCTACATGATCGTGCCGAGCGCCAAGACGGACTTCGTCTACATGGGCGCCGGCCTCGTCGTCGGCCTTCTGGTGGGCTTGCTGGTGGCGCGCATCGGCTCGATTCCGCTGACCCTGGGTAGCGGCGGCGGCGTGCTGCTGTCGGGCCTGGTGTTCGGCTGGTTCCGCGCCAAGCGCCAAACCTTCGGCTACATGCCCAGCGGCGCCGTGCAAATCCTGAAAGACCTGGGCCTGGCCGGCTTCGTTGCCGTCGTCGGCCTCACGTCCGGCCTGCAAGCCGTGCAAACCGTGCGCGAACACGGCCTGACCCTGTTCGGCGTGGGCGTCGTCGTGACCATCTTGCCGATGATACTGACCATGCTGATCGGCCGCTACATCTTGCGTTATGACAACGTGGCCGTGTTTGCGGGCGCCTTGTCCGGTTCGCGCAGCGCCAATCCGGCCTTCGGCGAAGTGCTGAACGCGGCGCAAAACTCGATTCCCACCGTGCCGTTTGCCATCACATATGCCTTGGCCAACGTTTTCCTGACCTTGCTGGGGCCGCTGATCGTGGCCTTCGTCTGAGCCTGCATGTATGTGCAATTACCTTCAACATTGTCCGTCTATAAGGAGTAGCAAAAATGGATTTCAGTAACCCAAGCAAACTCGCCCTGTTGAGCCCCTTCGAATTGAAGGATGCGCTGATCCAGACGGCCCAGCAAAGCAACCGGCTGATGCTCAATGCGGGCCGCGGCAATCCGAACTTCCTGGCGACCACGCCACGCCACGGCTTCTTCCAGTTCGGCCAGTTCGCCATGACGGAAGCGGAACGCTCGTATGTGTACATGGAAGGCGTGGGCGGCTTCCCTACGCGCGACGGCATCGAATCGCGCTTTGAAATCTTCGTGCGTCAGCATGCCGATACTCCGGGCGTGCATTTCATCGAGGCGGCCGTGTCGTATGTGCGCGACCAGTTGGGCCTGAGCGCTGGCGATTTCATCTACGAGATGTGCGAAGCCATCCTCGGCTGCAACTACCCTGTGCCGGACCGCATGCTGCGCCTGTCCGAGAAAATCGTCGGCCAGTACATCCACCGCGAAATGGTGGGCGAGCATCCGTTCGTCGGCAACTTCGACATGTACGCCGTCGAGGGCGGCACGGCCGCCATGACCTACCTGTTCGCCAGCCTGAAATCGAACCACATCATCCAGGAAGGCGATACCATCGCGCTGGGCATGCCGATTTTCACGCCGTATATCGAAATTCCCCAGCTGAACGACTACAAGCTGAATACCGTGCATATCGATGCGCCGCAATCGAACAACTGGCAATTCACGAAGAAGGAGCTGGACAAGCTGCTCGATCCGAAAGTGAAGGCCTTCTTCCTCGTCAACCCCAGCAATCCGCCGTCCGTCAAGATCGATGACGAGACGCTGGAATACATCGCCAGGATCATCAAGAAGCGCCCGGACCTGATCATTCTGACCGACGACGTGTATGGCACGTTTGCCGACAATTTCGTCTCGCTGTTTGCCATTTGCCCGTTCAACACCATCCTCGTGTATTCATTCTCGAAATACTTCGGCGCGACGGGCTGGCGCATGGGCGTGGTGGCCACGCATGAAAACAATATCCTGGACGAAAAGATCGCCAAGCTGCCGGAAAGCGTCAAGAAACAGCTCGACGCGCGCTACCATTCCATCACGACGGAACCGCGCAAGCTCAAGTTCATCGACCGCCTGGTGGCCGACAGCCGCACGGTGGCGCTGAACCACACGGCCGGCCTGTCGACGCCCGTGCAGGCGCAGATGACCTTGTTCTCGCTGTTCTCGCTGATGGATGAAGAGCAAAAGTACAAGCAATCGATGAAACATATCGTGCTGCGCCGCAAGCAGGCGCTGTACCGCGAACTGGGCTTGCCGATGGTGCACGACGCCAATTCCGTGCGCTACTACCACCTGCTGGACATGGAATCGCTGGCCGCGCAAATGCATGGCGTGGAGTTTTCGCAGTGGCTGCTGAAAAAGCTCAAGCCGAACGAAGCGCTGTTCCGCCTGGCCGAGGAAACGGGCGTGATCCTGCTGCCGGGCCGCGGCTTCGGCACCACGCATCCGTCCGGCCGCGTGTCGCTGGCCAACCTGAACGAATACGACTACGCCAACATCGGCCGCGCCATCCGCAACATGGCGTCCGAGTTCTTTGCCGTGTTTGAAAAGGAAAAGGAAAAGGGCGGCAAAAAAGCCAAGAAGTAAGCCAGTAAATCGGTGGCCAATTGCCTGACCGCAAGGGGCGCCCCGCAAGAGGCGCCCATTTTTATGTGTCCGTTCCGGTAACCAATAGTGCAGGCTGGAATGGACATCCGTGGATATAATTGCTATTGTGAAAGTATAAACATGGCAACCCCGTGCTTTCCCCTCATTCATTGACTGGACGCTACATGGGCAGATTGCAAGGACACTTATCGTTATTACTGGCGGGCGCGCTGGGCGCGGCCATGCCCGCCGCGGCGGAACCGCTGACATTCAACGAAGCGCTGCAGCAGGCGGCCAAGGCCTCGGGCGCCGTGCAGGGCGCCGCGCTCGACGTGCGCGCCAAAACACTCAAAGCCGAAGCCTTGTCGAATATCGACGGCCCTTCCGTGGACTTGACGGCGTTCCGCGGCCGCTTGTCGACGGATTTGAATATCGATACGAGCGGCTTGTCGGGCGTGGTGGGCGGCATCGAATCCGTGCTGCCGCCGATTCCCGGCTTGCCCAAGCCACAGATTCCCAATTCCCTCAGCCGCGAAGTGGTGACGGACTTGACCTCGTTCGGCTTGCTGGGCATGTGGCCCATCTACACGGGCGGGCGCCTGGACGCCGTCAAGGGCCTCGCTGCCAGCCTGACCCTGGCCGCGCAGGCAGAGCGCACGGAAGCGGAAGAGCAGCTGGCCACCCTGGTGGCGCAGCGCTATTTCCAGTTGCTGCTGGCCAAGCGCGTGGTGGCCGTGCGCGCCGAAGTGACGGCCGGCGTGACGCAGCACCAGCGCGACGCGGCCAGGCTGGAAAAGGGCGGCCTGATTTCGCGCGCGGAACGCCTGCGCGCCGACGTGGCCCTGGACAGCGCCCGCAGCGACGAGGCGCAGGCGCGCAGCGACGAGGAAATCGCCCAGGTGGCGCTCGATCGTTTGCTCGCCGTCAATACGCAAGTGCTTCCCAGCACGCCGCTGTTCGTCAACAGCTTGCCGGTCGGTACCTTGCAATCGTTCATCAGCACGGGCATGCGCGAAAACGCGAACTGGAAAAAGATCGACAGCAAGCGCGTGCAGGCCGAGCAAGCCTTGAAGCTGCATGGCAAGGAATACGCGCCCACCGTGTTTGCCGTCGGTAACTACAATTTGAACCGCGGCAGCGAAAAGCTCGTGCGTTCGAACTGGGCCATCGGCCTGGTCGTGGCCGTGCCGCTCGTGCACCGCATCAATACGGGCAAGATGATCGCCGCCGCCAAGCTGGACCAGGAGAGGGTGGAAGTGGTGGCGCGCCAGGCCGAGCGCGACATTCCCACCCTGATCGAGAAAAACTGGCGCGCGCTGGAAAACGCCCGCATCCAGTACCTGTCCACGGCCTCGTCGGTGGAACTGGCGCGCGAGAACATCCGACTGCAGACGGTGGCCTTCCAGCAAGGGCAGGTGACGTCGCTGGAAGTGGTCGACGCGCGCCTGAACCTGGCCAAGATCGAGACCCAGCGCGCGCAGGCGGCCTATCACTATGTAATGGGGCTGACGCAATTGCTGGAAGCGACGGGAGAAACGCAGCGCCTGGGCAGCCTGGCCGCCGCGGCCGATATCCAATTACCACTGGAAACACAATAATGACTACCTCCAACAAACCATTGGTGCTCGCCGGCGGCATCCTCATCCTGGCCTTCGTCGGCTGGGGCTTGTACCAGGCCTTCCAGCCGCAGCGCCTGCCTTTGCAGGGGCAGATGGATGCGCAGGAAGTCAATGTCTCGTCGAAAGTGCCGGGCCGGGTGGGCGAGCTGTACGTCAAGCTGGGGCAGACGGTGCCGAAAGGGCAAGTGCTGTTTCAGCTGACGAGCCCGGAAGTGGATGCGAAGATCGCGCAAGCGACGGCCGCCACGCAAGCGGCCGATGCCGTGGCAAAGAAGGCGGAAGCGGGCGCGCGGCCGGAAGAAGTCCGTGCCGCGAAGGCGAACTGGGAACGGGCGCAAACGGGGGCGGCCATCGCCAGGACCACGTATACCCGCGTCAATAATATGTACGAGCAAGGTGTGATCGCCCAGCAGAAACGTGACGAGGCGCAAGCGCAATGGCGCGCCGCCGAGCAGCTGGCGCAGGCGGCCCGCGCGCAATACGACATGGCGCAAAAGGGGGCCCGTCCCGAAGACAAGACGGCCGCCGCCGCCCAGGCGCGCCAGGTGGGCGCCGTGCTGACGGAAGCGCAGATCGCGCTGGCCGAAACGAAGATCGCTGCACCCGTGGCCGGCCAGGTCGGCAAGATCCAGATCCAGCCGGGCGAACTGGCGCCGCAAGGTTTCCCCGTGATCACCCTGGTGAACCTGGACGACGCCTGGGCCGTGCTGCAGGTGCGCGAAGACGAGATGGCGGCGTTTGGCATGGGCAGCACGCATACGGCGAATGTGCCGGCGCTGAAGCAACAACTGAGTTTCAAGGTCAGTTCCGTGGCCGTGCTGCCGGACTTCGCCACGTGGCGCGCCGCGCGTCCGGGCGGCACGGACTTGCGCACGTTTGAAATCCGCTTGCGTCCCGCCATCAAGGTCGATGGCTTGCGCCCAGGCATGTCGGTCGTGTTTCCACCGCTCTGATAGCCGATGAGCGTAGCGGATAAAGAGCCGGTTTCGGCGCTGGCGCGCGAATGGCGGCGCTTGCGCGGCGACTTCTGGGACTTTGGCATGCTCAGCTGGATTCCCATCGTGCTGTGCGGCATGCTGTGGCTGGTGTTTTCCGCCGGCATCGCGCGCGACTTGCCCATCGTCGTCATCGACGACGACAATTCCACCCTGTCGCGCCAGCTCACGCGCTGGCTCGACGCCTCCCCCGGCATCGAGGTGGCGGCGAAAGTGGCGTCCAGCGACGACGCCCTGCATCGCTTGCGCGAGCGCACGGCGTTCGGCTATCTGGTCATTCCGAACGATTTCGAACAGAAACTGCTGGGCGGCCGCCAGGCCACCGTGCAATGGCTGTACAACGCGCAGTTTTCCTCGCACGCGGGCGCCTTGCTGCGCGACGTGCGCACGGTCAGCACGACCTTGTCGGCCGGCATCGAGATGACGGCCCGCGTCAAGAAGGGCATGGCGCCCCTGCAGGCGGCGGCCCAGTTCGAACCGATCCGCACCACCCTGAACAGCCTGTATAACGAAAACATCAGCTATGAAGCCTTCCTCACGCTGGCCCTGATGCCGTCCATGCTGCAGATTTTCATCGTCGTCGCCGTCGTCACGTCCATCGGACGCGAGTTGCGTGACGGCACGGTGCCGCAATGGCTGGCCTCGGCCCATGGCAGCTGGCTGCGCGCCATCGGCGCCAAACTGCTGTTCCCCCTCATCGCCTATGTCGCGCTGGCGCTGCTGTACTTGCTGTTCTTCAGCCTGGCGCGGGGCTGGGCCGTGGCGGGCAGCTTGCCGGCCTTGCTGCTGAGCATGCTGCTGCTGGTGCTGGCCTACTGCGGCCTGGCCACCTTGCTGATCGCCGCCACCCTGTCCCTGCGGCTGGCCCTGTCGGGCGCGGCCTTCATCACGGCGCCGGCGTTTGCCTTTGCGGGCCAGGCCTTTCCCTTGATGGCCATGCCGGCGCCGGCACGCGCCTGGGCGGAAGCCTTGCCGCTCACGCATTATCTGCAGCTGCAAACCAAATACTGGCTGGCCGGCGCGCCATGGCGCTATGGCGTGCAGGAAATACTGATACTGGCCGGCTTTGCCATCGGCTGCGGCGCCGTGGGCGTATTCCTGCTGGCGCGCCGCGCGCATGCGCCCGCCGCCTGGGGACGCACATGATGTGGCCCGCCTTTCTCGCCACCTGGCGCGCCATGCTGACGGACAAGGGCGCGCTGACCCTGCTGTTCATCGGCGGCATCATCTATTCCTTCTTTTATCCCTTGCCGTATTCGACGGAAATCGTCCAGCGCGTGCCCGTGGCCGTCGTCGACCAGGACCGCAGCGCCATGTCGCGCCAGCTGACGCGCTTTGCCATGGCCCATCCGTCGCTGGACGTGATCGCCGTCACGCCGGACCTGCCCGTCGCGCAAGATTTACTGTGGCGCGACCAGATCATGGGCGTGCTGATCATTCCCGACGGCTTGCAGACGGACGTGCTGGCCGGTCGCGCCGCCCACGCGCAGGTGGCGGGCAATGGCCTGTATTTGATGCTGAACAAGGTGGCCTTGAACGGCCTGGCCGAAGTGGTGGGCACCGTGTCGGCCGGCATCGAGCTCAAGCGTTTGGGCGCGGGCACGCCATCGGTCGTGCAGGCGAACCAGCAGCGCTCGCCCATCGCCTTTGACGCCGTGCCCCTGTTCAACGTCAAGGAAGGCTATGGCGCGTATGTCGTGCCGGGCGTGGCGACCTTGATCGTGCAGCAGACCTTGCTGATCGGCATGACCATGCTGTTCGGCACCTGGTACCAGCGCAAGAGCTTCCCGCTGGCGGGCCGGCGCACGGCGGGCGGCTATGCGGGCATGCTGCTGGCGTTCGCCTGCGTGGCCTTCCTCAACTGCTGCTATTTCTTCGGCTTTGTCTTCTGGTTCCAGGATTACCCCCGTGGCGGCAACTTTGGCGGCATGCTGGTGCTGCTGGTGTTGTTCTCGCTGTGCGAGGCGGCGTTCGGCATGCTGCTGGGCATGCTGTTCCGCACGCGCGAGCGGGGCACGCAGCTGATGATCGCCACGTCGATGCCGGTGCTGTTCCTGGCGGGCCTGACCTGGCCCGTCTCGTCCATGCCCGTCGTGCTGCAATGGCTGCGCTGGCTCCTGCCGTCGACGGCCGGCATCCAGGGCTTTGTCGCGCTCAACCAGATGGGCGCCTCGCTGTATGAAATCCGCCATGAAGTGGCCGGCTTGCTGGCCTTGCTGGTAGCCTGCGTGGCCCTGGGCTGGTGGCGCTGGCGCAGGATGGAAGAAGTTGCAGTTGATTTGAACAAGGCTTAACTGGGCCGATATGCAATAATTTCGTTTCCACCACGTTGCCTGTCCATCATGTCAGCCTTTAATCTGTTCCAGCGTCTTTCGCAAGCCCCCACCAAGCCCAAGGCGGCGCCTGCCGCGCGGCAGTTCGACGTGGCGGATTTGTACCAGGGCCCCATCGCGCTGGGAGCGGAAGGCGAGGCGCAGGCGCGGCCTTTCGATGAAAAGCTGCGCCAGGCATACTTTTGGATCGTCAACCACGCCATCATCAGCCCCCATTACGATATCGAGTACAACGACGGCCCGTCGCAGACGTATGCCGTGGGCGACAGCCGCCGCACCTTGAATTTGCCGTCGGCGCAAAGCTATTCGAGCTTCATTTTGCTGCCGCTGCTGACGTTCGCCACGCGCCGCAAATGCCTGTTCGTCGGCGGGCCGGGGCGGGGCAAGACGGCCAGCGCGCTGCTGATGGGCGTGCTGGCCGGCTCCACCGTCAAGGAAGTGAAACGGGCCATGCAGCACGGCCATCCGCAGATGACGGTGGCCGACTTGCTCGGCAATCCGCTGCCGGCGGACCTGGTGAACGCGCAAAGCATGGACGAGATCCGCATCGCCTGGCGCGCCTGGCTGGGCATGCGCGTGAAGATCGTCGATGAATACAACCGCATCCCCACGCGCACGCAAAGCGCGCTGCTCACCGTCATGGGCGACAATTACGCGGAAGTGCTGAACCATATTTATGAATGCCCGGACGCGGCCTGGTATCTGACGGCCAACGACGACCAGGGCGGCGGCACCTACCAGGTGATCGAAGCGCTGCGCGACCGGGTCGACGTGACGGTGCAGGCGCTGGCCTTCAATCCGCGCTTTTTAAATGAGTTGCTGCTGCGCGTGGAAGAAAACGTGCGCTCCGAGGAGCTGGTGCCGTCCGAGATCATCTTCACGGAAGCGGAGGTCGATCAAATAGGCGAGGCGATACGCCAGGTGGCCGTGCCCGAGGCCGTGCGCCGCCGCCTGGAGTTTTTCGCCAGCCAGTTTGAACTGTTCGAGACGGCCGGCGGCCAGTTCGAATACATGACCAAGGATACGGCCCGCCTGGCCGGCGCCGACCGTGGCGCCGCGCAGGCGGCCGACAATGGGCGCGACCGTCTGAAGGACCTCGGTTGCCAGACCCTGAATGGCATCTCGGTGCGCACCTTGATGGCGCTCTTGATCTACGCCAAGGCCATGGCTTACTTCCGCGGCAATGGCGAAGTGGCGCTGGAAGACTTGCGCCAGGTGCTGCCCTTCGTCCTGCACAACAAGCTGCAGCCGGACTTGGACGCGCCATTTTTCGCGCTGCCGGAGAACGCCGCCTATCGCAGCGACAGGCTGGGCTGGCTGCGCCGCCTGTTCGATCTGTCGAACGATGAATTCAACCGCCTGGACCTGGACCGCGACGATCCCGTGGGCGTACTGTCGGCCGAATTCGACCTGGGCCTCGACGGCGTCAGCGAGCGCGAAACCCTGGCGCGCCTGAACCGCATCGAAAAGCTGATCGGCGAACGCACGAAGGGGAGAAAACTGTATGGCCCCCTGTATGACGACCTGCTCAAGCTTAAATATCTGCATCAGCGCTATACGAATTACCGCAGCTGGTTGCGTTCGCAATGAGCGTGCCGCATTGTCAAGGCTTCCTGGAAGCGCTGGCCATGCTCAATGGCGAGGCGAGCGACCTGTGCGCGAGCTATGAATTATCACGTCTGCCCGATGCGCCGGACCTTGCCACGGCGCTGGGTCTGCGCGTGGAGGATTACGCCTTGAACGTCATCGCTCCGGCGCGCGACTTGCCGGCCGCCCTGTGGCGCATCAATGCGGCGCCGTGCGCGCGCGCACCTGGAGCAGGTGTGCCAGCGCTGGTTCTTCTCCTCGGACCACATGCGGAAGGCGCCGCCCGGGCGCTTTCGCGCGCAACTGGTGGCCGCCTTCCTCGAATCGCTCGACGACGCGCTGGGCGGTTTTTTCCTGTGCGCCGTGACGATGACGCCGCCCTCCGGTTTCTGGTACGCGATCCACTGGGACGAGATCGCGTTCGAGCTGGGGGATGAACGCTATCTGCTGCACTTTTCGCACAGCGATTGAGGCGCGGCGATGATCTCTCCTGCCTTTGCCTCGATACTCGCCGGCGGCCGCGCCCAGTTCAATGCGCGCGCGGCCGAAGCGCGCCGGCGCTTTCCCTCGCTCGACATGGCCGCCTTCGGCGCCTTTTTGCACGACGGCGTCGATCCGCTGGTGGCGGCAGTGGCCGCCGCCGCGCCCGAGCGGGCGGGCGGCGCGACCCTGGCCGCCTACGACATGGCACTGGAACTGGTGGGCCATGGCCTGGCCGGCCCGGCGGCGAAAAATCCCTTCCTCAATACCGTCTGGCGCGAGCTGGCGCCATCGTTTGCGCCGCTGCTGGCGACGGCCCCCGTCGACGTGCTGGGCATGCTGAGCAACGCCGCCATCCACATTGTCTCCGTGGCGGGCGCGCGTCCCACGCAGTGGCAGGCCGGGATGGCCGCCGTGGCGCCGCAAGTCGGCAACGTCGCGCAGCTGCGCGCCGTGGGCCAGGTGCTGGCCTGGCGCGCCGGTGTCGCGCATTTCCGCCAGGGAGCGCTGGCCGCCGCCGACACCTTGCCGCCAGCGCTGGCGCTGGCCGCCTTTGGCGAACCGGGCGCGCACTGGCCGCAGGTGCATGCGCAGCTCATGGACTATCCGTGGCGCGGCAACGCCGAGGGCAGGGAGTTCGGTTCTTTTACTGGCCTGGGCGGCGCCTTCGGCACGCCCCCGCAGGTGCGCGCCACGCAGGACGGTTTTGCCGTGCGCAGCGCCGGGCGCCACTACCTGCTGGTGGCGGACGCCTATGGCGCCGTGCTGCACGGCGCCACGGCGCAGGAGTTCGAGCAGGCGCGAAGCGGCGTGCCGGCGGACGTGCGCGTGGAGGGGAGCAGCGTGCATATCGGCGCGCGCCGTATCGACCTTGATGTGCCGGCCGGCGACATCGCCATCGCCGCCAATGCGCACACCCTGGCCATCACGTCACCGTGGACGCACGCCATCCGCTTGCTGCCGCTCGCATGAAGAACGATGCCGACATCGCGCTGATCGATGCCTGGCGCGCCGCCTGGCCCGAGGCCCTGGCCGTGTGGAGCAAATTTACGCGCCTGCGCGATCCGAGCTTGTGCGCCAGCCGCGTCGAGGCCAGCGAGCAGGGACTGTCCGGCAGCTTCGCCATGATCCGCCTGCTGGACCAGAGCGTGGTGGTGGACTTGCCGCTGGTGACGGAGCTGGGCCTGGACGACTATGCGCTGGAGGTGCTCGCCCATGAAATCGGCCACCATATCCTCGCGCCGGGCAGCGCCAGTGACCAGTTCCGCCTACTGGCGCGCATGCGCCGCGCCTTGCCCACCCTGGAGCAGCACGCGCCCATGGTGGCCAACCTGTACACGGACCTGTTCATCAATGACCGCCTGCAGCGCCAGGCGAACCTGCGCATGGCGGACATCTACCGCAAGCTGCAGCAGGGCAGGGCGGCGGCGGATGGCAAGGCCAAGGCCAGCGGCGGCGTGTGGACCCTGTACATGCGCATCTATGAAAACCTGTGGCAGCTGGAAAATGGCGAGCTCGGGGGAGGCAGTGCCGACGAACGCCTGGACACGGATGCCTGGCTGGGCGCGCGCCTGATCCGCGTGTATGCGAACGACTGGATGCTGGCGGCGGGCCGCTTCGCCACCTTGCTGCTGCCTTACCTGGTCGAGGACACGGACGCGCTGGGTGACAGTCTTGACCCAAGCCGTTATCTGCAGGATACGCGCGACGCGGCCCGTGGCTGCCAGACGTATGGCGCGCAGCAGATCGAGGATGACGAGGAGGGCGGCGCCATCCACCCCGTGCACGACCAGCGCATCTCGGGCCTCGACGGCGAGGAGCCGCAAGCCGGGGCGCCGGCCGGGAAGGGCGGCGGCCAGCTGCGCGAACCGTTCGAGCTGGGCGATATTTTGAAGGCCTCGGGCGTGGACTTGAGCGACCATGACATCGCCATCCGCTACTACCGCGAGCGGGCCTTGCCGCACCTGGTGGCGTTTCCCTCGCGCCCCGCGCCCGAATCGCAGGAGCCGCAGATGGAAGGGCTGGAAGCGTGGGAGATCGGCGATCCGCTGGAAGAAATCGACTGGCTGCAGTCGGTGCTGCAGTCGCCGCGCCCCGTGCCGGGCGTGACCACCGTGCGCCGCGTGGTTGGCCGCGAACCGGCGCGCGCCATCGACGCCGTGCCCGTCGACCTGGACATGTACGTGGACAGTTCCGGCTCCATGCCGAACCCGCAGGCGCACACCTCGTTTCTGACACTGGCCGGCGCCGTCATCGCCTTGTCCGCCCTGCGCGCCGGCGCGAAAGTGCAGGTGACCCTGTGGAGCGGCAAGAACGAGGTGATGCAGACGCCCGGTTTCGTGCGCGATGAAGACATGATCCTCGGCGTGCTGACGGAATTTTTTGGCGGCGGCACCTGCTTCCCCATCCACCGCCTGCGCCAGACGTATGCGGCCAAACGGGAACGGCCCGCGCACATCCTGATGATCTCCGACGATGGCATCACCACCATGTTCGACAAGGATGAACTGGGCAACAGCGGCTGGGATGTTTCCGCCAAGGCGCTGGCGCAGGGCGGCGCGGGCGGCACCATGGCCCTGAACCTCGAGCGCGACTGGGATGGCGCGGCGGCCCACAAGTGGCTGCAGCAAACCTATGACGATTTGAAACGCGCGCGCCGCGAACAGTGCTGGGATATCCACGCCGTCGAGCGCTACGAGGATTTGCTGGACTTTGCGCGGGCGTTCAGCCGCCGCCACTATATACAATCATGATATGCACACTCCCGGTCCCCACCTCGAACCATTAACCCACCGCCTGGCCGACACGCCCGTCGAATTCCTCGCCGAGCCGCGCATCGCCGGCGTCGCCAATGCGCAAGCGGTGGCGGTTGCCGCGCTGGTCAACGACATCCTGCTGCTGCATGGCGCGCGCGCGCCGGCCGCGTCACTGCAGGGCTTCGTCGGCGCGCAGGTGAAGGCCGACCGCAACCGGCTGGCGCTGGCCATGATCCTGTGCTGGCTGCTGGCCGACGACTGGTTCATCGGGCAGCAGTTGCCGCAGCCAGCCTTGCTGCAGCTGCTGGGCGAGGCGGCGCGCGAACTGGCCGCCGCCACGCCGGCCCACCAGTTCACGCAAGACCCCGAGCGGCGCGAGGAACTGGCGCGCATCGTGCTGGCGCGCCTGGGTTTTCGGCCGCAGGATGAAAGCGTGGCGCTGGCCACGGACAGATTGTCCGCCATCAGCGGCACGGAGCGGCGCCGCCTGCTCGAAGCGAGCCGCCTGGCCGAGCAGCGCGCGCGGGAAATCCGCGAGGCGCTGGCGAAGAAGGCGGCCGAGGAATCGGCCGACAAGTGGTCGCGCGAATGACGCTCGCTGGCAAACCTGAAGTCAATCTGCCGGGCGGCGCCTGGGAATCGGACCGCGATTACTGTCCCACCCTGACGCAGGCGGGCAGCCGCATGCTGGAAAAACTGCGCAGCCACCCTTGTGCGCCCGTGTACCGCAACCGCAGCGGCAACAAGCTGCTGGCGGGGGAGGTGGCGGCCTTGCGTGCCTTTGAGCAGCAAGTCATGCAAGCGGAGATAGGCTGGAGCGATGCCGCGCCGCCGTCCTGGCTGGCGGATTTTCTCAGGACGGCCTACGCCACAGTGCCGCATTACCGCGCCTGCGGCTCGCCGCCCGCCCGCCTGGCGGACGTGGCGCCCATCAGCCGCGCCGAACTGGCGCACGACATCGCCGCCTTCGTGCCCGACGATGCGGACCTGGCGCGCATGATCAATTTCCAGACCACGGGCACCACGGGACATCCGCTGCTGATCGCCTCGCACCCGCTGGTGGCGGGGCGCTACCTGGCCTTCCACAAGCGCGCGCTGCGCCGCTTCGGCGTGACCCTGCGTCATGGCGCGGGGCAGGTGGGCGTGATGCTGCTGGGGCACCAGCGCCGCTGCTTCACCTATGTCTCCGTCACGCCGACGATGAACGAGTCCGGCCTGGCGAAGATCAACCTGCATCCGGACGACTGGCGCCACCCTGACGACCGCGCGCGCTACCTGGACGCCATGGCGCCCGAACTGATCGCGGGCGACCCGATCTCGTTTGCCGAACTCCTGACCTTGCCTATGGCGCACAAGCCGGCCGCGCTGATGTCCGTGTCGATGATGCTGTTGCCGGGGATGCGCGCGCGCCTGGAAACGCGTTTCGGCTGTCCCGTGCTCGACATCTATTCGCTCAATGAAGTGGGCCCCGTCGCCGTCTACGACGAACGGGCGGGTGGCCACGTGCTGCTGCAGCACCGGCTGTACGTGGAAATCCTCGATAGCCGCGGCCAGCCCGTGGCCGATGGGGGGCGCGGCGAAATCACGGTGACGGGCGGTTTTAACTTTTGCCTGCCCCTGGTGCGCTACCGCACGGGCGATTACGCGTCGCTGGCGCATGGCCCGCACGGCCCCGTGCTGGTGGGCCTGGCCGGCCGCAGTCCCTTGCGCTACAGGACGATGAACGGCGAGTGGATCAACAATATCGACATCACGCATGCCTTGAAACCGCTGGTCATCGCCCTGTTCGGCGTGCACCAGCATGGCGATGGCGGCATCGCGCTGCGCCTGGCGCCGAACGCCATGCCGCAGGCGGACCGGGCGCGCGCCTTGCTCGCGCCCTTTTTCGGCGCCATCACGGTCGAGACCTTGCTGGCGGAAGACAAGATCATTCAATACACCTCGGATTTGCGGGAAGCAGTGGCATGAACCTTTATAAACGCGGCCTCGTGGTCGGCAAATTCTGCCCGCTGCACCAGGGCCATGAACTGTTGATCCAGCGTGCGCAAGACGCTAGCGAAGAGCTGCTGGTGGTCAGCTACACCAAGCCCGAATTTCCCGGTCTGGAAGCGGCGCGCCGGGAACGATGGCTGCGCGCGCAGTTTCCCCAGGCCCTGATCGTCGTGCTGGACGATGCGCGCCTGGCCGCCCTGTGCGCGGCGCGCGGCGTGCCGGCGCGGACCTTGCCGCATAACGATGACGATGGCGACGTCCATCGCCATTTCATGGGCTGGCTGTGCTGGACGTTGCTGGACTTGCCCGTCGACGCCGTGTTCAGCAGCGAAGACTATGGCCCCAGCTTTGCCCAGGTGCTGCAGCAGCATTACGCGCAGGGCGCCGTGGCGCATGTCAGCGTGGACCCGGCCAGGACACTGGTGCCCGTGTCTGGCACGCTGGTGCGGCAAGACCCGCAGGCGCACAGCGCCTTCCTGTCGCCCATTGTGCGCGCCGATTTCGTCATGCGCGTGTGCGTGCTGGGTGGCGAATCGAGCGGCAAGACGACTTTGACGCAGGCGCTGGCGCGGCATTTCGAGACGGAATGGGTGGCCGAATATGGCCGCGAACTGTGGGAGGGCCAGGATGGCGTGCTGGCCTATGACGATCTGCTGAAGATCGGCCGGGAACAGCTGCGCCGCGAAGCGCAGGCGCTATTGGCTGCACGGCGCTGGCTGTTTTGCGATACCTCGCCCATGACGACGTATTTTTACTGCGTCGAGATGTTCGGCAGGGCCGAACAGGAACTGGCGCAGCTGGCCGAACACCGCTACGACCTGGTGCTGCTGTGCGCCCCTGATTTTCCCTTCATCCAGGACGGCACGCGCCGCGACGAGGATTTCCGCGCGCGCCAGCATGCGTGGTACCAGGCGGAGCTGGCGCGGCGGGGGATCGCCTTCGTCGAGGTGTCAGGTCCGGTGGACGACAGGGTCAGGCAGGTGGCGCAGCTATTGGCGGCGCGTCATCCGACGTGAGCACTACAGCGGCCGCACGGGAATGCATATCTCGCAAGAGAATTCGCCGGTGGCCGGGTCCAGCGCCGTGGCGGCGGAAAAGCGTTCAAAGCACGGGCGCTCATCCCACTGCAGGCCGCTGGACGGCAGCCATTCGCGCGTCATGCGCGTCCACGCTTCGGCGATGGCGCTGGACGGCCCCTTGAACTGCGCCACCGCATAGCGTCCTCCGGGCAGGGTGGTAATGCTGGCCCGGCCGCCCGACGGGAAAGCATCGGGCACGGCGACGCAGGCGTCATAGCGGCATTTGTCCGGCGGCGTGATGCTGGGATCGTCATGGCCGATGCCATAGCAGACCGCGTCGCCCAGGCCGTGCGACTGCATCCATGGCGCGACGGTGTCGCGCCAGAAGGCGCCGATGGCGGGACCGTAGGGGCCGATATGGCGCTGGCACGCCACGCTGGCGGGTGGCAGGTCGAGGATGGTGACTTGCATGGGACTCTCTCTATCAAGTGGATGGGAGTGCCCATGGTGCTGGAAGTGCGGCCCGTCTTCCTGACCGGGATTGCGCATGGCCTGATCCGGATTGCTATCTTGCCGGCGCAGGCGCATGGCGGCCAGCATGGCGGCGTTTTTGTCGGCGACGCCGGCGCGCCAGGCCGTCGGCGTGCAGCCGAATTTCAGCTTGAAGGCGCGCGCAAACGCTTCGCCGGAACCGAAGCCCGTCGCCAGGGCGATGTCCAGTATCGTTTCGCCGGGGCGGCAAGCCAGCCGCAGGGCCGCCGTTTCCAGGCGCCGGCGGCGCGCATAGTCGCCCAGCGTCTCGCCCATCCAGGCGGCGAAGACGCGGTGAAAGTGGAAGCGCGAAAAATGCGCGACGTCGGCCAACTGGGCCAGGTCCAGCGGCGTGTCCAGGTGACGGTCGATATGATCGAGCACGGCGTTCATGCGCCGCGCATATTCGGCGCGGAACAGGCCGCGGAACTGGCCAGATACCGGCTGTTCCGGCGATGGGAGCGGGGAATTCATGTTGCCGATTATGCCATGAAGTCCCCGCCGGATGGAACAGGGTTTATGCCGCGTTCAAGGCCTGCTCCAGGTCTTCGCGCAAGTCGTCGATATGCTCGATGCCGACGGACAGGCGCAGCATGTCTTCGGATACGCCCGCCTTGGCCAGTTCTTCTGGATTGAGCTGGCGGTGCGTGGTGGACGCCGGATGCGTGGCCAGCGACTTGGCGTCGCCGATGTTGACCAGGCGCGTGAATAGTTGCAGGGCGTCGAGCACGCGGGCGCCGGCCGCGCGAGGATCTTCTCCAGCGGCCAGCTTCAGGCCGAAGGACAAGATGCCCGAGGCGCGGCCCTGCATGTATTTTTTCACCAGCGCGTGGTCCGGGTGGTCTTCCAGGCCCGCGTAATTGACCCACGCGACTTTCGGATGCTGTTTCAAGTGTCTGGCCAGGGCCAGCGTGTTGTCGCAGATGCGGTCCATGCGCAGGGCCAGGGTTTCGATGCCCTGGATCAGCTGGAAGGCGCTCAGCGGAGAAATGGCCGCGCCCATGTTGCGCAGCGGGACGACGCGCGCGCGGCCGATGAAGGCGGCGAGGCCGAACGCTTCCGTGTAGACGACGCCGTGGTACGACACGTCCGGTTCGTTCAGGCGCTTGAAGCGCTCCTTGTGTTCGGCCCATGGGAACTTGCCGCTGTCGACGATGGCGCCGCCCACGGTGGTGCCGTGGCCGCCCAGATATTTGGTCAGCGAATGGACGACGATGTCGGCGCCATGTTCGATGGGGCGGAACAGATAGGGGCTGGGCACCGTGTTATCGACGATCAGCGGGATGCCGTGCGCGTGCGCGATCTCGGCCAGCTTGGCCACGTCCGTCACGTTGCCCAGCGGGTTGCCGATCGATTCGCAGAAGATGGCCTTGGTGCGTGCGTCGATCAGGGCGGCGAAGGTCTCGGGCTGGCGCGCGTCGGCGAAACGCACTTCGATGCCGATCTGCGGCAGGGTGTGGGCAAACAGGTTGTAGGTGCCGCCATACAGCTGGCTGGCGGAGATGAAATTGTCGCCCGCTTCGGCGATGGTCTGGATCGCGTAAGTGATCGCCGCCATGCCCGAGGCCACGGCCAGCGCGGCTACGCCGCCTTCCAGCGCCGCCACGCGCTTTTCCAGCACGTCCTGCGTGGGATTCATGATGCGCGTGTAGATATTCCCGGCCACCTTGAGGTCGAACAGGTCGGCGCCATGCTGGGCATTGTCGAAGGCGTAGGCCACCGTCTGATAGATGGGGACGGCGGCGGCCTTGGTGGTCGGGTCGGGGCTGTAGCCGGCGTGCACGGCCAGGGTTTCGATTCTCATGTGGTCTCCGGTTCGAATGGGCTGCGATGGTGAAGCGTTTGAAATTCGCAGCCATTGTGCCATGCGTCCGTTAGCTCGATGCTACGCTTGATAGAATATTAAGTCATAAGCTAGTGCTGTCTTGATATAAGTCATCCAGCTCCGCCTGGCCGATAAACCGCTCATGCGTGCCATGCTGGGCGCAGGCAAACGCGCCGGCGATGGCGCCGCGGCGCATGGCTTCGTCCAGGCCCGCGCCGCCCAGCCAGGCGTGCAGGAAGGCGGCCACGAAGGAGTCGCCGGCGCCATTCGTGTCGACCACGGGCAGCTTCAAGCCTGCCGTCGGCGTGTGGCGCACGGTTTCGCCGCCCCGTTCCAGCAGGTAGGCGCCGTGCGCCCCCGCCATGGCGATCACGGCCTGCGCCCGCCCTTCCGCCACGATGGCGCGCATGACATCGTCGCGCCGCTCGCCCAGCGCGGCCGTGCTGAGGAAGACCAGGTCGGCGCGCAGGGCGAATGTCTTGTGGTGCGGGTTGGCGCCATCCCAGTCGTGCAGGTCGGTCGACACCGTGGTGCCGCACGCTTGCGCATCGTCGAACAGCTCGGCCACCCAGCCCATGATGGAAAAGTGCGCGTGGCGAGCGGGACCCAGGTAGGGCAGATAGAAGGCGGCGGGCATGCGCACGTCTTCCGGATGGCGGCCGTCGTACAGCGACATCCTGCGCCCTTGCGGGTCGACCAGGTTGACGCTGCGCCGCGTGCCGGAGGGCTCGACGATGTGCGAGAAATCGAGCCTGGCTTCTTTGTAGCGCTGCAGGATGGCCGCGCCTTGCGCATCGTCGCCGATGAAGTCGATGAACTTGCAGCGCAAGCCCAGCGCGTGGCAGCCGAGCGCCACGCCATTGCCCGTGTGCGCCACGTAGTCGCGGATGGCTGGCACGTGCACGGAATCGGCGACGGGCAATTGCAGGGAAGGGACGCGCACGATGGTGTCGATGCCGGCGCCGCCGACCACCAGGATGTCATAGCTACTCATGGTGCTGCCTTTTCTAACAGGACGGTGCCGGCCGCGTTCAAGGCGACGGCGCCATTGTTTACCAAACAGGTTTGATTCGTATACGCGTCGCGCAGCAGGGCGCCGTCGGCGAAGACGCCGTGGACTTTCAAGGTGATGGCGCCTTGCGCCTCGGGCACGGCGATGACGGCGTCGCCATCCGTCACGCGGGCGAACGCGTACGGTTGTTCGTCGATCAGGCGATGTTCGCCGCGCGCCAGGGCCGGGTGGCGCAGGCGGAACTGGCCCAGCTTGCGCGCATGCGCCAGGGTGGCGGCGTCCATCGAGCTCCAGTTCATGCTTGACCGCGTGGCCTGCTGTTCGTCGCCGATGGGCGCGGCGCCAGGCTGGCGCGCGCTTTCATCGCCGTAGAACAGCTGCACGCCGCCTGGCGCCAGCAGCAGGGCGGACAGGCCATGCCGCAATTGCCCGCGCGGGAACAGGCTCGTGTCGTGCGACGAGATATACGACAGGATGTCGTAGCGGGGGGCCGGGCCCTTGTTCAGCAAACCCGCGTACTGGCGGTACACGCCGTCGATGCTTTTCCAGTCGCCGCCCGCGCGGTGTTGAAAGTCGAAATTGATCATCGAATCGAAGCCCGCATCGTGCCAGCTGCTGCGCTCCGGGCCATGGCCCCACGCTTCGCCCGTCATCCAGAATGGCGCGTCGTCGATCTTCTGCCGCGGGTGGCGCGCCTTCCAATCCTTCAATGCATCGGTGGCCGCCGCGCGCAGGGCCAGCCAGCTGGCCGGTTCCACGTGCTTGACGGTGTCGGCCCTGAAACCGTCGACGCCGAATTCGCGCACCCAGTCGGCCAGCCAGTGGACAAGGTAAGTGCGGACAGTCGCGTCGGGCAGGGCCACGGCGCGCGTGTCGCTTTTACGCTGCAGGATGGGCGGCAAGCCCACTGCCTGGCCGCTTTCCGTGCGGAAGTCGGGCAGATACGCCAGCTGCATCGTGTAGTCGTCCTGGCCGCCGTCGGAGTAGCCGGGCAAGCCCGCGCGCACCCAGTCCGGCCCCCACCACTGCGCGAATGCGAAGTTGTTGTAGTCGATGAAGCTGTGATAGTCGCGCAGCACGGCCTTTTCGTGGCCGGGCCACAGCACGGGCACTTTATATTCGGCCAGGGTGCGCAAGTCCGCGTAGCCGGGGTGGTTCAGCACCACGTCGAACAGCACGCGGATGCCTTGCGCGTGGGCGAGATCGATCATCTCGCGCAGTTCTTCGCGCGTGCCCATGTTGGCGTCCATGGTGGTGTAGTCGAGCGCCCAGTAGCCGTGGTAGGCGTAGTGCTGGAATTGCTGCTTGCCGCCCACCACCCAGCCGTGTATCTGCTCGTAGGGCGCCGTGATCCACAGGGCGTTGACGCCCAGTTCCTTGAAATAGCCGGCCTTGAGCTGTTGCGTGATGCCGGCGATGTCGCCGCCGTGAAACGTGCCGACGTCGCCGCCTTGCGGGTCGGCGGCGCGGCCATAACTGTGGTCGTTGCCAGGGTTGCCATTGGCGAAACGGTCCGTCACGGCGAAGTAGACGATGGGGTTGTCAGCGAAGCTGACGCTCCCTGCCTGCGCCGAAGCGCTGAAGAGCAAAGCGGCGAGGGCGGTCAGCACGGTCTTCATGTCAGCCCTTCACGCCGCCAGCCGTCAGGCCGGAGATCATCCATTTTTGCGCCAGCAGGAACACGGCCGTGATGGGCAGGCCGGACAGGATGGCCGCCGCGGCGAAGTCGCCCCACAGGTATTTTTGCTCGTACAGGAACAGCTTGGAGCCGACGGCCAGGGTCAGGTTGTTCTGCTCATGCAGCAGCACGGACGCGATCGGATACTCGATGATGGCGCCGATGAACGACAGCAGGAACACCACCATCAGGATGGGCACCGTCATCGGCAGCAGCACGTAGACAAACGCTTGCCACTGCGTGGCGCCGTCGACCTTGGCCGCTTCCTCGATCTCGACGGGGATGGTTTGATAATAGCCCTTGATGGTCCAGATGTGCAGGGCGATGCCACCCGTGTAGGCCAGTACCAGGCTGCCGTGATGGTCGATGCCCAGCCACGGCACGTAGTTGCCCAGCACGTCGAAGATGGCGTAGATGGCCACCAGGGCCAGCACGGCGGGGAACATCTGCAGCAGCATCAGCGCGGACAGGGTCTGCGACTTGAAGCGGAACTGCATGCGCGCGAACGCATACGCGCAGGTGGTCGACAGCAGCACGGTGACGGTGGCGCTCATGCTGGCCACCTTGATGGAATTCCATAGCCACAGCAGCACAGGGAAGTCCGGCTCGACCAGGGCGCCGTTGGCCGCCTGGTAGGACATGCCCAGCGCCAGTCGCCAGTGTTCGAAGCTGATCTCGGGCGGTATCAAACTGCCCGAGGCGAAGTTGCCGGGCCGCAGCGAGATGGACAAGATCATCAGGAAGGGAAACATCACCAGCGCGATCAGCGCGATGACGGCGACGTGGGCCGCCAGGATGCGCCAGCGGTTGGAACGGTCGACAACGATAGCCATATGCTGTCCTTTATGCTTTGTTCATGCGCGTCAGGCGCATGTTGACCAGCGAAATCGCGGCCACGAGGAAGAAGATCAAGGTCGAGATGGCGGCGGCCAGGCCGAAGTTCTGACCGGAATCCTCGAACGCGATGCGGTAGGTGTAGGACACGAGCAAGTCCGTCGTGCCGGCCGGTAACGTTGTGTCGAGGAAATCGGGACGTCCGCCCGTCAGCAAGCTGATCAGCACAAAATTATTGAAGTTAAAACCCAGGCTGGCCACCATCAGCGGCGTGAGCGGCTTGATGATCAGGGGCAGGGTGATCTTGAAGAAATTCGTCAGCGGTCCCGCGCCGGCCAGGGCCGAGGCTTCGTACAGGTCCGACGGGATCGCCTTGATCAAGCCCATGCACACGACCATCATGTAGGGGTAGCCCAGCCAGGTGTTGACGATCAAAATCATGGCCTTGGCCAGGGTGGTGTCCGAGAACCAGGCGGGCTTGATGCCGAACAGGGCGTCGAGCACGAGGTTGATTTCGCCAAAGTTATTGTTGAACAAGCCCTTGAAGACCAGGATGGAAATGAAGCCCGGCACGGCATACGGCAGGAAAAGCAGGGTACGGTACAGGCCGCGGAAGCGCAGCGCATCCCAGTTCAAGAGCACGGCCAGCACCATGCCCAGGCCCGTCGTGGTGGCCACGCTGATCAGGGCGAAGACGATGGTCCAGACGAAAATGCGCAGGAAAGGACCGCGGAACGCTTCATCGGAGAAAATCTTCACGAAGTTGGCGAAGCCCACGTTCACCTTGAAGCCCGGTTCCAGTTTCGTGCCATCCGGCATTTCATAAAAACCCGTCTTGAAGTTCGGTGTCACCAGTTCGCCCGTGGCGACTTTCTTGAGGGTCTTGTCCGGCAACTGCTTGTAGACATGCGCGACGGGACCGAATTCGCGCAAGCCCACCATGCGCAGCTCGATCTTGTTCGGCAGCACGAGGGTCAGCAGCTTCAAATCCTTTTGCAGGGCGATGATGTCCTTGATGGGCAGCGGTGCGGCCAGCACCGGCGCCTGCACGGGGTCGAGCGGCGCCACTTCCACCTTCAGGGGCACGGCGCGCTTGAGGGCCAGCGGCTGCGTCAAGAGCACTTCGCCCGTGTCCGGGCTTTCCAGGCGCAAGCGGTATTCCTTGTTGTCGGCATGCACGGTCATCGCATAGCCGGCGCTCTCCACGCGCTGCGTCTCGTCGAGCAGGTATTGCGTGGCGCGCTCATAGGTGAGCAGGTTGCGCGAGCTGAAATTGGTAAAGCCGATCGACACCGTGTACACCATCGGCAGCAGCACGAAGACGATGACGGCCGTGATGCCGGGAAACAGATAACGGTAGGCATAGGCGCGCGGCGATGTGAAGACAAATGTCGTCAGGGTCAGCAAGCCGAGGAAAACGGCGGCCAGCATGGTCTGGCCGGAAATGTACAACATGAAGAGCAGATACAGACCCAGCGCCATGCTGATGGTCAATACCGTAGGGCCGATAAACTTGCGCACGATGGATACCTGTGAAGATGGAATGATACGAGATGGCGCAGGTCGGATCAGGCCAGAAGGCCCGTGATCCGACCTGCGCCAGGCAGTACGAGATGCTTAATTCGCCGTCGTAATCCGCTTCGCCGCCGCATCCAGGCCATCCTTGGTCGTCTGGCGGCCTTGCGTGATGTTTTCCAGCGCCGATTGCATCGACGACCAGAAACGGCCCATTTCCGGGTTGTTCGGCATCGGGCGGCCCGCCTGCGCGCTTTCCATCGTCGCCTGGATGTTCGGATTGGCCTTCAATTCGGCGAACAGCACCTTGTTCGCTGGCGTGCCCAGCGGGACGTCGGCGTTGATGGTTTTCAGGCCATTGATCTGCAGCATCTGGTTTTCCAGGAATTCCGTCGCCAGGTCCTTGTTCGGGCTGGCTTTTGAAATCATCGCGCCCAGCACGCCCACGAATGGCGTGGCCGTCTTGCCTGCCACGGTAGGGATAGTTGCCACGCCGAAATTGATCTTCGATTTGCGCGCATTGTCCCACGACCATGGGCCGTTGATCATCATGGCGATCTTGCCCTGATTGAAGCCCGCTTCCATTTCCGCGTAGCCGGCGCCCTTCGGCATGGCGCCGCTGTTGATCAGGGTCATCAGCGCATTCACGCCCGCTTGCGAGCCGGCATTGTTCACGCCCGTTTTCGCCGCATCGTAGCGGCCGTCGGCCTTGACTTCAAACGGGAAGCCGCCGCCCGCGCCCAGCAAAGGCCAGGTGAAATAGGTATTTGTGTAATCCCACAGGATGGCTTTCTTGCCTTGGCCCGACAATTTCTTGTCCAGCGCGGCGATTTCCTCGAAGGTTTTCGGCGGGGTCGGCACCAGGTCCTTGTTGTAGACGAGGGCGACGGCTTCGATGGAGATCGGATAGCCCCAGGTCTTGCCGCCGACAGTAAAAGCGTTCCACGCCAGCGGCAGGATGGCGGCGCGCGCCTCCTTGCTTGGCGTCAATGGTTGCAGCAAGCCGGCGTCGATCCAGGTGCCGATGCGGTCATGCGGCCAGATCCAGATGTCCGGGCCCTTGCCGGCGGCGGCCGCTTGCTGGAATTTGTTCGGCGCATCTTCCGGGTGCTCGACGACGACCTTGACGCCCGTCTTCCTGGTGAATTCCTCGCCGACCTTGGCCAGGCCCTTGTAGCCTTTGTCGCCATTGATCCAGATCAGGAGGGTGCCTGCTTCGGCCGCGTTCGCCATGCTGACGGCGGCCAGGTTACCGATGCCGGCCAGGGCGGCGGCGATCAGGGTGGTTTTGATGAAGCTGCGTTTCGGGTGCGTGTAGGACATGTCGATCTCCAGTATCTTTTTTTATGCTAAGTTTATGTTGAGTATCAAGGCTGAAACGTACAACCAGGCCAGGCGGCGCCTGTAGCGCCTGGCCCCTTAAATGTGAAATCAGGTACGCGTCTGGCCATGCTCGTCGAACACGTGGACGCGGGCGGGCGCCACCTGCAGCGCCACGGACTGGCCAATGGCCCAGTCCGTATCCGCATCGGCGCGCACCACCAGCGGCTCGTCGCCGCCCGGCACCTGCACATACAGATAGCTGATGTCGCCCAGTTTTTCCACCGCTTGCACGGTGGCCGTGATGGCGGCGGTGGCGCCGGGCGCGCACGCCTGCACGTGCTCGGGGCGCGCGCCGACGGTGACGGGGGTGCCGCTGGCCAGCGGCTGCTCGAGTGCCGCCTGCAGCATGCCGCCCGCGTTGGTGGCGATGGTGGCCACGCCGTCCGCATGGCTGTGGATTTTGCCCTTGAGGAAGTTCATGCGGGGCGAACCGAGGAAGCCGGCGACGAACAGGTTGGCGGGATGGTGGTACAGTTCGAGCGGCGCGCCCACCTGCTCGATGCGGCCCGCGTTGAGCACGACGATGCGGTCGGCCAGGGTCATCGCTTCGACCTGGTCATGCGTGACGTAAATCATGGTCGAGCGCAATTCGCGGTGCAGATTCGCCAGTTCGATGCGCATCTGCACGCGCAGCGAGGCGTCCAGGTTGGACAGCGGTTCGTCGAACAGGAAGACGTCGGGCTTGCGCACGATGGCGCGGCCGATGGCCACGCGCTGGCGCTGTCCGCCCGACAAGTCTTTTGGTTTGCGTTCCAGCAAGGGTTCGATGCGCAGGATTTGCGCGGCGCGCTGCACGGCGTCGGCGATCTGTATCTTGCTCATGCCGGCCAATTTGAGGCCGAAGGCCATGTTCTGCGCCACGCTCATGTGCGGGTACAGGGCGTAGCTCTGGAAGACCATGGCGATGCCGCGCTTGGCGGGCGGCACGTCGTTCATGCGCGTTTTGCCGATGAACAAGTCGCCGCCGCTGATTTCTTCCAGGCCGCAGATGCTGCGCAGCAAGGTGGACTTGCCGCAGCCCGACGGGCCCACGAAGACCATGAATTCGCCATCGGCGATCTCCAGGTCGATGCCGTGCAGGGTTTGCACGTCGCCATACGCCTTCTTCAGGCCTGCCAATTTCAATCCAGCCATGTCTGTCGTCCTCCATCTGTCAATTCGGCCCCGCTGATGCGCGGGGCTCGTTATTGTAATTGGCGGCATGGCCGCCAAAGCCTGCGATTTACGCCAGGGTGCCGAACCAGCCGCCATGCGCAGGCAAGCTGATCTGTTGAACATCTTTGTTTCCTGGCAAGCCGTGACCGGCCAGGTCGGCCGCCGGCGCCGCATCGGGCCAGGCGAAGGTGACGGCGTGCGTGCCCAGGTTGAAGGCGGCCAGCACGGATGGTTGTCCGGGCAGGTCGCGGCGCAGGGCCAGCACGGGTTCCGGTGCATCGAAGAAGATGATATCGCCGCGCAGCAATTGCGGCAGGGTGCGGCGCCAGGCGAGGATGTGTTGCGCAAAGCGCAGCGGCGAGGCGCTATCGCGCTCTTCCACGTCGACGGCGCGCGCCAGGTGTTCGGGCGGCACGGGCAGCCAGGGTTTGGCAGTGCTGAAGCCGCCGTGCGGCGCAGCGGCCACCCACGGCATCGGCGTGCGGCAGCCGTCGCGGCCCTTGAACTGGGGCCAGAACGGGATGCCGTACGGGTCTTGCAGCGCCTCGAAAGGAATGTCCGCTTCCGTCAGGGCCAGCTCGTCGCCCTGGTACAGGCACGGCGTGCCTTTCAAGGCCGCCTGCACGGCCAGCACCACCTTGGCCAGCGATGGCGACGGGTTCTCGCCGCCCCAGCGCGTCATGACGCGCACGCTGTCGTGGTTGCCCACGGACCAGGAAGCCCAGCCGTCGGCCACTTGCGCCTCGAATTCTTCCACCTGGGTGCGGATGTGCGCGGCCGAGAATTCCGCCGTCAGCAAGTTGAAACTGTAAGCCATGTGCAGCTTGTCGGCGCCCGTGTAGGCGGCCATGGTGGCCAGCGCATTGTCGTCGCCCACTTCGCCGATGGAAATGGCCTGGTATTCATCGAGCACGGCGCGCACGCGCTGCAGGTAGGCGATGTTTTCCGGCTGCGTCTTGTCGTACACGTGCGCCTGCATGCCGTACGGATTGATGGCGGACACGCTGCTCGCATCGCGCTGCGCGGCGGGCGGATTATCGCGCAGCAACTGATCGTGATACGGGAAGTTGCAGGAATCGAAGCGGAAGCCATCGACGCCGCGCTCGAGCCAGAAACGCAGGTTGTCCAGCTGCGCCTGCTGCACGGCCGGATTGTGGAAATTCAGGTCGGGCTGGCTGGCGAGGAAATCGTGCAGGTAATACTGGCCGCGGCGCGGCTCCCATTGCCAGGCGGAACCGCCGAACACGGACAGCCAGTTGTTCGGCGCCGTGCCGTCCGGTTTCTGGTCGGCCCACACATACCAGTCGGCCTTGGCGTTGTCGCGGCTGGAGCGGCTTTCCACGAACCACGGGTGGTTGTCGGACGAGTGCGACAGCACCTGGTCGATCATCACTTTCAAGCCCAGTTCATGGGCGCGCGCCACGAGGCGGTCGAAATCGGCCAAAGTACCAAACATGGGGTCGACGTCGCAGAAGTCGGCCACATCGTAGCCGAAGTCTTTCATCGGTGACGTGAAGAAGGGCGAGATCCACACGATATCGGCGCCCAGGGCGGCGATGTAATCGAGCTTGGAAGTAATACCGGGCAAGTCGCCGATGCCGTCGCCATTGCTGTCGAGGAAGCTGCGTGGATAGACCTGGTAAATGACGGCGCTGCGCCACCAGTCGGCGGGCAGGTGGGCGAGATTGTTCTGGATGGTTGGCATGAATGATTTCTTAAAAGTGCCTGTAGCCGTGGCTATCAGGGCGGCGCTGCTGGTTGGTAGGCGAACGTCTTATTTTAAAATTCAAAGCGCTTTGGGTATGAAATGAGTATAGTTCAAAGCGCTTTGAAAAGTAAAGCGATACACGCGCCAGACATACGATTTTTTTATGAGGGTGATTCAGGACAACGATTCGCCGCCGGCCAGGCGGCCGGCGGTGTGAGGGAAGGGGGGGGGCCTAGTTTGGTACGGGCCCGGCCGACTCGCCCGGCAACAGTTCGCACGGCCACAATTCCTGCAAGTCCGTGACGGGCGTGCCGTCCATCAGGGCCAGCAGCATGTGGATCATCTTCGCGCCGGCGCCGCGCGGGTCGGGCTGGACGACGGTGGTGACGTTGTGGCCGGCCAGGGAATCTTCCATCACGCCCCAGACGATCAGCGACATCTCGCGGCCGATGGCGATGCCCGCGTCGAGCAGGGCGCGCACGGCGCCCACGCCCGACATGTGGTTGTCGACGATGACTGCCGTGGGGCGGGGCGAGCGGGCCAGCAGGCGCTGCATGGCCTGGTAGCCGGCGCGGCGGTCGTGCGCGTTGTCGACCAGGTTGTCCGGATCGACGGCCAGGCCGCCCGCCTGCATGGCGTGCTGGAAACTCTCGACGCGCTGGCGCACGAAGTTCAGGTCCGGCGTGGCGCTGATCAAGCCGATGCGCTGGTGGCCCAGCTGCGCCAGGCGCTCGACGGCCAGGCGCATGCCGGCCTCGTTGTCGTAGTCGAACCACGCGTGCGGCTGGTTCAGCTGCGTGCGGCCGTGCGCGACGAACGGCATGCCCTGCTGCGCCAGGTAGGCGATGCGCTCGTCGAACGGTTTGGTGCGCCCGACGATCAGGCCATCGATGCGGCGGCCCTTGACCATGCGTTCATAGGTGTGGAATTCATTGGTGGCCGAGGCGGGCGCGATCATCATGTCCATCTGCTGCGCTTCCAGCGCTTCCGACATGCCGCCCACGATCTCGATGAACATGGGGTCGGCCAGGTCGTTCGGCATCAGCGGGTAGATGATGCCGACGATATTCGTGCGTCCCACGGCCAGGCTGCGCGCCATGGGATTGGGGCGGTAGCCGGCTGCCTGCGCGGCGGCCAGCACCCGCTCGCGCGTGCGTTCGCTCACTTCCGGATAGCCATTCAAGGCGCGGCTGACGGTGGTTTCGGATATTCCTAGCGTTTTGGCGAGATTTTTCAGGTTCATGGATGCTGCGGTCGGGGTGGGTCGGGAGCGGTGCGATGAAGGGTAGTTTATCTGATAAATGCCGGATTGATCAGGGTCATGACAAGCGGCGGCGGCGCCCAAAAAAATACGCGGGCAAACCCAGGGGCGCCCGCGCTAAAAGAGGATACTGCTGAATCACTACAGTGAAGCTGCCGGCCATCGCGTGCAGCGGCGAAATGGTGGGTCCGGATATTCCTTGCCCCTGGATGAGCGGGCGCTGTTGCTGCCACCGGCAAGCGTCCGGGGACGCCTGCCAACGTTCTAGCGTCCCGCGCTTACCACCAGGACTCGACCTGGAAACCGACGGAGCTGCCGTTGGTCTTGCCACCGAACACGCCCGTCGACGACAGCGCCGATTCGGCGGCGGCCGCCGACTGGGCTGCCTTGTTCCATTTGGCGTAGGTGTAGAAGGCGCGCAGCACGGGGCGCGACCAGAAGCTGTTGCCGGCCGACAGTTGCGGCGCGAACGTCAGCTTGGTCAGGTTGCGGCTCTCGCCGCCTTCGGGCTTGACGATGTCATGGCCCAGTTCCACGGCCAGGCTGTAGTTGTCCGTGAAGTGGTAGACGGGACGCGCGCCGATCGACGTCCACTTGCTGCTCACGCCGGCCGTTTCCTTGTCTTCGTAGACGAAGGTGCCCATGCCCGACCAGGCGCCTTTGGGCTGGATCATGATCTGTTCCGTCAGGCGCACGACCTTGTCATCCTTGTTGGCGCCCAGGCTGAAGCCGCCCGTGTTGGCGGCGCTGCCTTTGCCATACTGCAGTGCCACCTTGTTGAAGCCGCCCAGCAGATTGCCTTGCGTATGCATGATGGTCAGCAAGTGGCCGCTGGCGATGGGGGCCGCGCCTTGCGCGTTGCGTTTCTGGTTGAACTGCAGACCCAGGGTCAGTTCGCCGTCCGGGTTGACCTTGATGCCGGAGAAGCGCAGGTCGTGCGACAGGCCCATGCGCTTGCTGTCGCCGTCATCGGCCGTGCGCACGATGGCGTAGGCCAGCTTGGCGGCGCCCAGGTCGATGTTTTCCAGGCCGGCGCCAGGGCCGCTGTTGTTCCAGAAGTAGTAATCGGTGATGTGCACGTCCTGGCGGTCGTAGTAGCGCTTGCCGACCCAGGCGCGCGCTTCGGCGAAGGCGCCCGTGCCGATCTTGTCGGCCACCACGTTCATTTCGCGCCACGACGGGTCCGACTGTTCCCAGTCCTGGTTCTGGTTGACGGAGAACGCCACCAGGGTATTGATGCGGAAGGTGGTGCCGTTGGCTGCCTTGAAGGCTTCGCCGCCGAATTTCAGCTCGCCGTAGGTTTCGCACTCATTGCCCAGACGATATTTGGACGAGGCGCCGGCCAGGCCGAAACAGGCTTCCTTGCCGCCTTCGCTGCTGGTGCCGAAGCCCGAGCGGATGTAGCCGCCGAAGTCGATCGGCAGGGCGGCCTGCGCGGCCGAAGCGCTCAAGGCCAACGCCACGGCGGCAGGCAAAGTTTTCAAGAAATGTTTGTTCATTGCGTCTCCAGTGTTTTTATAGGTGTGGGATCGGTGCGCGTCACTTCGCGCAACCAAAGCGCTTTAGTTATGTTTCAAAGCGCTTTGAGTATAGTTCAAAGCGCTTTGATCAGTAAACTGCTTTTATTCTTGAAAACTCTTGAGGTGTTGCGGAGAAACATCAGGACGAGGCAGCGCGGTGCCGTCCGCCATGGTGTCTGCTGGATGGCGCAAAAAGGCGAGGATCAGCAGGGCCGAAGTCGTGGTGATGCTGGCCAGCACATACAGCAAGTGGCGGAAGGCGGTGCCATACGTCTGCGCCAGTGCGGCGTCGCCGGCCTGCGGCAACAACGCGCTCGCATGGCGCAGCTCGCCCAGCGCCAGGAAGGGGCCGGCGTGCGCCGCCTGCTGCGCGCCGATGCCCGCAAGGCCGGCGCCGCCCAGCGCCGCCACGGTGAACGTGCCCAGCAGCGCGCTGACGATGGCCAGCGCCAGGCCTTCGCCCGCCACGCGCGTCGTATTGAAGATGCCGGCCGCCATGCCGGCCCGTTCGACGGGCACGACGCTGATGGCCAGGCCATCCATCAAGCCCCAGGGCAGGCTGATGCCGCAGCCGATCAGCAGCAGCGGTCCCAGCAAGGTGGCGGGCGGCTGTCCTGGCGCGCAGGTGGAGAGCCACAGCAAGCCGCCCGCCGCCAGCAGCAAGCCGCTGGCGCAGATGTGTGCGGGAGCAATGCGCTGCGCCGCCATGCCGGCCAGGACAGGCAGCACCAGCATGGGGGCGGACAGGGCGATCATCATGCGTCCCGCCTCCAGCGCGCTGTAGCCTTCGATGCCGATGAAGCGGGCCGGCAGCAACACCAGCAGCACGACGAAGGAAAACGCGGGCGCGGCCGCCAGCAGTTGCACGCCGGCAAAGGCAGGCAGGCGGAACAGGGTCAAGTCCAGCATGGGGCGCGCCGCGCGCCGTTCCACGCGGATGAAGACGGCCAGCAGCAAGGCCGCGCCACCGAGCAGCCCCAGGCTGGCGGTGCTGCCCCAGCCCTTGTGCGGCGCCTGCAGCAAACCATAGGTAAACAGCGACAAGGCACCCGTAAACGTCAGGGCGCCGGGCCAGTCCACGCCTTGCGCCTGCGGGTCGCGCGATTCGCGCATGGCGCGCGCGGCGGCCAGCAGGGCGGTCAGGCCGGCCGCGGCCGTGGCAATGAAAATGGCGCGCCAGCCCGTGCGGGTGATCAAGGTGCCGGCCAGGAAGGGGCCGAAGGCCAGGCCCACGCCGAAGGCCGTGCCGATCAGGCTGAAAGCGCGCGCACGGGCGGCACCGTCGAATTCCTGCGCCAGCGCCGCCAGTCCGCTCGACAGGGCCATGGCGCAACCGAGGCCCTGGACGGCGCGCAATACGTCGAGCCATACGAGGCCGGGCGCGGCCGCCAGCGCCAGCGCGGCGGCGGAAAACACGCCCATGCCCAGCAAGAACACGCGTTTGCGGCCGTAGCGGTCGGCCAGCGCGCCGGCCACCATCAGGCAGCCGCCAAAGCTGAGCATGAAGGCATTCGTGATCCACGCCAGCGCCAGCGGCGTGCCGTGCAGGTCGGCGGCGATGGCGGGAATGGCGATGGCCGGCCCCGTAAAGCTGAGCGGCATGCACAGCGCCGCCAGGCAGACGGCGGCCAGCACGACGGCGCGCCGGGCCGGGGAGGCAGGTTTCATACGGTGAGGCGTATCCATGGGAGTGATTCCAGAAAGAGGGAATCCGATGATAATATGGACGCAATCCGTGAAAAAGTGGCTGAAAATCCACTCATAGCGGAAAAATATTCCTTAATGGAGATGACGAGGTGGCATGGATAATCTGAACGGCATTGCCGCCTTCGTGCGCGCGGCGGAAACGTGCAGTTATGTGGCGGCCGGTCGGCTGCTCGGGGTGTCCGCCTCGGCCGTCGGCAAGAGCGTGGCGCGGCTGGAAGAAAAGCTGGGCGTGCGCCTGCTTAACCGCAGCACGCGGCGCATCAGCCTGAGCAACGAGGGCGCGCTGTTCTATGAGCGTTGCCAGCGCATCCTGGCCGATCTGGGCGATGCCGAGGCGGAACTGTCGCACCTGGCCGAGGCGCCGCGCGGCAAGCTCAAGGTCAGCCTGCCCGTGATCGGCTACCGCATCATCCTGCCCTTGCTGGCCGAGTTTACGCGCCAGTATCCGGAAATCGAGCTCGACCTCGATTTCAATGACCGCCTGGTCGACGTGGTGGCCGAAGGCGTCGACGTGGCCGTGCGCAGCGGAACGCTCACCGATTCGCGGCTGATGGCGCGCGAACTGGGGCCGTTTGCCTTTGCCATCGTGGGCTCGCCCGCATATTTCGCCCGCCACGGCGTGCCGGCCACGCCGCGCGCGCTGGAAGGGCACGCCTGCGTGCGCTATAAATTCCCCACCACGGGCAAATTGCAGGAGTGGGCGCTGCAGCGCGCCGACGGCGACGGCGGCGGCGAGCTGCGCTTGCCGACGGCCTTGACCTGCAACAATATCGAAGCCTTGATCGGCGCCGCCACGCAGGGCGTGGGCCTCGCTTACCTGCCCGACTTTATCGTGCGCGACGCCATCGCGCGCGGCGAACTGCAAGCCGTGCTGTCCGAGCACTTGCTGTACGCGAGCAAGTTCTGGGTGTTGTGGCCGTCGAGCCGCCACCTGTCGCCGAAAATTCGCGTCTTTGTTGACCATTTGTGTACCCACCTGCATTTTTCCGCGTCCCCTCCCGGCCCTGCGCCATTCCCTTGATGCCCCTGGCCGCCGCGCCGGCGGCTGGTTGGGGAATATTCCTACCCCAAAGCGATTATTCCTAACGCCACCGGATTTATATTTGCTGCGCCGCACCACGGCATGCCGCATGGCATCAGCTTATGCCCTTCCTGAATACCGGTCATGCGTTATGGAAATTGCCATAAGGAATTTATTTATGTTAATTTCATATCTGTTTCTGCAACATTGCATCGGCTGGCCGCTTGCGGGGACATGTGCAGGATTAGGCGCCATAAGCGTGTAGTAACCAACAATTAAGGGATGGTAGTCCCGTTCCGTTCAGGGAGTGTGCATGAAGACAGTGATGACGACGCCGCCGAATCCGGCGCCAGCCGCGACCGTGAAACCTGCCCGCAAGACGGGTTTGCTGCTGGGTGGCGGCGCACCCAATTCCACCTTGATCGCGGGCGCCCTGGCCGCTTTCCTTGACGAGGGCATCGAGTTCGACGTCATTTCCGCCTCCGGCGCCGGTGTGCTGATGGGCTTGCTTTACACGACGCCGCACGAAGCCACGCCGCGCCAGGCGCTGCAAAGCTGGGCCGACACGGGCGTGGCCGACAGCATCTACAAGATGATTCCGATCAACTACAAGGTGTTCCAGAAGCCGGGCATGCATGCGAGCACCTTCCGCGACGCTTTCCAGCCGCCGGCCAACAATCCCTTTTTTCAGGCCTTCCAGCAAACGTTTGCGGGCGTGCCCACGGCCTGGTCGGACTGGGGCAAATTGATGGTGTCGTCGCTGTCGCCATCGGACCTGTCGGCGAAAAGCCTGGGCCTGTGCGCGCACTTGCCCTTCCTGGAAAAGGCCGTGGATTTCTCGGGCGTGGCCAGCATGCGTCCCGCTTTCTACATCAACGCCTACAACCTCAGCGCGCACCGCATGCAAATCTGGGGCAAGCACGAGATCGAACCCATCCACGTGCGCGCCGCGTTGTCGTTCCCGTTTCTGTATGCGCCCACCACCATCGCCGGCGACGATTACATCGAAGGCGCGGCGCTCGACACGCTCAATTTCGACCCGTTTATCGAAGGCAAGGGCGAACACCATGACGCCGACACCCTGGTCATCCTCGACATCTTGGGCGACGAGCGGCTGCTGCGCAAGCCGCGCAACCTGTACGACGCCTGGGTGCGCTCCATCATCACGCCGCTGGTGAAAATCTCCAAGAGCGAGCTGCGCCTGTTCGAACTCGAGCACAACACGGATGCGCGCACTGGCCAGCCCAAGCGGCGCTTGCTCAAGCTCGACCTGATGGGCGGCATCCCGGAGCAGCACTGGCCCGACACCCTGGACTGGTCCAGCTCGAACATGCAGCTGCTGTTCGACGTGGGCCACAAGGCGGGCCTGGCGTTTTGCCGCCAGCATGGCGACTTGCTGCGCCGCGCGCCTGATGCTTCCCCGCTGGCGGCCTAGCAACCGATCCCCGGCCACCCGATCGGCAGCTATTTATCCTGCCTGGCCTTGCCAGGCCACTTTTTACTGTGAAACACCATGAACATCACCAAGCAACTCATTCTGACCCTGACCATTGCCTTGCTGGCCCTGCTATTGCTGGGCGCCGGCGGCGCCATCCAGCTGCAGCGCGCGCAGCAGCGCTTTGACACCGTGCAAAACCGCATCATTCCCAGCATCCAGGGCTTGAATGCGGCCAAGGGTTTCCTGGCCGACTCGCGCCTGGCCGGCTATCGCCTGTCCGTGTTCTCGAATCTGGCCGACAAGACGGCGCTGGACAAGGCCGTCGCCGATGCCAACACGAATTTCGACAAGGTCATCGCCACCTACCGCGCCGAGCGCCTGTACGACGCGACGGACAGCAAGATGCTCGACGCCGACCAGGCCGCCATGGAAGCCTATCGCCGCGCGCTGGCGCCGTTCTTCGCCGCCGCCTACGCGGGCGACATGGATGGCGTGCGCGCCACCTTGCTGGCCGGCACGCCATTGGCCATCACTGCCGCCGCCGCGAAAAAGAGCATGGATGACCATATCGCCTACAACAACAAGCTGGTCGACGACGTGAAGGCGGAAAGCCTGGCCGCCTACGACACGGCCTTCAACACCATGCTGGCCGTGCTGGGCGTGGCCGTGCTGCTGACGGGCGCGCTGGCCTGGCACATCTACCGCACCATCAGCGGCGGCCTGGGCAATATCGAACACACCCTGGAACGCGTCAGCGCCTCGCTGGACCTGTCCGCCGCCATGCCCGTCGAGCGCATGGATGAAGTGGGCCGCACGGCCACGGCCTTCAACAAGTTCCTGGAGCGCATCGTCGGCGTGATCGCCACCGTGCGCGCCTCGGCCGATACGGTCAGCGTGGCGGCCGCGCAGATTTCCGCCGGCAACGCGGACTTGTCCGTGCGCACCGAGCAGCAGGCCTCGTCGCTGGAAGAAACGGCGTCCAGCCTGGAAGAGCTGACCTCGGCCGTGCGCCAGAATACGGACAATGCGCGTCAGGCGAACTCGCTGGCCGTGTCCGCCTCGGACGTGGCCCGCAAGGGCGGCGCCGTGGTGGCGCAAGTGGTGGGTACGATGGGTTCGATCAATGAATCGGCGAAGAAGATCGCCGACATCATCGGCGTGATCGACGGCATTGCCTTCCAAACCAATATTCTGGCGCTGAACGCGGCCGTGGAAGCGGCGCGCGCGGGCGAGCAGGGCCGTGGCTTCGCCGTGGTGGCCACGGAAGTGCGCAACCTGGCGCAGCGTTCGGCCGCGGCCGCCAAGGAAATCAAGGGCTTGATCGAGGATTCCGTCGACAAGGTGAACACGGGCAGCGCGCTGGTCGACCAGGCGGGCGCGACGATGGAAGAAATCGTCGCCAGCATCCGACGCGTGACGGACATCATGGGCGACATCGCCAACGCCAGCCATGAGCAAAGCGCCGGCATCGAACAGGTGAACCAGGCCATTTCGCAGATGGACCAGGTCACCCAGCAAAACGCGGCCCTCGTGGAAGAGGCGGCCGCCGCCGCCTCCTCGCTGCAAGACCGTGCCGTCGAGCTGGTCGACGTGGTGGCCGTATTCCGCCTGCGCGGCGACGCCCAGGCAAAATCGCTGAAAGTGGCGGGCGGCTTGGCGGCGCCGGCAGCGGCTTCAGCCAGCCGGCGTCTGACGCTGCCAGGCCGCAGCGCCCGCGGTTAGACGTGGTAAATGCCCCGGTACGCCGGGGTTTTTCTTGGCTCTGTCCTCGTAAAATAGGGGAAATGCCGGAATCTTCGCGCGGTTGAGTTGTCTGACTCTGCATACCCACCACACAGGGAGCAGATCATGCAGCCAGCCGAATGGATCCGTTTTATCGCCCAGTTTGCTCGCCTGAACCGACGCCAGCGGCAAGCAGGCATGGCCCTGCTGCGTGGCAACGCGCCAGACGACGCGACCGTCGCGTTGCTGGAAAGCGTGGCGCAGCCGCGCTTGGCCTGTCCCGCCTGCCGTTCGCCTCACCTGCATCGGCATGGCCATGCGCACGGCCTGCAGCGCTACCGCTGCGTGCCTTGCGGGCGCACCTTCAATGCCTTGACGGGCACGCCGCTGGCCCGCCTGCGCCATAAATCGCTGTGGATCGCGTATGCCGCTTGCCTGCTTGATTCCACCTCGGTGCGCCAGGCCGCTCAGCAGCTGGGACTGCACCGCAACACCACGTTTCGCTGGCGCCACCGATTTCTCAGCGTCGCGAAGACGGACCGGCCGCATGGCCTGCATGGCATCGCCGAGGCCGACGCGTTATACGTGCTGGAATCGGAAAAGGGGGTCAGGCAGATGACGCGTCCGGCCCGCCGCCGGGGCGGTCATGCCTTTAAACGCGGTATATCGAATGAGCAAGTCTGCATCCTGGTGGCGCGCGACCGCACGGGCCAGACCCTCGATTTCGTCACGGGCAAAGGGCAACTGACGAAGGCGCAACTGCACCACTGTTTGCTGCCTGTCATCGACCACGATATCCTGCTGGTCACGGATGGCCATGCCGCCTACCGGGCGTTTGCGCGGGAAGCGGGCCTCAGTCATCAGGCCGTCAACTTGCGCGCCGGCATCCGTGTGCAGGGCGCCGCGCACGTGCAGAACGTCAATGCGTATCACAGCCGCCTGCGCGAATGGTTAAGGCCGTTTCACGGCGTGGCGACGCGCTATCTGCCGAATTACCTGGGATGGCGCTGGATACTCGACGCCGGGCGCATCCGTTCACCAGAAACGTTATTGAAAGCAACGCTGGGAACATTTCCACATTTAATGGTGACATAGCCTTTTTCTTTGGTGAGGGGGCGTTCCAATGGGGGGGGGACGTTGAGTTCTGCACTTGTGGTAAGTGTCAGTAAGGTTGGCCGGGCTGGCAGGGGGGGGCATGCAGGAAGTGCAGCCCGGTTCCGCCGCAGTCAGGTGTCAGCCTGACTTTCGGCGCGTGAGTCCGCAGCCGAATCCAGCCAATCGCCCACGAACTATATCGGGTCTAAGTCCTTGGGAAATTGGCCGGCGCGCTGCCATTGCTCTTGATCGAGGTCTTCCCTCAAGTGACGCAGATGCCAAGCCCGGTTCAAGTGCGCAAACACATGGCCGAGGTCAATGCGAAGATTTACCTCATCGTAGTCAGCCCTGCTACTCATCTCCGATATGAGCGTAGTCAAGTGTTCTTGCGCATCTTCAAGCTCGTACATCAGTGTGGCCCATGCTGCCGGAGCGTTATCTTTACTAATCATAGGACAACCTTAAACTACACTTCAATAACGTCGTGAACTTCCGCTTCCGGCCGAACCCGGCCGACGGCGCTCAGGATCGCGGTTTGCCCATTTGTAAACACATTAATTTTCACTCTGGGCTGGCGCCGCCCTGAAGCGAAAGGGCGGCGTTTCCGTGCACGCGTGGCCGTTTCCCAGCGGGGAACCAGTTTAATTGAAAAATTACAATTATTAAAAGACCCTTCACCCTTCTACGGTGTCACGAGCTGCGCAGAAGCGCTGCCTTCCGGGATCATCAGGGCAAAGTCGTAGCCGTTGATCAGGTTGAACATTTCAATGTCACCCCCCGCCAGTTTGCGCGAGCCTGGCCGCAGTGACCGCAGATCAAATAGAGACCAACTGCCGTCGGTGGCGCTTGCACTGGCCAGCAGTTTGAAGGCCGAGCCGCCAAGTTCGATTTGTGCCGGCTGATATGGCTTGCCCGCTCCCGCGAATCTCAGGTGCGTACCCTTCGCCGCCAGCACGATCAGGTGCAGCGAGGTGTGGCCCTGGCCTTCGGCGCGTTCAGCCAGAAAGTTGCCAATGTCACGATTGTTGAGTGGATTAATACCCTTGTATGCGTGATTTGCGCCGACCTTGACCACCAGCTTTCGCTCTTGCACGCCGAGCCGGGTTTCCAGGGTCCGCTTTAGCAGCGTCAAACGTAAGCGGTTGGACAGGTCGCGATCGCCGGGCACTTGCGAGGCACTTTTCTGATAGATGGCGCGGGTGGCCAGCAAGGCATCGAGCAGCCCTAGCGCGGTTTGCTCTTTGGGGCCGGCAAGTAGCGGGCGCAACGAAGTCAGGTCCTCGGTTGAGGCCGACAGTATGAAGTACTCGAAGGGATTGCCGGTGGCTGCCGCCTTTTGAGCCGCGACAGCTTCCATTTGACGCAAGGCTTCCAGCTTCGCGCGGGCGGCCGGATTAACCGGCTGGGCCAGCATCTGGGTGATCAGGTATTTGGCCGCACCCACGAATTCCTGATCGATGCCCCACTGCTCGAAGCGCGGTCCTGCGGCCAGGGCAAAGCCGGCGAGCATCTCGGCTTCCTGGCGCATGGTGTAGAAAGCAACGGAGTCCGGATAGGTGGCGTTGAATCTGGCGATGGCAGCAACCGCGTCGGCACCCTTGAGTAGCCCTTCGAGCGCGCTCGTCACGGCTGGACCATTTTCAGTTACCAAGGTCGTGAAGCCGGCAGGGGGCAAGGCATTGAAGTAGGCGGAGGAGAACTGGGCGATCTCGGCGACCCCGTGAGCCTCGCCGAGGAGGACGTACTGCGCCTGGCGCGAAGCCTGCAGCAGCAGTTCCGCACCGGGTCCCGATAACGTGCCTTTGTCAACGGTGATGGCGAGCCGGCTAGCCGTGAGTTTTTCATGGACGGCGGTATCGGCGACGGCCGAATCGGCAAAGCCGAGCGTCAGGGTGGCGGCAAGGAAGGCGAGACGGAAGAACATAGTAGTGTGGGCCGGTCAGGGCGGTCAGTGAATGAGTCAACAGGTTGAACGGTCGCTAGGAACGTCGGCTTTTGGCCGCACTCGGCCATAAAAGCAAGGATACCACTTTGCCAAAATGAAAAGTTTACAGATTCGCACATCACCATTTTCATGCCGCCGTGACGACGGCGGCGCATGGTAGCGCTCCAGCCATCGACAGCACGCCGCGTGTCAACGCCGTCTGCCGTGCAGAGTATGCTGCTCGAGTCAGCGTAATGGTGACGAAAACCAGGCAAGCGGTTCGGTTCGAGCTGAGCGCCGGCACGAGGCGAAGCCCGGGAGGCTGGATCTCAGCGGCGTCTCTGCGCCTGCAAAGGAGGGGGCGCGCAGACTATGCTCAGGACTTGCCCTCGATGCTGACGGCGCCGCTGGCGCGGGCCAGGCTTGTGCGGGCGCCCGCCACCGCGCGCAGGCGCTCGTCAAGGTAGGCGCTCACGCGGGGATGCTGGCTGAAGGCGACGTTGAAGCGGATGTGCTGGTTTGGCGTGTCGTTGGCCGAGAACGCGGCGCCGCGCATCATCAGGATCTTGTTGCGGTAGGCGTCCTGCACCAGCAAGTCCACGTCCAGCCCTTCGGGCATGCTGCCCCACAGGAAAATGCCTGCGTCGCCGGGCTGCTCGAACAGCACGCCGGCCGCGCTCAGTTGCCGCGTGCTGGCGTTGCGCGCCACCATGATCTTGCGTTGCAGCCGCTCCAGGTGCTTGCGCAGGTTGCCGGCCTTGAGCACTTCCAGCAGCACGTATTCGTTCAGCGCAGGCAAGGTCATGATGGCGTGGATCTTGGTGCGCATCAGCAGCTTGAGCAGGGCGGGCGCCGCGGCCAGGTAGCCCATGCGCAGGGCCGGGCTCAGCGCCTTGCACAGGCTGGAGTAATAGATCACGCCGTCCAGTCCGGACAGCGATGCCAGCCGCGTGCTGTGGCCCGGCTGGAAATGGCCGTGCACGTCGTCCTCGGCGATCAGGAAGCCATGCTGCTGCGCCATGATCAGCACCTTGTGCAGGTTGGCGGCGCTGCTGCTCCAGCCGGTGGGATTGTGCAAAGCCGTCTGCACGAACAGCAGGCGCGGACGGTGCGCGCGGCAGGCGGCTTCCAGTTCATCCAGGTCGAGCCCATCCGGGCGGCGCTGGATGGGCACCAGGCGCACGCCGTCCTGGCGCAGCCTGCCGAACATCAGGAAGTAGCCGGGGTCTTCCACCAGCACCGTATCGCCGGGCTGCAGGAACGTGCGGCAGATCAGATCGATTGCATGGGTGCCGCCGAATGTGGTGAGGATGTGGCTGGCGTCGGCAGCGATGCCGATGCCGCGCATCAGCAGCGCGATCTGCTCGCGCAGTTCGGCCAGCCCTTGCGGCGGACAGCGCGAGGCCATGCCGGCCGCGCTGCGCGCCAGGCCGCGTTGCACGGCGGCCGCCGGCAGCGCGTCCTGCAGCCAGGTGGGCGGCAAGGCGCCGCTGCTGGCCAATATCACGCCCGGCCGCTGGTCGTTCACTTGCTGACTCAGCCACACTGGTTCCTGCTCCTGGCCCGCTTCCAGCGCCACCTCGTCGGGAATGGCGCGGCTGGCGTCAGTTGGCGCGCAGACGAAGAAGCCCGCCGTGCCGTGCGTATCGATGACGCCTGCGGCCACCAGCCTGTCATACGCCACCACTACGGTGTTGGTGCTGACCGCAAGCTGCGTGGCGAGCTGGCGGATCGACGGCAGCCTGGCCCCGCCAGGCAGGACGCGTTGCGCGATCTGCTGGCGCAATGCGGCCTCGATCTGCTTGAACAGGGCGATGGGGGAGGAGCGGTCGATGGCGAACATGGGTGGCAGTCTAACGTAAAAACATCACGGCGAGGACCAGCAGGATGGCCCCCATCGTCAGATTGAATATGCGCTGGTTGCGGGGCGCTTTCAGCACGCTGCGGATCGAGACGCCGAACAGCGCCCACATGGCGTTGCACGGCATGCCCACCACGGTGCCGATCACGGACACCAGCAGTGCGCTGGCGAGCATGTTGCCCTGCGCAGGCATGAAGACCGACGCCATGGTGATCGCCTTGAGCCAGCTCTTGGGGTTCAGCGCCTGAAACAGCGCCGCCTGCGCCATCGACACGGCCTTTGGCGCGCTGTTTCCCGCCACCGACGCGCCGGCAAGCTTCCAGGCCAAAAACATCAGGTACAGCGCGCCCGCGATGCGCAGCACCTGCTGCGCCATCGGGTACGCGACGAACACGCTGCCCAGCCCCACGCACATGAGCACGGTTTGCACGAAGATGCCGAGCTGGATGCCGAGGATCACGGGCAGCGCACCGCGATAGCCGAAATTGGCGCCGGTGGTGGCCAGCATGACGTTGTTCGGCCCGGGCGTGGCGGACATCACAAAGCAATAGCTCATCAGGGGCAGGAGTTCGGTCATGGTATGCGGTCGCAGCGTGGAGAAGGCCCCAGTCTAGAGGCGCGGCACGGCAGGAACAAGGCACAAGACGCCGCGTACAAGCACACGCTGTATCAGTCGAACGACTGCTACAGCGGCGATAGTGCAGGCGGCCGGGGCCAGCGTCTATGTTGGCATGATGCCGCCAGGGGGTGAATGTTATAGTGGCGGGAATGTACTTACTGAAAGAAACTGCCATGAAAAACGACGCAACCGCCCGCCCGCCAGCCAACCAGGCACCTGCCCGGCTCAGCAAAGGGGACTTCGTCACCGCCCTGCGCAAGCTGCTGCAAGAAGAAGGAAAGGCCGGCAAGTCCAGCGTGGACGTACGCGCCGCGAACCTGCACACCGACGTTGGCGTTTATCCGTCGCGCGGCCACTCGATGCCGACCTGTTGCACGGTGATGTATGAAGAGATGCTGCCGGGTGACGAGATACTGCTGACCCCACCCGGCGGCAAGGGAGCTACGCTGCTGATACGGTATAAATTCCCGCGCTGATCATCGCGGTCTTGAAGACAGTCGATAAACTGGCGGACGTGTCGACGCGGCAGTAGCAGCGAACCGATTGCCAGGTAAATCATGTTCTTTGATATGTCAATGCGCTGCGCGCAATCACGCACCAAGCGTCAGTAACGGAGTAAGCGTCAGCCCAGCACCGTATTGATCCGACCTTCAAATTGCTTGATGTCCAAGCAACCGCTTGGTGAGAGCAATTACGAACCAGCATCTGATAGACGAAGATTGCCAACCGACCACGGTGGTTGGCTCGATTGCTAACGCCCCCGAAGCTCTCGGGTGGCTTTGGCAAGGTCTTTAGAAGGTGGCAGGCCGAACAAGCGAGCATATTCCCGGCTGAACTGATTAGGGCTCTCGTAGCCGACACTGAACGCAATCGAAGTCGCGCTGCCTTGGCCGGAGATGAGTTGTGAGCGCGCATGTAACAAACGTAGACGTTTTTGATATTGTAACGGGCTCAATGCCGTCACCGCTTTAAAATGGCGATGGAATGCCGAAACGCTGAACGCCGCCATCTCAGCGAGTGCCTCCACCTTTATCTGTTCGGTAAAGTTACGACGTATCCAGTTGATTGCAACACCAATGCGTGAAAGTGCCGTGTCTGGCGACGCAATGTCTCGCAGCATCCAACCGAGAGGCCCCTGAAGCACTCGAAACAGGATCTCACGCTCATAGACGGGAGCGAGCACTGCTATCTCGTCCGGCCGTTCCATTAGTCGCAGCATACGGATCCAAGCGTCGAGCAGCTCCCCATTGACCGGCGCAACCGAGAATCCTGAACCTAACAGCGTACTACATACCCGAACCGGCAAGTCACGGATAAGCGCGGCGACGATAGCGGGATCAAGCGTCAAGCTCACAGCCAGATACGCTTCGCCTGTCGCGGCAGGATGTACAGCCCCAACGGCAGGGAGATCCACTGACATCACAAAGTAGGTGGCCGGATCATAATGAAAAGTGCGGTCGCCAATCGTCATCGTTTTCGATCCCGTCAGTATCAAGTTGACCATTGGATCGTAGACGGCAGCGAGCAGATGCTCCGGAATCTCGCCCTGCACCATGGCGACACGTGGGATGCCGGTTTCGGTGCGGCGATTCTCAGCCCCTGCGGCCAGTGCTCTCAATTCTTGCATTTGCTGTTCCATGTTGAAACCCTAACAGGGGCCATCCCCGGATGCAATGGGAAAGCAGAAATAGGCAAGTTTTGAGGAGGATCGGGTGAGTCCGTTGCTGGCGGCAGTCTTACCATGGATCTCACTCATCTACTGGAGGAACCGAATGAAGATCGTCATCGTGACGGGCAGCAGCCGTGGTATCGGCGCCTGCACTGCACTGGAATGCGCCAAGCGCGGCATGGGCGTGGTCGTCACTTACAACAGCAATCCGGAAAAGGCGGAAGCGGTCGTGCAAGCCATCACCGGGACGGGCGGAAAGGCGGTTGCGCTGAAGCTGGACGTTGGCAACAGCCAATCGTTCGCCGATTTCCGCCAGGCGTTGTCTGGCCAGCTGGCCGCCGTCTGGGACCGAAGCAGCTTCGACTTCCTTGTCAACAACGCCGGCCACGGGCTATATGCGCCGATCGCTGACGTCACCGAGGCGCAGTTCGACGGTCTGTTCAACATCCACCTCAAGGGGCCGTTTTTCCTGACTCAGGCGCTGCTGCCGCTCATCGAGGACGGCGGCCACGTGGTCAACGTCACCAGCGCAACGAGCCGGGTGGCTACGGCGGGCGTGGCGCCGTATGCCGCTTTCAAGGGTGGTCTGGAGGTGCTTACGCGCTACATGGCCAAGGAATTTGGCGCGCGCCGCATTCGGGCCAACTCGATCGCGCCGGGTGCGATCCGCACTGAGCTGGGCGGCGGACTGACACCGGAGTTCGAGGCTATGCTGGCGGACCAGACGGCGCTCGGCCGGGTCGGTGAGCCGGACGAAGTGGGCGGCGTTATCGCCAGCTTGCTGTCCAATGAGAACCGCTGGATCAATGCTCAGAACATCGAAGTCGCGGGCGGCTACATCATCTGAATCAAGGAGAACGCATCATGCTCGATCACGTTTTTATCTGCGTCGGCGATATCGCTCGCTCGATTGCCTTTTACGAAAAAGCACTGGCGCCGCTGGGCATTGCCCATGCGCTTGACTACGACGGCCGCCAAGGCCCGGCAGGCCACCCGGACCTGAAGGGTTTCGGCGCCAATGGCCGCGTGTTCTTCTGGCTGCGCGAAGGGACGGTGGATGGCCGCGCCGCCCATGTGGGCTTCGTCGCCGATAGCCTGCGCATGGTCGACGCGGCCTTTGCCGCGGCGATGGCCGCCGGCGCCACCGAAATCCATCCGCCCGGACCGCAGTTGCATTATGACCCACGCTATTACGCCGCGCAGGTGCGCGACCCGGATGGCTACAGCCTGGAATTCGTTTACAAGGAATGGCAGCACTGATATGAAGAAATTAATGACTTATGGCGCGACCGGCTACACCGGCCGCATGGCGGCGCAGTACGCCGCAGCGGCAGAAACGCCGCTTATCCTTGCTGGACGTAATGAGGCGACGCTCGTTTCGATGTCCACGATGCTCGGCCTGGAGTACCGCGTCTTCGCACTCGAAGACACCGCAGTGCTTGATTCATCACTCGGCGATGTCGGTGTCCTCCTCAATTGCGCAGGTCCGTTCGCAAGGACTGCCAATGTCCTGATGAAAGCCTGTATTCGCCAAGGCGTGCACTATCTTGACGTCGCCGCAGAACTTGACAGCTATCGTCTGGCCGAAGTGCTCGACGGCGAGGCTACAGCCGCAGGTGTGATGCTACTGCCGGGCAGTGGCGGCAGCGTGGCCATGCTCGGCTGCCTTGCCGGACACGCCGTCGCAAAGGCAAACAATCCATCGAGCATTCAAGTGGCCATGCATGTATCAGGTGGTTTGTCGCGAGGCTCGGCCGTCAGCGCCATGGGCAGCGTCACCGCCGAGACGTTTGCGCGCCACGGCGGAGGGCTGGTTGTGCGGCCGCACGGAACGGTCCGAAAACTCGACTTTGGCAAGGGGGCCGTGGATTGCTTTCAGGTCACCCTTCCCGATCTGATTACGATCTGGAAATCAACTGGCATTCCTGACATTGAAACGTTCGTCCACGTTACCGGTGACGGATTCCCTCAAGGTGATCTCTCGGCACTGCCGGATGGGCCGAGTGAGCAGGAACGGTTGGCCCATCGTTATCAGGCCGTCGCCAAGGTCACCAGTTCAGATGGCAGTGTTGTCCGCTCGGTGCTCGACACAGTCAACGGCTACACGTTCACCGCGACTGCCGCCGCCGAGGCAGGACGGCGCGTTCTCGGCGGCGAGCACCGTTCTGGTTTTCAGACCCCTGCCATGCTTTTCGGCAATGGTTTTGCCGAGACCATCGCCGACACCACGATCGTCGATGCTTGAGGAGCACTTCATGGAAAAGCTGGTTGATCAATTTATACGACTCGCCAATGCCTTTGACGTCGAGGGAACGTTGGCTCTCTTCACATCCGATGCGGTCATCGAAGACGTTTCGGTCGGCAATGTTTTCGTCGGCATCGAAGGTATTCGTCGCTACCTCGAACAATTCTTCGTTGCTTATAACACCGCGAGCAAGCTGATGTCGCTAGAGCAAACGCACAACCTGGTAGCGCTTGCTCGCGTTGACTTCACCGGCACCTTTGGCCACGAGATTGGGTCGCTCCGGATCCAGGCCAACACGGCAGGACTGATCGAACGCATCGACGCCGATCTCGAATAACCATTAGAGAAAACAATGATTGGCACCTCCAAGGGTGCCGATGCCGGGACTGGCTGCATTTCGCAAGCCGCCGGTTCAGCAAAGGAATTACTTATGACCATGTCCCCATCACTTGCCAACGAGCTCGCAGACCGGCTTGCGGTAGTCGATACCCTGTACCGGTTCGCCGCTGGCATCGACCTTAGAGACAAGAACCTGCTATCGTCCGCACTGGCAGAAAATGCCATATCTGACTTTCGCCCAGCTGCCGCCAAGGCCGGGTTTGAATATCCGGTGATTGAGGGGAGAGACTATATCGTTGCTGCCCTCACCGCCTCTCTCGCGACGTTGGATACGACTCACTCCGTGACCAACCCACGTGTCACCATCGACGGCGACACCGCGCGGCTGGATGTGCTCGTAGAGGCTCAGCATGTCCCGCGGCAAGATCCGACTCGCCACTATCTGATGAAGAACCGCTACGATGTTGCGCTAAAAAGAAGCGACAACATATGGGTCATCACGAGGACCACGGTCGACAACGTCTGGCGTTCTGGGGATCCGGCGGTCCTTTCCGTCGTATAAGCGTCGGACGACAACCAGGGTTTGCCAGGTTGTAACAAGCTGCCTAGTTCCTTGTTCGTCAGCGTAAAGCCAGCGCCGTCTTGAGTCCGGCAATGCATGAGAAGATGATGGCATCACACCGCTGGGAGGCGGCGTGTTGTTTAGGCCGAAGGGAGCTGCGTGGCGCAGTGCCAGGGCAGGAAGTCGTCGACCCGGTTGACCGGATGATCGGCGATGTGCATGAACACATGGCGCAGCCAGGCATCAGGGGCAACACCGTTGAGCTTGGCCGTGCCAATCAGCGAGTAGATGGCGGCGCCCCGTTCGCCGCCGTTGTCGCAGTAGCGCAGCAGCGCCGGCCACAGATTGAGCGCGTACTGGATCGCCGCCGCCGTGTCCGACTTGCGCGACAGCTTTTCAAGCGTGGCGCGCAGCCAGCCGCCGAAGTCGTCGAGCAATGGCCGTGATCGTTGCTGGCTTACCTGCTGTCGTTCGTGCGGCGGCTTGCCGCGTATCTCGGCCTCGATCACACCCAGCTCGGCAATCCGGCGTAGCGCCGCAGTCGTGATGGCCGATGGTCTGGCTGCATGCAGGTCGTGGAACTTGCGGCGCGCATACGACCGGCATGCCGCTTCTTGTAGGGTGTCGTCGGCGTGCAGCTTGGTGCCTGCCAGCACATGGCGCCGGATCGCGTCCACCAGCGGGCGCAACAAGGCGTTAGCGGCGCCGACCCAGTTCGCCAGCAGTGCCCGTTCCAGCTCGACACCTTCGCGGGCATAGATCACCGACTGCCGGTACAGCGGGAGATGGTCGGCAAACTTGACCACCAGGATATGGGCCAGCAGCCCGGGCGCGGCGATGCTGCGCGCAATCGGTCGGCTTGACGCAGGCGCCTGCACGATGGTATCGCAGCACTTGCAGGCCCGTTTCGGACGCACATGGCGGATCACACGGAAGCTGCCGGGTATCCATTCGAGTTGTTCGGCAACGTCCTCGCCCAAGGGCCGCAGGCAAGGCAAGCTTCGCTTGGCGGCGTATAAATTTTCTCGTCTCGCGGCAAGTGATCCGGCAAGGGGCGACGCACCGACTGCTTGCGCGCCACCTCGCCCTCGTCAGCCTGCAGGTCTTCCAGCTGCAATTCCAATTGTTCGATCTGGTGGTCGAGATTTTCCTACTTGCGGCCGCACTGCATGCGCCGCAATTTGGCGATCTGCAGCTTGAGGTGTTCGATCTCGACGGCGCGCGTGTTGAGTTGCTCGGTCAGACCGGCCAGCTGTTCATCGCGCTCCAGCAGCAGCGCTCGCTGGTCAGCAGCAAGGCATTCAGGGCATCGATGTCGTTGGGCAGGTCGGCGAGATTGAGCATGCGGCAAGTTTAGGCGCGGTTATTCACGTTTACAAAGCCGACGTGGGCTTCCAGGTGCGTTCCGGACGCCACCAGTCGATGCCTTCGAGCAGCATCGACAGCTGTGCCTGTGGGATAGCGACACCGTACCGCTGGCGGCCTATGACCAGACGAAACGACCATGTTCAAGCCGCTCGGGCAGCAAACACAGCCCATCGCCGCTCCACCACAGCACTTTGAGCATGTCGCCGCGCCGACCACGGAACACGAACACATGACCGCTGAACGGGTCTGCGTCCAGGGCCGTTTGCACCCTGGCCGCCAGGCCGTTGAAACCGGCGCCCATGTCGGTTACGCAGGCGGCCAGCCAGACGCGCGTGCCCGCCGGCAGGTCGATCATGCTGCTTGGCTCCGCTGCGCGTGGTGACGGCAGCCGTGTCGTAGCAGGCTTGATTAGCACGGGCAGCAGCGCCGGCGCGATCGGCTCGCACAAACCGGCCCGCAACTCGCGTCGCCACTTGAACAGCATATTGGCGTTGATGTTGTGCTGCTGCGCCAGCTTCGACACCGAGATACCAGGTGCGCAAGCCTCGATGGCGAGACGCCGCTTGAAGTCCGCCGGATAGTTGGGGCGGCCTTTGCGGTTGCCTGCCGTTTTATCTGCATCTCCGGTGATTCCCATCAAAAAAGTGACGGGAGCCACTTTGGCGTATGTGGTCTTTTAAAGATAGACGGCGATGGGAAGACGCTTACGGCAGTTATGGGCCATCGAACGTACTAATAGAAGCATTCGTTTTCTCCAAACACCACTACGACTTGTTGATTTCCCGGCAAACGCGCACGGCATCAAGCCAAACGATATCCGTGCAGTGATGCTTCAACTCCTGAACCCTCCAATGTGTTGCGTTCATAATCCCTCAAAATCCGATAGTCTCACGGTCATGATGAGCGGCGGGTAAGGCTCTCACCATGCTCCGGCTTTTTTTTGCGGCAAATAAATATAAGCAGAATCTGATTCTATTTACAGGATAAAAAACGGTGTATCCTGCAATCGCGGAAGGTATATGTTTTATCGAGGCAAAGGAAAAACAGTTGTCGTTGCTCCTGTCGGAAAGCGATCCTTTGACTGTCGCCATTGTCATGGATAGCCGCATGATGCATGTCATGCCGCTGACCACCATCCAGGCACTGCAGGGTGCCGGATGGCAGATCCAGTGACTTTCCTCAAAATGATAGGGAGATCCCCAATTGATGCAAATCAAAGAAAGCATCCACATCGCAGTCCCGCCCATGGTCGTCGACCAGATTTGGAGCGAGGTCGACCGATGGCATCTGTGGGATCCGGATACGCAGCACGCCCGGCTCAACGGGCCGTTCGCGGTGGGGACGCATGGCAGGATCGTTCCCGGCAAGGGGATGGGGATTGCGCTGCTGGTCACCGAGCGTACCGCCGGCCGCTCGTTCACCGTCGAGGGCTACATCCCCCTGTTCCGCATCCATTTCGAGCACACGGTGGTGGCCGCGGAGGGCGGATCGGAAGTCATGCACCGCGTGTGGTTCACCGGTGCGCTTGCCTTGCTGTTCGGGCCAGGCGTTGCCAAACAACTTAGGGAAGGGCTGCCCAGGACGATGCGCTCGCTCAAGGCCTATGCCGAGAAACGCCGAGAAACGCTCCATGATGGCGAGGCGGGCGGGGTTGCCGCGACCACCGCCTGATAGATAGTTTCCCCTCGTCAATTCCTTGCACAGCACTGCAGCAAATTAACGTGCCCTTCCCGTCATGATGGAATACAATTCCTGCGTGGCAGCCAGCTTGCCTGGCGAGGCCGGGCACGGCGCCTTTGATCTCGGAAAGATGTTGGCTTATGACTCTGCAGTTCCCTCAGCGAACGGCGCCTGGCGCGCCATCCACGCTTCGCCTTTCACGCAAGCCCCCCGTTTCCCTGTTCGTCCTGACGTTGTCGTGTCTGCTGGTCGCGGCGCCCGTCATGGCTGCCGCGCCTGCCAGCGGCAGCGTCATGCTGGAAGAGCTGACCAGCACGGAGTTGCGTAGCCGCATAGACCATGGCGCCACCACCGTGCTGGTGCCGATTGGCGGCGTCGAGCAGAGCGGGCCGTATATCGCGCTGGGCAAGCACAATGTGCGGGCCGGGCTGCTGGCGCGCCAGATTGCGCAAAAGCTCGGCAACACCATCGTCGCCCCCGTCGTTTCCTACGTGCCGGAAGGCAGTATTTCGCCGCCGGCCGGCCACATGCGCTTTGCCGGCACGATCTCGATACCGCCGGCCGCCTTCGAAGCCGTGCTGGAAGGGGCGGCCGCCAGCCTGCGCCAGCATGGTTTCCGCAACATCATTTTTATCGGCGACCATGGCGGCTATCAAAAAAACGAGCAGAACGTCGCCAACAAGCTCAACCGCGCCTGGGGCAAGGCATCCGCCGCCAAGGATGCGCGCGCGTATGCCTTGCTCGATTACTATGACATCACGCAATCGGCCTATATTGCCGAACTGCAAAAGCGCGGCCACAGCAGCGCCGAGATCGGCCTGCACGCCGGCTTGGCGGACGCGGCGCTGATGCTGGCGACGGACCCGTCGCTGGTGCGCAGCGAGGCCATGGCGCATGGGCCGAAGCCGGGCGTGGCGGACGGCGTGCGCGGCGACGCCACGCGTGCCACGGCTGAACTGGGGCAGATCGGCATCAAGCTGCAGGTGGACACCTCGGTGGCCGCCATCAAGCAACTGCTGCAACGTCATCAATAATTCCGCTGGAAGTGCTGAACTTCCGGCTTTTGCAACGAAACGACGCGAAATCACATGAAAAAATCTCAACGACGCACCATCGTCACCTTGTCCGCCCTGGCTGCCGCACTGGCAGGCCTGGGCGTGGCCAGCCAGGTCATCGGCGCCAGCACGCCGGCACCTGCCGCCGCTGCTCCGGCTGCCGCGTATTCTCCGCTGCCGGGCATGCCGCCGCTGGTCGATCCGAAAAACGTGTATGGCAGCATCGCCAGCAGCAATATGAGTCCCGTCGTCAAGGATCACTTGCGCCGGGTCTACGTGCCCAACCTGCGCTCGAACGATGTGTATGTGATCGACCAGGACAGCCTGAAAGTGGTGGACAAGTTCAAGGTCGGCAGCGGCCCGCAGCACGTCGTGCCGTCGTGGGACTTGCGCACCCTGTGGGTGGCGAACAATGCCGAGCGCACGGACAAGGGCAGCCTGACGCCGGTCGACCCCTTGACGGGCAAGCCGGGCAAGGAAGTGCCCGTCGATGACCCGTACAATATGTATTTCACGCCGGACGGCAAGTCGGCCATCGTCGTGGCCGAAGCGCGCCACCGCCTCGATTTCCGCGATCCGAAGACTATGGCCGTGCAGTATTCGATCGACACGCCCCAGTGCGGCGGCATCAACCATGCGGATTTCTCGAATGACGGCCGCTACGCCATGTTCACCTGCGAGTTCGACGGCACCATCGCCAAGATCGACCTGGTGGGCCGCAAGGTCGACGGCTACCTGAAATTGCAGATGCCGGCCAAGCGTTTTGCCGAGTCCGGCCCCGTGGGCGGCCCGGCGAATGAAATCTGCAGCGTCAAGAAGGGCATGCCGCAAGACATACGCATCTCGCCGGACGGCAAGAAATTCTATATCGCCGACATGGACGCGGACGGCGTGCACATCGTCGATGGCGCCACCCTGAAGGAAATCGGCTTCATCCAGACGGGTGTGGGCGCGCACGGCCTGTACCCGAGCCGCGATGGCAAGAAACTGTACGTGGCCAACCGCGGCACGCACCGCATCCACGGCAAGCCGAAGGGCAAGGGCAGCGTCAGCGTGATCGACTTCGCCACCGAAAAAGTCGTGTCGAACTGGCCGATTCCGGGCGGCGGCAGCCCCGACATGGGCAATGTGAGCGCCGATGGCAAGTACCTGTGGCTGTCGGGACGTTTCGACGACGTGGTGTATCGCATCGATACGAACAGCGGCGACGTCTCCAAGGTGAAGGTCGGCCAGGAACCGCACGGCCTGACCGTGTGGCCGCAGCCGGGCCGCTATTCGCTGGGGCACACGGGCAATCTGCGCTAGGCGAGGCAGGCGCAAGGCAATGGCCGTGGGCTCACTGCGCGTGCGAGATCCGTCCGCGCAGGACCTGCCGCCCTATTTGCCTAAAAAGCAATGTTGATGCATACTGCGCTTCCTGTCCCCTTACCTGCAAGGAGCGCCACCATGACTCTTGATCACATCGGTTTGAATGTCAGCGATGCCCAGGCCAGCAAGGCCTTCTTTTCCGCCGCCCTGGCGCCTCTGGGCGTGTCGGTGGTGATGGAAGCGCAGGGCTGGGTCGGGATGGGCAAGGATGGCAAGCCCGATTTCTGGTTCGGCGTGGGCGGCGCGCCGCATGCCGGCATGCATCTCGCCTTCGCGGCGGACAACCGCGCCCAGGTGGATGCGTTTTACCGGGCCGCGCTGGCGGCGGGCGGCAAGGATAACGGCGCCCCCGGCATCCGCGCCATGTATCACCCGCATTACTACGGCGCCTTCGTGCTGGGGCCGGACGGTCACAATGTCGAAGCCGTCTGCCACCATCCCGAGCCCTGACACCGTTCCTTACCCAAAGAGAGCAGCATGAAGCACAGCGCCACCCTGTTTGCCGACGACGCCGGCCGCTATGCCTACGTGAAAGCGGGTTTTTCCTGGCCGGCCCTGTTGCTGGGCTCGTTCTGGGCCGTCGCCAAGCGCCGCTGGTGGCTGTTGCTGCTCATGCTGGCGATGGATGTCTGCCTGTGGTTCGGCAGCCATCTGGCCACCGAACTGCGCATCGGCCCGATGATGCTGCTGATGGCCGGCGCGGAACTCAGTTACCTGCTGGCGCGCGGCTGGTATGGCAACCGCTGGCTGGAAGCGTCGCTGCGCAGCCATGGCTATAAGCCCGTCGTGCCGGGCACGGGCGGTGCTGGCTGAGCATGCCTGGCACAGATTTTCCTCCCCGTCACTGACGTTTGCCAAGGGCAAGCCGTCCAGCCAAAACTTTCTGCGCAGCCTAGCGCACCTTTGATCCAGATCATGCCTCACCTGCGGTGCTCACGTAGCCTTGGGACTCGCGTTGCAAAGCATCTTCCCACCAATCGGATATGTTTTTTCGCGTTTCGTGGCGTAGCCCGGCCATCTGCCTCACCGTTCGACAGCCGGTGGTGTCGCCATCTGTTTGTGTCCACCCAACCGCTATTTAATGAGGAACTCCATGTATCCATATTCCCGTAGTGTTACCCCCGCCGCCAAAAACCACCTGGAAGCGCAGCTGGCTTTCTTCAATGGCCTGTCGAAGTCCTTGTTTCAGTCGGTGCAGCATTTCAGTGACCTGAACATGCAGCTGGCGCAAGGTTTGCTGGAAGAAACCACGGTCACCGGCCAGAACCTGCTGACGGTCGAGCGCGTAGAAGACGTGTTCCAGGTGGCTGCCGCCTCGGGCCAGCCAGCCGCCGAGCAATTGCGCAAGTACCAGCAACAGCTGTCGCGCCTGGCGGCCGATACGCAGGTCGAACTGGCGAACGTGGCAGAACGGCATGTGAATGAAACGAGCCGCACCGCCAAGGCCCTGGCCGAAGAAGTGGCCCGCACGGCTTCGGAAGAAACGGAGAAAAACGTGCGCAAGCAGCAGGAAGCCATGCAGCGCATGGCCGAACCATTCCAGGCCTATCAGCAAAATGGCGCCAGCCGCGAGCAGCAACGCCGTGACGGTCAAAGCCTGCAAAGCAGCAGCCACCAGGGCAGCCAGCAGTCGTCCGGCAGCGAAAGCATGTCCGCCGGCAGCGCATCGCAAGCGGGCTCCGCACAAAGCAAAAGCAGCAGCAGCGCCAGCCGTAAAGAGTAAGCACGAGGCTGCTTGCGGCTGAGCCGCATCGCGAGGACCGAGCCTTGAGATGTGGCTTGCCGGCACGCAGTATCGTGCGTATTGGTTCAGGCAGAGCGCCCGCCCTTCAGGGGGCGGGCGTTTTGTCGTAGACGTGCAGCGCAGGGGCCGGCGTGGCCGCGCCAGGTGAGCGCGATGGCATGGCCATGCTTGCCGGCACGGCCGTCTCGGACAAGGCCGTGGACAAGGTCGCGGACAAGACCGCGTCATCGCTCCCGCTCCCGCTGTTGGCATCGATGAAAGCGCTGATGGCGTCGAGGGTGGGTGCCAGCCTGCGCAAGGGCGCGGACAGCGTGGCGACCAGGGTGGCGTGGCCCACGTGGTCGAAATAGGTTTCCGTCACGGGACGGTGCAGCGCGCGCAAGGCCTTGGCCAGGCCCCCCGTGTTGCGTTGCGGATCGACCAGCTTATCCTGTCCGGGCAGGGGCGCGATCAGCAGGGCGGGCGGGGCGTCTGCCGTCACGTGATGGATGGGCTGCGAAGCGGCGGGCGTGTCCGGATAAAAGAACACGGGCCGGGTGGTGGTGTTTTCGATGGGCAAAAAGTCGTAGGGGCCGGCCAGGCCCATCCAGCCCCGCAAGTCGTGCGGGTGCATGCCGTGGCGCGCCAGCAGGCTGGCGTCGAGCGCCACCATCGCCGCATTGTAGGCGCCGGCGCTATGGCCCATGACGAACAGACGCGCGGGGTCGCCGCCATGGCGGCTGGACTCCATCGCGGCCCAGGCTACGGCGCGGGCCGCATCCTGCAAGATCTCCGGATAGTGCACGTCCGGATACAGCCGGTAGTCGGCGATCACGGCCAGGTAGCCGCGCGCCGCGAGCGCGTGGCCAACGAAGGCATAGTCGGCGCGCTCGCCCGTCGTCCAGTTGCCGCCATAAAAGAACACCACCACGGGCACGGGCCCCGTGCGGGTCTTGGGGGCGTAGACATCGAGTTTCTGGCGTGGCAGGGGGCCGTAGGGCAGGTCGCGCGTCACTTGCGAGGCGCCGCCGGACGACAGGGCATTGATGGCCATCAAGGGAGAGCAGGCGGCCAGGCCGGCAGCGAGCGGGATGGCCGCCAGCAAACCGAGCATGGTGGTGCGCAGGATCGTCATGCCAGCTCCTGATTCATGTGGATGATGCTTGCAGTGTAGGCCAGGCAGGGCCGGGCGCGCACGGGGAAGTTGCAGTCTGGCATAGATAAATGTTGCATGCGTCAATCAATCCTGTAACAGCCATTTGCGCGCCGTGGCGATGACGGCGTCTGACAGGGTGCGCGTGAGGGGCGTCTGGATATCCCAGGCATGCCAGGTCAGGGGCACGTCGAGCGCCTGGCCGGCCGCCACGTCGACCAGCCTGCCGGCGGCCAGCGCCGTTTCCGCCTGCAGCAGGGGCACCATGCCATAAGCATAGCCAGCTTCGATGAAGCGCACGAAGTCGCGCGCGGAACCGAGCACATGGTGCGGATAGCGGCCCGTGTAGCCGAGCCGGTGCTGCAGATAGCGCTCGTGCAGCGCATCCTTGCTGCCGAAGGTGATGGCGGGCGCCTGGCTGACGGCTTCCACCGTAAATCCATGGGGAAACCATTGCTGCGCGAACGCGGGCGAGGCCACGCACAGGTAGCGCATGCCGCCCAGCGGCGTGGCCGTGGTGCCGGCCACCAGGTCGTTGGCGCTGGTGACGCAGGCAAACACGCGCCCTTCGCGCAGCTGGCTCAGGGTGTGGTCCTGGTCGTCGAGGCGGATATCGAGCAGGCACGACGGTGGCGAAAGCAGCGGCCCCAGCGCTTCCGGAATCCAGGTGGCGGCGCTGTCGGCGTTGACGGCGATGGCCAGTTCCGGCAATTGCGTGGCGGGACCAGGCTGGGCGTCGAGCGCCGCTTCGAGCAGCTTGACTTGCCGGTAGTGGGCGATCAGGCGCTGACCCGCTTCCGTGGGCAGGGGCGGGTGGCTGCGGATGATCAGCAGGGTGCCTTCCAGGTTTTCCAGGGTGCGGATGCGCTGCGACACGGCCGGCTGGCTGATGGCCAGCGCCTGCGCGGCCTTTTCAAAGCTGCCCAGGCCGATCACGGCGTCGAGGGCGGCCAATCCACGGTAATCGACGACGCGCATAAGAATCTCTTATATATGGTTAGAATCATTCATTATACTTATATTTACTTTTTCTTTACACTGTTGAAATAGGGTAACAACTCCACTCTCCCGCGCGGTCCTCCTGGTTCCGCACCACCCTCAACCTACCTCTGATGACTTTGCCGTTGCCGGCAGAGCGTGGGCGGCCGTGCGCGTGATGGAAAGCAATAGAAAGGAATCGATATGGACAGCGCAATTTTCTTGAAAGGCATGGGGCTCGGAGCGAGCCTGATCGTGGCCATCGGCACGCAGAACGCCTTCTTGCTCAAGCAGGGCTTGAAGCGCCATTATGTGCTCACCTGCATCCTGGTGTGTCTGTTGTGCGATGCCATTTTGATCACGGCCGGCGTGGCCGGCATGGGCACCTTCATTGCCGACAATCCTGATTTCCTGCTGTGGGCCAAGGCCGGCGGCGCCACGTTCCTCATCGCATACGGCTTGCGCGCCGCCAAGTCGGCCTGGCGTCCTACGGCCCTGACGGTGTCGGCCGCCAAGGCGCCCGAAGGTTACTGGGCCGTCATCGGCGCGGCGTTGGCGTTCAGCCTGCTGAACCCGCACGCCTTCCTCGACACCGTCATCCTGCTCGGTTCGATCGGCGGCCAGCATGAAGGCGTGGGACGCTTCTACTTCGCCGGCGGCGCCATCATGGCGTCGGCCCTGTGGTTCTTCCTGCTGGGCTTTGGCGCCCGCTACCTGGCGCCCGTGTTTGCCAAGCCCATGGCCTGGCGCGTGCTCGACGGCATCATCGCCCTCGTCATGTGGGCCATCGCCGCCTCGCTGTTCCTGTAATCAGCGGGTCAGGAAGGCCAGCACGCGGCTGGCCAGCTTGCCATACGGCGGACGCAGCAGTGTCAAGGCGCTGTAACGGGCCTGGTAAAACACGGGCCGCAGCTTGCTGAAGGTATGAAAACCTTCGACGCCGTGGTAGTGGCCCATGCCGGATTCGCCCACGCCGCCGAAGGGCAGGTCGTGCTGGCCCACGTGAAACAGGGCGTCATTGACGGACACGCCGCCCGACATCACGCGCTCGATCAGCATTTGCACGGTCTTGGCCTCGTTGCTGAAGGGATAGATGGCCAGCGGGCGCGGTCCCGCGTTGATGCTGTCGATCACGGTGTTCAGGTTCGCATAGCCGCGCAGCGGCAGGATGGGACCGAAGATTTCCCGCGTCAGCAGCAGGCTGTCCGCGGGCGCGTCGAGTACGATATGCGGCGCGATCTTGCGCGTGGCGCGGTCGTAAGCGGGCCCCGGCAGCAGCGAAATCACTTGCGCGCCCGCCGCGCGCGCCTCGTCGAGCGCCTGCAGCAGCCGTTCAAAGGCGGCCTCGTCGATGATGGAGGTGTAGTCGGGCGTATCCAGCTGCGGGTAGCGCGTGGGCATGATCTGGCGCGCATGGTCGACGAAGGCGGCGATGCCCGCTTCGGGCAGCCAGGCGTGGTCGACGCTGGTGCAGATCTGCCCTGCGTTCAGGCACTTGACGAACAGGATGCGCTCGGCTGCCGTGCGCACGTCGAAATCGGCGCAGACGATGGCCGGCGCCTTGCCGCCCAGCTCCAGGGTGACGGGGCACAGATTGCGCGCGGCGGCCGCCATGACGGCGCGGCCCGTCTGGCCGGACCCCGTAAACAGCAGGTGGTCGAACGGCAGTTGTGAAAACGCCATGCCCACGCCGCCCGTCTCGTCGAAAAACCGCAGCTTTTCCGGTGGAAAGTAGGCGGGCATGGTGTCGATCAGCAGCCGTGCCAGATGGCGCGAATTTTCGCTCATCTTGACCATGGCGCGGTTGCCGGCGGCGAAGATGTAGGTCAAGGGCACCAGGCTCAGGTTGACGGGGAAATTCCACGGGACGATCACGCCCACCACGCCCAGCGGCTGCGGCAGCACGCGGTTGCGGGCGCCAGGGAAGCTGCGCCAGTCCACGCCGCGGCGCTGCGGCCGCATCCATTTTTTCAAGTGTTTTAATACATGGGCTATGCCATTGATGGCGGGGAATATCTCCGCCAGCAAGGTTTCGTGCCGGGAACGGTTGCCGTAGTCGGCGCTGATCGCTTCGCATAGCGCTTCCTTGTGGTCGCGGATGAAACGCTGCAAGGTGTGCAGGTCGCGCTTGCGCTCGGCCAGGGTCGGCACGGGGTGGGCCAGATGGACGGCGCGCTGCAAGCGCAGGGCGGCAGCGAGTTCTGTGCTTAATTGCATGTTTTCTGCGACATCAGGCATTGTTTTCCTTGGCCGGCCCGGCAATGTGCGCGCCGTTCCGGCACACTATAGTGAAGTATGTGAACATGCGCCGCCAGCATGCCGACGGCGCCGCGCGATACGCCGTAAAATATCCGGCAACTTTACCTTACGCTACCCAGGAATGCCATGACCTCGACCACGCCAGATTCCCTGCACATCGTGTGCCCCCATTGCGACGCCGTCAACCGCCTGCCGGCCGCGCGCCTGATCGAGCAGCCCACCTGCGGCAAGTGCCAGAAGGATTTGTTTACGGGCCAGCCCGTGGACCTGGCCAGCGCCCGTTTCCTCAAGCATATCGAACGCAGCGACATACCCGTGCTGGTCGATTTCTGGGCGCCGTGGTGCGGCCCGTGCCGCAGCATGGCGCCATTCTATGTGCAAGCGGCCAAGACGCTGGAGCCGGCGTTTCGCGTCGTCAAGGTGAATACGGAAGCGTCGCCGGACCTGGGCAGCCGTTTCAATATCCGCAGCATTCCCACGCTGGCCCTGTTTCGCAAGGGCGTGGAAGTGGCGCGCCAGCCGGGCGCCATCGATGCGCAAGCCATCGTCGCGTGGGCCAGGGAGAAAGCCCGCCTTTGAGTCTCGAGGAAAATCACCACGGTTTTCCATTTGACATTTAGTATGGTGCCATATTATATTGCGCCATATGATAAAACTCGAACAGAAATACACGGCCTTGCTGGGCGACGTGCAGCGCCGCGCCAGCAGTCCCGACATGGCGCAGTCCGCGGCGCGCTTGCGCCTGTGCTTTGAAGTGCTGGGCCTGGCCTCGGCCATCGATGGCGACTGCGCCACGCGCCTGGGCCGGCATGGACTATCGGAAGGCAAGTTCGTCTTGCTGGCCCTGCTGCGCGACGTGCCGGAAGGACTCTCGCCGCACGCGCTGGCCGAGCGGGCCGGCGTGACGCGCGGCACCATCACGGGCTTGCTCGACGGCTTGGAGCGCGACGGTTTCCTCGCGCGCCATCCTGACCAGGTCGACCGGCGCAAGCTGCTGGTGCGCCTGAGCGCCAAGGGAGACATGGCTGCGGCGACCCTGGTCGACGAGCACGCGCAATGGATCGCCAGCCTGTTCGCCGATGTCACGCCGGACGAAATGCGGGTATTGAGTGCGCTGCTGGAAAAAGCCTGGCGCAAGACGGACCGGGGTGCCGTATGAGCCGTGGCGTCGCCGACATCGCGCCCGCGCGCCTGGCCCTGCTGAACGCAGGCAACGTGGCCAGCGCCACCCTGACGGAAGGGCTGGCCATCGATTTCGTCCGGTTGCTGGCCGCGGCTGCCCCGGGTATCGGCGCCGCCCGCCTGGAGCGGATGCGCGCGCAAGCGGCAGCGGGCATCACCAAACGCATGGCCTTGGCGGCGCAATTGCTGCTGGAGGCCAACATCGACCTGGCGTCGCTGCAAGCGCATGCGTCCGATACGGTACGCGGCTGGGCCTGCTTTGCCATCGCCTTTCAAGCCGGCTCGACCTTGCCGCAACGGCTGGCCGCCATGCGGCCGCTGGCCGACGATGGCCACTTCGGCGTGCGCGAATGGGCCTGGCTGGCGCTGCGGCCCCATCTGGCCGCGCGTCTTGATGAAGCGATTGCCTTGCTGGCGCCGTGGACGGCGGACCCGTCGGAACGCCTGCGCCGTTTCGCCTGCGAAGCGCTGCGTCCGCGCGGCGTGTGGTGCGCGCATATCGACCAGTTAAAAGAACAGCCGCAGCTGGGCTTGCCCCTGTTGCTGCCCCTGCGCGCCGACCCGGCCGTCTACGTGCAGGATGCCGTGGCCAACTGGCTCAACGATGCGGCCAAGAGCCAGCCGGACTGGGTGCGCGGCCTGTGCGCGCAATGGCAGCAGGACAGCGACAATGCCGCCACCCTGCGCATCTGCAAGCGCGCCCAGCGCTCGATTTCTTGACTTTTTTGGAGGAAAAACATGCATTACCTGTTGGAGCTGTACAGCCCGAAACCCGCCTGGCTGGCCCTCGACGGCGCCGCGCGCCAGGCGTATTTCGATAAGGTGGGCGCCGGCATGGCGGCCTTGTCCGGCAGCGGCGCCGAAGCGCTGGCCATGGGCGCCATCGATGGCGGCAAGTTGCATGCCGCTGCCCAGCAATTCTATGCCGTCTGGCGCTTCCCGGACGAGGCGGCGCTGGACGCCTTGCTGGCAGGCATCGCCGCTACGGGCTGGCATGATTATTTTGACACCGTCAATGCGGCGGGACCGGCCGTGGATTTCCCCGCCCACCTGGCGCAGCTGGCCGCCTAGCGTCCGCCGTTTTCCCGGCCGCTACGGTAGAGTTGGCATTTCCATTCGACTATCGACGTTGATGCCAATCCAACCGCTCTCCATCCTCGTGCTTGCGCTGGCGCCCATGCTGGCGTCGGCAGCGCCTGTTGCCACGCCGCCAGCCCTTGTCGCCGCCGCCCGCAAGCAGGTGGGCGTGACGGTGCGGTACGACCCGCGCTATGAACGGCTCGCCTATCCGGGCGGCGACGTGCCGCTCGAGCGGGGCGTGTGCACGGACGTGGTGGTACGGGCCTACCGCCAGCTGGGGCAGGATTTGCAGGTGCTGGTGCACGAAGACATGCGCAAGGCGTGGCAGATGTACCAGCGGCAGGGACGCTGGCAGATGAAGGGGCCGGACCGCAATATCGACCACCGACGCGTGCCGAACCTGGGCACCTACTTTGCCCGCCATGGCACCAGCTTGCCGCCAAGCAAAGAAGCGAACGCATACCGCGCGGGCGACATCGTCACGTGGCGTTTGCCGCGCAAGCTCACGCACATCGGCATCGTCAGCGACAGGCAGTCGTGGAGCGGCGTGCCGCTCATCATCCACAACATCGGCGAGGGCGCGCGCGAGGAAAATATTCTATTCAGCAATCCGATCACGGGGCACTATCGTTGGCAACCCCGTTGACGGCCAAGGGCGCGATCTCCTGCAGGATCGCCAGCACCCTGGCCAGCGCCGTGTCGATATCGAGCTTGTCGATGGCGCCATAGCCGAGGAACAGGCCCTCATGGCGGGCGGGGCCGTGGTAGAAGCTGGCCAGCGCATACAGGCTGACGTCGGCCAGGCGCGCGCGGCGCAGCAATTCGTCGATGTCGAGCGGCGCCTGCGCCAGCGCCGCCACGTGGAAGCCGGCGCTGGCCGGCACCAGGCGGAACCACGGCGACAAGGGGCCGTTGAACCAGTGCTGCAGCCGCTCGCGCCGTCCCGCATAAATGTCGTGGCAGCGGCGGATGTGGCGCAGCAGATGGCCGTCGTCGATGAACTTGGCCAGCGCATGCTGGCCCAGGCTGGCCGTATGGCAATCCGTCAGGTATTTCACCGTTTCCACGGCGGCCACGAGGGCTTGCGGCAGCACCGCATAGCCGAGCCGCAATTCCGGCAGCATGATCTTGGAAAAGCTGCCCACGTGCGCGACGACGCCGTAGCGGTCCATGCTTTGCAGGGAATCCTCGGGCCGGCCTTCGTAGCGGAAGGCGCTGTCGTAATCGTCCTCGATGATGATGGCGCCCAGCTGCCGCGCCCGCTCCAGCAAGGCATGGCGGCGTGTCATGCTCATCGGCATGCCGAGCGGGAATTGATGCGCGGGCGTGACATAGATCAGCCGCGTGCCGTCCGGGATGTGCGCGACGATCAGGCCATCCTCGTCCACGTCGACGCCCACCACGCGCGCGCCCTGGCTGGCGAACACGGCGCGCGCCACCGGATAGCCGGGTTCTTCCACGGCCACCGTGTCGCCCGGTTCCAGCAGGGTTAGCGCGAGCAGGTGCAAGGCTTGCTGCGCGCCGCTGGTGACGAGTACCTGTTCCTCGGTGCAATGGATGCCGCGGCTGAAGGCGGCATGGCCGGCGATCGCCGCGCGCAGGGACGGCAAGCCGGCGACGGGGCCGTAGCGGCCGCGCGCCTGCCCCCCCTGGCGCAGCGCGTGCAGCAGGCAGGCGCGCCATTCATCCTGCGGGAAGTGCGCGGGCGTGGCGCGCCCGCCGATGAAGGCGTAGCGCGCCGGCGTTTCCTGGCTGGCGCGGCGCAGGGGCGTGGGCGTCGCTTCCCAGCGGGCGATGCGTTGCGCGCTGGCCAGCGGCGTGCTGGCGTGGCGGCGCTGCGGCGAGGCGTGCGGCGTCTGCACGAAGCTGCCCACGCCGACTTTGCCGACCAGCAGCTTTTCATAACCGAGCTTGTCATACACGTCGGACACCGTCTTGCGCGACAGGCCCAGCTGGCTGGCCAGCAGGCGCGAGGGCGGCAATTGCTGGCCATCCGTCAGCCGACCCGAGCGGATGGCCTCGCTGAGCTGGCGGTACAGTTGGCCGCCCAGGTCGCGCGTGCCGTCGATCAGGATATGTAATTCCATGGAGTATCTGTTGGTGGTCTGCCGTTTTTCGGCAGGATTGGCCTGCCGCGCGTCCTATTCGCGCTTCTACAATGGTGCATCTCTACTTTATCAAGGAATGCATCATGACACAGCAACGCATTGATTTCGTACAAGCTTCGCCCGACGCCATCAAGGCCATGTACGCGCTGGAAGCGGCCATCGCCAAACTGGGCGTGGAACACGCGCTGCTCGAACTGATCCGCCTGCGCGCCTCGCAAATCAACGGCTGCGCCTTTTGCGTGGACATGCACACGAGCGATGCGCGCAAGGCCGGCGAAACGGAGCGCCGCCTGTATGCCGTGTCCGTCTGGCGCGAAACGCCGTTCTTCACGCCGCGCGAGCGGGCCGTGCTGGCCTGGACGGAGGCGCTGACCCTGCTGCCGCAGAATCACGCTTCGGACGCGGACTATGCGGCGCTGGCGGAGCAATTGACGCCGGCGGAAATGGTCAACGTGACCCTGGCCATCGGCTCCATCAATACCTGGAACCGCCTGGCCGTGGGTTTCCGCAAGATGCCAGAATAAATCCTGTGTTCGTTCGCGAACAGACGCCTGGCTCGCCGCTGCGTAGGCTGGCAAGACAACTTGTCAGCGAGGGAACGGCCATGGAAGTCAATGTGAGCGTAGCAATTGAAAAGAGCCCGGAACAGCAGGAAGAGGCGCGCCGCGAATTCGTCGCCGAACTGTGGCGGCGCTTTGAAACTTTGCAGGAATGGGCCGTCAGCCACTGGCCGGACCAGCAGCATCCCTTGAGTTCGGCCGACTTCGTCGAATCGCGCAAGGAAATATTGAGCTTGCGTTCGCCGGCCGGTTCCTTGAGCCAGCCGGCTACGCGAGATGCGGCAGAGCCGGAGCAGGGTGGGGTGCAGTATGTGGACGTGACGCCCGCGCCCTGGCCTTGAGGAGCGCCTGAGAAAACGTCCATGACTGCGTTGCCGTGCCTTGCCGTACTAGCGTACTGCCTGCGGCACGGCGCCTTGTCCTGAACGTTTTTCAGGTGCTCCCGACCTGAAAAATCCGCTGTAAAAGCTACTGCTTGACCGCTTCCGTCGTCCCGCCCTGCGCAAACACCCAGCACAATAAACTCACCAGCAGTCCCGCCATCACGCCATACGCGAGGTTCAGCGCGCTGTCGAACAGCAGCGGCGCTACCAGGCCCGACACCAGCGCGAACAGCAGCATCTGGATGAACGACTGCATCGACGAGGCCAGGCCGCTGTTGTTGGGGAAGTGGTTCAGCGCCATCAGGGTCATCGGCGGCATGGCGATCGACAGCGCGAACGAGTAGAAGAACAGCGGCAGCACGGCCCACGGCACTTCGGCGGCAAACGCGTAGTTGTAGCCGATGTTGGCCAGCGCGGCCACCAGCATCAGGATGAAGCCGGCCCAGATCATCTGGCGCTGGCTGTATCGGTGGGCGATTTTCGCCGACAGGGCCGAGCCGAACACCATGCCGCTGATCAGGGGAATGAACAGCCAGGCGAATGCCGTCTCCGGCAGGTGCAGGATGTTGATGATGAAGTAGGCGGCCGAGCCGATGTACAGGGCGAAGCCGCCAAAGGCGGCGCCGATGGCCGTCGACAGCAGCAGGAACTGGCGGTGGCACAGCACCTTCCAGTAATTGACGGCGATGTCGCCCAGGTGGAAGGCGTGGCGCTGCTCCTTCGGCAGGCTTTCCGGCAAGGCGCGCCAGACGACGACGAACATCAGCACGCCGAAGGCCGTGAGGAACCAGAAGATCGCCCGCCAGCCCAGGCCCACCTGCAGCCAGCCGCCCAGCACGGGGGCGATGGCCGGGGCCAGCGCGAACACCATCATGATGTGCGAGAGGATTTTCTGCGCGGCGGCGCCCGCATAGCGGTCTTGCACGATGGCGCGGCCGATGACGGAACCGGCGCCGGCCGAGAGGCCCTGCAGCACGCGCCAGGCCAGCAGCGCCCCCAGCGACGGCGCCAGCGCGGCGCCCACGGAGGCGATCACATACAGCACCAGCGAGACGAGAATCACGGGACGGCGGCCGAAGGAGTCGGACAGCGTGCCGTAAAACAGCATCATGAAAGCGAACGTGAACAGGAAAAAGCTCAGGGTTTGCTGCACCAGCAGGGGGCTGGCATTGAAATCGTGCACGATGGCGGGGAACGACGGCAGATAGGTGTCAATTGCAAGCGGTCCGACCATCGCCAGGCCCGCCAAAATCCAGGTTAATAATTTAGTCATGTTGAAGAGTGTTTTTGTTAGTCCGTCATTTTACGCTAGTGACCGGAATCGGGTTTGGCGCCGCCACGGTTTGTCATTCATATGCGTTTTCCGCATATGGAAGCTTGAAATTCTTCGTTTGCATCGCTTGTCGCCGCCGTTAAGCTGGGGCGACCCGGCCTGTTTGCCGTTTTCTGGAAGTGATACGCCATGCACAGTATTTATCCCGCGGCGCCCGCCGACGAGTCGGCCCAGTGGAACCTGGGACCCGTGATCCAGGCCTTGCGCAGCTCGCGCGAAGACAAGCACAAGATCCGCCATAACGGCAGGGTGCGCGAACTGCCGTCGCGCGAAGCGCTCACCACCATCGTCAACGGCCTGTCGGCGGCCCTGTTCCCCACGCATTACGGGCGGCCCAACCTGACGGATGAAAGCATCGATTATTTTGTCGGCGACACGCTCAACACCACCCTGAACCGCCTCAGCGAACAGGTGCGGCGCGGCCTGCTGTTCTCCGCTCCGGCTCACGCCGTACCGGCCGGCGATGAGGGCGAGGGCGCCAGCGACGACGCGGCCCTGGCGCAGCAGGCGCGCGACATCACGCGCGCCTTCGCCGCCAGCCTGCCCGACATCCGCGCCCTGCTGGTGTCGGACGTGCAGGCCGCCTACGCGGGCGACCCGGCCGCCACCTCGGTGGCCGAGATCATGCTGTGCTACCCCGGCACCATCGCCATTTTGTACCATCGCCTGGCGCACCGGCTGCACGCGCTGGGCGCGCCGTTCCTGGCGCGGTTGATCGCCGACATCGCGCATACGCTGACGGGCATCGACATCCACCCGGGCGCGCACATCGGCGCGTCCTTCTTCATCGACCATGGCACGGGCGTGGTGATCGGCGAGACGGCCATCATCGGCCAGCGCGTGCGCCTGTACCAGGCCGTCACCCTGGGCGCCAAGCGTTTTCCGGCGGACGCTTCCGGCGCGCTGATCAAGGGCACGCCGCGCCACCCCATCGTCGAGGACGACGTGGTGATCTACGCGGGCGCGACCGTGCTGGGGCGCATCACCATCGGCGCGGGATCGACCATCGGGGGGAATGTGTGGCTGACGCAGAGCGTGCCAGCGCATAGCAATGTATCGCAGGCGCAGATGCGCAACGATTGAAGAGTGGCCGAGAAAACGTCCATGATGGCGTTGCAGCGCCTTGGCGTACTAGCGTACTGCCTGCGGCGCTGCGCCTTGCCCTGAACGTTTTTCGGGCACTCTTCACATGCGGGAGTGCGGGTTTTACTTCACCGTCAACGCTTCATAGCGCGCCACGGGCACGCCATCCTTCAGCAGCAGCAATTCCTGGTCGGCATAGCGGTAGCCATTGACTTCGCCCAGGGTGGTCAGGAGCAGGCGCTCGAGTTCCATGTCCTGCGGCTGGCACATCATCATGGTGCCGGCCAGCTGCGAGAAGGCCAGGGTGCTGACGCCATCGCTGGTGTAGCCGCCCATCATCTGGTTGCAGCCGCTGTTGCCGCTTGCGCGGCCGTCGGCCAGCAGCAGGGTCACGTCGCGCTGCTCGGGCGCCTTGCGCACCACTTGCTTGCCCTTCAATTCCTTCAGCTTCCACTGCGTACCCGTCAGCTTGGGCGCCGGCTTGGCGGGCGAGGCGGCGCCTGGCGCGGCGGCAGCATCGCTGCGCACGGGCGTTTGCGCGCAGCCGGCGGTGATGGCGACGATAGCGGCGAGGGGAATCAGTCTGGCGAGTTTGAACATGGCATTTCCTGGTTAAGGTGATGAGTATAGCCGCCAGCGTAGCAGATCGGCGCTGCGTCAGCGTGCACGGTTGACAAGCTTATTCCTGCTTTTCCTGTTCCAGGCGCGCCTCGAGCACGGTGCGCGCCGCCGCCGCGTAGGCGCGGCAGGCCTGCGGGTCGACAAAGGCGTCGCTGCCGGCCGCGACGCTCGCTTCCAGCCGTTCCCACAATTGCGACGCTTCCGGATGGGCCGAAACGAGCACGTCGCACGGCAGCTTTTCCAGGGTCTCGAAGCTGTGGCGCAAGTCCGCCACCGCGTTCGGATACTCGCTGCTGGCGCTGAACTTGAAGCCGGGACGCGAGACGGCGTTGAGGCTGTCCGCGTAGACCATGTTCAGGCAGCGGGGGCCGTCGCACGACTCCCACGTCCAGCTCAAGCCGCCGGGCGTGTGGCCCGGCGTGGCGTGCGCCGTCGCCGTGATGGGTCCGACATGGAAACGGCTGCCGTCGCGCGCCAGGCGCATGTCCTTCACGGGCGGGTACTTGGGCAGCGCGTGGTATTGCGGGTCGTCCGGCCCCACTTCGCCCGACGCCAGGTCGAGCGCGGCCGACGGGCTGGCGGCCACCAGCGCATCGCTGCGCCGCTGCAGCTCGGCCAGGCCGCCCGCATGGTCGATATGGCCGTGCGAATTGAGGATCAGTTTTACGTCTTCGATGCGAAAGCCCAGCGCGCCGATATTGGCGATGATCTTCGGCGCCGATTCCGGCAAGCCGCCATCGATCAGCACGTGGCCTTGCGGCGACGTCACCAGCACGGAACTGAGGCCCTTCACGCCCACGTAATAGGTATTGCCGAAGATGCGGAACGGCGCCTGGTCGGCGTTCCATGCGGCGCAGACGTCGCAGCCAGGCGTCGGCGGCGTGGCCAGCGCCGGTGAACCATGAGCGGCCAGCAGCAGGCCCAGGGCCAGCGCGCGTAGGGGAGTGGGGGGCATTGCATTCCTTATCCGTGTTGCCAAGGTGGCGTATGCTGACACGGAACGGGACTGGATGCAAATGCCCGCGGGGACGCGGGCGGTGTTCAGGCCGCGGCGAGCGTGGCCTCGCCTGGCGCGATGCTGACCTGGCGCCCCGCGTGACTGGCCGGCAGGCGCGGGCCCTGGCCAAACACCTTGTGACGCAGGGTGCCTTCCTCGTAGGCGGTGCGGTAGCGGCCGCGCCGCTGCAGTTCCGGCACGATGTGGGTCACCACGTCGGCCATGCTGTCATGCGCCACGGCGAAGGCCAGATTGAAACCGTCGACGCCCGTCGCGTCGATCCAGCTCTCCAGCTGGTCGGCCACCTGGCGCGCATCGCCCACCAGCACCGGGCCGCGCCCACCGAGGCCGATGTATTCGGCCGCCTCGCGCACCGTCCACGTGCGGTCCGGGTCGGCCTGGCTGAACGAGGCCAGCGCCGAGCGGCCGGCCGGCGAATCGATGTACTCGATGGTGGCGTCGAGCGGGTAGCGGCTGAAATCGACGCCCGTCCAGCCGGACAGCAGCACCAGCGCCGCCTCGATGTCCACGTGGCGCAGGTAGTCGGCGTGCTTGGCGCGTGCTTCCTCTTCCGTGGCGCCCGTGATGACCAGCGCCTGCGCGTAGATCAGCAGCGCGTCGCCATCGCGCCCGCTTTGCCGCACGGCGGCGCGCAAGTCGTCGGCGTAGCGCTTCACCACCGTCTTGCTGGGGCCACTGACGAAGGTCGCCTCCGCGTGGCGCGCCGCGAAGCGCGTGCCGCGCGGCGAGGTGCCCGCCTGGTACAGCAGGGGCGTGCGCTGCGGCGACGGCTCGCACAAATGGATGCCGGGCACCTGGTAGTGGCGCCCGGCATGGTTGATCGGATGGACTCTGGCAGGATCGGCGTAGATGCCGCGCGCCTTGTCGTTGACGACGGCGTCGTCGTCCCAGCTCTTTTCCCACAGCTTGTAGACGACGTCCAGGTATTCGTCGGCCAGGTCGTAGCGTTCGTCGTGGCCCAGTTGCTGGCTCAAGCCCAGGTTGCGCGCCGCGCTGTCTAAATAGCCGGTGACGATATTCCAGCCGATGCGCCCTTGCGTCAGGTGGTCCAGGGTGGACATGCGCCGCGCGAACGTGTACGGGTGTTCGTAGGTGAGGGCGCAGGTGACGCCGAAACCCAGGTGCGTGGTGGCCTGCGCCATGATGGGCACGAGCGCCAGCGGGTCGTTCAGCGGCACCTGCACGCCGTGTTCCAGGGCCGCATCGAGGCCGCCCCGGTACACGTCATACACGCCCAGCACGTCGGCCAGGAACACCGCGTCGAACAGGCCTTCTTCCAGCAGCCGCGCCAGTTCCGTCCAGTGGGCGGGATCGGTATAGCGGTGGCTGCGGTCGCGCGCATGCGTCCACAGTCCCGGCGACTGGTGGCCCACGGTATTCATCTGGAAGGCGTTGAAGCGTATCGTCTTGGCCATGGCTTATTTCGCGGCAGTCTGCAAGGCTTGCTGGTAATCGGGTTTCGAATAGCCGGCAAAGTGTTTATTGGTGATGTCGAGGAATTCGCGCGAACGGTAGGCGGCCGCCAGGTCCTTGGCGAACTGCTTGTCCTTGTCGGCCGTGCGCACGGCCACCAGGTTGATGTAGTTGGGCGAGATTTTCTCCGCCACCAGCGCGTCCGTCAGTTTCAGTCCCGACGCCAGCGCGTAATTGCCGTTGATGAAGGAATAGTCGGTGTCGCCCAGCGAACGTGGCAGTTGCGCCGCTTCCAGCGGCAGCAGCTTGATTTTCTTCGTGTTGACGGCGATATCCTTTTCCGACGCGCGCACGGGGTCGAAATTGGGGCGCAGCTGTATCCATTTCAACTGGTCGAGCAGCACCAGCGCGCGCGCCTGATTGGTCGGGTCGTTCGGCAAGCCCACCGTCGTGCCTTCCTTCACGTCGTCCAGCGTCTTGTGCTTCTTGCTGTAGATGGCGATCGGCGCCGTGGGTATCGTGATCAGGTCCGTCAGGGCCAGCTTGTGCTCGAGCGCGAATTTCTTCAGGTAGACGATGTGCTGGAACACATTGGCGTCCAAGGACCCCTCGGCCAGCGCGAAGTTCGGCTGGATGTAGTCATTGAATTCCACCAGCTTGACCTTGTAGCCCTGTTTTTCCAGGATGGGCTTGATGCCCAGCTTGATCTGGTCCGCGTACGGCCCGGCGCTGGTGCCGATGGTGATGTCCTTCGGGTCCTTGGCGTGGGCGAAGCCGCCGGCCAGTGCCAGGGTCAGGGCGGTGAGGAGGATGCTGCGGCGGGCGATGGTCATGGTGGCTCCTTGGTGGTTGAATTACGAGTAAGCCGTCGGCTCGGGCAGCGTGCCGTTCAAGGCAAAGCGTCCCAGGTCGCGCAGCTTGTAGTCGACGGGGTCGTGCAGGGTGTGCACGCGCACGTTGCGCCAGTAACGGTCGAAACCGTATTGGGCCGAGGTGGAGCGGGCGCCCGTCAGTTCGAACATCTGGCTGCTGATCTCCAGTCCCGCCTTGTGCGACAGGCACTTCGCTTCGGCCACGGCGACGGCCAGCAAGCCCCGTTCGCGCGCCGTCACCAGCGCGCCCTTGCGGAACACGGTTTCCAGTTCCTGCGCCGCCGCATCGGCCAGCACTTGCGCGGGGCGCAGCAAGAGCCACAGCTGGCCGTAGCGGTGCTGGATCAACGGGTCGTCCGTTGCCTGGTCCACGCCCGAGGCAAACCAGGCTTTCGCCTGTTCGTCCGTGTAGCGGCGCGCCGCCTCGAACGCGCCTTCGGCGATGCCCAGATAGAGATTGCTCATGATTAGTTGCGCGATCTGCGAGCGCACGGTGGCTTGCGGCGTGGCGGCCTGGCCCGGCGCCTGCAAGACCAGCTCCGATGGCAGGCGTACCTGCTCGAAATGCACATTGCCGCTATCCGTCTGGCGCTGGCCGAAGGCGTCCCAGTCCGCCTGCACGCTCACGCCCTCCTGGCGCGTGGGCAGGGCGGCGATCAGCGCCGTCTGCGTGGGCGCGTGCCAGGCCGAGACGGTGAGCCAGTCGGAGCCCACGGAGCCGGAAGAAAAGCTCTTGATGCCGTCGAGGATGAAGCCCTCGTCGCTGTCGGTGGCCGTGACGCGCTTGTCGAGGGGATTCAATGCATTGCCCCAGAACAGACGCTCGTCGACGGTCAATGTGAGCAGGCGGCGCTGCTGCTGCGCGCTGCCGTACAGCTGCAGGCCGGCCAGCTGTAAATGGTGAAAGCCGAAGACATGCGCCAGCGCGCTGTCGGCCCGCGCCAGGATGCGGATCACCTGGTACACGAGGGGCCAGGACGCGCCCTGGCCGCCGAATTCCACGGGAATCGACAAGGTCAGCAAGCCTGAATCGCGCAGCCATGCGCGTTCCTGGGCCGCGTGGCCGCCGGCCCGGTCGCGGGCATTGGCCGTTTCGGCCAGGCGCTCGGCCAGCCTTGTTGCGACGCGGATGGCGTCCTGCAGGGGTTCCGGCGCAGGCGGCTGGGGACGGGCGGCATGGAGAAAAGCGCTAGACATGGGTGAATTTCCAGAAAGACGATGAGGCCGATATTGCACCGCCAGGCGCGCGCCGTACACGAAGAAAACCGCGCATGGATATGCGAAAAAAGCCGCGCGGGGAGCGGCGCCTTCGCTTGCGGGGCGTCAGGCCCGGATAGTCAAAAAACGCATATCGAAGCGCGAAAGCATTCGTTTTACACGGCTGCTGATGGCGATAGGCTGCAAGCATCCGAGCAACGCCACTTTCGACAAACTACAGGGACGGACATCGCATGAGCATCTTGTTATTGGGCGGCAGCCCACAACTCCCCTCCAGTTCCAGCCGTCTGCTGCTGCATATCGGCGAACAGCTGGCGCTGCAGGGCCACAGCTACGCCAGGCTGCATGTGCGCGACTTGCCGGCGCGCGCCTTGCTGCTGGCCGACCACGACGACGAGGCGATCGCCCGCGCCGTGCGCGCCGTGGCCGACGCGGACGCCATCGTGATCGCCACGCCCATCTACAAGGCTGCGTATACGGGCTTGCTGAAAGCCTTCCTCGACCTGCTGCCGCAGGATGGCCTGGCCGGCAAGCTGGTGCTGCCGCTGGCCACGGGCGGCGGCCATGCGCATACCCTGGCGCTCGACTATGCGCTGCGTCCCGTGCTGCATGCGCTGGGCGCCAAGCAAGTCTTCACCAGCATCTACGCCAATGCGCAGCAGCTGGACTGGCACGAAGAGCGGGGCCTGAGCCTGGACGCGCCGATTGCCGAACGCGTGCAGGCCGGCATCGAGGAACTCTCCGGCGGCCTGTTCGTGCTGCAGGGCCGGCGCCCGCTGGCGCCCGCCGAGATCCCCCTCCCCGTGCGTTCGCTGCAAGACCAGCCTTACGCGCCCCGCTATCAAGCCGCCTGATTATTTACCGACCAAAGGAAGCACCATGACACACCGCCACGCACAACGCCTTTCGCGCCGTACCACTCTGGGCCTGCTGTTTGCCGCCGCCGCCGGCGTGATGGCGGCCGGCATGCCTGCCGCGGCGCAGGCGCAGGCCAAGGGGGAGCTGCAGGTGCAGGTACGCATTGGCTACCAAAAATACGGCACCCTGACCTTGTTGAAGGGGCGCGGCACGCTGGAAAAACGCCTGGCCGAGCAGGGCGTGGGCGTGAAATGGACGGAGTTCCCGGCCGGCCCCGTGCTGCTCGAAGGCCTCAACGTGGGCAGCATCGATTTCGGCACCGTGGGCGAGGCGCCGCCGATCTTCGCCCAGGCGGCCGGCGCCAACCTGGTGTATGTCGGCAATGAGCCGGCGTCGCCCGCCAGCGAAGCCATCGTCGTGCCCAAGGGGTCCGGCCTGCGCACCCTGGCCGACCTGAAGGGCAAGAAAATCGCCCTGAACAAGGGCTCGAACGTGCATTACCTGCTGTTGAAAGCGCTGGAAAAGGCCGGCGTCGCCTACGCCGACATCCAGCCCGTGTTCCTGCCGCCGGCCGATGCGCGCGCCGCCTTCGAGCGGGGCAGCGTGGATGCCTGGGCCATCTGGGATCCGTTCCTGGCGGCCGCCGAAAAGCAGCTGGGCGCCCGCGTGCTGGCCGATGGCAAGGGCCTGGTGGCGAACTACCAGTTTTACCTGGCTTCGCGCACGTATGCGGAGAAAAACCCCGAGATCCTGCGCATCGTGCTCGACGAAGTGGCCAAGGTCGATGACTGGGGCCGCAACAACCCGGAGGAAGTGGCGACGATCCTCGCCGCACAGACGGGCTTGAGTAAAGACGTCGTGGCGCTGGCCGCCGCGCGCTATGCATATGGCGTCAAACCCGTGTCGGTCGACGTCATCGCTTCGCAGCAAAGGGTGGCGGACGCCTTTTCCAGCCTGAAGCTGATTCCGAAACCGATCGTCGTCAAGGACGCGCTGCTGCCGGCGCGCCAGCTGGCCACCAGCACAAAATAAACAAACAGGAAAAAGGAAAGCGCACCATGTCATTGAATGTCTTCTGGTTCATCCCCACCCACGGCGACAGCCGCTACCTGGGCACGTCGCAGGGCGCGCGCCCCGTCGATGCCGATTACTTGCGCCAGGTGGCCGTGGCCGCCGACACGCTCGGCTACGACGGCGTGCTGCTGCCGACGGGCCGCTCCTGCGAGGATGCCTGGGTGGTGGCGTCGTCCTTGATCAGCGTGACGCAAAAACTCAAATTCCTCGTGGCCGTGCGGCCCGGCCTGTCCACGCCCGGCCTGGCCGTGCGCATGGCGTCCACGTTTGACCGCCTGTCGAACGGGCGCCTCTTGATCAACGTCGTCACGGGCGGCGACCAGGGGGAACTGGAAGCGGACGGCCTGTTTGCCGACCACGCCAAGCGCTATGAAATTTCCGATGAATTCATCAAGGTATGGCGCGCCACCCTGGCGGGCGAGGGCGGCGCTGCCGGCTACGATTTCGAGGGCAAGCATATCCAGGTGAAGGGCGCGAAAACCCTGTATCCGCCCGTGCAAAAACCGTATCCTCCGCTGTATTTCGGCGGTTCGTCCGAGCCCGCGCATGCACTGGCGGCCGAGCAGATGGACGTCTACCTGACGTGGGGCGAGCCGCCCGCCGCCGTGGCGGAAAAGATCGCCGACATCCGCGCGCGCGCCGCCAAGCGGGGACGCACGGTGCGCTTCGGCATCCGCCTGCACGTGATCGTGCGCGAAACGAACGAGGCGGCCTGGCGCGCGGCCGATGAACTGATCAGCCACCTGGACGACGACATCATCGCCAAGGCGCAGGCGGCCTTCGGCAAGATGGATTCCGTGGGCCAGCAGCGCATGGCGGCCCTGCACGGCGGGCGGCGCGACAAGCTCGAAGTGTCGCCGAACCTGTGGGCCGGCGTGGGCCTGGTGCGCGGCGGCGCGGGCACGGCCCTGGTGGGCGATGGCCCGACGGTGGTGGCGCGCATGCAGGAATACGCGGACCTGGGCATCGACACCTTCATTTTCTCCGGCTATCCGCACCTGGAAGAATCGTACCGCTTTGCCGAACTGGTGTTCCCGCTGCTGGGCAAGGGCAAGGCCGTGGGCGAGCAATCCTTGAGCGGCCCTTTCGGCGAAGTCATGGCCAGCAATATCGTGCCGGCCGCGCCGCGGAAAAAGGCGGCCTGAGATGGCAGCCAGCTCCATCAAACGGGCCGCTGCCGCGCCGTGGCGCAATGCCTTGGCGCCGTGGGCCCTGCCCGTGGCGCTGCTGCTGGCCTGGCAGCTGGCGGCGCAGTGGGGCTGGCTGTCGAGCCGCATCCTGCCCGAGCCGTGGGCCGTGGCGAAAGCCTTCTGGCACCTGGCCGCATCGGGCGAACTGTGGCTGCACCTGAAAACGAGCTTGTGGCGCGCCACCGTCGGTTTCGCCGCCGGCGCGGGACTGGGCTTGCTGCTGGGGCTATTGACGGGCAGCTTCCGCCACGCGGAAACCCTGCTCGACACGACCTTGCAAATGGTGCGCAACATCCCGGCCCTGGCCCTGATCCCGCTGGTGATCCTGTGGTTCGGCATCGACGAGACGGCGAAACTCTTTCTGCTGGCCGTCGGCGTCTTCTTTCCCGTCTACCTGAACACCTTCCACGGCATCCGCTCGGCCGACCAGGGCTTGATCGAAATGGCGAAAAGCTATGGCCTGTCGGGCTGGCCCCTGTACCGCGACGTGATCCTGCCGGCCGCCATGCCCTCGATCCTGGTCGGCGTGCGTTTTTCGCTGGGACTCGTGTGGGTGCTGCTGATCGTCGCCGAAACCATCTCGGCGCAGGCCGGCATCGGCTACATGACGATGAACGCGCGCGAATTTTTGCAAACGGACGTGGTGCTGGTGGGGATTTTGCTGTACGCCTTGCTGGGCAAGCTGGCCGATTTGTTCTCGCGGGGGCTGGAACGCCATTGCCTGCGCTGGAATCCCGCCTACCGATAGTGACGAAACGAGGAAAGAACACCATGCTGCTTGCCCCCATCCAGATCGAAACGGATTTTTTGTCGCATTTCGTGCGGTACGACCCGGCCGGCGCGCCGCCGCAGGCGAAGCTCGCCCCGCAAGCTCCTTTGGCGCGCCGCGGCGTGCCGCTGGCCTTGACGCAATTGAGCAAGGCCTATGGCGAACGTCCCGTGCTGAACAACGTCGACCTGCAGCTGGAAGCGGGCGAATTCGTCGCCATCGTGGGGCGCAGCGGCTGCGGCAAGAGCACCTTGCTGCGCTCGATCGCGGGCCTGGAAAACGTCGACGAGGGCAGCATCGCCATCGGCAGCGGCGTGGGCGCGCCCGACATCCGCATCATGTTCCAGGAGTCGCGTCTGCTGCCGTGGAAGACGGTGCTCGACAACGTGGCCCTGGGCCTGCCCCGTTCCGTCGGCGCGGCGGCCGCCTCGCTGTGGACGGTGGGCCTGGCCGAGCGGGCGGACGACTGGCCGTCAGCCTTGTCGGGCGGGCAGAAGCAGCGCGTGGCGCTGGCGCGCGCCCTCGTGCACGAACCGCAGTTGCTGCTGCTCGACGAGCCATTGGGCGCGCTCGACGCCCTCACGCGCATCGAGATGCAGCAGCTGATCGAGTCGCTGTGGCTGGCGCGCGGCTTCACGGCCGTGCTGGTGACGCATGACGTGGCCGAAGCGGTGGCACTGGCCGACCGCGTGCTGCTGATCGAGGAGGGGCGGATCACCATGGACGTGCAGGTGGACTTGCCGCGCCCTCGCCAGCGCGGCCATGCGGCCTTCGCCGCGCTGGAGCAGGCTATCTTGTCGCGCGTGCTGCAACCGACTCCGCCAGGACGATGAAGCCGTCCGCATCGAGCGTCGCGACGATGGCTTCATAATTGTCGATGGCCGGGTGGCGCGTGGCCAGCGGGTGCGCATGCGTGGCGGTGACGACGATGACCTTCGCGCCGGCCGCCTCGCCCGCCTCGATGCCGACGGACGCATCCTCGAACACGAGGCAGTCGGCGGGCGCCACGCCCAGTTTTTCAGCGGCCAGCAGGTAGCAATCGGGTTTCGGCTTGCCTGCCTTGACGTCTTCGGCCGTCACCATGATGGCGGGTATCGGCATGCCGGCCGCCTTCAGGCGCGCCGTGGCGAGCGCGCGCGGCGCCGAGGTGACGATGGCCCATTGCGCGGGCGGCAGCGACGTCAGGAAACGCAGCGCGCCCGCGATTTCGATAATCCCTTCCACATCGATGATTTCCGCATCCGTGATGCCTTGCGACTCGCGCTGCGCGTCGACGCCGGGCAGGCGCAGCTTGGCGATGGTGTCGACCGAGCGCGCGCCATGGATGGTGGGCAGGAAGGCCGCCACGTCGAGGCCCTGGCGCTGCGCCCACGTGCCCCAGATGCGCTCGGCGGCGGCGATGGAATTGATGACGGTGCCGTCCATGTCGAACAGCAGGGCGCGGTAACTGCCAAGGGCTGGGGGAAAATTAGTGGACAAGATAGACCTTCCAGGCAAGAGCGGATGTTTATTGTAGCCGCATAGCATGCTGCATGTTTCTCTGCCATTGGCGCAGAAAATAAATTACAAAAAAGAAAATACAAATTGATAATTTCTGCTATGATCCGTTCGCATTGTCTTTAAAGCATGTTTTGCCGTTTTGCCAGCGGACATACATGCATTACATTCGATCGCCCCTTTATTTCTCATCTTGCAGATATTCTTGTGGAGCTAAATCATGCTGAAAAAAATTTGTTGTACCGCCGTCCTGGCCTCCCTGGCAGCGGGAGCCCAGGCGCAGGAACATCAATACTTTAATTTCTTCTATACGGGTTTTGTCAACGATGGCGTGTTTAATCCCCATGTCAAGTACGGCGGTTCCTTCTCGGGCCGCGACCTGAATGGCGATGGCGTGCTCACGACAAACGAGTTGACCAGCATGGTGGCGCTCGACATCGATTACACCAGATGCACGGCTGGGCCGAATTGCACGCTGGACTTTTCGTTTGATTACAAGAATGGATTGAGCATCGCTGCCCATTACTATGATGATAATGCGCCGCATTTTGAAACCTGGAGCCAGAGGGACTTTTACACTGGTGATTCGGTATTCCGCTACGCCGCGAACCGCGAAACGATTCCATTTTCCCGCGTGGACTTTTTCAGCCCGCAAACCCAGCAGCAGATTCTTTCAGCCGTGCCGGAGCCGGGTACATACGCGATGATGGGCCTGGGCATGGTGGCACTGGCCGCCATGTATCGCCGTCGCAAGCATGGCATCCACCCCGGTTTGGCGGCATGATCCCCTGACGTTCCGCGCATGACACCAGACGATGGCGCTGCACAGTGAACAGTGCTGAGCGCCATCTTTTTAATTGCTATAAGTACACTGATTCAAACCTGGCCACGGGCGCGCCATCCTTGAGCAGGATCAGGTACTCGCCATCGAAACGGTAGCCCGTCACGCTGTTCAAATTGGCCAGCACGGCGCTTTCCAGCTGCATCAACGGGGGCGGGCAGGCCATGCGCGTGCCGGCCAGCTGCGTAAAGCGCAGGGCCGTGCCGGCCACGGTATAGCCGCCCATGACCTGGTTGCAGCCCGTGAAACCGTGGACCTTGCCATCGTCGGTGAGGGTGATGCGCACCTCGCGCTCCTGCCCGGGCGCCATCGTCACCGGGGCGCCATCGAGCTGCGTCAGCTTCCAGTAGGTATTCGTCAGGCTGTAGCTGGGCGTGAGGCCGGTGTCCGGCTTGGCGCTGTCGGCTGTGGCGGCGCAGCCGCCGGCCATGGCGATGGCGGCGGCGAGGCACAGGTATTTCAGGCGATGCAGCATGGGAGGCTCCTGTTCGACGGTGAATAGTCGCAAGACTAGCACTTTTTCCGTGCCTGCCCGCGTACCGCAGCGGCGAATGTTTCCATTTTGCCAGTCCTGGCATTACACTCATGCTTTCTGCTGTTTCAACCTTGATCGGGGAGCCGGGCCGATGCTGCAAGCGCAAGCGCTGGATAATCGACTGGTCGCCACCACGGGCGACGACGTGCTGGTCGACCGCATCGTGCCCGGCGCGCCGCTGGTCATCGCCTTCGGCTTCGTCTCGTGGACGACGCGTCCCGCCTTCGATTTTTACGGCCGCCTGCGCAAGCTGGAACAGGCCAGCGGCCAGCACCTGAACAAGATACTCGTGCGCGACTCGGGCAACGCCTGGTACCACCGCCGCATCGCGGGCCTGGGCAATCACGTGGATGAAACGGCGCAAGCGCTGCGCGAGCTGGTGCGCCGCATCGCTCCCGGCCAGGTCAGCACCGTCGGCCAGTCCATGGGCGCGTATGCGGCCGTCATGTATGGTTTGCTGCTGGACGTGCAGCAGATCGTCGCCTTCGGGCCGCTGTCCTTCCTCGACGTGGAACAGGCGCGTTTGTACCACGAGCTGCGCTGGCTGCCCGTGATGGAGTCGCTGGCGCAAGACCCGCCGCTTTCCGGCTATTACGACCTGGCGGCCCTGTGCCGCGCCAGGGCGACGGACAATACGCAGCTGCACCTGGTGTTCGGCACCCGGCCGGACGCGGCCAACGGGGGCGGCGGTGCCAGCGAATCGGTCAACCTCGACGCCATGCACGCGCAGCGCCTGGCCGCCTTCGGCCGCTGCACCCTGCACCCGTTTCCCCACTCGGGCCACGCCGTGGTGCAGCACCTGATCGACACGAAGCGCATCAACGGCTTGCTGGCCAGCTGCATACTCGGTCTCACCTTGGACGATGAACCGATGCCGGACATCAGCCGCGAATGGCGGGACTGGGTGGCGGAAAACCTGCGTTTGGGCTGCGCCGGCGAACAGCTGGTGGCGGTGCTGCAGCAGCACGGCTTTTCACCGGCCAGCAGCATGGCCGCCGTGGATGCGGCCCGCGCCAAGGCCATATGACGCCGCAGTTCGAACTCGACACCCTGAAGATCCGCATCGCCGCTCCCGCACTGGCGGCGCTCGACTTGCGCGTGCGGGTGCAGCGCGCGCTGCGCCAGCTGATACTCGACGGCGTGCTGGCGCCCGGCCTGCGCCTGCCGGCCACGCGCGCGCTGGCGCAATCGCTGGGCGTGTCGCGCGACACGGTGGAAATGGCGTACGCGCAGCTGCGCCTGGACGGGTATCTCCGGCGCCAGGCGGGATCGGGCAGCTTTGTCTCGCCGACGATAGGCGCGAGCTTGCTGGGCAAGCCTGCGGCGACGCTGCCGCCCTTGTCCGCGCAGCCGGTGGCGCTGAGCGTGCGCGGCGCGCAGATACTCGCCAGCGGCGGCGTGGCCGACCAGCAGAGCGTGAAGGCCTTCGTCACGGGCTTGCCGGAAACGCGGGCCTTTCCGCTCGACGTGTGGGAGCGCCTGCGGCGCCAGGCGGCCAGCGAACACCAGGCAGGCGTGCTGCTGCACGGCGACCCGCAAGGGGCCGAGCCTTTGCGGCAAGCCATCGCCGACTATGTGAACCTGGAGCGGGGCGCGCGGGCCACGGCGGACCAGGTGCTGGTGCTGAGCAGCACGCGCCAGGCCCTGTACCTGTGCGCGCAGGTGCTGGCCGACGCGCATGGCCCCATCCTGATGGAAGACCCCGGCTATTTCGGCGCGCGCAAGGCTTTCGAGATGGCGCAATTGCAGGTGATTCCAGTACCCGTCGATGCGCATGGCTTGTCGATCGACCACCTGCGCGCGGACCGCAGCGGGGCCAACACGGTGTACGTCACGCCGTCGCACCAGTACCCGACGGGCGCCACCCTGGCGCTCGAGCGCCGCCTGGCCCTGACTGCCTGGGCCGCCGAGCGCCAGGGCTGGATCATCGAAGACGATTACGACAGCCAGTTCCACTACGCGGGCTTGCCGACGGCGTGCGTGCAGGGACTCGACACGCGGCAGCGCACGATCTACCTGGGCACCTTCGCCAAGTCGCTGTACCCGGGGCTGCGCATCGGCTACATGGTGCTGCCGCCCGCGCTGGTGAAACCGATGACGCACGCGCGCAGCATCCTCGACGGCCATACGCCGCAGCTGGACCAGCTGACACTGGCCCGCTTCATCGCGGACGGCCATTTCGCGGCCCATGTGCGCGCCATGCGCAAGGTCTACGCCGTGCGCCGCGACGCGATGGCGCGGGCCGTGCGGCGGCACTTGCCGCACGTGGTGACGGCGCAGCTGCCGCCGGGAGGCTTGCAGATGCCGTGCCTGCTGCACGAGGGCAGGGACGAGCTGGACACGCTGCGCCTGGCGGCGCAGGCGGGCATCGCGCTGCCGGGCCTGAGCCGGCTGTACGCGACGCCGCCGGCGCGCGGCGGCTGGCTGCTGGGTTTTGCCGCGCTCACGCCGCACGAGATCGACAGCGGCATCGTGCGCCTGGCCCGCGCGCTGGGCTGATCGCTCAAGTGGTCTGTTGCAGATGTGGAAATTGGCCTGCCTGAGCAGTCCATGTGGCCGTTAAGATGCCCTTTTGAACCTCAGGCAAGGGCATACGCATGCAGACAAGTTCCACATCCTCGGCGTCAATCGATAACGGGCGCCAGGCGCGCTGGCGCGACCTGGCATCCCCCGTCATGGCGGCCTTCATTTCCGTCCTCGTCAACTATGGCGGCACCTTCGTGCTGGTGTTCCAGGCGGCCCAACTGGCGCAGCTGAGCGCCGCGCAGACGGCGTCCTGGGTCTGGTCGCTGAGCATCGGCGTGGGCGTGACGGGCATCTGGCTCAGCTACCGCTACCGCGCACCCATCATCACGGCCTGGTCCACGCCCGGCGTGGCCTTCCTGGCCACCGTCATGCCGCACACGCCGTATGCCGAGGTGATCGGCGCCTACATCGTGTCCGCCATCGCCTTCATTCTGCTGGGCATGTCCGGCGCCTTCGAGCGCCTGGTGCGCCTGATACCGGGCGGCATCGCCGCCGGCTTGCTGGCTGGTATCCTGCTGCAGTTCGGCGTGAACGCCTTCGGCGGCGCCAGCGCCGATCCCCTGCTGGTGGTCGTGCTGCTGCTGTCGTACGCCGTGCTGCGCCGTTTCACGGCGCGCTTTGCCGTGGTGGGCATCATGCTGATCGGCCTGGCCCTGCTGCTGGCGCAGGGGCGCATCGATGCGCAAGGCATAGCACTGGCCCTGGCCGCGCCCGTGTTCGAGATGCCGCGCTTTTCCGTGGCGTCCCTGCTGGGCGTGGCGCTGCCCCTGTTCCTGATCACGCTGACGGGGCAATACATGCCCGGCATGCTGGTGCTGCGCAATGACGCTTACCAGGTCAGCGCCAACCCGATTTTGACGGTGACGGGGCTCGGTTCGCTGCTCATGGCGCCGTTCGGCGCGCACGCCTTCAACGTGGCCGCCATCACGGCCGCCATCTGCACGGGCAAGGATGCCCATGCGGACCCGTCGAAGCGCTATGTCGCGGGCCTCGCTTGCGGCGTGCTGTACATCCTGGTGGGCGTCTTCGGCGTCACCCTGGCCAGCCTGTTCATGGTCCTGCCGCGCCCCTTCATCACGGCGCTGGCGGGCCTGGCCCTGCTGGGCGCCATCGGCAACAGCCTGGCGCAGGCGATGGCGGACGTGCGCATGCGCGAAACGGCGCTGATCACGTTTCTCGCCACGGCCGCGAACGTGATCCTGCTGGGCGTGGGCGGCGCCCTGTGGGGGCTGGCGGCCGGACTGGCGGCGCATGGGCTGATGCATGGCTGGCGCAAGGCGGCTTGACGGCGGCGTCGCCGGACAGCTTGCCCAGGTTGCCGGCCGCCGCATACAATTGCTGCCGCCCGTGCCCGTTGGCACCGTATGTCCGATCTGACCCGAACGATGCCCGAGATCACTTCCCTGGCGCAGTATCTGCTGGCGATCACGCCCGCCTTTCTCGTCTGCACCGCCTTGCTGCTGCTGTTGCCACGGACAATACCGCTGCTGCGCGTGCTCGTGCACATGCTGTTTTTCGTGCTGGCGCGCGACGCGATGACGGCGCACGGCTACTGGCAGGTGGCGGCGGGCGGCTTGCGCTTCACGGCGCCGCCGCCGGTCCTGCTGGCGCTGGGCGCCATGTCGCTGGGGCTGGTGGCCAGTACGTGCTGGCTGGAAAGCGAGGCGCGCCGCCAGATCCGCTGGCTGGGCATGCGCCCGGTGCTGTCCGTGCTGCTGGGCGTGGCGGGCGCGTGCGCGATCATCGCGCTGGCGACGGGCTTGAAAGCCGCATTTGGCCTGCCCTCGCTGCCGCCCGTGCCCGCTTCCGCGTGGCCATTGCTGCTGGGCTTTGCGCTGGCGGCCAACTGTTATGAGGAATTGCTGTTCCGCGGCTTGCTGCAGCAGCAATTGCGCGCCTGGCTGCCGGCCTGGCGCGCGGCGCTGGTGTCGGGCTTGCTGTTTGGCCTGTGCCATGCCTTTCTCGCCACCACCGTCACGCGGGTGGGCGCGCCCATCCTCGTGTTTACCGTGATCGAAGGCGTGGTGGCGGGGCTGGTATATTGTCGTGCCGGCTTGCTGGGCGCATCCCTCGCGCATGGCCTGGCCATTTTTGCGCTGGCCGCCGGCTGGGTGTGATACCTGTGGATTAATTTGATGAAGTGAAAGTGAAAATACGATGCCTGTCAGTTCCTACCTGAATACCCGTCCCGTGCTGGGCGAGCGCGTCTACCTGCATGATACGGCGCAAGTGATTGGCGATGTGCAGATCGGCGACGACTGCTCGATCTGGTGCAACAGCGTGCTGCGCGGCGACGTCAACCGCATCGTCATCGGCGAGGGCAGCAATATCCAGGATTTCTCCATGGGCCATGTGTCGCACAAGAATGCGGCCAAGCCCGACGGTTCACCCTTGACCATCGGCAAGTACGTGACCATCGGCCACTCCGTGATCTTGCACGGCTGCACGATTGGCGACGAGTGCCTGATCGGCATGGGCAGCATCGTCATGGATGACGTGGTGGTGGAGAAACACGTGATGTTGGGCGCGGGCAGCCTGGTGTCGCCGGGCAAGGTGCTGGAAAGCGGCCACCTGTACGTGGGCCGCCCCGCCGCCAAGGTGCGCGCACTGACCGAGGCCGAGATCGCCTACCTGCGCTATTCGGCCGAGCATTACGTGCGCGTGAAGAACAATTACCTGGCCGGCGAGCCGGGCTGATAGATCAGGCTGGCGCCGTGGCCAGCGCATTGATGCGCGCCGCCATGGCCCGTGCGTCAGGCACGCCGAGTACCAGGCGCGCCCACTTTTCCCCCCGCAATTCGATGACCAGCGGCTGCGTGCCGCGCGTCATGAAGACAAACTGGCGGTCGCCACCCTTGTGGTACGTGCCCGCCGAAATGACGCCAGGCAGGTTGGTGCCCGGAGCGCGCAAGCCCAGGGCCGTGCCGCGGAAACCGTCATCGTCGGTGGCGCCACGCACATGCTGCAGGGGAATACGCAGGTTGCCGTGAAAGGACGCCAGCTTTTCCCACAGGGCCAGGTGGATGGTCAGTGCATCGTCGTTCAATTCGAGGACAGGCATGGTGTCTCCTTTGGTGGTTGATCCAGATGGCTTAACAGGCGTTCGCCCAGCAGGCGGGCCGTCTCGGCGCCCGTGTCCAGCGCGGCGGCGCGGCACAACGCCGTGATGGCGGCGTCGGAGGGCGCCAGTTCCTTCAAGGCGATGATCAGCAAATCGACCGCTTCTTCCCGCGCCGGCCAGCCAGGCTGCAGCGCTTGCGCCAGCACGCGCTCGAACAGATGGCGCTTGGAGCCGAATGCCTTGTACAGGCTGCCGCGCAGCAAACCGGTCGCCTTGACCAGGTCATCGATCGATGCGGCGTTGTAGCCCAGGCTGCCAAAGACGGCGGCAGCCTGGCTGATGACGGTCGTTTCGTCGAAGTTGCGCGGTCTGGCCATGGTGCGTATGCAATGCGTGCGGCGGGGCGGGATGTCCCGTATCTGCTTCCACTATATGCATTGGTGAACGATTGGTCAATAATTATCTGCGGGCAGCCGTTCGCGCAGTTCCGGCCGCGGCGCCAGGTCGTGCGGCAGGCGCAGGCCGGAGACGAGGCCCAGGCGCCGCAACAGCAGCAGCATCCACCAGCCCGGGTCCCATTCGCCCGGCATCAGGCCCAGCCTGGCTGAACCCGGATACGCGTGATGGTTGTTGTGCCAGCATTCGCCCATGGTCAGCAGCGAGGTCAGGCGGATATTCCTGCCTTGCACGGCGGCGCCATCGACATGAAAGTGCATTTGCCCATGGTTGTGGGCGAAGTAGCCGATCAGCCAATGGCCCAGCACGCCGGCGCTGACGCGCGCGCAGACGCCCCAGCAGACGTAGCCCCAGCCGCCCCAGGTGTAGAACAGCACGGCCCATGGCAGTTGCTGCAGCATCCAGGTGGTTTCCAGAAAGCGGTAAAAGCGGTCGTGCGCGATGCGCGGCTCGATGGTCACGTGCGGTGGGTGGACGAGGTCCAGGCGGCAATGTAATTGCCACCAAGCATCGCGCCAGATGCCGGCGCCGTGGCGCAGATAGGGGTGGCAGTCGGGCAGGCGCTGCGCATAGTCGCGCAGCTCGTGCTGGCGCAGCAGGCCCAGCGGGCCGCTGAGGCCCACCAGCATGCCCAGGTAGACGAGCAGGTATTCCAGCCATTGCGGACATTGAAAGCTGTCGTGGATCAGTTTGCGGTGGCTGCCCAGCGAATGGCCGAACAGCAGGACGATGGCCGTGCCAGCCGCAAACAGCAGCAGGCCGGTCCAGCTGAAGAAGAACAGGGCGCCAGTCACGGCGCCGGCCAGCATGGCCGTCAGCCACAGCGAGGGCAGCGGCGCATGGCGCACCACGCCGTCGAGTACGCTGTCCGCGCCGGTGGTGCGGACTCGGTGGCTGTCCAGACTGGCCGCGCTTATCAACCCTGGGGGGCGGACGACGGTTGCGTGTATTTGTCGAAGTTGGTGATGTAGTCGTTGAAGTTGTCGGTCAGCATGTGCTTGTACTGTTCCGTGAAGAAGGCCACGGCGCCTTCCTTTTCTGCCTGCATCTTGGCCACGTCGTTGGTCTTGCTGGCGACGAGGAAGGCGTTGAAGCGGGCGGCCGCGTACAGCAGCGAGGTGGCCACTTCATTGCCGCCGCTGTGCAGGCATTGTTCGTTGGCCAGGGCGATGACCTGGTCGGCGCGTTCCCAGAATTCCGGGCCCGGCGCCGGTTTTGTCGTTGGTGTGGTCATAAAAATCCTTCGTGAAAGTGCGCGCCAGTCTACACAGGGGGCCGCGGGCTGTCCAGCCGCGCGCCTGTCAGCGCGCCTGCAGGATCTGTTCGAGCAGCGTGGCCAGCGGCTGGCGGATGTCGAGCACTATACCGGCCTCGTCCGCCTGCAAGGGTTGCAGGGTGGCCAGCTGGCTGTCGAGCAGGCTGGGCGGCATGAAATGGCCGGGGCGCTGCAGGCGGCGCTCCAGCACCTCGCGCGGGCCGTCCAGGTGAACGAAGCGCAGGGCCGGGTCGCCTTCGCGCAGCACGTCGCGGTAGGCGCGCTTCAGGGCCGAGCAGGAGACGACGAGGCCGCCGCCTTGCGCGCGGGCCGTGGCGATGCGCTCGCGCAGGGCCGCCAGCCAGCCGGCCCGGTCCGCGTCGTCGAGCGGGATGCCGGCCGCCATCTTGGCCACGTTTTCCGGGGAATGCACGTCGTCGCCTTCCACGTAAGGCACGCCCAAGGCTTGGGCCAGCAGGCTGCCGACGGCGCTCTTGCCGCAGCCGGAGACGCCCATCACGACCCAGCGCATGGCGGGCACGCCCACGTTCAAGGCGCCGAAACGATGACGGTGACGCGGCGGTTTTCCGCCTTGCCCGTCTTGCTGGCGTTCGAGGCCACGGGCTTGCTCATGCCCAGGCCCTTGACGGTGATGTTGTCGCGTGGAATGCCCGATACGCTCATGGCGTCGGCCACCATGTTGGCGCGCGCCAGCGACAGCTTGTTGTTGTACGCTTCCGTGCCTTCGTTATCCGTATGGCCTTCCACGCGCATGTGGGTAATGCCCACTTTCAGCAGGGCGGCGCTGATTTTCTGGATGGCGTTGCGGCTCGGCGGCGTCAGCTTGGCGGCGTCGAATTCGAACAGCAGCTTGTCGGTAAAGCTCAGCTCCCAGCCTTCGTCCGTCTGGTTGAAGCCTTGCTCCTTCAAGGTGGCGACCTGCTCGGCGTTGAACAGCGGTTTTGTCTTTGGCGTGCTCTGGCAGGCGGCCAGCAGGCCCAGCATAAGAAGGCCGAGGAAGCCGCGACGTAATTGCTTGTAGAGGAAGTGCATGGTGTTGCTCCTTGGTTCAGGGGTGAAGGTGGGGGTGCGGCAGGCGCGCCACTTGGCGCGTGCCGCGCTGCGTCTGCTTGGCGCGGTACATGGCTTCGTCCGCCGCGCCCACCAGCGACACGGCGTCGATGGCGTGATCGGGGAAGACGGCCACGCCGATGGTCAGCGAGCTGACGATGCTGTTGCCAGTGGGGAGGTCGATGGCTTGCGCCATGGCGGCGATGATGTTGTCGGCGATGTGCATGGCGTCGCTGCTGTTGCGCAGCGGCTTGAGCAGGATGGCGAATTCGTCGCCGCCCAGGCGCGCCACCAGGTCGCCCTCGCGCAATTGCTGTTTGATGCGCGCGGCGATCGTCACCAGCACCCTGTCGCCCGAGGCATGGCCGAAGGTGTCGTTGATGTACTTGAAACGGTCGCTGTCGAGGAACAGCACGGCCACCTTGCCATTGCCTACCCGCGCCTCGAGGATGGCGCGTTCCAGCTCCGCTTCCATGAAGGCGCGGTTCGACAGGCCCGTCAGGCTGTCGTGGTTGGCGCGGTGCGACAGCGAGGCGTTTTCCTTTTGCAGGTGGCTTTGCCATGCTTCGAGTTCGTCGAGCAGGGCGTTGAAGTCGTCATTGATCTGGTTCAGCTCGGCGATGTTGGCCGGCGGCACGCGCAGTTCGAACGAACGGTCGCGCCGCACGCGGTGCGCCGTTTCCGCCAGATGGCGCAGGGGCGAGGTGATCTCCGTTTCCATGCGGCGCGACAGGCGCACGGCGACCACCAGGCTCAATATCAGGCAAGCGAGCAGGCAGGACAGGCCGCTCAGCAGGAAAGGCAGCAGGCTGCGGCTGTGCGGCACCAGGGTGATGTTGCCGATGGCCTGTTCATTGCGCATGATGGGGAAGGTCAGGGAATCGGGCAGCATCCAGCCCGTCAGCGCGCGTTCGATGATGTAGCGCGTGCCGTGCTCGCCCCGTTCCCAGTGGGCCAGCACCTTGCCGGCCTGGTCGCTCACCCGTGCCTGGTCGACGTCTTCATTGACGCCGATCAGGGCCAGCGCTTCCCTGGCGGCCATGGAGTCGCCAAAGACGACGGCCCCTTCCACCGTGTAACTCATCGAGCGGGCCACCAGGCGCAGGTTCTGGTCCGAATACACGCGCAGGGCCAGCAGCGCCACGGCCGTCAGGGTCAGGCCGGCCGCCAGCACGGCGATCAGCGACACGCTCAGGTGGGCGCGCCGCAGCACGCTGTCGAGCGTGGGGCGGAGCTTGCGGGCAGGCTGCTTGCTCATGCGGACGTTCATGGCGGCGGTCCCTTGCGACGTGCAATTTGCAAGGCGTTCGGATGCACGCGCAGGCCGCTGCGGGCGATGGCGTCGAGGTTGACGTCAAAACCGATCTGCGCCTCGGACAGGCGCAGGCAGAACATGGTGCCCACGCTGCAGGACGTGCCGGGTTCGGCGACCGACAGAATCGGCTTGCCGATGATCTGCGCCAGCAGATGTTCGCGTTCGCCGTCCGGCAGGCTGCCCAGGTAGACGACGTCGCATTCGCTGGCCGCGCTGGCCGCCGCGGGGATTTTCACGCGAATGCGCTGGCCCAGGCTGGAGGCGGGCGTGTCGACGATGGCCGCGCCGTAGCGGGGCGCGCCGAGCATGCAGACGCGCACTTCCGGGCGCGCCACGGGCCAGCGCACGTAGCTGATGATGCCAAACAGGACCTGGGCCACCTCGGCGGGACGCCTGGCGTCGGCCGCCGCGCCCGTTTGCGCCCACGCCGCGCACGGCGCCAGCGCACTGCAGGCGAGCAGCGATGCCAGCAGTGATGCCAGCAGCACATGGGCGAGCAGGGCGGGCGGCGCAAGGCGCTGCCTGTGGCGGAGGAAGGAGGGCACGGCGTCGGTGTCTTTATGCAGGTCGGGTGGCTATTCAAATAGTTACTCAACAACACAGACTGTACGGAAGTCCCTGCCGAAAGTAAATCACGGCGCTACGCCATCAACCTTGCATTATAAACATGAATATGAAAACTTGCATTCTTTACCATGAGAATTACTTGTCAACACTGCCGTGGCGTGCCAAAGTGTTGCTATTCTTCCAGTGTCGCTTCCAGCAAGTCGATTTCGCGCAGCAGGCGCAAATGGATGGTGTCGTCCAGTTCGCCCGAAATGCGGCGGCGGAACAGTTCATCGCGTTCCGCGTTCAGCGCTTCCAGGCGCAGCGCGCGCTCGGCCTTGGCCAGTTCCTGCAAGCGCATCGCTTCGTCGTTGCTGCTTTCGCCATACGCGAGGCGGCGCCGGTAGGCTTCGATCAGGCGGTTGGCCGCCTCGGTGACGACTTGCTGCTTGTCATTTTTGTCGATGCCTTCGCACACCTTTTCCAGCCGCGCGATGGCCGCTTCGGCGGCGGCGGCGCGGGCATTGCGCTCTTCCGTCGAGCGGCGCGCGGGCGGCGCGAACACCAGGCCCTTGGTCAGCAGGGGCAAGGTGACGCTGGCCAGCAGCAGCGACAGCAAGATCACGCCCATGGCCAGGAAGATGACGAGGTCGCGCGCAGGAAAGCGCGTGCCGTCGGGCAAAAACAAGGGCAGCGTCAAAATGCCGGCCAGGGTCAGCGCGCCGCGCACGCCCGCGAACGACGCCACCAGCAGCAGGCGCAGGCTGGGGCGGGTCAGCAGCGCCGCGTCCTTCGGTTCGCCCGCTATTTTCTTGTGGTGCTTGAACAGGGTCAGTTTCATGGAAATGAAGACCCAGAGGAAGCGCATGAAGGTCAGCCCCACCGTGATGGCGACGACGAACAGGGGCAGTTTCCAGGCGCTGCCGGCGCCCACTTCCATGGAGGCGGCCGGCAAGCCGGCAACGGTGGCGGGCAGCTGCGCACCGAGCATGACGAAGATCACGCCATTCAAGACCAGTTGCACGGTATCCCACACGGCCTTGCGCTGGGTGCGCGTGGCGGCCAGCGGGCGGCCGATCAGGTCGGCGTAATGCATCGATACGCCGGCCGTGGCGGCGGCCAGGATGCCGGAGCCGTGGATTTGCTCGGCACCCAGGTAGGCGGCGAACGGGATCAGGATGCTGATCAGAATTTGCAGGCCCGGCTCTTCGCCGACCTTGCTCACCAGCCATTTATTCGCCAGGCCCACGCCCCACGAGATGGCCAGGCCGATGACGATGCCGCCACCCGCTTCCTGCAGGAAACTCAGCGAGGCGGCGCCGATGGAAAAGCCGCCCGTCATCATGGCGCCCACGGCAAACGTGAAGCAGACGAGGCCCGACGCGTCGTTGAGCAAGGATTCGCCTTCGAGGATGTGCATCAGGCGCGGCGGGATGGGATTGCCGGCGGCGATCGCCGAGACGGCCACCGGGTCGGTCGGCGACAGGATGGCGCCCAGCGCGAAGGCGACGGCCAGCGGCACGCTGGGAATCAGCCAGTCGATGAAGAAACCCATGCCCAGCACGGTAAACAACACCAGGCCGATGGCCAGCATCAGGATCGAGCGCGCGTCGGAAAAGAAGGCGCCCTTGGGGATGCGCCAGCCATCGAGAAACAGCAGCGGCGGGATGAAGAGCAGGAAGAAAATGTCGGGATCGAGCGGCACTTGCACGCCAAACACGGCCAATCCCGTGCCGCCGGCGATCTGGATCAGGGGCAGCGGCAGCCTGACCCAGCGCGAGCGGGCGAGAAAGCCGCACAGGACGACGGTCAGGACGAGGATGAGGATGATGGTAACGGTATGCATGAAGGAGCGGCGGCGTGCTGAAACGCTGATTATAAGGCGCAGCCCGCCTGCGGCACGCCCTGCGTGTCATTGCGTACATACAACAAGTCACAATCGCGGTAAGATTGTCCCTGTCATTGTCATCATCTGCCCTGTTGCTGCCGTCCGTGCGCGGCAGGCGCGTGCTTAGCCTTTTATCGGACTCCTGTTTTGCTCAAAAAGATTTTCACCGGCCTGCTGCTGTCGCTGGCATTGCTCATCGTGGCGGCCCTGGCCGCCTACTTGTATTACTGGCGCCCCGCGCTGGCGCCCATCGATCCGCCCGCCGCCACGGCGTTTTCCCCGCAAGTGGTGGAGCGGGGCCGCATCCTGGCCGGCATGGGCAATTGCGCCGCCTGCCATACGGCCACGGGCGGCGCCGATTACGCGGGCGGCCACGGCCTGGCCACGCCGTTCGGCACGATCTACGCGACGAACATCACGCCCGACCGGCAAACGGGCATCGGCCGCTGGTCGCTGGCCGCCTTCCAGCGGGCCATGCGCGAAGGCGTGGGCCGCGATGGCGCGCATTTGTATCCCGTCTTTCCATACACCCATTTCAACCTTGTCTCGGACGCCGACCTGACGGCCCTGTACGCGTATTTCATGACGCGCCCGCCCGTGTACGCGGCGGCGCCCGTCAACGGCGTGCCTTTCCCCTTGAACCTGCGGCCCCTGCAGGCGGGCTGGAAACTGCTGTTTTTCAAACCAGCGACCTTTCAGCTTGATCCTGCGCAAGGGCCGGACTGGAACCGCGGCCGCTACCTGGCCGAAGGCCTGGCCCATTGCGCCGCCTGCCACACGCCGCGCAATGCGCTGGGCGCCGAGCTGGCCGGTTCGTCCTATCTGGGTGCGGCCATCGACCACTGGTATGCGCCAGCCTTGACCAGCGCCAACACTGCCCCCTTGCCGTGGACGCAGGATGAACTGTATGCCTTCCTGCGCACGGGGGCGACGGCCTTGCACGGCGTGGCGGCAGGGCCCATGTCGGCCGTCGTGCACGAAGGCATGGGCGCTGCGCCCGATAGCGATATCCGCGCGCTGGCAACGTATTTTGCCGGCGTGGCCGGGGCAGAACAACGCCAGGTCGATACCGATGCCGTGGTGAAAGCCGGCATCGCCCGCTCGCAAAGAGTCAGCCTGGTCGACAACGACCGTGGCGCCAGCCTGTACGTGGCCGCCTGCGCGTCGTGCCACTCGAACAGCGATGGCCGGCCCGTGGCCCTGCGTCCGGAACTGAGCCTGAACAGCGCCGTCAGCGCGCCCGATCCCGCCAACCTGATCCAGGTGATATTGCACGGCATCAGCAAGGACGAGGCCATGCCCGGCGTGCTGATGCCAGGCTTTGCCGCCTCGCTGACGGACAACGACGTGGCCCAGCTGGCCGCCTATCTGCGCCGCAGCCGCAGCCACCAGCCGGCCTGGACGAACCTGGAAGCGGCCGTGGCGCGCGCGCGTGCCGGCAAGTAACTCTTGAAAGATTCTATGTATAACATGACTGTGAATGGCCAGCCCTTCGGCACCGAGGCCGATGCCGAGACGCCCCTGCTGTGGGTGTTGCGCGACGAAGCCCAGTTGACAGGCACGAAGTTTGGCTGCGGCATCGGCATGTGCGGCGCCTGCACCGTGCACGTCGATGGCCGCGCCATGCGCTCGTGCATCACGCCGATTGCCGCCGTGGCCGGCTGCGCCATCACCACCATCGAAGGCCTGTCGCCCGACGGCACGCACCCTTTGCAGCGGGCGTGGCTGGCCACGCAGGCGCCCCAGTGCGGCTATTGCCAGTCGGGCCAGATCATGCAGGCGGCGACCTTGCTGAAAGACTATCCGCAACCGACGGATGCGAATATCGATGCCGTCATGAGCGGCAACCTGTGCCGCTGCATGGCGTACGTGCGCATCCGCAAGGCCATCAAGCTGGCGGCCTCCATGCAGGAGGCGCCCGGTGTTTAAATTGCCGAAAGAAAATTCCGCCACCCACCCCAGCTCGCTGGGCCGGCGCGGTTTCCTGATCGCCGCCGCCGGCACGGGTTTTACCCTAGCCTTCTTGCGCGCCGACAGCTCCTTGGCTGCCGGCAAGGTGGCGCCCGTGCCGCCAAAACAAACCGCCGCGCCCGTGTTCGACCCGAGCATCTGGTTCCAGATCGGCCGCGACGGCATCGTCACCGTCAACATCGCCAAGGCGGAAATGGGCCAGCACATCGGCACGGCCCTGGCGCGCATCGTGGCCGAGGAGCTGGAAGCGGACTGGAACAAGGTGCGCCTGCACTACGTGGACACGGACCCGAAATGGGGCTTGATGGTGACGGGCGGCAGCTGGTCCGTCTGGCAGAATGTTGACCCGCTCAGCCGCGCCGGCGCGGCCGGGCGCCTTGCGCTGGTCGAGGAGGGCGCGCGCCTGCTGCGCGTGCCCGTGTCCGCCTGCCACGCCAGACTGGGCGTCGTGCATGGCCGGGGGCGCTCGATCAGCTATGGCGACATCGTGCGCCGTGGCAAGCTGACGCGCCACTACACGCCCGAGCAACTGCAAGCCATCGTGCTCAAGACGCCGCGGCAGCGCAGCCTGATCGGCCAGCAGGTGCAGGCGCTCGACATCCCCGCGAAGATCAATGGCACGGCCGTGTACGGCATCGATGCGCAGGTCGAGGGCATGCTGTATGCGCGCCCGAAGATCCCGCCCACGCGCTACGGCGCGAAAGTGGTGTCCATCGATGATACGGCCGCGAAGAAGGTGAAGGGCTACCTGCGCTCGTTCGCCCTGCAAGACCCCAGCGGCACGGTGCCCGGCTGGGTCATGGTGGTGGCCGACACGTATGCGGCCGCCATGCGCGCGGCCGACCTGGTGCAGGTGAAATGGCGGGCCGGCGCGGCCGCCCACGTGGCGGAGCAGGATATCCTCAACTACGCCACCAGGCAGCTGGCCGACGCCAGCCTGGGCGCCCGCGTGGTCGATGACGACGGCGTGGAGCAAGCGTTCAAGGAGGCCAGCCTGCACCTCGAACGCCGCTACACGACCAGCACCGTGTTGCATTTCCAGCTGGAACCGGTGAATGCGCTGGCGCAGGAAATCGACGGCGTCTGGCATATCCACGCGGGCAATCAATGGCAATCCTTGATCCTGCCCGTGCTGGCGCAAGCGCTGAAGGTGCCGGAGAGCAAGGTCATGCTGCACACCTATCTGCTGGGCGGCGGTTTCGGGCGGCGTCTGAATGGCGATTATTGCGTGCCGGCCGCCCTGGCGGCGCAAGCCGTGGGGCGCCCCGTCAAGATGATTTGCACGCGGGCCGACGATGCACGCTTCGATTCGCCCCGTTCGCCGTCCGTGCAGCATGTGCGCATGGCGTTCGACGACGCGGGCAAGGTGTCGGCGATGGTGCACGAGGCCAGCGCCGGCTGGCCCACGCAAGCCATGATTCCCGCCTTCCTGGCCAAGGATAAGCAGGGCCATCCGTATGACCCGTTCGCCATCGCCGGCGCCGACCACTGGTATGCGGTGGGCGCGCAGCGCGTGCGGGCCGTGTCGAACGACCTGGCCAACAGCAGTTTCCGTCCCGGCTGGCTGCGCTCCGTGGGTCCCGGCTGGACGAATTGGGCTGTGGAAAGTTTCATGGACGAGGCGGCGCAGGCGGCCAAGGTCGATCCGCTGGCGTTCCGCCTGTCCTTGCTGCAGGCGTCGGGCCGCAATGGGGGCAGTGCGCCGAACGCCGTCGGCGGCGCTGCGCGCCTGGCCCACGTGCTGCAGCGCGTGGCGGACAAGGCGGGCTGGGGCAAGGCCATGCCGCCCGACACGGGCCTGGGCATCGCCGCCACGTTCGGCCAGGAACGCGACATGCCCACCTGGACGGCGTGCGTCGCCCGGGTCAAGGTGGACCGCAGCACTTGCATGGTGAAAGTCGAAAAATTGTTCATGGTGATCGATGCGGGCAGCATCGTCGACCCCGATGGCGCGCTGGCGCAGGCGGAAGGGGGCGCCCTGTGGGGCGTGAGCATGGCCTTGCATGAGGGCACGGCTTTCCTGAACGGCGAAGTGAAGGATACCAACCTGAATACCTACACGCCCCTGCGCATGGCCGACGTGCCCGAGCTCGACATCGAATTCGTTGCCAGCACGCATACGGCGACGGGCATGGGCGAACCGCCCACGACGGCCGTGGCGCCGGCCATCGGCAACGCCATCTTCGCCGCCGTGGCGTCGCGCGTGCGGCATTTGCCGATCCGCCCGGAAGCCGTGCTGAAGGGACTGGACCGGCATGGCGCCGTATGATGCGGGTGCGCGGCGAATTTGACGTGCGCCGCGCGTGAAAGGATGCAGGCTGGTACACTGGGGATTGCCGCTCAGGGCGCGCAAGCGGCGTCCGGTCCGGCAAAATCAGCGCACCAGCGGCGTGATTTCAGCCCGATTGCAATTCGATAGCGGAGGCAACCATGCAAGAACAATTTGTCAGCATTACGGCCGATGAACTTCAGATGGATGGCGTGCTTGAAATGCCCGAGCGCCCGGTGGGCATCGTCCTGTTTGCCCACGGCGCGGGGGCCGACAGCGACTACCTGGGCGCCTCCAGCCACGCCACCTCCCAGGATTTTCTGCGGGCGGGCATCGCCACCCTGCGCTTCGACCAGGGCGGTGTCGAGCCTGGCGGCGGCAGCGATAGCCATACCTATTTCGTGCGCAGCGATATCGTGCTGCTGGCGCGCCAACTGGAAAAAGCCCTGGGCTGGCTGCAGGTCGACCCGTCCACGCGGCGCTTGCCCTGCGGCTTGTATGGCTATGGCACCAGCGCGGCCGTCGTGATGCAGCTGGCAGCCTGGCGCGGCGCGGAAATCGCCGCGCTGGCCGTCTGTGATGGCCAGGTGGAAATGGCGGGCAAGGCGGCGCTGGAAAACGTGCGCGTGCCATCGTTGCTGATCGTGGGCGGGCGCGACCCCGACGTGGCCGGCCTGAACCGCATGGCGTTCGCCACCTTGCGCTGCGACAAACAACTGGAACAGATCGCCGCGCCCGGCGGCCCCGACACGCGGCACCAGGCGGCCCTGCTGGCCACGGACTGGTACACGAGGCATTTCAGCGGGCATACCAGCACGGTGCAGTAGGCTGCGAGGTCAGCCGATGGCGCGCAGGTTTTTCGCATGGAAGCGCACATGCTCTTCCATGAAGCTGGCGATGAAGTAATAGCCGTGGTCATAGCCGGCCTGGCGGCGCAGCTGCAAGGGCTGGCCGGCGTCGCGGCACGCCGCTTCGAAGACGTCGGGGTGCAGTTGCTCGGGCAGGAACTTGTCGGCCAGGCCCTGGTCGATCAAGATGCCTGCGGCGAACAGCGGCGGCTGGCCCTGCAGGCCGCGCATCAGCGCGCTGGCGTCGTATGGCTGCCAGCTGGCCGCATCGCTGCCCAGATAGCCTGTGAAGGCTTTTTTGCCCCACGGACATTGGCTCGGTGCGGCGATGGGCGCGAAGGCGGAGACGGAGCGGAACAGGTCAGGATTGCGCAAGGCCAGCACCAGCGCGCCGTGGCCGCCCATCGAGTGGCCGAAAATGCCCGTGCGTCGCGCATCGATCGCCAGTTCCTGCTCCAGCAGCGCGCGCAATTCCAGGATGTAGCTGTACATGCGGTAGTGGCTGCTCCACGGCGCCTCGGTGGCGTCCACGTAAAAGCCGGCGCCCACGCCGAAATCCCACGCTTCGCTCTCGCCCGCGATGTTCGCGCCACGGGGGCTGGTGTCGGGCGCGATCAGGATCAGGCCTTCCTCGGCCGCCACGCGCTGCGCGCCGCCCTTGATCATGAACGTTTCTTCCGTGCAAGTCAGGCCCGCCAGGTAAAACAGGGCGGGGCGTTTGGCGGTGACCACGCTGCCAGGCGCCGTGTCGGGAATGAAGGCCGAGAAACGCATGGGCAAGCCGATGGCTTGCGCGTCGTGGCGATAAAAGCGTTGTACGCCGCCAAAACAGGCGTGTTCACTCAACAGTTCCAGCATGAATTCTCCTCGTTAATCGCACAGTATAGCCAGAGCGGCGCACCGCCGGCACGGGATCAGCCCAGCATGGCCGCTAATGCAGGCAAGATGTCCTGTGCCGGGGCTTCGGTCTTGAAGGCCAGCAAATGGTCGGCGCGCGTCTTGCCCAGGTTGATGGCGGCCACGGGCTTGCCCGTTTCGGCGGCCATGCGGCACAGGCGAAAGCTCGAATACACCATGACGGACGAGCCCACCACCAGCAGGGCGCCAGCTTCGCGCATCTTGCGCTCGGCCTCGGACGCGCAGGCGGCAGGCACGCCATCGCCGAAAAACACCACGTCCGGCTGCAGGGTGCCGCCGCAGCGGGGACACACGGGCACGTGGAAGGTGGCCAGCTGCGACGGCTCCAGCAAGGCGTCGCCGTCGGGCGCCGGCGTGGCCGTGGCGCCCAGCAAGTGGGGATTGTCGCGTTCGAGCTGATCCTGGATCAGGCGGCGCGTATGGCGGGCATGGCAATCGAGGCACACCACGCCATGTATGCTGCCGTGCAACTCCGTCACGGCCGGGCTGCCCGCCTGCTGATGCAGGCCATCGACGTTTTGCGTGACCAGGCCGCCCATGCACTGGCGCTGCGCCAGTTGTGCGATGGCCAGGTGGCCGGGATTCGGCGCGGCGCGCGCCAGGGTCGGCCAGCCTACCATGCTGCGCGCCCAGTAGCGGCGGCGCACGCTTTCCTGGCGGCGAAAGTCGGGACCTTGCACGGGCGCATTGCCACGCCGCACGCCTTCCGTGTCGCGGTAGTCGGGAATGCCGGACGCCGTGCTGATGCCGGCGCCCGTCAGCAGCAGCACGTCGGGATGGCGCTGCAGGAACTGCGCCAGCTGATCGAGGGCGTGGTGGCTATTGGCTGGCGGCTGGCTGGCTGAGGAAAAATTTTGCATGATGCGCCATGCTAACCGAAAAGCACGGCGCCGTTGCAAGGGGCCGGTTTACTCCAGCTTCATGCCGAAACGCTGCAGCCGAGGCTGCCAATGCTCCTGGATATTGGCCGAGACGAGGATGCGCTCGGCCTTGCCGATCAGCAATTCACGGGGCACGAAGCCGAAGTAACGCGAGTCGGCGCTGTTGTCGCGGTTATCTCCCAGCATGAGGAAATGGTCGGCCGGCACCGTCACGGGAGCAAAGCTGCGCGCCGCGCCCGCCATGTGCGGCAAGACCTGGATGCGGTGCTGCTCGGTCGGGTTGCGTTCGCGGATGCGCTGCGCCGTCAGCTGGCCCAGGTGGGCGACGGTTTCCGGGGCCGTGTCGAGCGCCGTGTACCGCGCCGGCTGGCCATTGATGACCAGCTGTTCATTGCGCATTTCCACCGTGTCGCCGGGCAGGGCGATGATGCGCTTGATCAATCGCGTGCCGTCTTTCGGCGAAGAAAAAGTGACGATGTCGCCGCGCGCCGGCTCGCCCAGGCGCCGCAGCACGATATCGGTGAGCGGCACTTTCAGGTTGAAGGCGAGGCGGTTGACGAAAACCACGTCCCCTTCGAGCAGGTTGGGGCGCATCGACGCCGACGGTATCGGATTCCAGTCCGCCACGGCCGTGCGGAACACCCCGAACAGCAGCAGGAACATCAAAAAACCTTTGTTGGCGCGCATCCATGTGCTCATGTCGGCTCTTTCGCTGGGCTGTGCCCGTGAGGGGGAAGGGAAGCGCCATGGTTGCTGGCGCCATATCACGATGCACGGCGAGGCTGAAGCCAGTCTTAAATCAACGCAGGCGCGGCCGATGGCGTGAGCATTGTTGCGTGCACGCATCATGCTGGTTCAGGGACGCCGGCACGGCGCATGCGCATCGTCGTCGCCGTTGCGCCGGCGCTTGCCGTGCATCTCATCCCACAGCTCGCCGAGCGCCACCAGCAAGCCGCCGGCCACGAAGGGGATCGCCACCAGCCAGGGAATACTGTCGAGCCAGGGACCGAGCAGGATGGCCGAGGCGATGGCGATGATGATGGCGCTGTACCAGAAGCGGCGCGGATGCTGGAGCGTGAACAGGTAGTGAAGGTCGTTCATACATCCTCCTTGGTGAGCAGGTGGAACAGCCGGGCGGTCAAAATGCTGCTGACGGCGATGACGATGCAGCCATCGAGGAAAAACAGCACCTTGCCGACCAGGTGCATGCCCTGCACGAGATAGGCAGGCAATTCCTGCGCCTCCGCCCACTGCGTCATGCGCGCCAGCACGATGGCGGCGGCAAAGATGGCGACGGCCAATGCCAGCACCAGCAGCACATGTTCGAACAGGCGTAGTCGCAATTTCATGTTGGACTTGGCAAGGTTTGGAAGATTCCCGAATCTTGACGTTATCAGTCCGATATCGCGCTGCTTTGCGTTGTGACAAAGTCGCGGATGATAGGATCAACGTCGGGTTGCTGCCGGAAAAGTAGGCGATTTCAGGCCATGGCTTGCGGATTGCGCCGCTCAAAATACAGCAAGTCCGACCAGGCATTCTGGAAAAACATGGCTTGCTCCGACTTGCCGTACTGGTGAAAGCCGTTGCGCCGCATGACGGCGACCGACCCCAGGTTTTGCGGCCGCGCCGTCGCCTCCACGCGCCACAGTTCCAGTGCGCCGAACGCCTCTTCCAGCAACAGGGCCACCACGCGCGTGGCGTAGCCGCGTCCGCCGAACCGTTCGCCGATGCGGTAACCGAGCGTCGCCTTGTTGAAGTAGGGGCGCGTGACGGCCGTCAGGTTGACCCTGCCGATGATGTGTCCGTCCAGTTTGGCCAGGTATTGGTAGGCGCGGTCTTGCTGGCGCTCGCGCTGCGCCTGCTCGATGGCGGCGGCGATGGCTTCCTGGTGGTAATAGGATGGCGCGCGCGCCGTGACCCAGCTTTCAAAGTACGCGCGGTTTTCCAGTTCGAAGGCCAGCAAGGCGTCAATGTCGGCGCTGGAGGGGGGGAGCAGCTGAAGGCGGTCGAGGTCTGGCATGGGATCGTGTGGAAAAGGGATGCGCCATTATAATTAGCTGGCGCATTTCGGCGCACATGCTTGAATTGACGAAGGAGCAGCATGCTGTCCCATATTTGCCTCGGCACCAACGATTTTCCCCGCGCCTACGCTTTCTACACGGCCCTGACGCGAGAACTCGATTTGATCGAGAAATTTCATGATCCTGCCAAGCCTTGGGCAGGCTGGATGGCGCAGGATGCGCCGCGCCCCCTGTTCGTGCTGACGGCGCCGCATGACGGCTTGCCGGCCACTGCCGGCAATGGGCAGATGACGGCCTGGCTGGCGTCCAGCCGCGCCCAGGTGGACCGCAGTTACCAGGCCGTGCTGGCGCTGGGCGCCGTGTGCGAAGGGCCGCCCGGCTTGCGCCCCCATTACCACGCCCATTACTATGGCGCCTACTTCCGCGACCTCGACGGCAACAAACTGTGCGTCTGCTGCCACGCCGAAGAGTAGCTCAGCGCGCTCCCCAGACGTCGTCTTCCGTCCAGCCCAGCTCCGCAACATCCTGCGCCCGTTCGCCGGCTTCGCCCGCGCAATAGAATTCGTCAAGCTGGGGCGGCGCGATGCGCGTGCCGGCCAGCATGGCGTGCACTTGCCCCCGGTGATGGATCTGGTGCTGGAACAGGTGTGCCAGCATGCGCTGGCGTGTGTCGACTTGCGGCGTGTCGCGCAGGATCGTCACGGGCCGCGCCAGGTCCGCATCGCACAGGCTGCGGCAATGGGCGATCAGGCGCAGGTCCGAGGCGCGTTGCGCCGCGTGCAGGGCCGCGCAATCGGTGAACGGTTCATCCTGTTCAAAAAAGACGTAGCAATCTGCATGGGGCGCCGCGCCGCGCAGCTCGCGTTCGAGGGCGTCGAGATAAAACCAGTCGCACGTCAGAATATGGTTCAAGGTGAACTGGATGGTGGGAAAAAAACTCACGCGCGTGGCCTGGAACTCGGCCTCGGTCAGCTGCCCGCAAGCCTTCAGCAAGCGGTGGTTGGCCCAGGCGTTGTTATACGCCTGGCTGGTGACGTAGTGCGCAAGTGGATTGTTCATGAGGGGTCGCTTGTCGGGCATGGCAGGGGGCATGTCGTGCCACTGTAGCATGTTGCGGCAGGTGGACAAAGCGTTTACGCCAGCCGCACCAGGATTGCCGTCATCAAGTAAAATCGCGCAGCGGATGTCGCGATAGTGATGCATAAAGGTTTGGACGGCAAAATGGGTTGGATAGGAAAATTACTGAGCGGCGGCGACGACAAAAACAAGGCTGCGCCGGGCACGGCAGCGGCGGCGCCCGAGACGGCGCGGCAGCCAGCCACCCTCGCCGAAATCGATGCCATCTACTACCGCTGGCTGGCCGCCGCCGGTTCGGCGCAGGCGTCAAGGCAGGCCGAACAGCAGATTCTGGACGAGTTGACGCGCCTGGCCCGCGAACCGGTCGCCGGCGCCGCGCTGGTGCCGCGCATTCCGGCCATCATTCCGCAGTTGATGCGCACCTTGCAAAATGAAAACATGAGCGCGGCCGAGCTGTCGCGCCAGCTGGCCCAGGACGTGCTGCTGGTCGCCGAGGTCTACCGCGAGGCGAACCGCCCCCGCTACCATTCGCGCTACAACGCCAGCCCGTCGATCAACAACATGGAAGGCGCCATCATGCTGCTCGGGCAAAACGGCATGCGCATGCTGCTGGCCCGCGTCGCTTTCCGTCCCATTGTCAGCATGCAAAGCGGCGGACTGACCATACGCACGGCGCCGCTGATCTGGCGCCAGTCCGAGAAATGCGCGCTGGCGGCCAACCTGGTCGCGCCTGCGCTGCAGGCCAACGCCTTCGACGCCTATCTGGCGGGATTGATGGCCAACGTGGGCCTGGTGGTGGCCTTCCGCCTGATCGACCAGATGCACGCGCCCGACGCCTTTCCGCAATCGGACGCCTTCATTGCCCAGGTGTTTGCGCAGGCGCGCATCCTGTCGGTGCGGATCGCCGAATTATGGGAGTTTCCCGAATCCGTGACCCGCGCCATCGGCCAGGCCGACGCCGATCCCCAGGCGCAGGCGCTGGCGCTGGGCGACCGCTTGAGCAAGCTGCGCATGCTGGTCGATACGGGCCGCTTTCCTGTCGACGATCCCTTCGTGATGACGGGACTGAGCAAGGCCGAGCTGCAGGTGTTTGACAAGCTGGCCGACGACGAGGACGACGACGAGGAGTGATGGCCGCAGGCCGCTCAGCGCGCAAAATACAGCGCATGCAGGTGCTCGAGGTCGACATCGACGGCCGCCTGCGACAGCGCCACCTTGCCGCTTTGCATCAGGTAGACGTGATCGGCCACGCCCACGGCGCGCGCCGTGTTCTGCTCCACCAGGATGATGGTGCGCCGGCCATCGTTCAGGCGCGCGAGGATCTCGAACAACTCGTTGACCACCAGCGGCGCCAGGCCCAGCGACGGCTCGTCGATGATCAGCAGCGACGGGTCCGACATCAAGCCGCGCGCCATGGCCAGCATCTGTGCCTCGCCGCCGGAGAGCGACCCGGCCAGCTGCCTGCGGCGTTCGTGCAGGCGCGGGAACATGGCGTAGGCGTCGGCCAGGCGCGCCGGCATGTGGCTGCGGTGCTCCTTCGGGAAGGCGCCCATGATCAGGTTTTCTTCCACGCTCATGTCGCGAAACGTCATGCGCCCCTCGGGTATCATCGTCACGCGCGCGTCGCTCATCTTCCACGTCGGCGTGCCGTTGATGGCCGTGCCATCGAGGCGGATGCTGCCGGCGCCCACAGGCAGCAGGCCCATGATGGCGCGCAGCAGGGTCGTCTTGCCGGCGCCGTTCGGGCCGATGATGGTCGTCAGCTTGCCCTTCCGGATCGACAGCGATACATCCCACAGCACGTTGATGGCGCCATAGCCGGCGCGCAGATTGCTAATTTCAAGCATCGTTTCAGGCATGAACTGCTCCCGTGTAGCTTTCGATGACGGCCGGATCGCGGAACACGCAATCCGGCGTGCCATCGGCGATCAGCTGGCCGAAATTGAGCACGGCCACGCGCTGGCACAGATTGCTGATGGTTTCGATATCGTGCTCGATCATCACGATGCCCACGCCAAACTGCGCATGCAAGTCCTTCAGCATGCCCATGAAACGGCGCTTGCCGTTCGTTTCCAGGCCCGCCAGCACTTCGTCGAGCAGCAGCAGTTTCGGGTTCGTCGCCAGCGCCTTGGCCACTTCCAGCGCCTTCAGTTCCGTCAGCGCCAGTTCGCTGGCCGCGTCGCGCCGCGCCTTGTCCGCCAGGCTCGTGAAGTCGAGGATTTCATCGATCTTGCGCTGGTCTACCTTGCCGGTGCCGAAGCGCTGCGCCACGACGAGGTTTTCGCGCACCGTCAATTCATGCATCGGTTGCGGAATCTGGAAGGTGCGGCCCAGTCCCAGGCGGGCGCGCCGGTACATGGGCGTGGCCATGATGTCGCGCCCCTCGAAGCGGATGCCGCCGCCGGTGGGGCGCACCAGGCCGGAGATCGCGTTGAACAAGGTGGTCTTGCCGGCGCCGTTCGCGCCCACCAGGCCGATCACGTCGTGGCTGCCCACCTTCAGGGTGACGGCATCGACGGCCGTCAGGCCGCCGAAGCGCACGGACACATTATCGAGTTCAAGCATGTTGTTTCTCCTTGAGCGCCGCTTTTTTCAGCCATCTCCGCAGCAGCGGCAGCAAACCGTTCGGACTGAAGACGATCATCGCCACCAGCAGCACGCCCAGCACCAGCTGGTGCCCGGTGGGGATCAGCGACTTGAAGATCAGCTGGTCGACCAGGTAGACCACCACGGCGCCCAGCACGGGGCCGAGTATCGTGCGGTAGCCGCCGAAGATGGCCGCCACGATCGGCAAGGTCACCCACAGGCTGTTGAAGGCGTAGTCCGGCTCCAGGAAGTTGATGTAGTGGGCGTTGAAGGCGCCGAACAGGCCCGCCATGAAGGCCGACACGAGCAGCATCGCGCCTTTCAGCAGGGTGCTGTTGACGCCGACGACGCGCGTGGCGTCCTCGCTGTCGTGCATGGCGCGCAGGGCGATGCCGTAATGGCTGGCGCGGATGCGGCCGTAGGCGAACGCGCATGCCACCACCAGCGTCAGCACCACCAGGTAGGCGCCCGTCTTGCTGGCCAAATCGACGCCGAAGACGGTGGGCAAGGCCGGGATGTTGTTGATGCCGCCGGCGCCGCCCGTCACCGAACTCCATTCCGTGGCCAGGATGCGGAAGATGTGGGCGTAGGCGAGGATGGCCAGCGCAAAATACGGCCCGCGCAGGCGCAGCACGGGTAGCATGATGACGGCGGCGATGGCCGCCCCCGCGCCGCCGAGCAGCATGGCGGCAAACACGGGCAGGCCCAGTTTCACGGTGGCCAGCGCGGAGACATATGCGCCCACGCCGAAGAAGGCCGCATGGCCGAAGCTGACCATGCCGCCCAAATTACCCAGCAAGGCCCAGGACATGGCCACGCCGCCGATGATCAGGGCCGCCACCACCATGCTCATCACATACTGGTTGGCGCCCAGCGCCAGTGGCACGGCGATGTAGGCGGCCAGCAGCAGGCCCGCCGTGGAAATCAGTGTCGAGCGCTTCATCCGCGCCTCCGTTGTGCGCCGAACAAGCCGTTCGGCATGATGAACAGCACCAGCAGGAACAGCACCATGCCGGACAATTCCTGCAGCGCGGAGCTGGCCAGGGTGACGGTCAGCGCTTCGGCCACTCCCAGCAGCACGGCGGCCAGCAGCACGCCGGGGATGGAGCCGATGCCGGCCAAGACCGTGATGATGAAGGCTTTCACCGTCAGCGCGCCGCCGTAGGCCGGCTGGATCACGCCATAGCTGAACAGGGCGACGCCGGCGAAGGCGGCCAGGATGCCGGCGACGAGAAACGACACGAGTTCCGTGCGGCCCGGGTCGATGCCCATCAGCTTGGCCGCGTCGCGGTTGCTGGAGACGGCGCGCACGGCGCGGCCATACCAGCTGGTCGACAGCCAGCGCCACAGGGCCGCCATCAGCACCAGGCTGACGCCAAAGAAAATGACTTCGCTGCGCATGCTGAAGAACGGGCCGATTTCAAACCCTTCCTGCAGCCAGGTCGACGACGTCGAGCGGATGTCGGCCTTCCACACGAGCAGGATGAAATTGGTGAGGATCACGCCGATGCCGTAGGTGAGGATCAGCGAATTGATTTCGCGGTCTTTCTTGATGCGGCTGACGATCAGGTAGACGCCCACGGACGTCAGGCTGACGATCACCAGCGCGATGGGGATGGCGTACATGGGACCGAGTCCCAGGCCGGACTCCGCGCTGTAGGCGATGTAGGCGGCCAGCAGCACCAGTTCGCCATGCGCCAGGTTGATCACTTTCATGGTGCCGAAGACCAGCGCCAGTCCCAGCGCGATCAGGGCGTAGGAGCCGCCCTGCAGCAAGCCCGAATACAGGGCTTGCAAGATTAATTCTGTCATGTCGTCATCCCGTCAGGCTGCCCTGGCGCCGCGTGTGCACTGCGCAGGACTGCCGTTCATCGGTGCGCGCCGGAGCACGCGCGTGTGCAGCGGGAAGCTGCGGCTTACCAGGGCAGGGCGGGGTAATTCAGCTTGCCGGTCGCGTGTTCCTTCGGCCAGACGATCACCACCTTCTTGTCCTGGTGCTGCGCCATGCGGTGCACGAAGTTCTGGTTGTCGCCATTGGCGGCGAACTGCACCCGGCCGATCAGGGTTTCGCGGTCCGTCTTGCGCATTTCCTCGGCCACGCCGCCCTTCTTGAGCGTGCCCTTGTCGGCCGCGCGCGCGATGGCCTCGAACAGCAGCATCGATTGCACATAGCCGAACTGGCCCAGGTAATCGGGTTCCTTCTTGTACAACTGCTTGTAGGCGTCGCTGAAGACCTTGCCGTCGGCCGTCTTGAATTGCGTGGGGAAGGGCAGCAGGGCCGTGCCGAACACGTTCGGCATCAGGTCGGGGAAGTCGGCCGCCATTTTCGGCGTGGCCAGCGACCACACGCCCACCATGGCCTTGATCTTCGGTTTGAGCACGCGGGCGGCGCGGATGATGCCCACGTAATCGTTTTCGTAGCCCACCATGGCCACCACTTCCGACTTGTCCTGCAGCTTGATCTTGTTGATGATGGGCTTGAAGTCCGTGATGGCCGGGTCGAACGAGTGCGTCGTCACCTTCACGCCCTTGGCCGTCAGCGCCTTTTCCACGTCTTTCGCCAGGCCCGTGGTGGCGTCCTTGGTCGAATACACGATGGAGACGGACTTGGCGCCCACGTCCTGCAATAGTCCCAGCATGGCTTTTTCGTAGCCGGCCGTGTTATTGATGCGGAAAAAATTCTTGCGCCCGCTGGACACCAGACTGTCGTCCACACCGCCCGAGGTGATGTAGACGAGGCCCAGTTTATTCGCCGTGTCCGAGGCGGGCGAGATATTGTTCGAGCCATAGCCGCCCGTGATGGCCACCACGCCCTGGCTGGCCAGTTTTTCCACGGCGGCGATGGCCTTGGCCGGCGCCGATTCGTCGTCGACGGTGATGATCTTGACGGTGTGCTTGCCGTTGGTCTTGTTGAAGACCTCGGCCGCGACCATGATGCCTTCCTGCATGCCGGCGCCGACCCTGGCCAGGTTGCCCGTCAGCGGGATTTCCGCGCCGACCAGGAATTCGTCGGCGCTGGCCTGCGTCATCCAGGCGCTGGCAAGCAGCGCTGCCATGGCGATGCGTGTGTAGCTGCGTTTCATCGTGTCTCCTCCGGTGATGTGGCTTGGTTTTATTGTCTTGACTGGTAAAACATGGTCAACTTATCCGGCATTCTGCGCCAGTTGCCGCAGCTGCCCCTTTAAAATCTTGCCCGTGGCGGCCGCCGGCAGCGCGTCCATGACGATGATGGCGGACGGGCATTTGTACGGCGACAGGGTCTGCGCCAGCCAGGCCTGCAATTGTGCCACGCTGGCGGGCTGGCGCGGGTCCAGCTCCACATAGGCGATGACGTCCTCGTTGCCATCGGCGAGCGTGCGTCCCACGACGGCCGACTGCACCACGGATGGATGGGCGTTCAGGGCCGTTTCCACTTCCAGCGGATACACATTGAAGCCCGAGCGGATGATCAATTCCTTGGTGCGGCCGACAACAAACAGGGCGCCGTCGGGATCCTGGCGCGCCATGTCGCCCGTGTTGAGCCAGCCGCCGTCGCGCATCGTGGCCGCCGTCATGGCCGGTTCCCGGTAGTAGCCGGCCATGACGTTCGGCCCGCGTATCCACAATTCTCCCGCTTCGCCCGGCGCCACGTCCACGCCATCGAGGCTGACCACGCGCACTTCCACGCCGGGGATAGGCATGCCGACGGAATCGTCGCCGCGCGGCGCTTCCAGGCGCGTCTGGCTGATGGTGGGCGCGCTTTCCGTCATGCCGTAGCCATTGTGCAGCGCGGTGCCCAGCAGCTTTTCCACGTCGCGCTTGAGCGACGGCGCCAGCGGCGAGCCGCCCGCATACGCGAAGCGCAGCCGCGTGGGCAGCGGCGTGTCGGCGCCGCCCAGGGTTTGCAGCAGCCTGGCGTACATGGCGGGCACGCCCTGCACGATGGTCAGCTCGTCGTCCCTCAAGGCCGAGAGCAGGCCATCGACGGAAAAGCGCGGCACCAGGTACAGCGCGGCGCCCGCATACAGGGTGCCCAGGGCCACCGAGGCCAGGCCGTACACGTGCGAAATCGGCAGCACGCCGTAGGCGCGGTCGCTGCGCGTCAAGCCCCGCAAGGTGCTGGAGACGGCGGCGATGAACAGCAGGTTGCGGTGCGTGAGCATCACGCCCTTCGATTGGCCCGTCGTGCCCGTCGTGTAGATCAGCGCGGCCACCTGTTCGTTGCCGGCGACGGTCTCTTCGGCGATGGCAGCGTCGTTCAAGTCGCCGGCCAGCAGCTCGCCCATGCCGTCGACCGTGGCGCTTGCCGCGCCCAGACGTGCCGCATGGGCGGCCGCTTCCGGCGAGGCGCCGGCCAGGAACAGCACACGCCGCGCGGAACTGTGCGCGGCGATGGTGTCGATCTCGCGCGCCGACAGCCGCGCATTGACGTTGACGACCCACGCGTCGATGCTGGCGCAAGCGAAGATCAGCGCCACCTGCAGTGCGCAATTTTCACCCACCACCATCAGGCGGTCGCCGGCACGCACGCCCAGCCGGCGCAGCAGCTGCGCTGCGTCTTCCACACTGTGCTGCAGCTGCGCGTAGGTCCAGCTGCGGCCAGCTTCATGCAAGGCCGGCGCGTCGGGCGCGCGCATCGCCCAATAGATGGGGATGGCCGACAGGCGCGCCGGCAAGTGCGCCAGCAGGGCGGGAATGTCCATCGCGGCCTCCTTCACTTTTGCGCCGCCTTGATCATGTTGCGGGCGATGACGATCTGCTGGATCTGCGTCGTGCCTTCATAGATGCGGAACAGGCGCACGTCGCGGTAGAAGCGCTCGGCCGCGTATTCGCTGATGTAGCCGGCGCCGCCGTGGATCTGCACGGAGCGGTCGGCCACCCGGCCGCACATTTCGGAGGCGAACAGCTTGCAGCACGACGCCTCCGTCGAGATGTCTTCCTTGTTGTCGCGCCGGCGCGCCGCGTCGAGCACCATGCTGCGCGCCGCGTAAATTTCCGCCTTGCTGTCGGCCAGCATGGCCTGGATCAGCTGGAATTCGGCGATGGGCTGGCCGAACTGCTGGCGCTCCATGGCGTAGGCCAGGGCGTCGGCCAGCATGCGTTCGGCCGCGCCCACGCAGACGGCGGCGATGTGCAGGCGGCCCTTGTCGAGCACCTTCATGGCCGTCTTGAAACCCACGCCTTCCTTGCCGCCGATGAGGTTCGCGGCCGGCACACGGCAGTTTTCAAAAATGACGTCGCAGGTATGCGCGCCTTGCTGGCCCATCTTCCTGTCGATCTTGCCGAGTGAAAGGCCGGGCGTATCCTTTTCCACGATGAAGGCGGAAATGGCCGACGCGCCCCGCTTGGCGGGGTCCGTGCGCGCCATGACGGTGAAGATGCTGGCCTCGGGCGCGTTGGTGATGTAGCGCTTGCTGCCGTTGAGGATGTAATAGTCGCCGTCGCGCACGGCCGTCGTGCGCAGCGAGGCCGCGTCGGAGCCCGATCCCGCTTCCGTCAGGGCGAACGAGCCGATGATCTCGCCGGCGGCCAGCTTGGGCAGATAGTATTGTTTCTGCGCTTGCGTGCCGTCGATGACGATGCCTTGCGAGCCGATGCCGTTGTTCGTGCCGATCAGCGAGCGGAAGGCGGGCGAGGTGCGGGCGATTTCAAAGGCCACGCGCACTTCCTCTTCCATGCTCAGTTCCAGGCCGCCGTAGGCTTCCGGGATGGACAGGCCGAACAGGCCCAGTTCGCGCATCTGCGCGACGATGGCGGGCGGGATCGCATCCGTTTCAGCCACCAGCGCCTCGTTCGGCACCAGCACTTCGCGCACGAAACGGGCGATGCTGTCGAGCAGGATGTTCAGGGTTTCTTCGTCGCGTATCATCGGGGTCCTCGAAGGCGATATTGAGAAGGGGCGCGCAGTCTAACCGCGTCCCAGGTTTTTTTCCACTGTCTTGACCAGGGCCACCAGGCGCGGTCCCAGGTCGGACTCGAGTTTTTCGCGCGACAGCAGGAAGGCGGGTCCGCCGCAATTGAAGGCCATCACCTGTTCGCCGTCGGCTCCCAGCATGGGCACGCCCACGGCATGTACGTCGTTCTGCCATTCGCCGGCCGAGATGCAAAAGCCCCGGTCCTGGTAATCCTTGAAGCCTTGTTCGATGCCGGCCTTGATGCGCGGCCAGCGCTCCGTCTCGTGCACGCGCGCATGGTCCATCAGGTAGTCGCGCTCGGCCTGCGGCAGGATGCACAGCAGGGCCTTGCCCATGGCCGTCGTCATCAGGGGAATGCGCGAGCCGACGTCGAGGCGCAGGGTGACGTTGGCGCTGCTGCGGCACGTCTCCACATAGACCATGCTGAGGCGGTCGCGCGTGCCCAGCGACACGGAGGCCTGCGCATGTTCGGCCAGTTCCTCCATCAGCGGGCGCGCCATCTTGCGCACGTCGAGGTTCGACAGCATGCGGTAGCCGAGGGCCAGCACGCCGGCGCCCAGCTGGTACTTGCCCAGGCTGTCCGAGTAATTCAGGTAGCCGAGTTTGGTGAGGGTATAGGTCAGGCGCGAAATGGTGGGCTTGGGGATGCCCGTGCGCTTGGCCATGTCCGCGTTCGACAGATAGACTTCGCCAGGACGGAAGCAGCGCAGCACTTCCAGGCCCCGCGCCAGCGCGTTGACGAACTGGCGGTCCTTGCCTTCCTCGTCGTCGCCGAAGACGATGAGTTCCGGATCCGCTGCGGCTGGAATATTTGTCATATTGGCATTCATTTTCGAACTCCCTGGAAATCAGTTTGCCTAGCCAAATTCGACGTGTCAACCGTTTTGTGAAACATTCGTTCGCACAGCGAAATGCTGCGATGCGGGAAAAATGCGTGGAAAATTGACCTGTGCGCGCGCTTTCGGCCTTGTCGCTTGAATATCGCTATATACCTCTGTATATTGCGCCGCTGGATGACGGCCGCCACATGCGCGGCCGCTTTTTTTGTATTTTTTTGAGTATCGCTATATAAGACGATATATAACGAAGGATGGAAGAACAAGATGATGTTAAAACAGCTAATGGCGGGCGCCGTGATGCTGGCGCTGGCGCAGCAGGCCGCTGGCAAGGACGACGCGGATGCGGCGGCGCCTTTCGTGCTGGGCACGGTGACGGTGGTGGGGCAGCGTGAGCAGGCCGGCCAGGCGGAACAGCAGGTGGGCACGCAAGTGGGCCGCGCCGAGATGCGCCGCTTTAACCGCGACAACGTGGGCGACGCCTTGAATCTGCTGCCGGGCGTGTCGCTGTCGACGAATGCGCGCAACGAGAAAACCGTCGCCATCCGCGGCTTCGACTCTCGCCAGGTGCCGCTGTACATCGACGGCATTCCCGTCTACGTGCCGTATGACGGCTACGTCGATTTCAACCGATTCACCACCGGCGATCTGGCCGCCATCCAGGTGGCCAAGGGCTACAGCTCCGTGGCGTATGGCGCCAATACCCTGGGCGGCGCCATCAACCTGGTGTCGCGCAAGCCGTCCGCGCTGCTGGAAGGCGATACGTCCATCGGTTTCGGCTCGGGCAGCGAGCGCCAGCTGTCGGCCAACGTGGGCACGAACCAGGGCCTGTGGTATCTGCAGGCGGGCGTGTCCTACATCGACAGCGACGGCTTCCCCCTGTCGTCCGACTTCCGGCCCACGGCCACGGAAGATGGCGGCATGCGCAACAACGCCTACCGCAAGGATCATAAACTGTCGTTCAGGGTGGGCTACACGCCCGATGGCGCGCAGTCGGGCGACGAGTATGCACTGAGCTACTACAAGCAGCATGGCGAGAAGGGCCAGCCGCCGTCGACCCATCCCGTCGGCGCGCGCTACTGGCAGTGGCCGTACTGGAACAAGGAAAGCGTGTATGTCGTCTCGCAGACGCGCCTGGGCGCCGCCGAGCGCCTGAAACTGCGGCTGTACCACGACAGCTACGACAATGAAATCACGTCCTACACGAACGGCAGCTACACGACCCTGAAGACGAGCGGCCAGGGCAGCGTCAGCGGCGGGCGCAGCATCTACAACGACCGCACGAATGGCGGCGCGGTGGAACTCGAATCGTTCCGCCTGGCCGCGCACAGCCTGCGTTTTGTCGCCAGCTACAAGGCCGACGAGCACCAGGAGCTCGATGCCAAAGGCGTGCGCACCACCTGGTACAAGGATGCCCTGTGGACCCTGGGCGCGGAAGACAGCATCGCCCTCGATGCGGCGACGGAATTGTCGCTGGGCGTCTCGCGCAACGCGCTGCGCCCGGACACCGTCTACAGCGCCGGCAATGCCTACACCTTGCCAGCCAATCAATCGGCCACCGACCTGCAGGCGGGCCTGTTCCGCAAGATCGGCGCCGGCGCGCGCGTGTACGCCACCGTGGCGCGCAAATCGCGCCTGCCGACCCTGAAGGACCGCTACTCGCAGCGTCTGGGCACGTACATCGAGAACCCGGCCTTGCGCGCGGAAGAGGCGATGAATTATGAGCTCGGGTATCAAGCAAACGCGCTGGGCGCCAAGGTGGAAGCGGCGCTGTTCTACAGCGACGTGAAGGACAAGATCCAGAGCGTGGCGAACGTGTCGGGCGTGCGTTCGCAGATGCGCAACGCGGGCAGGGCGCACATCAGCGGCGTGGAGCTGGGTTTGCGCGGCGGCGCCGGCGCCTGGCTGGACTGGGGCGGGAATTACACCTACACCGACATGCGGAACGTCAGCGACCGCGCCACGCGCCTGACGGACGTGCCGCGCCACAAGCTGACGGCGCATGCCGTGCTGCACGCGGCGCGCCAGGTCGACGTGGTGGCCATCGCGGAAGCGAACAGCGGGCGCTGGGTGTCGAACACCCTGGAACTGGGTGGTTTTGCGACGCTGAACCTGAAGGTCGTGTACCGCCCCATGCCGGCCTTGACCCTGGAAGCGGGCGTGAGCAACGCGGCGGACCGCAATTACGCGCTGGCCGACGGTTTTCCCGGCGCGGGCCGCACCTGGCTGGCCAATGCGCAATACCAGTTCTGATTTTCTTTGAATGTTCCATGAAAGGACACCGCATGTTGAAGACCATACTGACCAGCCTCGTTTCGACCGCACTGCTGGCGGCGGCGCCCGCGTGGGCCGATCCGGCGCCGGCAAGCGAGAACATGAGCCACGCGCTCGCCGTGACGGGCAAGGTGGCAAGGCCATTGACCCTGACGGTGGCGGACCTGCGCGGCCTGCCGGCCGCCAATGGCGGGGAGCTCGCCGTCACGCGCCACAATGGGGATAAAGCCGAGACCATCACCAGCTATCGTGGCGTGCGCCTGCGCGACATCCTCGACAAGGCGGCGCTGGACGCGCCCGGCCACAACGACGCCAAGAAGATCGCCATCATCGCCACGGCCACGGATGGCTATGCGGTGGTGTTTTCCTGGGGCGAGCTGTATAACGCGCCGGCCGGCGAAGGCGTGATCGTCTACTACGAAAAAAACGGCAAGGCGCTCGACGACAGTGATGGCGAGATCGCCCTGATCTCGGCCAAGGATATCCGCACGGGGCCGCGCCACGTGAAGTGGCTGAACGGCATCGAGGTGCGAAAATTGGTGGAATAGAGGCATGCTGGGGTCTGACCCGCCGGGTCAGACCCCAGAATTTTTCTAGTGGACTATTTACGCAAACATGGCACTTTTCATTGCTTTGCCGGCCACGTCGAACAGACCCCGCGCCTTTGGCGCCAGTCCCAGCATGTGGATCGATGCGTGAATCATGCCGTCGAGCTGCACGCAGTCGGCCGCCACGCCGTCGTCGCGCAGCCGACGCGCATACGCCGCGCCTTCGTCATGCAGCGGGTCGTATTCGCACACCAGCACGGTCGCCGGCGGCAGGTCCTTGAGCGTAGCCGCCCGCAGCGGCGCCGCATAAGGCTGCGCGCCTTGCGCCGGTTCGTTCAGGTACGCCGACCAGCAAAAACGCATGGCTTCCCTGGTCAGCGAATGGCCGTCCGCATAGCGCTGGTAGGATGGCGTGTCGAAGGCGAAATCGAGCGCCGGGTACAGCAGCAACTGGTGCGCCAGCGCCGGGCCGGCCTGGTCGCGCGCCATCAGGGCGGCGGCCGCCGCCAGGTTGCCGCCTGCGCTGTCGCCGCCCACGGCGAGGCGCTTGGCGTCGATGCCCAGCGCCGCCGCATGCCCGGCGACCCAGCACAGGGCCCGGTAAAAGTCGTCGAGCGGCACGGGGAACTTGTGCTCGGGCGCCAGCCGGTAATCGACGGAAAAGATCACGCAGCCGGTGGCGTTGGCCAGCGCGCGGCACGGATTGTCGTACAGGTCCAGCGAGCATAGACACCATCCTCCGCCATGCGCGAAGACGATGGCCGGCAGGGGCTGGCCCATGTCCGCGCCGGCCGGTACATAGGCGCGCACGGTCAGCGCATGTTCGCCGGGCAGCACGTAATCCCTGACCGAAGCGACATCCTCCAGCGGCCCGTGCAGCTGGCGCAAGCCCGTTTCCGTGGCGGCGCGCAGGTCCGCCAGCGAGGCGGGCGGCGGCGCATCCTTCGCCTGTTCCAGCCAGGCGGCGATCAGCGGATCGAGGCTCATGCCGGTTCTCCGGCCAGGAAGGGCAGCAGGTGGGCAATGAACGCTTCCGGCTGTTCTTCCATGATGAAGTGGCCGCACTCGGCGACGATCGCTCCTTGCAGGATGTCCGCCTTGCCCTGCATGGTCAGCAGGGGCGCGTCATTCGTCGCGTGATCCGCGCCGATGGCCAGCACGGGCATGGCCAGGCGCGTTTTCGCCCGCTCGAGGTTTTGCCGGATGGTTTCCGGAATCGCCCGGTAGTAGGCGAAACCGGCGCGCAGGGCGCCCGGCGTGGCGTAAGCGTCGGCATACACGTCGACGGCCACCTTGTCGCGGCGGTACGACCAGCGGTCCAGGATGAAGCGGATGTATTCGCGCTCCTTGCCCGCCGTGAGCATCTCCGGCAAGTCCAGCACCTGGTTGAACATGAAGTGCCACAGGAAGATGTTGTCCGATGGCGCCACAAAAATGGGCGGCGCGGGCGCCAGGCCGGGGATCACGGCTTCCGTCAGCGCCAGTTTCGTCACGGCCTGCGGGAAATCGCTGGCCAGCGCATAGCCGACCCACATGCCGATGTCGTGGCCGACCACGTCGTACTGGGCGTGGCCCAGGGCCAGCATGGTGCGGTGCAGGGTGGCGGCGATGGCGCCCGTGTCGTAGCCGCCGGCCGGGCGTTCCGAGTGGCCGCTGCCGGGCGGGTCGATGGCGATCGCCTGGTAGCCCTGGGCGGCCAGGGCCGCCATCACGTGGCGCCAGGCGTACCAGGTTTGCGGCCAGCCGGGGATCAGCAGCACGGGTTTGCCGGCGGCGGGACCCGCAATCACGCAATGCAGGCGCTGGCCGTCGATGCGGACGTAGTCATGGGTAAATTCGTTCATGGTGTTTCCTTGTTCAGTTGTGCTGGATACCCAGCAATTGATGAATCTGTTGCGCGCTGACGGGGGCGCCGGCGAAGTCGTCGAAGATCTTGTCGGTCACGGGAATGATGTGGGCGTTGATGAAGGCCACGCCTTCGCGCGCACCCACTTCCTGGTCCTTCAGGCAGCATTCCCATTCCAGGGTGGCCCAGCCCGCGTAATCGTTCTGCGCCATCTTCGAGAAGATGGCCTTGAAGTCGACCTGGCCATCGCCCAGCGAACGGAAACGCCCGGCGCGGTTTTCCCACGACTGGTAGCCGCCATAAATGCCTTGCCGCCCCGTCGGATTGAATTCCGCATCCTTCACATGGAACATGCGGATATGGTCCTTGTAGATGTCGATGAATTCCAGGTAGTTCAGCTGCTGCAGCACGAAGTGGCTGGGGTCGAACAGCATCTTGCAGCGCGGGTGGCGGCCCACGCGCTCGTAGAACATCTCGAAGCTGATGCCGTCATGCAGGTCTTCGCTCGGGTGGATTTCGTAGCACAGGTTGATGCCCTGTTCCTCGCACACGTCGAGGATGGGCAGCCAGCGGCGCGCCAGTTCGTCGAAGGCCGCCTCGATCAGGCCGGGCGGGCGCTGCGGGAACGGGAACAGATACGGCCAGGCGAACGAGCCGGAGAACGTGCCCATGTCCGTCAGGCCCAGGCGTTTCGAGGCCATGGCCGCCAGTTTCACTTGTTCGATGGCCCACTCGGTGCGCGCCGCCGGCTGGCCGTGCAGGTGGGCCGGCGCGAAGCTGTCGCACAGCGCGTCGTAGGCCGGGTGCACGGCCACCAGCTGGCCGAGGATGTGCGTCGTCAGTTCGCTGATGACGAGGCCATGGCCGGCCAGCATGGCGACCAGATCGTCGCAGTATTGCTGGCTGTGGGCCGCTTGCGCCACGTCGAACAGGCGCGCATCCCAGGCGGGAATCTGCAGGGCCTTGAAGCCCATGCCGGCCGCCCACTCGGCGATGGCGGGCAGGGTGTTGAAGGGCGCCGTATCGGCGGCGAATTGTGCCAGGTGCAGGCTTGGTCCTTGGATGGTTTTCATATCGGCTCCTATTGTTTGTCGATCGACAAAGAATAGGCGAAATTCTCCCTTCGGTCAAGCCCGTGATGCAAAATAAATCGGGAACGCGCGGCGGGCGCCAGGCGTTATACTGGCCGCCAGTTTGTGAAAAGAGGATCAAGATGGCGGGAAGACCGAGGGAATTCGACCGCGCGCTGGCGCTGGCAAAGGCGCGCGACGCGTTCTGGACGCGCGGCTATGAAGGCGTATCGATGGCCGACCTGGTGGCGGCGCTGGGCATCGCTTCGGCGCGCATCTATGCGGCGTTCGGCTCGAAGGAGCAACTGTTCCGCGAAGCCGTGGAGCTGTATGAAACGGGAGAAGGCGCGTTTGCCGTGCACGCGCTGGCCGCCAGCCTGAACGTGCGCGACGCCGTGGCGCGCATGCTGGAAGAAGCCGTGCTGCTGTATACGCGCAGCGGCCAGCCGCAAGGCTGCATGGTGGTCACGGCCGCCACCAACACGAGCGCGGAAAACGCCGGCATCGCCGACTGGCTGGCGCAGCACCGCCGCGCGCGCACGCAAGCCGTCATCGAGCGCCTGCGCGCGGCGCAGCTGGCGGGAGAATTAAAGGAGGGGGCGGACGTGCAGGCGCTGGGCGACTATTACGCGGCCTTGCTGCACGGCTTGTCGGTGCAGGCGCGCGACGGCATTCCGGCCGAACGGCTGCTGGCGCTGATTACGCCGGCCATGGCGCCGCTGGCGCTGGAAATGCAAAGCTAGACTGGCTTGTCGATAGTCGCTGTCTTCACGTCTTGACGTCGATCAGGCTGCCCAGGGCCTGGTTGGCGGCCTTGACGACATTCGCCGATAAATTAAAACCGGCCTTGTAGACGAGATTATCCGTCAGTTCGGAAGCGAGGCCGACGCCGTTCGGCCGGCTTTCCGCCGCCTTGGCCGCCTGCGCGCTGGCGCCGCTGACGCTTTCCGTGGCGGCCAGCTTGCGCCCTTCGACGGAGAGGGTGACGCCCGTGCCGGCCGGGCTGGCTTCCTGGAATTCGGCTTGTTGCGGCTGGAAGCCCGGCGTGTTCGCATTGGCGACATTGTTTGCGGCCACATCCAGCGCGCGCTGGTTGGCGGTCAGCCCCGAGGTGCCGGTGGTGAGGGCGGATATGGACATGGCGACTCCTTCAGAAGGCCTCCAGTTTACACCCGACGGCGGGGAAAATGTGGTGGTGCAAGGCAACAATTTTCCCCCTTGCTGCTTGCCGTAAAAAATAGCTGCGTCACGTAACTTTTTTATATTGTTCTGTGGCATTTCGCTGTCTAGACTGGCAGGGAAGTCATCCACGGAGTCCGCCATTTATCCCCTGTATCGTCCCATGTTGCTGAGTTTGCTGCTCAGTCTGCCTTGCCTGCCCCTGCGAGCCCAGCTTGTCCCCTCGCCGCTGCCGCTCGATGCGCGCCTGAACGAGCAAGTCATCATGGTGCCGGCCGGCGACGGCTTGCGCGAGGAGCTGGAAACGACGGTGTTCCGCCCCGCCGGCCCCGGCCCGTTTCCCCTGCTGCTGATGAATCACGGCAAGCAGGCGGGCCCGGCCAGGCTGCAACAGCGCGAGCGCTTTATCTATATGGCCACCGAATTCGTGCGCCGCGGCTATGCGGTGATGCTGCCCATGCGCGCCGGCTTTGCGCGCTCGACGGGCGCTTACCGCGATGCCGGCTGCGACATGCTGGGCAATGCCCAGGGCCAGGCGCGCGACATGCTGGCCGCGCTCGCGTATGCGCGCCGCCAGAGCTGGGTCGACCCGCAGCGCATCGTCGTCGCGGGCCAGTCGTATGGCGGCATGGCGGCGCTGGCGCTGGCCACCCGGGTGCTGCCCGGCGTGCGCGGCGTGCTCAATTTTTCCGGCGGCCTGCGCGTCGACATGCCGGGTTGCGACTGGCAAGGGGCGCTGGCCAAGTCCTTCGCCACCCTGGGCGCCTACAATCACATTCCCAGCCTGTGGCTGTATGGCGCGAATGACTCGTTTTTTTCGCCGGCCCTGGCGCGGCGGCTGTTCAATTCCTTTACCGGTTCCGGCGGCCGCGCGCAATTGCTGGCCTACGGCCCGTTCAAGCGCGATGCCCACCTGACCCTGGGCAGCCGCGACGGGGTGGCCGTGTGGCTGCCCGCCACCGAGCGCTTCCTGCAGAAAATCGGCATGCCGGTGCGGCAGGTCTACCGCGTGGCCGATGCGCCGTCGCCGCCCGCCACGCAATTCGCGCCGCAGGACGACATCGCCGCCGTACCCTACCTGGAAGAGCAGGGCCGCGCCGCCTACCGCGACTTCCTGGAGAAAACCGCGCCGCGCGCCTTCGCCCTGTCGGCCAGCGGCGCCTGGGGCTGGGCCGAGGAGGGGGAAAGCCCCGATGTGCGCGCGCTCGCGTCGTGCCAGCGGCGCAGCAGCCTGCCGTGCCAGCTGTATTCGGTCGATGCAAGCGTCGTTTGGCCGGTCGCCGGCGCCAGCGCGAGCGCCGCCGGCGGCACGCAATAGGCTGCCGCGCACGATAGTTGTCGCCGAAACGGGGGGTGGGCGAATATACTAGGCGCAAAGGGAGGCGTTGCGCTTCCCGTCCGCCCTTATCATCAGCGAGAATTCACCCTTATGGCGTCATCCCCAGAAAACCTCAGCATGGCCGTGTTTTGCGACTTCGAGAACGTCGCGCTCGGCGTGCGAGATGCAAATTACGAAAAATTCGATATCAAGCCCATCCTCGAACGCTTGCTGCTCAAGGGCAGCATCGTTGTCAAGAAGGCATATTGCGACTGGGACCGTTATAAAAGTTTCAAGGGCACCATGCATGAGGCGAACTTCGAGCTGATCGAAATTCCCCACGTGCGCCAGTCCGGCAAGAATTCGGCCGACATCCGCCTGGTGGTCGATGCGCTGGACCTGTGCTACACCAAGGCCCACGTCAACACCTTCGTCATCATCAGCGGCGATTCCGACTTTTCGCCGCTGGTGTCGAAACTGCGCGAAAACGCCAAGCAGGTGATCGGCGTGGGCGTCAAGCAGTCGACCTCCGACCTGCTGGTGGCCAACTGCGACGAATTCATTTTCTACGATGATCTGGTGCGCGAAAGCCGTCGCACGGCCGCCAAGCGCGACGCGCGCGACACGCCCGCGCCGAAGCGTTCGGCCGACGAAGAAGTGCGCCGCAAGGAAAAATACGAGTCGCGCAAGACGGAAGCGATCGAGATGGCCGTTGCCACCTTCGACGCGCTGGTCTCGGAGCGCGGCGACAGCGGCAAGATCTGGGCCTCGATGCTGAAAGAAGCGATCAAGCGCCGCAAGCCCGACTTCAGCGAATCGTATTACGGTTTCCGCACCTTCGGCAACTTGCTGGAAGAAGCGCAGACGCGCGGCTTGCTGGAATTTGGCCGCGATGAAAAATCGGGCGCCTATGTCTACCGCAGCAGCGGCCTGGTTCCCGTGGCTGCACCCGTGAACGGGGAAGCCGCCAGCGACGTCGTCGCCGGCGGCGAGAGCGGTGCGACGGCGGAAGAGGTCAACAGCCGCGATGGCGGCAGCCGCCGCGATTCGCGCCGCAATGGACGGGGCGGCCGCAAGCAGAACGAGCAACGCCGCGGCGAGTCCGCGCCGCAGGCCTTCGTGCCGGTGGCCGACGCGGAAGCCGTCGTCGTCGAGCAGTATGCGCCGGCGCCGCAGCCGGAAGTGCAGCACGAGGTGGCCGAAGCGGTGGCCGAGGTCGCGCCCGAAGAAGGCAACGCCAAGCGCGGTTCGCGCCGCAATGGCCGTGGCGGCCGCAAGAATGGCGATGGCGGCCGCGAAGCGCGCGCCGAGGCCGTCGAGGCAGCGCCGGTGGAAGCCGTGCCTGCGCCAGTGCCCGAGCCGGTCGCCGAGGTGATCGTGGAAGCGGTCGCCGAAGCGAAGCCCAAGGCCAAGCTGCGCACGCCGGCGCGCAAGGCGGCAGCGGCGAAGAAGCCGGCCAAAACGGCGGCGCAAGCGGTTGTTGAAGCGGCGCCTGTGATCGAGGCGGCGCCGGTGGAAGCGCCTGTCGTGGCGGAAGACAAGCCCGCCAAGGCGCCACGCAAGACGCCGGCACGCCGTCCCGCGCGCAAGAAGGCGGAAGACGCTTGATTGACACCTTGCCGAGCAAGGCTGGGGTCAGACGGGGACGCCGAGTCCCGGCGGGTCTGACCCCGGAATTTTGCTGCGTTTCCGTGGGTGGGGCTTAGCCATGTACCACGGTGAACGGTTCAACAGCATTTCCCATACGGTGGGCGCCGCACTGGCGGCCATCGGCGGCGTCATCCTGATCGTCGTGGCGGCCCGCACGGGCGATGCCTGGAAAATCGTCAGCTGCAGCGTGTATGCGGCCATGCTGCTCACGCTCTACCTCACGTCCACCCTGTATCACAGCGTGCGCGGCAAGGCCAAGGCCGTGCTGCAGCGGCTCGACCACTGCGCCATCTACCTGCTCATCGCGGGCACCTACACGCCCTTCATGCTGGTGACCCTGCGCGGGCCGTGGGGCTGGTCGCTGTTCGGCGTCGTCTGGGGCCTGGCCCTGTTCGGCATCGTGCAGGAATATGTGTACGCGAAAGGCGCGCGCATCCTGTCGCTGGTGATTTACGTGGCCATGGGCTGGCTCATCGTCATCGGCATCAAGCCGCTGCTGGCGGCGCTGGAGTGGAACGGCTTTTTGTGGCTGGTGGCGGGCGGGCTGTGCTACACGGGCGGCATCGCGTTCTACGCCACCGACCACAAGCTGCGCCACGGCCACGGCATCTGGCATTTGTTCGTGCTGGCCGGCAGTAGCTGTCATTTTGTCGCCATTTTGTTCTACGTTGCCTGACGTAGCGCGCAGCCCGGCCAGCCTCGCCGACTATTGCCTGCAATCCATTATAATGCCCTGATCTGTGAAACAAGGGCAAGAATGGACATCAACTCGGACGACCTGAAAATCTTCGTCACCGTCATCGACAGCGGCACCCTGAGCGCGGCCGCCGTGCACCTGGGACAAACCACCTCGGGCGTCAGCCGCGCCCTGTCGCGCCTGGAGGACAAGCTGGCCACGTCGCTGCTGACGCGCACCACGCGGCGCATGGAACTGACGGAGGAGGGGCAGCTGTTCCTGGACAAGGCGCGCGCCATTCTCGCCTCGATGGAAGACGTGGAAGAGTCGATCCGCATCCGCCGCCAGAAGCCGGCCGGGCGGCTGTCCGTCGATGCCGCCTCGCCCTTCATGCTCCATTGCGTGGTGCCCCACGTGGCGGAGTTTCGCGCCATGTACCCGGAGATTCGCCTGGAACTGACCAGCAACGACCAGATCGCCGACCTGCTCGAGCACCGCACCGATATCGCCATCCGCATCGGCGCCCTGGTCGACTCGACCCTGCATGCGCGCGCCCTCAGTGCCAGCCCGCTGCACGTGCTGGCGACACCCGCCTACCTGGCGCGCCACGGCACCCCGGCCACGCCGGAAGCGCTGTCCGGCCATGCGCTGCTGGGCTTTGCGCAATATGAACTGGGCAATCAGTGGCCGCTGCGCCACGAAGCGGGCAACAGCCTGCAGATCGTGCCCGCGCTGGCCGCGTCCAGCGGCGAAACCCTGCGCCAGCTGGCCCTGCACGACCAGGGCATCGTCTGCCTGTCCGATTTCATGACGAAGGACGACATCGCCGCCGGCCGCCTGGTGCAGGTGCTGCAGCCGTTTTATACGGGCTACCGCCAGCAGATCCATGCCGTGTATTACCGCAATACGCAGCTGGCGCAGCGCATCAGCTGCTTCCTCGAATTTTTGCAGCAGAAGCTGTAAGACCCGGCCATGATGGCGATCAGCATGCGGTGTCCAGCGTGCGACGAGTAGGGCGACCTGCTGCGCGCCACGAAGGCGCCTTCCCTGCTGGCGCAATCCGGCCTGGACGACGACTGGGACGAACGCGAACGCGGGGCCAGGGTGGTGCCGTCGCCTACAGCATGACGTGCGTGTCTTCCGCCTGCAGCAGCGCCTCCACCTCATGCGCCGGCAGCGGGTGGCTGAAGTAATAACCTTGCGCCTCGTCGCAGCCATGGCGGCGCAGGTAATCGAGCTGCTCGGCCGTTTCCACCCCTTCGGCCACCACGCGCAGCTTCAGATTGTGCGCCAGCGCGATGATGGAGACGACGATGGCCGCATCGTCCGCGTCGCGCGCCACGTCGCCGACGAAACTGCGGTCGATCTTCAGCACGTCGATGGGGAAGGTGCGCAGGTAGGCGAAGCTGGAATAGCCGGTGCCGAAGTCGTCGATCGACAGCTGCACCCCCAGCGCCTTCATGTCGTGCAGCTGGCTGACGGCCAGCGCCACGTCGTGCATGAACAGGCTTTCCGTCAATTCCAGTTCCAGGCAGGCGGGCGGCAAGCCCGTTTCCAGCAGCACTTCGCCGATCGTGGCCACCAGGTTCGGCTCGTTGAACTGGCGCGCCGACAGGTTCACGGCCAGGCGCAAGGTGCCCAGTCCCGCCGCATGCCAGCGCTTCACCTGCGCGCATGCTTCGCGCATGACCCAGGCGCCGATCGGCACGATCAGGCCCGTATCTTCCGCCAGCGCGATGAAGCGCTGCGGTGCCACCATGCCCAGGTCCGGGTGCTGCCAGCGCAGCAGCGCTTCCACGCCGACGATGCGCCCGCTGGCCAGGTCCACCTGCGGCTGGTAATGCAGCACGAACTGCTCGCGTTCGAGCGCGTTGCGCAGCGCCGTCTCGATGCGCAGGCGTTCCAGGGTGGCCTGGTTCATGGCCGACGTGTAGAACTTGATGTTGTTGCGGCCCTGTTTCTTGGCGCAGTACATGGCGATGTCGGCTTGCTCGATCAGGTTCTGCGTCTCGCCATGCAAGGTCACGTCGCCGGGGGCGTCGTAGCGCGACCTGTCGTAGACGGCCACGCCGATGCTGCAGGTGACGAAAAATTCCTTGCCATCCAGTAGCACCGGCTGGGCCACGGCATCCATCACGCGCTGCACGACAGCGCCGCTGAGCGCTTCGTCCGCCTGTTCGCACAGGATGGCGACGAATTCATCGCCGGACAGGCGCGCCACCGTATCGCTTTCGCGCAGGCTGGCCTGCAGGCGCGCGGCGATGGTTTTCAGCAGCAGGTCGCCTGCCTTGTGGCCCAGGCTGTCGTTGACGAACTTGAATCGGTCGAGGTCGATCAACAGTACCCACAATGCGCGATTCTTGCGGCGTGACAGGGCCATCGCCTGGGCCAGGCGGTCGCGCAGCAGGGCGCGGTTGGGCAAGCCCGTCAGCACGTCGTGGTGGGCGATGTGCTGGATTTTCTGCTCGGCCAGCTTGCGTTCCGTGATTTCGGAACCCGTGCCCCGGTAGCCGCGAAATTCGCCCAGCTCGTTGAACAGCGGTTCGCCATTGATGCTGAACCAGCGCAGCTGGCCATCGCGGTCCTGCATCGCATATTCGAGATTGGAAAAGGGCAGGTGCGCTTCCAGGTTGGCGATATGCTGCTTGCCCCAGCGCGAATTGCGCATCTCCGGGTTGTTTTCCCAGCGCGTCATGCCGATGAAGCGTTCCAGCGGCATGTTCGACTTGTCCGTGAAACCGCTGGTGATGTGGGTGAAGCAGAAGTTGGCGTCCTGTTCCCAATACCAGTCCGAGGACAGGGCCAGCAGCCGGCGGAAGCGCTTTTCGCTTTCCTGCAAGGCGCGCTCCGTGCGCTGGCGCGCCCGCACGTCGGCGCTGAGCAGCTCATTGCTGCGCTTGAGGTCGGCCGTGCGCTGTTCCACCAGCAGCTGTACGCGGCGCGAGCGCTGCGTCAGCGATTGCACGAAGGCGGCCGTCAGTGCGCTGAACAGCAAGCCCATGATCAGGGTAAACAGGGAGCCCAGATGGTCGGCCAGGAAGGGGCGCGGATGGGCCGCCACGCGCACATGCCAGGGCCGGCCGGCGGAAGCGAAGGCCCGGTCATAATGGCTGTGGTAGGCAAAGTGCAGCCAGCGGGGCAGGGACTCCCAGGCGCCGCCCGGGGCGGCGGCGGGCGCCTGGCCATGCCGGAATATCCGTTGGCGCGGGTTGGCGCCGGCGTCCGCGTAGACGCTGATCTCAAGCTGCGGGTCGCCCAGCAGGTCGGCGCCGGCGAGGATTTTCTGCACCAGTTCCCCGGCGCGGATGATGGCCGCCGTATCGCCGATCAGCGCCGCGCGCCGTTGCTGCACCGTTTGCAGGGGCACGCCGTGACGGTACACGGGACGCAGGATGACGAAGCCCTGCTGCGGTCCCTGCGCCAGCGCCACCAGGCCGGTGGCGGTGGTCTGGCCGCTGACGATGGCCTGCTCCAGCGCGCGCGCCAGCAGGCCGTTCGGGCTGACGTTCAGGCCGAAGGCGGGGCGGTTGCCCTGCAAGGGAACGAGGTAGTCCACCACCAGATAGCTGGCGCGCGGCGTGGCGGGCACGACGACGCCATCGCGCATTTCCGTCATGGCGTAATCGGGCACGATGCGCCGCAGCTCGGCCTCGAAGGCGGCGCGCTGCGCATGCGGCACGATGCGGTGGAAATTGAAGGCCTGGATGAACGGGTGGCGCTGCAGCAGCGGCGTGGTGAAGTCGTGGAACTGCTCGCGCGTGACGGGCACGACGGCGGAAAACAGCTGGTTCGTCGTGGTCAGCACCTCGACCGCATCGTCGAGTCCCTGCTCGATGGCGGCCACCCTGGCGCCGGCGCGCTGCTGCAGGCTCAGGCTCATCTTGTCGTATTCGAGCTGGCTGATGGCGGCAAACAGCACGGCCGTGACGCTGACGCCGCAGGCAAAGGTCAGCGCAGCCGCGGCGGATATCGACAGTGGCAGGCGGCCACGCAGCATGGTTTTTCCTATCTCACTTCATGGACACATGGGTTCGGCGGCGCCTGCCGGCCCCACGCAGGCCGTAGTTTGTCATAAACCACATCCATCATGCGGATTTTGCACCAAATCGCTGCCAATAAGCAACAACATCTATGGCCGGGGAAGACGACTTTCAGTCGCTGCCCGCGCCTGACTGGCGGCGCAAACGCCACAACTGCCATGCCGGCAGCAGGCGGTTCAGGAAGGCCAGGCCGGCTGCGCGGCGCCAGCGCACCAGGCGCGCCACGCGCACGGCGCGGCCGCCGGCGTCGGCTTCCGGCTTGGCGGCGAAGATGATGCGGTTGTTGCCGGCGATGCCGTCGAAGTGGCACACGGCGCCGCGGAAGGTGAGCATCAGGCGCGCCAGCATGGCGGGGTAGTGCTCGTCATAACTGAACAGGTTGGCCACCAGCACGCCGCCGGGCAGCAGGGTGCGCAGGCAGTCGGCGTAAAAGCGCGCGCTGCCCAGGGCCGGCGGCAAGCCCGTTTCGTCGTAGCCGTCGAGCAGCAGCACGTCGGCGCAGCCCGGATGCCGGCGGATATAGCTGACGGCGTCCGTTTCGATGATGCGCAGGCGCGCGTCGTCGGGCGGCAGCATGAACTGCTCGCGCAGGGCGATCACGTCGGCGCGCAATTCCAGCACCGTGATGCGCGTGTCGGGCAAGTGGCGGTGGCAGAATTTCAGCAGCGAGCCGCCGCCCAGGCCCACCATCAGGATATGCCGCGGGCGCGGCACGAACAGGGTAAAGCACATCATGGCGCGCGCATAGCGCAACAGCAGATGGTCGGGGCGCGACAGCAGCATTTCGCTCTGGACCATGCCGGGCTGGAATTCCAGGCGGCGCCGGTCGCCGCAGGTATGAACCTGCGGGGCAAGTGGGGTGATGCTTCTGTTTTCCGGCATGGGACGACTTCGCTGAGTGGACTGGGGGAGATGCTTTGTTGCATTCAGAGAAATCTGATAAGCTCCCGTGAGCATACCCGATTAATCCGCGCCAGGCATGCGGCGTATACTATGTTTATGGCTAGGTATATGGCGCGCGGCGGCACGGTCGCGCAGTCGGGCACCATGGAGACAAGCATGTTTTTGGATCACCCCATCATTACGGCGACGAACAGTTTTACGGAGCCTGACCGCATCGAGCGCTTGACGCGCGTGTATGGCTACGCGGCGGCGCTGGCCGATCAGGCCGCCAATCTCGGCTTCATTGAAAAAGTCGCGCAGATCCACGACCACAAGGGCACCCTCATCGTGTTCTGGCACGAGGCGCCCAGCGAAGTGGAGAAGCAGTATTTCGTGCAGGCCTGGGCCAGCAAGATCGGCGACGGCAGCACCAATGTCGAACACGAAATCTGACGCGGCGCGCCGCGCCTGCGCACCGATCGCGTAGCCCATGGATATCAAGACCCTGGTACTGGCCCTGGCGCTTGGCAACCTGAGCCTGTGCGCGGCCCTGTTCTTCTTCGAGTACGAGCGCAAGAAGTCGCTCAGCATGTCCACCTGGGCGGTGGCCAAGCAATGCCAGGCCGTGGCCTGGTGCCTGCTGTATTTTCGCGGCGTGCTGCCCGATTTCCTCTCCATCTTGCTGGGTAATGGCCTGCTGTTTGCAGGCATGGCGCTCGATGCGGGCGCGCTGTGGCAGGCGGCCGGGCGCAGCGGCTGGCGCCGCTATGTATTGCCGGCCCTGGGCCTGGCGCTGGCGCTGTTTGCCGCCTGCTATCTGTTCGACGTGGCGCCGCTGCTGCGCAGCGCCGGCGGTTCGCTGATCGTGGCCGGCTTCTTCCTCGCCGGCGTGGCCGCGCTGTGCCTGCAATGGCGCGAGGCGAGCATGCTGCGCCGCTTCCTCGTCGTCAGCATGGGCCTGCTGTCGCTGCTGATCGCCGCGCGCGGCGTGCTGGCCGCCACCGTGCCCGGTTTCGATGCCGAGCTGATGCAACTGGCCGGCTTCGGCGCCCTGTACCTGATGATGCTGACGAATGCCTTCGGCTATCTGCTGCTGTCGCGTGAAAAGCTGGGCGGCGAGCTGGCGCGCCTGGAAGTGCTCGACGCGGCCACGGGCGTGCCGAACCGGCGCGGCTTTTACCAGGCGCTGGCGCCATGGATGGCGCTGGCGCGCCGGCCCGGCTTGCCGACGGCGCTGGTGGTGCTCAATATCGACCACTTTAAAAGAGTCAACGACAGCTATGGCCATCCGGTGGGCGATGCGGTGTTGAAAACCATCGTCGACACCTGCCGCCAGCAACTGCGCGACAGCGACCTGATGGGGCGCCTGGGCGGCGCCGAATTCGCCATCCAGCTGCCGCGCACGACCCTGGACGATGCCTTGATGGTGGCCGAGCGCATCCGCGCCGCCGTCGAGGCGCTGCCCGTCAAGACGGAGCGCGCCGTGCTGCAGCTGACGGCCAGCCTGGGCGTGACCACCATCCGCGCCGAAGACAGCACCGTCAGCCTGTTCAAGCGCGCCGACGAGGCGCTGCAGGCGGCCAAGCAGGCCGGCCGCAACAGGGTGGTCGAGGCGCAAGGCGCCAGCCCCCTCGATCTGTAAGCCGGCTTACTTCTTGCGCGAGCCCAGCCAGCTGGGTTCCTTGCCGCATTCCTTGGGCAAGAACAGGGCATCGAGGCCGGGATCGCAGCGATGGTCAGGCGCCTTCATCGGCTCGACGGTCAGCCACACGCTACGGGGCAGTCTCTTTTCTGCGCGCGCTTCCACGGGCGGCGCGGGCGGCAGGCTGTCTTGCCAGCGCGGCTCCGCGGCAGACGCGGGTGGGGTGGCCCAGTTTGCGTCAACCTGCGCCGCCTGCGCTGGCGGCGTGTCCGCATGTGCGGCGGCGCACAGCACGCTGCTCGCGAAGACGAACATGCGCATGGCGGTTTTGTTTACTGAAATCATGGTTTGTCCCTGGTCGGTGTCGGATGGCGTTCCCTGCAGTATGACGCCAGCCGCCAGCAAAAAGACAGGGAAATTGCAACGGCATGTTACCAAAGGGACTATAGTTAATGGTAGTAAACAGGTGCATTGCAGCAAGGCGCTCGACCGGTGGGCAAGGCGCGGGGCGCCGCCAGCCGAACGTGTGTCTTTCCTAACTTTCATTTAAGCTAAGCAAGTTATGCTATGCAGCGCACGCCAGGCTGCCCTGTGCCGTCCGCACCGCCGTTCCTCTTTCTTACTCTTGCCAGGCCCATAATGAAAATGCTCAAATCCCTGCCTGTATGGCCGCTTGCCGCCCCCGTTGCCGGCTGGCTGTTCCTGTTCGGTTCCACCTTCAATCTCGGCGGCGCCTACCAGATACTGCTGGTCGCTGGCCTGATCGGCAGCGTGCTGGCCGCCGTGTACCACGCCGAAGTGGTGGCGCACCGCATCGGCGAACCGTACGGCACCCTGGTGCTGGCGCTGGCCGTGACCCTGATCGAGGTGGCGTTGATCGTCTCGCTGATGCTGGCCGGCGGACCGGAAACGACGGGCCTGGCGCGCGACACCGTGTTTGCCGCCATCATGATCATCTTGAACGGCATCGTCGGCATTTGCCTGCTGCTGGGCGCCGGGCGTCACCGCGAGCAGAGCTTCGGCCTGCTGGGCGTGAGCGCTTCGCTGGCCACCTTGGCGGCCATCGCCATCCTGACCCTGGTGCTGCCGAACTACACCTCGAGCGCCGCCGGCCCCTTCTACAATTCCAGCCAGCTGATCTTCATCGCCGTGATCTCGCTGGTCCTGTACGGCACCTTCGTGCTGGTACAGACGGTGCGCCACCGCGACTACTTCCTGCCCAAGGAAGCCGTCGGCGATGAAGAGGTGCATGCGGCGCCGCCCACGCCCACCGTCGCCTGGGTCAGCGCCGGCGCCCTGCTGGTGTGCCTGGGCGCCGTGGTGCTGCTGGCCAAGTCGCTGGCGCCCGCGCTGGAGACGGCGATTGCCGCCATGGGCGCGCCGAAAACCCTGGTCGGCATCGTCATCGCCGCCATCGTGCTGCTGCCCGAAGGCCTGGCCGCCGTGCGCGCCGCGCGCGCCAACCGTTTGCAAACGAGCTTGAACCTGGCGCTCGGCTCCGCGCTGGCCAGCATCGGCCTGACGATTCCCGCCGTGGTGGTGGTGTCGCTGGCCACGGGCCTGACGATCACGCTGGGACTCGACATCAAGTCGACGGTGCTGCTGCTGCTGTCGCTGATGGTGGCCACCCTGTCGCTGGGCACGGGCCGCACCACGGTCATGCAAGGCACGGTGCACCTGGTGATTTTCGCCGTGTATTTGTTTACCACCATCGTCCCGTAGAACACCTGTCAAAACCTACTGCGCGTCGGAATTTGTGGTCTGCGATGCTCACTGTACCTTCGTACAGTTGCGCTTCTCAACCACAACTTCCTTCCGCTCGCTACGGTTTTGTCAGGCGTTCTTAAACGTTACTACTACGCGACTTCTTGTCACAATCCTGTCACGCCGCTGTCATACGATGGGGGTAGTGTGGTAGGATTTTTAAATCGTTTAAATGATTTATATAGTTTAGCAACTGAATTTGCCAACTTTTTCAGTTGGCACAGTAATGACAAGACAAGAGGCCAGTATGTATGCAGCGGTGGACCTGGGGTCCAACAGTTTTCGTTTACACGTCGGCAAGCATGATGGCGACACGATCCGCGTGGTCAAGAGCGTGCGCGACCCGATACGCCTGGCCGCCGGCCTGGACGCCAATGGCGACCTGACCGAGGCGGCCATGCAGGGCGCGCTGGCCTGCCTGCAGCGCTTTCGCGCCATCCTCGCCGGCTTCGAACTCGATGCCGTGCGCGTGGTGGCCACGTCGGCCATGCGCGTGGCGCGCAACGGCGCCGTCTTCCTGCCGCTGGCCGAGCAAGCCATCGGCTACCCGATCGAAATCATCTCGGGCGAGGAAGAGGGACGCCTGATCTACATGGGCGTGGCCAATGCGCTGGCCATTCCAGGCGAACGCCGGCTGGTGATGGATATCGGCGGCGGTTCGACCGAACTGATACTGGGACGCGGCAACGATATCGAGCGCGTCGAGTCCTTCAGCCTGGGCACCGTCAAGCAAAGCCTGTCGTTCTTCATCGGCGGGCGCATCGACGCGCCGTCGTTCGAGGCGGCCATCCTGTCGGCGCGCAGCCATTTCGAGGATGGCGCGCCGCCATTCGGTCCGCAGCACTGGAAGACGGCGTATGGCTCTTCCGGCACCATCCGCACGATCGCCGACATCATCGCCCGCAACAAGCTGGGCGACGGCCTGCTCACGAGCGCCAGCCTCGATGCGCTGGCGCGGCGCTTCATCGAACTCGGTCACACCAGCCGCATCGACATGCCCGGCTTGCGCCCCGACCGCGCCAGCACCATCGTCGGCGGCCTGGCCATCTTGATCGGCCTGTTCCGCGAACTGGCCATTCCCGCCATGGCGCCGATCGAGGCGGGCTTGCGCATGGGCGTGATGTGGGATTTGTATCTGCGTTCGACCAAGCGCGACCGCCGCGAACAGTCGGTGCAGGGCTGCATGGACAAATTCCATATCGACCAGCAGCGCGCCGGCCGCGTGGCCGAGCAGGCGCTGGCCATGTACGCGCAGCTCAAGCCCACCTCCGACGCCCTGGTGAAATGCCTGCGCTGGAGCAGCCTGCTGCACGAGGTGGGCCTGGCCGTGTCGCAGACGGGCTACCACAAGCACGCCTCCTACATCGTGGAAAACGCGGACTTGCCCGGCTTTACCACGCGCGAACAAAAGACCATGAGCCGCCTGATCCTGGCGCAGAAGGGCAACTTGCGCAAGATCGGCGAAGTGCTGTCCGACCCCGATTTCGCCAAGGCCGTGCTGGCGCTGCGGCTGTCGATTTTGCTCATGCATGCGCGCATTGAGGCCGATTTTAGCGAACTGCGCCTGCGCATGAAGAGCCGCATCGAGCTCGACATCAAGCGCGGCTGGGTGGCGCACCATCCCACCGTGTCGTTCTGGATCGAGAAGGAGCAGGAATTCTGGGATGAGGTCGGGGTCGATTTCACTATCCGCGCCAGCGCGTAGTCGGGCATGCCGTGCGCTTGACTTGATGTACCGCAAGCAAGGTTTCAAAAAACAGTATATATTGTTTATATTATTTACCAGATTGGAGAATCCATGAGCAAAACCGTCCCGGTGAAAAAAGCCGACAGCGCGTCCGTATCGATGTTCCCCACCAGCGCCTCGATCCACGCCGCAGCGGCCAAGGCCGCACCGGCCGCCAAGCCTGCCGCGAAACCTGCCGCTAAGCCGGTGGCGAAAGCCGCGGCCAAGCCCGTGGCCGCCAAGCCCGTCGCCGCGAAACCGGCAGCAGTGAAGCCAGCGGCCGCCAAGCCTGCCACCGCCAAACCTGCCGCCGCCAAGGCGCCCGTCGCCAAGCCTGCGGCCAAGGCCGTCGTGGCCAAACCAGCTGCCAGGCCTGTCGCCAAGGCGGGGGTGAAGGCCGTTGCCAAGCCGGCGGCCAAGGTTGCCGCCAAACCCGCCGCCAAGCCGGCGCCAGCGAAAAAAGCGCCGGTCGCCAAGGCCGCCGCCGTGAAGGAAAAGGCCCGCAAGCCGAAACTGGTGCGCGACAGCTTCACCATGCCGGAAGCGGAATACGAAGTCCTGGGCCAGGTGAAAAAAGCCTGCCTGAAGGCCGGTTTCGAGATCAAGAAAAGCGAATTGCTGCGCATCGGCGTGGCGCTGATCAGCCAGATCGACCTGGCCACCCTGCAAAACGTGCTGGCCGGCTTGCCGCAGCTGAAAACGGGCCGTCCGAAGAAGGATTGATGGCGCGGGCAGGGGCCGCCCCGTGCCTGGCCGTTCTGGTTTACCATGGGGCCTGTGATAGTTCCCCCATGGTTGCCATGTCAGAAGATACAGATATCGAACGCGCCGGCTTCGTCGAGCGCGCCATCGTCCGCCACCAGGCGGGCATCTCCACCCCGGCCACCGACCACGTCGCCGAGGAAATCCCCGTGGCGCTGGTCTTCAACGGCATTTCCCACGTCGTCATGATGGCCACCCCGCGCGACCTGGAAGCGTTCGCCTACGGCTTCGCGCTGACGGAAGGCGTGGTCGCCTCCGCCGGCGCCATCTTCGACTGCGAAGTGTTCCTGCGCGCCGATTCGGCCGAAGTGGCCTTGAGCATCGCGCAGGAAGACTTCGTGCGCCTGAAGGACCGGCGCCGCCAGCTGACGGGCCGCACCGGCTGCGGCGTGTGCGGCATCGACAGCATCGACATGCTCGACTTGCGGCCCGCGGCGCTGCCGCCGGCGCTGATCCGGGTCGACTTGCCGGCCGCGCTGGCGCGCGCCTCCGCCGGCCTGCGCGAGCACCAGGCGCTGATGCGCGAAACGGGCGGCGTGCACGCGGCCGCATGGTGCACGCCCGACGGCGACATCGTGCACGTCTTCGAGGATGTCGGCCGGCATAACGGCCTGGATAAACTAATCGGCCATTTGGCACTGAGCGGGGCGGACATGCGGCGCGGCTTCGTCTTCCTCTCCAGCCGCGGCAGCTACGAGCTGGCGCGCAAGGCGGCGCGCATGCAGATTCCGCTGCTGGCGACGATTTCCGCCCCCAGTTCGCTGGCCATTTCCATCGCCACGCAGGCGGGCATGAAGCTGGTGGGCTTCTGCCGCCAGGATGCGTACGTCGATTACACGCCCGGCATCGCCTTGTAGCTTCTGCCCCGTTCCAGCAGCACGGGGACGGACTTCGACGTCGGCGTGCCGGCGCCGTCGGCCGTGCTGGCCAGCGGCACCAGCGCGTTCGTCTCCGGGTAGTATGCGCCCAGGCAGCCGCGCGGGATGTCGTAGGCGACGAGACGGAAGCCGTCGGCGCGGCGCGCCACGCCATCGTCCCAGGCGCCGATCAGGTCCACCAGGTCGCCGTCGGCAAAGCCCAGCATGGCGATATCGGCCGCATTGGCGAAGACCACCTTGCGCGTGCCGTACACGCCCCGGTAGCGGTCATCCATGCCGTAGATGGTGGTGTTGTACTGGTCGTGCGAGCGCGTGCTCATCAGGACCATCAGGCGCTCGCCGTGGCGCGCGCGGGCGCGGTGCAGCGGCGTATCGAGGTCCAGCGGGGCGACGAGGAAGCTGGCCTTGCCGCTGGCCGTCTTCCACACGCGTTCGCGCGAGGCCACCGTCAGGTGGAAGCCGCCCGGCTGCGCCACCCTGGCGTTGTAGTCGTAAAATTCGTCGAATACCTTCTCGATGTCGTCGCGGATGCGCGCATAGTCGGCCGCGTACGCGCGCCAGTCCACCAGGGCGCTGCCCACCGTCGCTTCGGCCATGCCGGCCACGATGGCCACTTCCGAGCGCAGCTGCGGCGAAGCGGGCGCATTGCGACCGTACGAGATATGCACCATGCTCATCGAGTCTTCCACCGTCACGCCCTGCGCCACGCCGCCCTGCAGGTCGATCTCCGTGCGCCCCAAGGTGGGCAGCAGCAAGGCTTCCTTGCCGATGACCAGGTGGCTGCGATTGAGCTTGGTGGCCACCTGCACCGTCAGCGCGCACCGGCGCAGCGCGGCAAAGGTCCGCGGCGTGTCGGGCGTGGCGGCGGCGAAATTGCCGCCCAGCGCGATGAACACCGTTACCTCGCCGCGCCGCATCGCGTCGATGGTGGCCACCACGTCGTGGCCGTGGGCGCGCGGCGGCGCGAATCCATACACCTGGCCCAGGCGGTCGAGGAAGGCGTTGCTCGGCTTTTCCTCGATGCCCACCGTGCGGTCGCCCTGCACGTTCGAGTGGCCGCGCACGGGGCACAAGCCGGCGCCGGGCTTGCCGATCTGCCCGCGCAGCATCATCAGGTTCGACAGCATGCGGATGGCCGCCACGCTGTGCTTGTGCTGCGTCAGGCCCATGCCCCAGGTGGCGATGATGCGCTGGCCCTTGACGAAGATGTCCGTCAATGCCTCGATCTGCGCGCGCGCCACGCCCGATTCCGCCACGAGCAGTTGCCAATTCTCCGCGCGCAGGTCGTTGCGGAAGGCGTCGAAGCCGCTGCAATGCTCCAGAATGAAGGCGTGGTCGATGACGGCGGGCCTGCCGGCCGCCTGCGCCGCGTCGTCATGCTCGACGACGCGCTTGGCGACGGCCTTGATCAGGGCGAAGTCGCCGCCCAGGGTGGGCTGCACGAACAGGCCGGCCAGGCGCGTGCTGCCCAGGGTCGCCATTTCCAGCGCGCTTTGCGGGTCCGTGAAGCGCTGCAAGCCCCGTTCGCGCAAGGGATTGATGGAAACGATGCTGCCGCCGCGGCGCGCGCAGTCGCGCAGTTCGCCCAGCATGCGCGGGTGGTTGGTGGCGGGATTCTGGCCGAAGATGAGGATGGTGTCGGCCAGTTCGAAGTCGGCCAGGGTCACCGTGCCCTTGCCGATGCCCACCGTGGCCGGCAAGCCGCGGCTGGTCGCCTCGTGGCACATGTTGGAGCAGTCGGGGAAGTTGTTGGTGCCATACAGGCGCGCCATCAGCTGGTACAGGAAGGCGGCCTCGTTGCTGGCCCGGCCCGACGTGTAGAAGGCGGCCTGGTTCGGGTCGGGCAGGGCGCGCAGGTGGCGCCCGACGAGGGCGAAGGCGTCTTCCCAGGCGATCGGCACATAGCGGTCGCTGGCGGCGTCGTAGACCATCGGTTCGGTCAGGCGGCCGTGCTGCTCGAGCACGTAGTCCGACTGTGCCAGCAGCTGCGTGACGGTATGGCTGGCGAACAGTTCCGGGCCGGCGCGGCGGCTGGTCGCTTCGGCGGCGACGGCCTTGGCGCCGTTTTCGCAAAAGGCGAACGTGGAGGCGTGGTCGCGGTCTGGCCAGGCGCAGCCGGGACAGTCGAAGCCGTCCGGCTGGTTTTGCGCCAGCAGCGCCTTCAGGTTGGCGGGCGCGACGCGTTCCTGGCGCAGGCTGATGGCCACGTGTTTCAGGGCGTCCCAGCCGGCTGCCGGCCTGGTGTAGGGCGTGATGTGCGGTGCGTCCTGGTCTTTCATGGGCTCTTTCGGCTGGGCGGATGTGGTAATTATGCACGATGCCCGCAGGGCATTGACTTGCGTCATGGAAATGACATTCGGCTGTCATTTTCCTGACATATTAGGCAAGTACGCTGGAGTCGTCTTGATCACAGGGATGAAACCATGCAAAACATAATCGCATCAAACGAAGCCAGGGCGCGGCCGGTCCAACTGGTGCTGAGCCAGGCCACTACCGCGGCGGAATTGCGCGAAGTCCAGCGTTTGCGTTACAAGGTGTTTATCGAGACCATGGGCCTGACGTCGCTGGCCAACGCCGATGGCCTCGACAGCGATGAATTCGACGCGCACTGCGATCACCTGATCGTGCGCGATGCCGATACCCTGAAAGTGGTGGGTACCTACCGCGTGCTGAGCGCGGCCAAGGCGGCCAAGATCGGCCGGCTGTATTCGGAAAACGAGTTCGACCTGAGCCGCCTGAAGAACCTGCGCGGGCGCATGGTCGAAGCGGGCCGCGCCTGCATCCACCCGAAATACCGGGGCGGCAGCGTGATCATGCTGCTGTGGTCCGGCCTGGCCGAGTACATGCGCCGCGAGCGCTGCGACTACCTGGTCGGCTGCGCCAGCATCAGCCTGGCCGATGGCGGCCATAACGCCGTCGCCGTGTACCAGGCGCTGGCGGAAAAGCACATGGCGCCAAGCGAGTACCGCGTCACGCCGCACCTGCCTTTCCCCATCCATCAGGTGGAAGCGGCGCACAAGCCGCAGGTGCCGCCGCTGATCAAGGGCTACCTGCGTTCGGGCGCGTGGATTTGCGGCGAACCGGCGTGGGATCCTGATTTCGAAAGCGCCGACATGTTCATGATGATGCCGCTGGCGAATCTGGACGAGCGCTATGCGCGCCATTACGGGGTGGTGCCGGGCTGAGGCTGCCAAGGCCGATGCCGGGCAGTGAGGCTTGCAGCTGGCTGGCCAGGGCCTGCACGGCGCTGCGCAAGCCGGTGTCCGGGCTGTCGGGCGGCAGCAGTTCGAGCAGGAAGCGCAGCGGCGCCGTGATCGCCTCGGGTTCGCCGATGCTGCCGTGGCGCCGCACGGCGTCGTGGTACAGGCCCAGGAAAGCGGCGCGCGCTGGCGCGTCGAAGGGCTGGCCGTCCGGCACCTGCCACAGGGCCGCCAGCAGGGCGGCGCGCACGGGGGCGCCGGCGTCGATGGCGCGGTGTTCGTCCGCGTGGCGCTGGCGCGCATACGTGATGGCGTCGTGCAGCAAGTCGCCCAGCTGCGGATCGAGCGCGCTCCAGGCGCCGCTGTCGCCATGGGCTTTCAACAGCAGGGCGCCCGCCAGCACCTGGAAAATCAGGTCGCAGTCGGCCACGCCGCTGCGCCGCCGCGCTTCGTCCAGCGCGGCCAGGCAGGCGTCCGTCATGGCGCGCAGGGCCGGCGCGCCGGAATGTCCTGCGCCGCAGGCCAGGCGCGCCTGCAAGGCCCAATAGCGTCCCAGCAGGGCCAGGCGCTGCGCCGTGGGCGCCAGGGCCACCAGCAGGTCGATGTGCTGTTTTCCATCCTGCAGCAACTGCCGTCCCTGCGCCGGGTCCGGCACGGCCGGCACCTCGATGCCGGCGCCGGCATCGAGGCCGCACAGGGCCGCGCCCTGGCGTATCTCCAGTTCCGCCCACTGCGCCAGCGCGCGCAAGCCCACCTTGCCGTCGGCCGCGCTGTGCGCCGCCCGGTAATGCTCGATGGCGCGCAGCGTGTTGTCCAGTCCCCCGAGGCCGGCCCGCGTGGCGGCCATGTTCTCGCGGATGTCGGCGCAGCCGAAGAAGCGCGCGCGCACGGCGTCCTCGATGCTGCCCAGCTTTTCCTCGATGGCGGCGCGGCGCGCAGGATCGGCGCCCGCCAGGCACGCGTGCAGGGTTTCCAGGTCGGCCAGCAGGTGGCCGTGGTAGTGATAGTCGGGCGCTTGCCAGGGCCGGCTTTGCGTGTTCGGAAAGCGGTAGCGGTCGTCGCCGTACGCCTGGTAGGCGCCCCAGGTGTTCGAGGCCGGGAACTGCAGATACGCCGCCTCGCGCGCCTGGCGCACGGCGTCGCCGAAGTATTCGCCGCTCAGCATGGCGTGATAAAAGCTGTGCGCGAAGATGCTGGCCGCCTGGTCGTCGATGCGCCAGCCGGCCGCGATCACCGCCTGCGAGCCCATTTCAATGAAGGCCGTGGCCAGGCTGGCGGCCAGTTTCGACCACGGCGCGACGGCGTCCGGGCGCATGTCGCCCAGGTGGCAGCAATTGATGAAGACGAATTGCGGCACGCGTTTGAGCTTGCCCACCTGCGCCGCCGTCAGCCGCGTCTTCGGTCCCAGCACCAGGCCCGTGTGGGCGATGCCGGGTCCCGCCACTTCACCGTGGCCGGCCAGGTGGATGGCGAAATAGCGCTCGTCGAACAGGTGCACCAGCACGCGTTGCGCCTGCGGGCGCAGCAGCTCGCGCACCTGGTAGCCGTGCGCGCCGAACATGCGCGCCACGTCCTGCGCCTCGGCTTGCGCGGCGGGCAGCTCGGGCAGGCCGGAATCGGTGTCGCCGATCACCAGCACGCTGTTGCTGGGCGGGCTGACGGCGGACGGCTGCTCGCGCAGGCTGGCCAGCTGGCGCACCATGCCGATGCGCGTCGACAGCGGGCTTTCCTCGCTGCCCGCCTCGTCGCGCATCAGTTCCCACGGATAGATGGCGGCGCTCTGGTCGACGGCCAGGATCAGGCCGCGCATCTCGGGGATGGCCGCCTTCAGGCCATTGGGCAGCATCAGTTCGTACAGGGCGCGCGACAGGCCCGGCTGGTCGGTGGTGTTGTCGGTGGCGTCCATGATCAGGCCATCGACGGCTTGCCGCTGGTTCGGCTCCTCGTCGACGCTGTTGTGGGCGCGGTCCGTCAGCACCGTGAAGCGCAGGGCGCCGGAGAGGTCCGCGGCGACGATCTGCACGCGCCGCCAGCCATTGTCGCCGCTCAGGCTGGGCAGGATGCGCCGGTAGCCGCCCGGGCTGTGGCGGATGCGCCGCTCGAACGTGAAGCTGCCCTGGTAGCGCGCCTCCGCCATGATCTGCTCGATGGCCACGGCGGCGGCGATGGCGCGCGCCTCGGACTGTTCGTAGATGGCGATATGGCCGATGCGGCACGCCATGCCCGCGTCTTCCAGGCGCCGGTTGGCGCTGCGCGCGCCGTCGATCAGCGCCCGCGCGCACAGGGCGATGCTCAAGCCGCCGTAGCCGGAACCGGACAGCAGGCTGGCCACGCGCAGGCCGTGTTCGCCCATCGGCGGCGCGGCCACGTGGCCGGCGGCGCGCACCTGCAGGCAGACGCACGCGTATTCGAGCAGGCCGCCGGCGAAGGCGCGCGCCAGTTCGCCCGGCGTCAGCTCGCCCAGCGCGCCCAGGCCGATGACGATGGCGCCGCCGGGCCGGCGCGCCGCGTCGGGCTGCAGCACCACGAGGGCGGAGTCGGGACGTTGCGGAAAGCGTCCCAGCGCGTGGATTTCCTGCAGCTTGCCCGCCAGCAGGCGGTCCAGGAAGCTCATGCTGCCGCGCAGCGATTCGAACGCGTAGCAGCCGCTCATGACGGGCGCGTCGGCCGAGGCCATGCTGCCGTGGATGACGGATAGGCTCAGCTGCGGCGCGCGGTTCTCCGGCGCGCCGGCGGGGCCGGCGGCGCCGATGGCCGCGTCGAGCAGTTCCTGCGGCTGCGGGTACAGCGGCATGGCGTCAGGAGCGTAGGGATGGAAGCGGGGCGGGATGCCGCCGGGCGCGTGCGGCGGGCGCCGTGGCAGGCCCGCGCCCTGGCCGTTGTCGAGCAGCTGCGCGATGGCCGGATAGTATTCCTTTTGCAGCAGCAGGTCGCCATGCGCCACCGGCAGGTAGCAGGCCGCCACGCCGTCCGGCACCGCGCCTTGCCAGGCCGTGCGGCCATCGCCGTCCGGCGACCAGGCCGTCTCGATGCCGCCGTCGCGCAGGCGCAGCGCCACCGGCGTGTCGGCGCAGCCGGCCAGGTAGCTGCAATGGCGGGCGTCGAGCGGGGCCGCTTCCAGCAAGGCCACGGTGGCGCGCGCCGCCGCCAGCGCCTGGGCCTCGGGCGCCTGCCAGCCGCCGGGCAGGCCAGCTTGCCCGTCGCCGGCGGCCAGCCGCGCCCAGGCTTCGGCGTCGAAATAATCGATGCTACCCGCCTGCGGCCACGGCAGCATGTCGAGCACGCCGGGAAAGGCGCGCACGAAGCCGAGAAACTGGCGCCGCGTGTGCTTCCAGCTTATCCAGCAGGCCAGCATCCGCACCAGCCGATCGCGTCCCAGCAGTACTTGCACCATCGCCTGCGTGCCGCGGTTGGCCGTGCCCACCTGCAGCAGGCGGCTGCCGGGCAGGGCGCCGAAGCGTTGCCAGCGGTCTTTCAGGGCCAGGCGCGCCACCAGTCCGCCCATGCCGTGGGCGACGATGCGCAAGGGGAGCCCGCGCTGTTCGGCGTCGCGCATGGCGTCGTCGAGCACGGGCAGGAAGGCGCTGCTGGAGTGCTGCAGCGAGAGACGCCAGTCATAGGTAAAGGGCCGCACTTCCTGGCTTTGCGCGAGAAAGCTGGCAAACGGCTCATAGCACGATTCGATCCAGCCGGCGCTGACGATGTGCGGCTGGCCCACGGCCAGGCGTTCGATGCGTCCTTCGACCAGATTCACGGGGTCGTACCAGATGCGGTTGCTGCCCACTTGCAGGTGGCTGCCCATGATGTCGGGCAGCAGCAGCACGATGGGCGCGTGCGCGCGCCGCTTCGGCACTTCGCCGCCGCGCGCCAGCGGGCCGTGCTCGATGCCGGGCAGGGGCAGGTAGGCGCTCTCGTTGCCCGTCAGCGCCTGCACGGCGGCCTGGCTGGACGGCGTCCGCTCGAAGTAGTTCAGGTGGTGCGTGTGCGGCCCGCGCAGCAGCAGTTGCCGCACCGGCGTGCTGCGCGTGGCGCCGCCGGCCATCGAGGCGCAATTGACCACCAGGTCGCTCTGTCCGCCGTACAGCTGGTCGTCGAGGCAGTCGCCCAGCCAGCCCAGCAGGCCATCGCCGCTGCACGCGCCGGCCAGCACGTGCAGCTGGCTGGCCACGCGCACGTCGGGCGCGTTGAGCAGCGCCACCAGGGGCGAGTCGGGCATCATCGCTTCCAGGCCCGGCAGGATGCGCGCGTCGCAGCGCTGCTGCACCACGGCCAGCAGGAAGGCCATGGCGCCATCGGGAACGCCGCCGTGGAGCAGCAGGTTGAGCATCACGCTGGCCCAGCGGTCGAGGCGGCCCGACATCAAGGTGGTGCCGCGCGCCGGGCAGGCCACGCGCACGAAGCGGGCGATGCGGATGGCGCGCGCCTTCAATTCCAGGCCCAGTTCGCGCAGGCGCGCCGCATCCGCGTCGTAGCCGCCGCGTCCGCACAGCCGCGCCTGCGCCGTGAAGTGCTCGATATCGTGGCCGTTGAACGCTTCGCCGCCCACGGTGTTTTCGCTCAAGCGCAGCAGGCCGTCGCCGGCCAGGTCGACGGCGCCGCGGCTGTCGATGCGCTGCGCCCGCGCCAGCAATTCGCCCACCAGGCCGCCGCGCGAATGACTGAGCAGGTGCAGCACGGCGCCGTGCGGCAGCTGGCGCACGAGGGCCAGCGCGTTCTCGATGGGACTGTCGCTGAGGCTGCGGTGCTCATAGCCGTAGATGCGGTTGCCGTACTGCGCCACCAGTTGCGGCGCCAGGCCATTGCGCCACAGGCCGGCAAAGCTGCGCTGGGTCGACGAGGCCGTGCCGTGCAACAGCAGCAGCACCGGTTCCGGCCCGGCGGGCAGGCTGGCGACGGCCGTCATGCTGCCCGCTTCGATGCCGCAGCGGTACAGGCCCAGGCGCTGTTCCAGCTGGCGGTCCTGGAAGGCGCCCGCCGCCGCCAGCGCCGTCATGGCGGCGGCGCCGCAGCGGTACACGCGCACGGCCCGCAGCATCCAGGCGCCCAGGCCGTCGCGGCTGGCGCCGGGCGGCAGGCGCGCCCCCTGCGGGCGCAGGGTCAGCCCCACTTCGATGCTGGCGGGCGCGCCGTCGCGCGCCAGCGTGGCCGGCCCCAGATAGCGTGGCAGGTCCAGGCTGCCTGCCAGCAACGAACTGCCGTCGCACAACAGCAGTTGCACCACGTCGGCCGGGCCGATATCGAGGGCGATGCGGCAGCTGCCGATGCCGCGCGCGCCGGACAGCACATGGGTCTGGCCTAGCCAGCCGGGCGCGCCGGGGCAATCGCCGGCGCTGGCAAGAGGGTCGCGCGTGAGCGTCAGGCGCAGCACGGGCGGCGCAAGAGGATCGCTGGACATGCGGTTGAAATCACTGTTTAAAAGTTGACCTTGATGCCTGCGCGGACCATGCGTGTTGTGTCAGATCAAGTTCGAGTGGAAATGCAGGGGAGAAGCCGGGAGGGAGCGGGAAGGCAGAGAAACGGTCAGCATGGTTTGGGCTGGGTCTCTTCGCTATCGTGCTCGGATGTTGTGCGGTGAGCGAACTACGCGAATGGTAGGGCAAAAGTTCATGGCGCCGGGGACCTGGGTGCCTGGCATGGCATTACAACAGCGGGTAAATCAATGGACTGGCGTGGCGGACAGTTCCTTCAGTTCGCGGATGGTGATGTCCGATTTTTCATGCATGCGCAATAAAATCGTCGCACCGACCGCCAGTTTGCCGTGACGAATCTTGCTGATGATGGGGGGCTGGACTTCCAGCACACGGCACAGTTCCGCATCATTTTTCAGGTTCATCTTCTCGATCAGCGTATCGAGCAGCTTGTTGGGCACAAAACTCGATGGTTCGAGCGCACGCGCCCGGTTCATCGCTTCAATCATTTCCAGCTTCTTTTGCCGAACGTTCATTTACTCCTCCTTCAGGTTATGCAAGGGACGGGACCACACCGATGCGGTCCCGGCTAAAGTTCGTCATCGCAGTACGGCTGTCTGTGTGACGTGACAACATTCGCGCTACAACATTGATAACCAGGCAAGTGTTTTCAATAATACTACGATAACAAAACTTGTGACAGATGGTCAGTTAAATTAACTGATTGTTTGATCAATTTGGTTGACGATTGTTGTATTTTGTAAGCCGTTTTTCGTCAGGATCATGGTCCGGTCCGCCATTTCGGCGGCGGCCAGCGAATGCGTGACCATGATCGCGCAACTGCCGTTGGCCTTGATCTCGGCGCGCAGCAATTGCAGGATGCCGTGCGCCGTATCCGGGTCGAGATTGCCGGTAGGCTCATCGGCCAGCACCAGCGCCGGCTTGTGCACGAGCGCGCGGGCAATGGCCACGCGCTGCATTTCACCGCCGGACAATTGCTGCGGAAAGTCGCCGCCGCGTCCGCCCAGGCCGACGGCCTCGAGCATGCTGGCGGCACGCTCCTGGGGCAGTCCGTTGAGCAGCAGCGGCAGGGCCACGTTTTGCAGCAGGGTCAGGTGCGGCAAGACGTGGAAGGCCTGGAAAATAAAGCCCATGCGGGCGCGACGCAGCCGGGTGGCGGCGGCGTCATCGAGGCTGGACATGGCAATGCCGTCCACCAGGATAGGGTGCGCTTCGGCACCCGCGTCGGGCGTATCGAGGCCGGCGATCAGGTTCAGCAAGGTCGACTTGCCCACGCCCGAGTCGCCCATGATGGCGATGAATTCCCCGGCCTTGAAACGGCAGGAAATGTTGGCCAGCACGGGACGGGCATGGGCATAGGACTTCGACAGATGGCGCAATTCGAGCATGGTGTTAACGGCTATCGTAAAGGGCGGCACGCGGGGGAGAGGGGGCCTGGGAATTGCAAAGGGGCGCGGATTGTTTGGCCGGCAATGTGTAGTATACGACAGGCTTATGCTTTTTGCTTGGCAATACCACTTTTGTGTGGCGCCCGCGACGGGCGGCGCGCGTCGACCTTAAGTTACCTGCCGCACGGCTGGCTCGCGCGGATTCCGCTATGATGAGAAAAAGTCATCGGCAAGACGCCCGCACACTGCCATGGCAGGCGCGGCGCGTCCGGTGTCTGACCGTGCAAGCCCTTCGTGAACCTTGAGAAACGACGCCAGCCATGACCATGCCACTCGCGCAACAGCAGTCCGATTTCCACTCCGCCGGCAACGCAGTAGCGGCCGGCGCCACTCCTGCCACGATAGCCGAGATCAGCAGCGGTCTGCTGGCGCGCGCGGCCTGGACCTCGCCCAAGTACCTGTACGACGCGCTCGGCTCGAAACTGTTCGAAGCCATCTGTGCCTTGCCCGAGTACTATCCGACGCGCACCGAGGCGGCCATCTTCGCCCGCCATGGCGCCGAGATCGCGCACGCCGTGGGGCCGGGCGGCACCCTGATCGACCTGGGCGCCGGCAATTGCGCCAAGGCCGCCAGCCTGTTCCCGCTGCTGCACCCGGCGCAATATGTGGCCGTGGATATTTCTTACGATTTCCTCAGCGAATCGCTGGGCCGGCTGCAACAGCGTTTTCCGCACATCGAGATGACGGGCCTGGGCCTGGATTTCTCCAGCCGCCTGGACTTGCCCGACAGCGTGCGCGAGGCGCGGCGCCTGTTCTTCTATCCCGGCTCGTCGATCGGCAATTTTGCGCCTGAGCAGGCAATCGCCTTCCTGCGCCGCCTGCGCGCGAATGCGGACGGCGATGGCGGCCTGCTGATCGGTGTCGACCTGATCAAGGATGACGCCATCCTCGACGCGGCCTATGACGACGCGCTGGGCGTGACGGCCGCCTTCAACCTGAACATGCTGCGCCACGTGAACGGGCTGATCGGCGCGGACTTCGACGTGCGCGCGTGGCGCCACCACGGTGGCTTCAATGCCGAGGAAAGCCGCGTCGAGATGCACCTGGAAGCGCGCAGCGAGCAAGTGGTCCATTGGAAGGGCGGCCAGCGGCGCTTCGCGAAAGGCGAGCGCATCCACACGGAAGACAGCTATAAATACACGCGCGCCACCTTCGTCGGCTTGCTGGAGCAGGCGGGGTTTTCCACCGTGCAAGTCTGGACGGACCCGCAGCAGTGGTTCGCCGTGATTTACGCACGAGTCATCCGGGACTAACAACGTCTGACCAAACCTACTACGCGTCGCGCTTTGCGGCCTGCGATGCTCACCGTACTAAAGTACGGTTGCGCTTCTTGGCCACAAATCACTGCCGCTCGCTACGGTTTTGTCAGGCGTTCAAGATGCCAACACAAAACAAAAAACTACCATGCTGATCGATCATTACCATCAAGTGCGCCAGCATTCGCTGCGGCTGGCCGAACCCCTGTCCGACGAGGACTGCGGCGCGCAATCGATGCCGGACGCCAGTCCCGTGAAATGGCATCTCGCGCATACCACCTGGTTTTTCGAAACGTTTATCCTGGAAAGCATGGAGGCGGCGTTCGCGCCCTTTCATCCGGCCTTTCGCGTGCTGTTCAATTCCTATTACAACGGCGTGGGCGAGAAGCATCCGCGCGCCCAGCGGGGCTTGCTGACGCGGCCCGGCATGGCGCAGGTGCGCGCTTACCGGGCCGATGTCGATGCGCGCATCGGCCGCCTGCTGGCAGGGGCGCTGGCGCGCGACGCGCGCGAACGGCTGACCATGCTGCTGGCGCTGGGCCTCGAACACGAGCAGCAGCACCAGGAATTGCTGTTGACGGACGTCAAGCACCTGCTGGCACAGAGCGCCCTGTTTCCCGCTTATCTAGACAATGCGCCGGACGGCGCAGTTGCGCCGGCGCCGCCTACGGTCTGGCTCGCCTTCGACGGCGGCCTGGCGCAGATCGGCCATGCGGGCGACGGTTTTTGCTTCGACAATGAATTGCCGCGCCATCCGCAATACGTGGCGCCCTTCGAACTGGCCAGCGCGCTGGTGACGAATGGCGACTATCTCGCCTTCATCGAGGCGGGCGGCTACCGCACGGCCCACCTGTGGCTGGCCGAAGGCTGGGACTGGGTGCGCAGCCAGCAACTGCAGTGTCCGCTGTACTGGCAGCGCGATGCGGCGGGGCACTGGCAGGAATTCACCTTGTTTGGCTTGCGCCCGCTTGACCCGCGGGCGCCGGCCACGCATCTGTCGCTGTTCGAGGCGGACGCGTATGCGCACTGGGCTGGCGCGCGCCTGCCGACGGAAGCGGAGTGGGAGCTGGCGGCGCAAGGTGTCGCCATGGAAACGGGCCGGCTGCACCCATCCGCCGGTGCGCCGGGAACGGGACTGCGGCAAATGTTCGGCCACTGCTGGCAGTGGACCAGCAGCAGCTATGCGCCGTATCCGGGCTACCGCACGGCGCCCGGCGCGCTGGGCGAATACAACGGCAAGTTCATGCTGAACCAGTATGTGCTGCGCGGCTCGTCGTGCGCCACGCCGGCCGGCCATGCGCGCGCCAGTTACCGCAATTTCTTTCCGGCCGGCGCGCGCTGGCAGTTTTCCGGCATCCGCCTGGCGCGCCAGGTGGAATAGCCGCACTAGTTCAAGCGCGGGGCGGAGCTTGGCGCAGGGCGGGTCGGCGCCTTGGCGACGGCGTTCTGTTCCAGCTTGAACTGGCTGACGAGGGTTTCCAGTTCGCCCGCCTGTTCATGCATGGCCGCCGCCGCCGCGGCCGCTTCCTCGACCAGGGCCGCGTTTTGCTGCGTCGTCTGGTCCATCTGCATGATGGCGGCATTGATCTGCTCGATGCCTTCGCTCTGCTCGTGGTTGGCGACGCTGATGTCGCCAACGATGGCGCTGACCCGGCCCACGCTGGCCACCACTTCATCCATCGTGGCGCCCGCCTGGCTGACCAGCTGCGCGCCCTGGCCGACCCTGCTGACGGAGTCGGCGATCAGTTCCTTGATTTCCTTGGCCGCCTGGCTTGACCTTTGTGCCAGGTTGCGCACTTCGGACGCCACGACGGCGAAGCCACGGCCTTGCTCGCCGGCACGCGCCGCCTCGACCGCCGCGTTCAGGGCGAGGATATTCGTCTGGAAGGCGATGCCGTCGATGACGGCGATGATGTCGACGATCTTGCGCGACGAGGCATTGATGGCGTCCATGGTGCCGATCACTTCCGCCATGGCCGAGCCGCCGCGCTGGGCGATGGCCGACGCCGAGCGGGCCAGGCTGTCGGCCTGGCGCGCATTGTCGCTATTGCTGCGCACGGTCCCCGTCAGTTCGATCATCGACGAGGCCGTCTCTTCCAGCGCGCTCGCTTGCGCTTCCGTGCGGGCCGACAGGTCGGCATTGCCGCTGGCGATCTGGCTCGACGCCACGGCGATCGTGCCCGTGCCGCCGCGCACTTGTCCCACCAGGGTGGCCAGGTTGGCATTCATGTCGCGCAGCGCCTGCAGCAGTTGGCCCGCTTCATCCTTGCCGTCGGCCACGATTTTACTGCTCAGGTCGCCTGCGGCCACGGCTTGCGCCACGCGCAAGGCATACGCGATCGGCGTGGTGATCGAGCGCGTGACCCACCAGGCAAAGAGCACGCCCAGCAGCAGGGCGGCCGTGCCCAGGCTGGCCATCAGCACATTGGCCGCGGAAATATTCTGCTGGATTTGCTGGCCGCCATGCACGACCACGCCGCGCTGGAGTTCATTCAGGCGGTTCACCGTTGTTTGCAGCCGATTCAGGGCGGGCAGGGTATCGTCGCGCACGTGCATGGCCGCTTGCGCGCGCTGTCCCGCCGTCAGCAGCTTGTCGGCCTGGCTGAACGAGACGACATAGGCCTTGCGCTGCTGCTTCAGGGTGGCCAGCAGTTCCTTGCCTTCAGGTAGCACGATCAGGCGGTCGAGCACGACCAGCGCATCGGTGATGGTGGCCTTGTTGGCGTCGATTTCGCCATGGATGGCGTTGGCGCGCGCCGGATCTTCATGGATGAACAGCTCCAGCACCAGCGCCGCGTTGGAACGGGTGGTGCTGCGGATCGTGGCGATGGCGTCGGCCTTGGCCCAGTCTTTCTCGATGATGGCTTCGCTGAGCGCGCCGATCTTGTCCAGCCGGAACAGGCCCATGCCCACCAGCACTGCCATCAGCAGCAGCACCACGCCAAAACCGGCGCCCAGGCGCACCCCTATTTTCATGTCCGTCAATTTCATTTTTATTCCCTCGGTAGCGAAAGTAATCCTCAGGAAATTATTGGCAATTTATAGCGAACAGAAACAGATGTGATGCTAGGCGCGCTCTGCGACGCAGTGCAAGCACTGCTAGCGGAGGGCAACAAAGCAGCACGCTGTTTATGGAAGCTAGAAATGACAAGAATTTATTGGGGGTTACTTTTAGATCTGTCTCCGGTGGTCTTGTTATGAAACGATTATACGGCGGGCGATACCTGATTTGCACTACTAATTGCCCTATAGAAATGAAAAAGCGGCACGGCGATCAAGCCGTACCGCTTTTTCTCCCTTTGGAGCGCGCCGAAATTGCTTAGGCGGCGCTGGCAGCCACGTCGGCCGCTGTTGTTTTTTCGGCTTCCGTCTGCCCGATGCGGCGGTTCACGGCCGACAGCACGGCCTTGAACGAGGCGGTGACGATATTGCTGTCGATGGCGGCGCCGAACAGGGTCGGGCCGTTGTCGAGGCGCAATTCCACGTAGCAGGCGGCCTGGGCGTTGGCGCCGGAGCCGATCGAGTGCTCATGGTAGTCCATCAGCTTGATGTCCAGGCCCAGCGCATTGACGAAGGCGTCGATGGGACCGTTGCCGCCGCCTTGCAGGGCCAGCGGCGTCTGGCGGTGCGACAGGCTGATGTCGATTTGCACGGACTCGTCGCTGCTCGTGTCTTCCACCATGCGGTGCGAGGCGTAGGCGTACGGCGCCGTCTGCTCCAGGTATTCCTTCTGGAAGATGGCATGGATATCTTGCGCGGCGATCTCGCGGCCCGTGGCGTCGGCCACGGCTTGCACGGCGCGCGAGAATTCGATCTGCAGGCGGCGCGGCAAGACCAGGCCGTATTCCTGTTCCAGCAAATAGGCCATGCCGCCCTTGCCGGACTGGCTGTTGACGCGGATCACGGCGTCATAGCTGCGGCCCAGGTCGGCCGGGTCGATCGGCAAGTACGGCACTTCCCAGATGCTGTCAGGCTGTTGCTTGGCGAAACCTTTCTTGATCGCATCCTGGTGCGAACCGGAGAATGCCGTGAAGACCAGGTCGCCCGCATATGGGTGGCGCGGGTGGACGGGCAGCTGGTTGCACTCTTCCACGCACTTGCGCACGGTGTCGATGTCGGAGAAATCCAGGCCCGGGTGCACGCCCTGCGTGTACAGATTCATCGCCAGGGTGACCAGATCGACGTTGCCGGTGCGCTCGCCATTGCCGAACAAACAGCCCTCGACGCGGTCGGCGCCCGCCATCACGGCCAGTTCGGCCGACGCGACGGCCGTGCCGCGGTCGTTATGCGGGTGCACGCTGATGATGATGGAATCGCGGCGCGCCAGCTTGCGCGACATCCATTCGATCTGGTCCGCATACACGTTGGGCGTGCTGCATTCCACGGTCGATGGCAGGTTGATGATCATCTTGTTGGCCGGCGTCGGCTTCCAGATGGCGCTGACGGCGTCGCAGATATGCTTGGAGAAATCGAGCTCGGTGGTGGAGAACGATTCCGGCGTGTACTCAAAACCCCATTCCGTTTCCGGATGCTGCGCCACCAGCTGTTTGACCAGGGTGGTGCCGGTGGTGGCGATATTCGTGATTTCTTCGCGCGACATGCCGAACACGACCTTGCGGAACACGGGCGCCACCGAGTTGTACAGGTGGACGATGGCGCGCTTGGCGCCGACGACCGATTCCACCGTGCGGCGGATCAGCTCTTCGCGCGACTGGGTCAGCACGATGATGGTGACGTCGTCCGGGATGCGGCCTTCATCGACGAGCTTGCGGACGAAATCGAAATCCGTCTGCGAGGCGGAAGGAAAGCCCACTTCGATTTCCTTCAGGCCGATGGCGACCAGCATGTCGAAGAACCGCAGCTTCTTTTCCGCGCTCATCGGCTCGATCAGCGACTGATTGCCGTCGCGCAAGTCGGTGCTCATCCAGATAGGCGGCTTGCTGATGATCTGGTTCGGCCATTGACGGTCGGTCAATTGGACGGGAGGAAAGGCGCGGTATTTGGAAGCTGGGTTTTGCAACATCATGATCGGGTACTCCTGAAGATAGGGGGAAATCAATGGTTGTGGCGCAAGCTTGCCGGGCGGCCACGCAACACTAGGCCAGGCAAGCGATCGGTAGCGGTAGCAAATGCGCTGCGGCGACGATGCCGGCAGGGGCGGTCGCAGCGGGGATTACGTGTACGAATGGGGATGGTGCAAACATCATCAAACCTTCCAGGGTTTTTGAAACACGCCGGCGTGTGGCCAGGCGAAGCAATGCGGCAAACTTATGCGCGTGCTAGCAGTAGTCGCGATAGCGACAGCAGGGAAGGGGAGGAATGTTTGAAGGAGGACATGTACTCAATGTAAGGGAAGTGGGGCGGGGCTGTCAAGCGTTTCCTGGCGACAACTTGTGTCAAACGTAACGCAGCTGCGTTGCCCCGTCCGGCGCATCCAGCGCATTCTGCGCCAGGCGCGCCAGGCAGCGCTGCAAGATGGCCGCATCGTGCGGCAGGCGCGCGGCGAAGGCTGGCCAGCCGCGCAGCTCCAGCTGTTGCGGCATGTCCACCAGGCCCGTGATGGCATCCCAGAATGCATCCCAGTTCATGCCGTAGAAGGAAGGGAAGCCCAGCGCGGCGGCCAGGGCCGCGTGCAGCTGGCGTGGCGAGTTGATTGCGCTCAAGTCGATCGTCACGCGGGCTTGCCGGCTCACAGTATGCCCTTGAGCAGGTTTTGCAGGTTGTGCCGCATGCCAGCGACCACCGTTTCGTGCCGTTCCAGGATGGAGGTAGCATCCTGGAACGGCGCCGGGTCCAGGTACAGGCGCGGCAGGTCGGCCACGGCCACGCCGCGGGGGCCGCCGCGCAGGATATCGTCCGCATGCTGCTGGATCGCGTTGACGGCCGCCTGGATGCGCGGCGTGGCCGACGCGGCCAGGCAGGCGGCCAGCGCCGCATCGAGGTCGGCGCGCGCGGGCGCTTGCGGCAGCACGGGGGCGGCGATCTGTTCCAGCGGCGACATGTTGACGGCCGGCTTGCGATAGGCGTACAGGGTGTCGAGCGCCATCAGCCGGTGCGGGCCGCCGCGCTGCAGCCAGTCCAGGATGCGCGGCCACGGCGTGCCCAGCAGGGCCGCCGCCACGCCCCATGCTCCCGCCACGGGCGAGCCGACGTTGGCGTCGATCCAGGCGAGGGCGGCCGGATTGCCCGTGTAGGCCAGCAAGGTGGCGTTCGACGAGCGCAGCGCGGGCGCCTGCGTGGCCAGCACGGCGGTCAGCCAGGCGAGGGCGCCGTCGGGTGGGTTGGCGGATAACTGTTGTGCGTACGGTTCGCGCAGGGCGCGGCTGTCGGCAAATTGAAGTTCTGACATATCGGGAGCACGTAAAAAAAACAGCTGCCAGTTTAACAGCAGAGCAGAGGCGCACGTTTCCTCTAAACATTGTCATTTGTAAACATTTAAGACAGGCTTCAGTGCGGGTGGCCCCGCTTGCGCTACAATCGGCTCTCCTTTATTGCCACTGCCGCGCGCGGTTCCCTGTTCCCACCATGTTCCCTAAACGCCTGACCCTGCTTGCCCTGGCCGCCTTTGTGCTGGCCGGCTGCGATACCACCGCCCCGAAACCGATACAAGTATTGACGCCACCCGAACCGCAGGTGGTGACGCCGCGCAAGATCAAGATCGGCCTGGCACTGGGCGGCGGCGCGGCGCGCGGTTTCGCGCACATCGGCGTGATCAAGGCGCTCGAATCGCAGGGCATCCATGCCGACCTCGTCACCGGCACCAGCGCCGGCAGCGTGGTGGGCGCGATGTATGCGGCGGGCAACTCCGGCTTCACCTTGCAAAAGATGGCGTTCGACATGGACGAGGCGGCCATTTCCGACTGGGCCTTGCCCCTGTTCGGCAAGTCGTCCGGCGTGCTGAAAGGCGAGGCGCTGCAAAGCTATGTCAACAAGGCCGTCGGCGGCGTGCCGCTGGAAAAATTGAAAATTCCGTTTGGCGTGGTGGCGACCGATTTGAAAAATGGCCAGCCGATTCTGTTCCAGCGTGGCAACACCGGCATGGCCGTGCGCGCCTCCTCGGCCGTGCCCGGCGTGTTCCAGCCCGTGACCATCGCCGGCCACACCTATGTCGATGGCGGCCTCGTCGCTCCCGTGCCCGTGCGCTTTGCGCGCGACATGGGCGCCGATTTCATCATCGCCGTGAATATCTCGTCGCAAACGGATAGCCAGAAGGCCATCAGCTCGATGGAAGTCATCATGCAGACCTTCGCCATCATGGGCCAGCGCATCAACCAGTTCGAATTGAAGGATGCGGACGTGGTGATCCAGCCCAGCCTGGGCACCATGAAGGGCAACGATTTCAATAGCCGCAACCAGGCCATCCTGGCGGGCGAGCAGGCGACCTTTGCCGTCATGGCGCAGCTCAAACAAAAGCTGAAGGCCAGGCGCGAGCAGTAAGCCGGTATTCTGGCCCCGCATTTCGTATACAATTTTGCTTCAACATAACAAGGATGCACCATGCAATCGAAACCGATTTTGACCCTGGACGACGTAAAGAAAATCGCTGCCGCCGCCGAAGCGGAAGCGGTCAAGCATAACTGGGCGGTCACGATCGCCATCGTCGACGACGGCGGCCACCTGCTGTGGCTGCAGCGCATGGATGGCGTGGCGCCGATCTCGTCGCACATCGCTCCATCGAAAGCCAAGACGGCCGCGCTGGGCCGCCGCGAATCGCGCATCTATGAAGAGATGATCAATGGCGGCCGCGTGTCGTTCCTGAGCGCACCGGAAATCGACGGCTTGCTCGAAGGCGGCGTGCCCATCGTGTTCGACGGTCACTACGTGGGCGCCGTCGGCGTCTCGGGCGTCAAGTCGGCGGAAGATGCGCAAATCGCGAAAGCGGGTATTGCTGCGCTCACCGCCTAAGTAGTAGCCGCAGTTGCGGAACCAGCCGCCCCGCGCAAGCCGGGCGGCTTTTTCATGGGGCGGGGATTTTATGCTGCTGCGCAAAAAAAATGCCGCGCATTCCACATTTTCTTCCTTGTGGAAAAGCTTCCTTTTGGTTATAATTCAAAGGTTTAGCCAATCACACATATACCGTAGCGACTACCCATCCCCTCATTCAAAATGACCGTTGAAACACCCTGAGTGCATCTGGCTCGGGTAGCTAGGCGGTCGGTCTGACGTGGCGCAGCTACGGTAACTTTATCAGGAGTTGCCCTTGCCGCCATTTTTTTCTGGCCCTGCCGTTCCAGCCATATTAGCGCTTGCTGATGGAACGATCTTCAAAGGTTTTTCGATCGGTGCCGCCGGTCATACCACGGGCGAGGTTGTTTTCAACACCTCGATGACCGGGTATCAGGAAATCCTTACCGACCCAAGCTATTGCCGCCAGATGGTCACCCTGACCTATCCGCATATCGGCAATACGGGCGTCAATCCGGAAGACGTCGAGTCTTCCAAGGTCCACGCCGCTGGCCTCATCATCCGCGATCTGCCATTGCTGGCATCCAGTTTCCGTTCCACCCTTTCCCTGTCCGATTACCTGAAAGCTGAAAATATCGTCGCCATCGCCGGCATCGATACACGCAAGCTCACGCGCATCCTGCGTGAAAAAGGTGCGCAGGGCGGCGCCATCCTCGTCGGCACGCAAGGCAACGAACCGTCCGCCGCGCAAGCGCTGGAACTGGCCCGCTCCTTCCCCGGCCTGGCCGGCATGGATCTGGCCAAGGTGGTGTCGAGCAAGACCGCCTATGAATACCGCGAAACGGAATGGACTCTGGGCGAAGGCTATGGCCAGCTGGCCGACGCCGACGCGAAGTACCACGTGGTCGCCTTCGACTACGGCGTCAAGCGCAACATCCTGCGCATGCTGACGGCGCGCGGCTGCAAGGTCACCGTGCTGCCCGCGCAAGCGACGGCCGCCGACGCCCTGGCGCTGAATCCGGACGGCATCTTCCTGTCGAACGGCCCCGGCGACCCGGAACCGTGCGACTACGCGATTGCCGCGACGAAAGAGTTGATCGAGAAGGGCATCCCGACCTTCGGCATCTGCCTCGGTCACCAGATCATGGCGATCGCTTCCGGCGCGAAAACCCTGAAGATGAAGTTCGGCCACCACGGCGCCAACCACCCGGTGCAGGACCTGGAAACGAAACAGGTCCTAATCACCTCGCAAAACCACGGTTTCGCCGTCGACGCGGCAACCTTGCCCGCGAATTGCCGCGTGACCCATGAATCGCTGTTCGACGGCTCCCTGCAGGGCTTTGCCCGCACGGACAAGCCGGCCTTCTGCTTCCAGGGCCACCCTGAAGCGTCGCCGGGCCCGATGGATGTTGCTTACCTGTTTGACCGCTTCATCAACCTGATGGCAGCGGAGGAGAAAAAGAAAAATGCCTAAACGTTTAGATATCAAAAGTATTCTGATTATTGGCGCTGGCCCGATCGTGATCGGCCAGGCCTGCGAATTCGATTATTCCGGCGCGCAAGCGTGCAAGGCCCTGCGCGAAGAGGGCTACAAAGTCATCCTGGTCAACAGCAATCCTGCGACCATCATGACCGACCCGGAAATGGCCGACGTGACCTACATCGAACCGATCACCTGGTCGGTCGTTGAACGCATTATCGCCAAGGAGCGTCCTGACGCCATCCTGCCGACGATGGGCGGCCAGACGGCGCTGAACTGCGCGCTGGACCTGTTCAACAATGGCGTGCTGGCAAAATACAACGTCGAGCTGATCGGCGCGTCGCCGGAAGCCATCGACAAGGCGGAAGACCGTTCCAAGTTCAAGGACGCGATGACCAAGATCGGCCTCGGTTCGGCCCGTTCCGGCGTGGCGCACTCGATGGAGGAATCGTGGGCCGTGCAGCGCACGCTGGGCTTCCCGACCATCATCCGTCCATCGTTCACCATGGGCGGCTCCGGCGGCGGCATCGCCTACAACGAAGAAGAATTCGAAACCATCTGCAAGCGCGGCCTGGAAGCATCGCCGACGAAAGAGCTGCTGATCGAAGAATCCTTGCTGGGCTGGAAAGAGTACGAGATGGAAGTGGTGCGCGACAAGGCGGACAACTGCATCATCATCTGCTCGATCGAAAACCTCGATCCGATGGGCGTGCACACGGGCGACTCGATTACTGTCGCTCCTGCGCAAACCCTGACGGACAAGGAATACCAGATCATGCGCAATGCCTCGCTGGCAGTGCTGCGCGAGATCGGCGTCGACACCGGTGGTTCGAACGTGCAATTTTCGATCAACCCCGTCGATGGCCGCATGATCGTCATCGAGATGAACCCGCGCGTGTCGCGTTCGTCGGCCCTGGCCTCGAAAGCGACGGGTTTCCCGATCGCCAAGATCGCCGCCAAGCTGGCCGTCGGTTTCACCCTGGACGAATTGCGCAATGAAATCACGGGCGGCGCCACGCCGGCCTCGTTCGAGCCGTCGATCGATTACGTCGTCACGAAGATTCCCCGCTTCACGTTCGAAAAATTCCCGACCGCCGACCACCACCTGACGACGCAGATGAAATCCGTCGGCGAAGTGATGGCGATTGGCCGTACCTTCCAGGAATCGTTCCAGAAAGCCTTGCGCGGCCTGGAAGTGGGCGTGGACGGCATGAACGAAAAGACCAAGGACCGCGAAAAGATCGAAGAAGAACTGGGCGAGCCCGGTCCTGAGCGCATCTGGTACGTGGGCGATGCGTTTGCCCAGGGCTTCACCCTGGAAGAAGTGCACCAGCTGACCAAGATCGACCCGTGGTTCCTGATCCAGATCAAGGAAATCGTCGACCTGGAACTGTGGCTGGACACGCAGAAGCTGGAAAATCTGGACAAGAACACCCTGTACAAGTTGAAACAGAAGGGCTTCTCGGACCGCCGCCTGGGCTTTTTGCTGCAGACGACCGACACGGCCGTGCGCCAGCAGCGCCATGCGCTGAACATCCGTCCCGTCTACAAGCGCGTCGACACCTGCGCGGCCGAATTCTCGACCGACACGGCGTACATGTATTCCACGTACGACGAAGAGTGCGAATCGAACCCGACCGACAAGAAAAAGATCATGGTGCTGGGCGGTGGCCCGAACCGTATCGGCCAGGGTATCGAGTTTGACTATTGCTGCGTCCACGCGGCCCTCGCCATGCGCGAAGACGGCTACGAGACCATCATGGTCAATTGCAACCCAGAAACGGTTTCGACCGACTACGATACCTCGGACCGCCTGTACTTCGAGTCCCTGACCCTGGAAGACGTGCTGGAAATCGTCGCCATCGAAAAACCGGTGGGCGTGATCGTGCAGTACGGCGGCCAGACGCCATTGAAACTGGCGCTGGACCTGGAAGCGAACGGCGTACCGATCATCGGCACCTCGCCCGACATGATCGACGCGGCCGAAGACCGCGAGCGTTTCCAGCAGATGTTGCACACCCTGGAACTGCGCCAGCCGCCTAACCGCACCGCGCGCACGGAAGCCGACGCCCTGGCGCTGGCGCAGGAAATCGGCTACCCGCTGGTCGTGCGTCCATCGTACGTGCTGGGCGGGCGCGCCATGGAAATCGTCCACGAGCAGCGCGACCTCGAGCGCTACATGCGCGAAGCCGTCAAGGTATCGCACGATTCGCCGGTGCTGCTGGACCGCTTCCTGAACGACGCCATCGAGTGCGACGTCGATTGCATCTCCGACGGCGAAACGACCTTCATCGGCGGCGTGATGGAACACATCGAACAGGCTGGCGTCCATTCGGGCGACTCGGCTTGCTCCCTGCCGCCGTATTCGCTGGCAGCGGAAACCATCGAAGAACTGAAACGCCAGACGGCGCTGATGGCCAAGGGCTTGAACGTGGTCGGCCTGATGAACGTGCAGTTCGCCATCCAGAAACAGGAAATCGATGGCGAAATGAAAGACGTCGTCTTTGTGCTGGAAGTCAACCCGCGCGCTTCGCGCACCGTGCCTTTCGTCTCGAAAGCCACCGGCCTGCAACTGGCGAAGATCGCCGCGCGCTGCATGGTTGGCCAGTCGCTGGCCTCGCAAGGCATCACGCAGGAAGTCGTGCCGCCATATTTCAGCGTCAAGGAAGCCGTGTTCCCGTTCGTCAAGTTCCCTGGCGTGGACACCATCCTGGGCCCTGAAATGAAATCGACGGGCGAAGTCATGGGCGTGGGACTGACCTTCGGCGAAGCGTTCGTGAAATCGCAACTGGGCGCCGGCGTCAACCTGCCAAAATCGGGCAAGGTCTTCATCAGCGTGAAAGCGTCGGACAAGCCGCGCGCCGTGCAAGTGGCGCGTGACCTGGTCGAGTCCGGCTTCACCGTGGTCGCCACCAAAGGCACCGCCGCCGTGATCGCTGCCGCCGGCATCGCCGTCACGCCAGTGAACAAGGTGATCGAAGGCCGTCCCCACGTGGTCGACATGATCAAGAACCATGAAATCGTGCTGGTGATCAACACCGTGGAAGAAAAGCGCAGCGCCATCGTCGATTCGCGGGCCATCCGCACCTCGGCCCTGGCGTCGCGCGTGACGACCTACACCACCATCGCCGGCGCGGAAGCGGCCGTCGAAGGCATCCGCCATCTGGATGAGTTGCGCGTGTACGATTTGCAAGGCCTGCACAAGACCTTGAACTAAGTGCGTTTGCAGTGGCCGCCGTTAGGCGGTACACTGCATGCTTATCAACCACAGAGTTCCGTGCAGAGCAGCGCGCGGCCTCTGTGGTTTTCACTTGGTAAGACCGTTAACCGTGATGAAACACGGACAACGGCGCCGATAACTAGCAGATAGCAGAGATAACATGACCTCAGTCCCATTGACCAAATACGGCGCAGAACTCTTGAAGGAAGAGCTGCATCATTTGAAGACCAAGGAACGCCGCATCGTCATCGATGCGATCGCCGAAGCGCGTTCGCACGGAGATTTGTCGGAAAACGCCGAGTACGATGCCGCCAAGGAACGCCAGGCGTTCGTGGAAGGCCGCATCGCCGAGCTCGAAGGCAAGCTGGGCGCAGCGCAAATCATCGACCCGACCGCGCTCGACGCGGAAGGTCGCGTGGTGTTCGCCTCGACCGTGAACCTGGAAGACCTGGAATCGGGCCAGAAAGTCACGTACCAGATCGTCGGCCTCGATGAAGCCGACCTGAAAATGAACAAGGTTTCCGTGACGTCCCCGATCGCCCGCGCGCTGATCGGCAAGTACGCCGGCGACGTGGTGGAAGTGCAGGCGCCGTCCGGCCCGCGCGAATACGAAATCCTGGAAGTGCTGTACATCTGATGCTGACGCGCGTGCGCCTCCTCGTTGCCACCCTGTGGGCCGGCAGCCTGTGGACCATCGGTTTCATCGTGGCGCCGACCCTGTTTGGCACCCTGAGCGACCGCGTGCTGGCAGGCAATATCGCCGGCAGCATGTTCCGCGCCGAGGCCTGGCTGTCGATCGTTTGCGCCTTGCTACTGCTGGCCCTGTTGAAATGGGGCGCGGGCGCGCTGGAACCGCAGCGCCGGCGCTTGCTGGCCGCCTTGGTGCTGTCCATGCTGGTGTGCGCGCTGCTCAGCCATTTCGGCATCTCGCCCCTGATGGCCGAGCTCAAGGCGCAAGCGCCGTCGGGTATCATGGACGAGGCCATGCGCAGCCGCTTCGGCATGCTGCATGGCGTGTCGACCGTGATCTTTGCCGTGCAAAGCTTGCTGGCGGGCGTGCTGATCTGGAAACAGCAGTAAGCTTGAATCAGCAGCAAAAAAAAAGCGGAGCAGGGAAGATCCCGTGCTCCGCTTCTTGTTTCAAGCCCGGCCGCCTGGCGGTGGCCGGGTGAACAGGCTTACTTGCTGCCCAGTGCGCTTTTCTTGGCGCTCTTCTGACGTGGCTTGGCACGCTTGATGGAACCGCCTTCGGTAACGCGCTCATTGCCCTTGATCATGACTTTCGTCACGCTGGGGCGCTTGGTGCCGCTGGCGCTGGCCTTGACGATGGTCACTTCGCGCATGCCTTTGCCGGCGCTGACCTTCTCCTTAACCACTTCTTTTTTCGGACGGTAGATTACCAGCAGTTTGCCAATATGTTGTACCGGGGCGGCGCCGAGATTGCCGCAAATCGTATCGTACATTCCGACGCGGGCTTCGCGGTCGTCGCCGAACACGCGGACTTTAATCAGGCCGTGCGAATCCAGGCCAAGGTCGATCTCTTTGAGGACAGCAGGTGTCAAGCCCGCTTCGCCAATGATGACGATAGGCTTCAGCGCGTGTGCTTCGGCGCGCAGTGCGCTGCGCTCTACGGGTGTAAGTTTTAGCATAATAATATTTAGTAATTCCCTTAAAAGCAGTATTCTACGCGAATGGCAAAGAAGAAATTAAACAAAAACTGGTTGCACGACCACATAAATGATCCTTATGTGAAGTTGGCGCAAAAAGAGGGCTACCGCGCCCGGGCAGCATACAAGCTCAAAGAAATCGATGAAGACGAGAAACTGATCAAACCTGGCCAGGTGATTGTCGACCTGGGTTGCACTCCTGGCAGCTGGGCCCAGTACACGCGGCGCAAGCTGGCCGGCAAGGACGGCGGCGGGGTCAATGGTACCCTGATTGGCCTGGACATGCTGGAAATGGAGCCGATCGCCGATTTCCACTTCATTCAGGGCGACTTCCGCGAGTCGCGCGTGCTGCGCCAGCTGGAAGTGGTGTTGCAAGGACGCAAGGTCGACCTGGTCCTGTCGGACATGGCGCCCAACCTGTCGGGCATCGCCACGGCGGATGCCGCGCGCATGGAACATTTGATCGACCTGGCCATCGAATTCTCGCAATTGCACCTGAAGCCGTCCGGCGTGCTGCTGGTGAAATGCTTCAAAGACATGGGTTTCAGCCAGATCGTGGAGAAATTCCGCGCCGAATTCAAGGTCGTGGTGCAGAAGAAGCCCAAGGCCAGCCGCGATAAATCGTCGGAAATCTTCCTGATGGGGCGCGGCATCAAGAATCCGCTGAAAAATGCCGTGGAAGAAGATGATTCCACCCTTGATATTTAAGCGGGAATCCGCACATGGGAACGAGAAGTGCGGTAGCGTCCGATGGTATAAAAGCCTAAATTGTTTATACTGCACTTTTTTTGCGTGAACGCGGTTTTTTCGCGCGCACGGATCGGCGGGCTTTGGCACGGCCCGCTTATTGCGAGTAAAATCGTGTTTCTAGCTATAGGTAAAGAGATGCGCTCTGCATCCAAGGAGTCTTCGTGAATAACATGTTTTCCAAATCTGCCATCTGGGTAGTCGTATTGCTGCTGTTGTTCATGCTGTTCAAGCAATTCGACAGTCATGGCGCCACAGGCGGCAGCAAGGCCATCGCTTATTCCGATTTGCTGGATGAAGTCAAAGCCAAGCGCGTCAAGGATGTCGTGATCGAAGGTTCGTCGATCACCGCCAAGCTGATGGACGACACCAAGGTGCGTACCACCGCCACCAGCCTCGACAAGGGCCTGATCGGCGACCTGCGCGACAATGGCGTGCATTTCGATGTGCGTCCGCCCGAGGAAGCGTCTTTCCTGCAAACTATTTTTGTTTCCTGGTTCCCCATGCTGCTGTTGATCGGCGTGTGGGTCTTCTTCATGCGTCAGATGCAGGGCGGCGGCAAGGGCGGGGCATTCTCGTTCGGCAAGTCGAAGGCGCGCATGATGGATGAAGCCAGCAACACCGTCACCTTCGCCGATGTCGCCGGTTGCGACGAAGCGAAAGAAGAAGTCAACGAAGTGGTCGACTTCCTCAAGGATCCGAGCAAATTCCAGAAACTGGGCGGCCGCATTCCCCGCGGCGTGCTGATGGTCGGTCCGCCGGGCACGGGTAAAACCCTGCTGGCGCGCGCCATCGCCGGCGAAGCCAAGGTGCCGTTCTTCTCGATTTCCGGCTCCGACTTCGTGGAAATGTTCGTCGGCGTGGGCGCCAGCCGTGTGCGCGACATGTTCGAAAACGCGAAAAAGCATTCGCCGTGCATCATCTTCATCGATGAGATCGACGCCGTCGGCCGTCACCGTGGCGCCGGCATGGGCGGCGGCAATGACGAACGCGAACAGACCTTGAACCAGTTGCTGGTCGAGATGGACGGTTTTGAAGCGAACTCCGGCGTGATCGTCGTGGCCGCCACCAACCGCGCCGACGTGCTCGACAAAGCCTTGCTGCGTCCGGGCCGTTTCGACCGCCAGGTCTCCGTCGGCTTGCCCGATATCCGCGGCCGCGAGCAGATCTTGAACGTGCACATGCGCAAAGTGCCTATCGGTACCGACGTGAAAGCCGATATCCTGGCCCGCGGCACCCCCGGTTTCTCGGGCGCGGACCTGGCCAACCTGGTCAACGAGGCAGCCCTGTTCGCCGCCCGCCGCAGCAAGCGCCTGGTGGAAATGGCGGACTTCGAAGATGCGAAAGACAAGATCTACATGGGTCCTGAGCGTAAATCGATGATCATCCGCGAGGAAGAGCGTCGCAATACCGCTTACCATGAGTCCGGTCACGCCGTCGTCGCCAAGCTGCTGCCGAAGGCCGATCCCGTGCATAAAGTGACGATCATGCCGCGCGGCTGGGCCCTGGGCCTGACCTGGCAGTTGCCGGAACACGACAACTTGTCCGCCTATAAGGACAAGATGCTGGAAGAAATTTCCATCCTGTTCGGCGGCCGTATCGCCGAAGAGATTTTCGTGGGACAAATGTCCACCGGCGCGTCGAACGACTTCTCGCGTGCCACCAAGCTGGCCCGTTCCATGGTGACCCGCTTCGGCATGTCCGACAGCATGGGCGTGATGGTCTACGAAGACAGCGAAAACGAAGGTTTCTTCGGTGGCGCCACCAAGACGATCTCGGAAGCGACCCAGCAAAAGGTCGATGCTGAAATCCGCAACATTCTCGACAAGCAATATGCTCTGGCGCGCACCTTGCTGGAAAGCAATCGCGACAAGGTCGAAATGATGACCAAGGCCTTGCTGGAATGGGAAACCATTGATGCAGAGCAAATCAATGACATCATGGCCGGCCTGGAGCCGCGTCCACCGAAAGTCATTCCGCCACGCCGCAATGCGGGCGACAGCGGCACGGGCGGCATCTCGCCGAACGTGACGGCGCCAGCCTGATAACGGCCGCCCTGACCGGCGGCGCGCCATCAAAAGGGTAAGGAGCGATCCTTGCCCTTTTTCGTTGGCGCGCCAGATTTCCCAGACGACTACAAAGATTCACATGCGACACTATTTGCAATTCGGCCGCTTCGGCTTCAACCTGCAGGGCACGCAGGCGCTGGTGATGGGCATCCTGAACATCACGCCCGACTCGTTTTCCGATGCGGGCCAGTACCAGCACCTGGAATTTGCCATCTCGCGCGCCGAGCAGATGATGCAGGATGGCGTCGACATCATCGACATCGGCGGCGAATCGAGCCGCCCCGGCGCGCCGCCGTTGCCGCTGCAAGACGAACTGCAGCGCGTCATGCCGGTGCTGTACGCCTTGCGCGATTGCGGCAAGCCCCTGTCGGTCGATACCTATAAACCCGAAGTGATGCGCGAAGCCATCCTGGCGGGCGCCGACATGATCAACGACATCAACGGTTTCCGCGCGCCGGGCGCCATCGAGGCCGTGCGCGACAGCGATTGCGCGCTGTGCATCATGCACATGCAAAGCGTGCCGCAAACCATGCAGGACCAGCCCCAGTACGAGGACGTGGTGCGCGAAGTCACCGATTTCCTGCGCGAGCGCATCGCGACGCTGACGGCGGCCGGCATCGCCCGCGAACGCCTGTGCGTCGATCCCGGCTTTGGTTTTGGCAAGACGGTGGAGCAGAACTATGCCTTGCTGCGCGCCACGCGCCAGTTGCGCAGCGAGCTGGACCTGCCCGTGCTGGCCGGCCTGTCGCGCAAGTCGATGATAGGCGCCGTGACGGGACGTCCCGTCGAGCAGCGCCTGGCCGGCAGTGTTGCCGGGGCGCTTGCTGCGGTAGCGCAAGGTGCGGAAATTATCCGTGTGCATGATGTTGCTGAAACCGTCGATGCGCTGAAGGTCTGGCGCATGGCGCACTGAGCCTGTAAGATTTATTATAAACAACAAAAAGAGAAATACGATGACGCGTAAATATTTTGGCACCGATGGCATCCGCGGCCTGGTGGGCACGGCTCCGATCACCCCCGATTTCGTCATGCGCCTCGGCTATGCGGCCGGCAAGGTGCTGGCCAAGACGCAAGGCGGCAAGGCGCGCCCGACTGTGCTGATCGGCAAGGACACGCGCATTTCCGGCTACATGCTGGAAGCGGCGCTGGAAGCGGGCCTGTCGGCGGCCGGCGTGGACGTGATGCTGGCCGGCCCCATGCCGACCCCGGCGATCGCCTACCTGACGCGGGCGCTGCGCCTGTCGGCCGGCGTGGTCATTTCCGCTTCGCACAATCCCTATCATGACAATGGCATCAAGTTCTTTTCCGGCCAGGGCACCAAGCTGCCCGACAGCGTGGAACTGGAAATCGAAGCGGCGCTTGACGAGCCCATGGCTTGCGTGCCGTCGGACAAGCTGGGCCGCGCCAAGCGCCTGGACGATGCCCAGGGCCGCTACATCGAATTTTGCAAGGGCACCTTCCCCAACGAGCTGGACTTGCGTGGCCTGAAGATCGTCGTCGATTGCGCGCACGGCGCCGCCTACCATATTGCGCCCCACGTGTTCCATGAGCTGGGTGCGGAAGTGATCGCCATCGGCAACAAGCCCGACGGTTTCAACATCAATGCGGGCTTCGGCGCCACGGCGACCAAGGCCATGGCCGAGGCCGTCGTCGAGCATGGCGCCGATCTCGGCATCGCCCTCGACGGCGACGCCGACCGCCTGATCATGTGCGACGCCACGGGCCGCCTGTATAACGGCGACGAGTTGTTGTACGTCATGGTCAAGGACCGCCTGGCGACGGGCCCCGTGGCCGGCGCCGTGGGCACCCTGATGACGAATATGGCGCTGGAAGTGCTGTTCAAGCAGCGGGGCATCGGCTTTGCGCGCGCCAAGGTGGGCGACCGCTACGTGCTGGAAGTCATGCAGGAAAAGGGCTGGATACTGGGCGGCGAGGGCTCCGGCCATTTGCTGTGCCTGGACAAGCACACGACGGGCGACGGTATCGTCTCCGCGCTGCAAGTATTGTCCGCGCTCAAGCGCAGCGGCCAGAGCCTGCAGCAATGCCTGGCCGAGCTGGTGCTGTTCCCGCAAACCCTGATCAACCTGCGCGTGGCGCCCGGTTTCGACTGGCGGAAAAATGCCGCCATGGTGGCCGAGAAGGAACTGGTCGAGGCCGAGCTGGGCGACACGGGCCGCGTGCTGATCCGCGCTTCGGGCACGGAACCGCTGATCCGCGTGATGGTGGAAGCGAAGGATAAGAATCAGGCCGAATCGATGGCGCGCCGCATCGCCGATAAAGTCGGCAGCTGAAAACGCCCAGGGCGGCGTTGCACTGCCTTGCCGTACTAGCGTACTGTCTTCGGCGGCGCGCCTTGCCCTGAACGTTTTCAACAAGCCTCTTCAAGCAAGCGCCGATAGTTATTTCCATCTAATTCGTCTATGGCAATTGACGAAATTGGGTGGGGGCGTTATTATCTTGTCTTCGGAGTGTGGCGCAGCCCGGTAGCGCACCTGGTTTGGGACCAGGGGGTCCAAGGTTCGAATCCTTGTACTCCGACCAAAGTCATCAGCGGGCTGTCAGAAATGACAGCCCGTTTTCTATTCCGCGCAGGTATTTCATTGCTGGCGCGCATGGATTAAAATATTGCACCTTTCCGCCCATCGTTCAACGGATAGGACAACGGTCTTCTAAACCGTGAATGGGGGTTCGATTCCCTCTGGGCGGACCAGCTCATGCTGGCCATGCAGGCGACATCCTGTCGCATGCCGTCACTGTCCATCTCCCATCGCTCGCCTGCCTGTCGTGTCACGGCTGCGCAAACAGCACCACGCTCAGCAAATACAACAGCGGCGCCGCGCACAGCAGCGCGGACAATATCGATACCATTTTCTTGCTGGCCAGCCGGGCCAGGCGCAGCCGTTCCCGCACGGGCAGGTGGCGCCGGATCACGCTGCGCGCGCGTGGCTGAAACGGTGGTTCATGCATGAGATTTCCCTCGTCAATCGGCAGTGGATGCCGTCGAGCATAGCGAGGGAAGTCTAAAGATGGTGTAAAAAGCGGGCCTGGCGCCGTAAGCGCGGCGTAAAGATGCGGCTGGCGTGAAAGGCGGCAGCGGGTGCTGGTACGCCGCTGCCGCAAACGAGGCTTACTTTCCCTGGCGGCGGCGTGCCAGGAAGCCCAGCAGGCCCAGGCCCGCGAGCAGCATGGCATAGGTTTCAGGTTCCGGCACGGCGGAAATGAAGGCCCTGTAATTGCTCAGGTCCTTGGGCAGGCCCGCCACCGTGAAGGTGGTGCCGGCAGCCACGGGAGCGGCCCAGTGGAACACCAGTTCGCCCTGGCCGAAGTGGATGGCCAGGTAGTCATAGGCGGCCGCGCTCGTATAGGAATTGACGCCGCCGCTCAAGCCTGCCGTGGTGCCGGCGGTACAGCCCGAGGTGGCGTTGTCGCAATACGAGACGGCGGCGCCCAGGCTGGTGCCGAACACGCCATTGATGTAACCCTGGATGTCGGATGGGCTCTGCGGCACGAGATTGTCGTCATAATATTTCACCTGCAGTGCCGGCGATGGTGAGTAAGTGACGGTGCTGCCGGCGATGCTGAAACCGCTGGCCGGCCCAACATCCACCCAGGTGGCCGCCTGCGCCGCACCTGCCAGCACGGTCACTGCGGCCAGCATGGATGCCTTGATGGCAATGCTCTTTACGCTTTTCATGAAAATCCCCTTTGTAGAAGACAGTCGCTTCACAATACTGGGACGCGTCCCTGCATGGCGGGGACGTCATCCCATTGCCCTTTTTTTAACTATTTCCTGCGCGTAGTGAGTACGCAAATGCAAGCTTACTCTTGATTCAGACTAATACAATTTTAATAATTCTATTGGTTTTCTTGATAATATCGCATACGGCTATGCATGGCTGTGCTAGCGCTGGCCGACATGACGCTTCGACATGGCGTGACAAGACGCGCCAGCGGCGTCTCGGCTCGGGAAGGGGAGGGTGCTTCAGTCGCTGTTGTTACTGGCGCCAAACAGGCGATCCTTGGCATTGAGCAGCTTTTGTACCTTGGCGCCCATTTTCATCAGTTGCGCCATCGACTCGGGCGACAGGCGCTGCAAGTCGTCGAACCAGGTGTTGGCCAGGTCGACCAATTCATACATTTCACGCATGCGTTCCTGCGCATACTGGTCCACCGGTTCCGTGGCCGGCGCCAGCAGCGATTCGCGCAGCACCGTCAGGGTGGGTGCCACTTCGCGGCGGCGGCGCTCGGCGGCCACCACGCGGAAGATTTGCCACACGTCGCCCAGCGAGGAAAAATACTCGCGCCGGTCGCCGGGGATGCGCGACTGGCGGATCAAGCCCCAGCCCTGCAACTCTTTCAAGCCGATGCTCACGTTCGAGCGCGAAAAACTCAGGTGCTCCGCGATTTCGTCCGCGTGCAAAGGGTGCTCCGCGACAAACAACAAGGCGTACACTTGCCCCACCGTCCGGTTGAAGCCCCAGCGGCTGCCCATCTCGCCGAAATGGCTGACGAAGGTCAGGATCAGCGGGGTCATTTGGATATGTTGAGTTTTCATAATTATCTGAATTTTTTCACGCCACACCGGCAGGGTCAATTGATATATGTCATGTTTCGCAGTATTATACAAAAAATCGAATTTACAGAAAATTCTGAAAACTCAAGAAGTATAGAAGATGCCGACCACGCCCCTGTCCTTGCCCCGCTTTATTCTTCCCCGTGTCGCCAGCCTGGCGCAAGGCGCCGCCGCCTTGCTGTGGCTGCCGCAAGCGGCCTTGCTGGCCTGGGCCGTGCAAGCCATGCTCGATGGCGCTGCCTGGCGGGCGGCGCTGGCGCCGGCCGCCGGCGTGCTGTTGCTGGGCGTGCTGCGCGCCGGCTGCGAAGCGTGGGGCGCGCGGCGCATGTACGGGGCGGCGCGCGCGCACCTGTCCGCCTTGCGCGCCCAGGTGGCGCAAGCGCTGGCGCACCGTTCGCCGCTGGACCGCCAGCGCGCCCAGTCGGGCCAGGCGGCCAGCGTGATCGCCGAGCAGGCCGAAGCCATCGTGCCGTATCTGGTGCGCTACAAGCCGGCGCGCTGGAAAGTCATGCTCGTGCCGCTCGTGATCCTCGCCGTGGTGACGCCCTTGTCGTGGATCGCCGCGCTGATCCTGCTCATCGCCGCACCGTTGATTCCCGTCTTCATGGCCCTCGTGGGCATGGGCGCGCAGGCGGCCAGCCGCGCGCAGATGGTGGAAATGGGCGGCATGAACGCCTTTTTATTGGACCGCCTGCGCGGCCTGGCCACCCTGCGCGCGCTGGGCGCCGTCGACGCCACGGCGGCACGGCTGGACGCCTCGTCGCAATCCGTGCGCCGGCGCACGATGGTGGTGCTGCGCATCGCCTTCCTGTCGTCCGCCGTGCTGGAACTGTTTTCCGCGCTCGGTGTCGCCATGGTGGCCGCGTTCATCGGTTTCTCCTTGCTGGGCAGCATCCATTTCGGCACCTGGGGCCGCGAACTGACGCTCGGGCAGGGCTTGTTCATCCTGCTGCTGGCGCCCGCATTCTTCGAACCCTTGCGCGAACTGGCCGCCGTCTGGCATGACAAGGCGGCCGGCGAAGCGGGCTTGGCCGGCCTGCACGACCTGGCGGCCGATGGCGTGCCCCTGCCAGGCGCCGGCGTGGCAGCGGCCGCCGTCTCCGCCGCCGCCATGGCGGTGGCGCCGCCGCCCGCCGTGGAACTGCGGCAATTGCGCTTTGCCCATCCCGGCGAGGCGCCCGTGTTCGACCGTTTCGACCTGACCGTGTGCGCCGGCGAACACGTGGCCCTGCTGGGCGCCAGCGGCGCCGGCAAGACCACCTTGCTGTCCTTGCTGGCCGGCCTGCTGCCCGCCAGCGGCGGCGAGATCCGCATCGGCGGCGTGCGCCTGACCGACGGCACCGTGAATACCTTGCGCCAGCGCATGGCGTGGATGGGCCAGCGTCCGCACGTGTTTGCCGCTTCCGTGAGCCAGAACGTGACCCTGGGCCGCGCAGGCGCGCATGCCGCGCAAGTGACGCAGGCGCTGCACCTAGCCGACCTGGCCACGGTGGCGCAGGCGCAGCCGGCCGTCATGCTCAGCGATGGAGGGCAGGGCTTGTCCGGCGGCGAAGCCGTGCGCCTGGCCCTGGCCCGCGTGGCCCTGCATCCGCATGCGGACTTGCTGCTGGTCGATGAACCGACGGCCCACCTGGACAGCGAAACGGCGGCGCGCGTGACGGACGCCTTGCTGGAGCTGGCGCAAGGCAAGACGATGCTCGTCGCCACGCACGACCCCGTGCTGGCCGGGCGCCTGCAGCGCACGGTGCAGGTCGATGCGCAGGCGCAAGTGCGGAAGGAAGAGGCGCGCGCATGAAAAATTCACTCATAGCGAACCCCGTGCTGCGCCAATTGCTGCTGGCCCGGCCCGGCAAGCTGATCTGCGGCGCCATGCTGGCGGCCCTGACGACGGTGGCCGGCATGGCCTTGCTGGGCTTGTCCGGCTGGTTCATCACGGCCACGTCGATCGCCGGCCTGCACGCCTCGACGGCCATCCTGTTCGACGTGTTCGGCCCGTCGGCCGGCATCCGCCTGCTGGCCATCGGCCGCACGGGATCGCGCTATGCGGAGCGGCTCGTCACGCACGACGCCACGTTCGCCGCGCTGGCCGGCATTCGCGTGCAACTGTTTCGCGGCTGGTCGCGTCCGCAAGCGGCCAGCCGCTTGCTGCGCCAGCCCGCCAAGCTGCTGTTCCGCCTGACGGCCGATATCGATGCGCTCGAATCGCTGTACCTGCGCCTGCTGGTGCCCGCCTTCACGGCCCTGTGCGCGGCCTTGCTGGCGGGCGTGGCGCTGGGCGTGATGCAGTGGCAGCTGGGCCTGGGCCTGGCCGCATGGCTGCTGGCCGCCGGCGGCGGCATCGGCTGGATCGTGGCGCAGCGTGCCCGCCGTCCCGCCATCGTGCGCTCGCGCGCCATCGAAAGGCTGCGCTCCGGCGCCATCGACCTGGTGGCGGGCCAGACGGACCTGGTGATGGCGGGACGCATCGACGCCCAATGCGCCGCGCTGGGGCAGATCGACGGCGCGCTGGCGCAATCCGATGTCGCCCTGCAGCGCCTGGAGACGGCGGCCGGCGCCGCGTATGGCGTGGCGGGCAGCACGCTGCTTTCCGGCGTGCTGCTGGCCGTGGCCGCGCTGGTGCAGCAGCAAATGCTGAGCGTGCCGGCTGCGGCGCTGGCCCTGCTGATCGCCCTGACGGCCGTGGAACCGTTCGCGGGCCTGCGCCGCGGCGCGCTGGAGGCGGGCCGCATGCTGCTGGCCATGCGCCGCCTGGCGCCGCGCCTGGGTGCTGAGGTGCCCCAGCCGCCCGTCGACGCCGCGCCGGGCTTGCGCCTGGAACAGGTCAGCGCCGCGCATGCGGGCAGCCATATCGCCATCTTGCATGAGGTAACGCTGCATATCGGCGAGGGCGAGCGCGTGGCCGTGATCGGCCCCAGCGGCGCGGGCAAGTCCACCTTGCTGGCCATCGCCGCGCGCGAGCTGGCGCCGCTGTCGGGCAAGGTGAGCGCGCCGCGCGCCTGCCTGTTCACGCAGAAGACGGAATTGTTCCAGGACAGCTTGCGCGACAACCTGCGCCTGGCCGACCCGTCCGCCAGCGATGCGCAGCTGTGGGCGGCGCTGCAGGCGGCCGGCCTGGACGAGGAAGTGCGCGCCTTCGCGGGCGGACTCGACACGCAGCTGGGCGAGGGCGGCCTGGGCTTGTCGGGCGGCCAGGCGCGGCGCTTGGCGCTGGCGCGGCTGTTCCTGCACGAATCGACCTTGTGGCTGCTGGACGAAGCCACCGAGGCGCTCAATACGCAGGTGGCGATCGACGTCCTGCGGCGCCTGGGGGCGCGCAGCGAAGGGCGCAGCTTGCTGATCGCAACCCACTTGCGGCGCGAGGCGGCGCTGGCGGACCGGCTCGTCAGTCTGCGCGATGGCCGTATCGTGGGCGACGCGCGCCGCGGCACGCCCGCCTTCGAGGCGGCGCTGGCCGGCTTGCGTGGAGATTAACTAACCAGAACGGAGACAGGCGGTGCCGCACGCCAGCCAGAAGCTGGCGGAAGCAATCGAGCGGCATCAGATAGATACCAAGTTTACAATTACAGTAGGGAAACACCAAGGAAATCATATGGACTTCGATATTGTCGCTTTATCCAGACTGCAGTTCGCGCTGACAGCCCTGTACCACTTTATATTCGTTCCGCTGACGCTCGGCCTGTCAGTGCTCCTCGCCATCATGGAGACGGTTTACGTGATGACGAACCGCCCCATCTGGCGCGACATGACCAAGTTCTGGGGTGTCTTGTTTGGCATCAACTTTGCCATGGGCGTGGCGACGGGCATCGTCATGGAATTCCAGTTTGGCATGAACTGGAGCTATTACAGCCATTATGTGGGCGACATTTTCGGCGCGCCGCTGGCCATCGAAGGCTTGATGGCCTTCTTCCTGGAAGCGACCTTCGTCGGCCTGTTCTTCTTCGGCTGGGACAAGCTGTCGAAGCGGGGCCACCTGGTCACGACCTGGCTGGTGGCCATCGGCTCGAACTTCTCGGCCCTGTGGATCCTGATCGCCAACGGCTGGATGCAAAATCCCGTCGGCGCGGCCTTCAATCCGCAGACCATGCGCATGGAAGTGACGGACTTCGGCGCCGTGCTGACGAATCCGGTGGCACAGGCAAAATTCGTGCACACGGTGTCGGCCGGCTATACGGCGGCGGCGATCTTCGTGCTGGGGATTTCCGCCTGGTATCTGCTGAAGGGGCGCCACGTGCAGCTGGCCAAGCGCTCGATGACGGTGGCCGCCTCGTTCGGCCTGGCCGCCTCGCTGTCGGTGGTGGTGCTGGGCGATGAAAGCGGCTACCTGTCGTCCGAACATCAAAAGATGAAGCTGGCCGCCATCGAAGCCATGTGGACCACGGAGCCGGCCCCGGCCGCCTTCACGGCCTTCGGCTTCCCGGACGCGAAAGCGCGCGAGACGCATTACGCGGTGCACATCCCGATGGTGATGGGCTTGATCGGCACGCGCTCGCTGACGACGGAAATTCCCGGCATCGAGCAATTGGTCGACCGTGGCGAGCTGCTGATCAAGGATGGCATCAAGGCGTATGACGCGCTGCAAACCATCCGCGGCGTGGCGCCAGGCAGCCCCGTGCCGCAGGACGCGAAGGACGTGTTCGAGTCGAAAGGCCAGTCCATGGGCTACGCCTTGCTGCTGAAACGCTACGTCGACGATCCGCGCCTGGCCACCCCCGAGCAGATCCGCAAGGCGGCGCTCGATACCGTGCCGCCCGTGGCGCCGCTGTTCTGGTCCTTCCGCGTGATGGTGGGCCTGGGCATGTTCTTTATCTTGCTCACCGGCACCTTCTTCGTGCTGTCGACGCGCCGCACGCTGGACAAGCACCGCTGGCTGCTGAAACTGGCCGTGTTCGCCATCCCGCTGCCGTGGGTGGCCATTGAGGCGGGCTGGATCGTGGCCGAAGTGGGCCGCCAGCCGTGGGTCATCGAAGGCGTGCTGCCAACGGCCGTGGCCGTCTCCAACCTGGGCGCGACGACCTTGCTCATCACCATCGCCGGCTTTGCCGCCATCTACACCGTGCTGTTGATCATTGAAATGAAGCTCATGCTCAAGGCCATCCGCAAGGGGCCGCAAGAGACGGCGCCGGCCCCCATGCCAGCTCCCGCAGCCATTCATACTCAACGCGCCTGAGGAGGGCCAGACCATGATTTTGCATGAAATGATTTCTTACGAAACACTGCGCCTGATCTGGTGGCTGCTGATCGGCATTTTGCTGGTGGGCTTTGCCATCACGGACGGCTTCGACCTGGGCACGGGCATTTTGCTGCCCTTCGTCGGCAAGACGGACCTCGAGCGCCGTGTCGTCATCAACAGCATCGGTCCCGTGTGGGAAGGCAACCAGGTGTGGCTGATCCTCGGCGGCGGCGCCATCTTCGCCGCCTGGCCGCAGTTGTACGCTGTTTCGTTCTCGGGTTTTTACCTGGCCATGTTCGTCATCCTCGTGGCGCTGATCGTGCGTCCCGTGGCCTTCAAGTTCCGCAGCAAGCGCGAAGACCCGCGCTGGCGCGCGCGCTGGGACGCGGCCCTGTTCGTGGGCGGCTTCGTGCCGGCCCTGATCTGCGGTGTGGCGATCGGCAACGTGCTGCAAGGCGTGCCATTCCGTTTCTCGCCGGACATGCACATCTTCTATGACGGCAGCTTCTTTGCGCTGCTCAACCCGTTCGCCTTGCTGTGCGGCCTCGTCTCGGTGGCCATGCTGGTGATGCACGGCGCCACCTGGCTGCAGCTGAAGACGGACGGCGCCGTGGCGGAACGTGCGCGCCGCTACGGCAGCGTGGCGGCGATCGCCACCGTCGTGCTGTACGCGGCCGCCGGCGTGGCCCTGTGGCTGTGGGTCGATGGCTACCGCGTCACCAGCGCCGCCGTCGTCGACGGTCCGTCGAACCCCATGTTGAAAACGGCGCAAGTGCACGTGGGCGCCTGGTTCCTCAACTTTGCCGCCCATCCGTGGACCTGGATCGCTCCAGCGCTGGGCTTGCTGGGTCCCTTGCTGGCGTTCGCCTTCCTGCGCGCGCGCCGCGAAGTGCCCGCCTTGCTGGCCAGCGCGGCTGGCATCGCCGGCATCATCCTCGGCGTGGGCGCGGCCATGTTCCCGTTCATCCTGCCATCGTCGCTCGACCCGCGCGCCAGCCTGACGGTGTGGGATTCCTCGTCCAGCCACATGACCCTGTTCATCATGCTGGTCGTCACGGCCGTCTTCATTCCCCTCATCGTGGCCTACACGACCTGGGTATATAAAGTACTGTGGGGCAAGGTTGACGCAAAAGCCATCAAGGACGACAGCGGTCACGCCTACTAAGAATCAATGAAAGGATATAACTATGTGGTATTTCGCCTGGATACTCGGTCTTCCGCTGGCGGCGACGTTCGCCGTGCTCAACGCGATGTGGTATGAAGTCGCCGATGGCGACACGACGCCCGAGCAGTACCGCGACTAGTGCTGCTGGCCGCGTGACGGCCTGACTGGCCCCGCCCCGTGCGCATACACTGGGCGGGGCTTTTGCTTTGATCACAGCAAGATGAATTCGCCGCGGATGCGCAGCTTCATGCCGCGCGGCGCGTCGGCGCCCGCCACCACGGCCCAGGCCGTGATCCAGCGCGCGCAGCGTTCGCGCGCCGCCGCATCGGCCAGCGCCTCGTTCAGCCGCCGCAAGCGCGCGTCGGCCCGGTCGATGCGCTGGGCCAGATACAGGCGCTGTTCCATGGGATCCGTCTTTTTACTGTAATGCCGCATGGCGATTCCTTTCCGCGTCGTAACTTCATTCGGTCATGGCATAGCCATGTACGCGGGAATGGGACGCCCGGATTCAGCTCAGGAAAAAAAGGCCACCGCAAGGGGGCTGCTGGGGCGTGCCTCAGGAAGCTGTCTTGCCGGCCGGTTTGGGCGTGGCAATGGCGATCGGGTCGCTGGCGGGGAAGCTTTCCTTCAGTGCCTCATCAAGCGCTTGTTCGGCGTGGCTTTCGCTGGCCGGCGTGGGCGAATCGCGCTCCGGTGGCGGCGTGGGCGTGGTGGCGGCGTTGGTGCTCGGCTGCATGGTGATCTCCTTGCGGTGGTGCGCCGGGCGGCCGGACTGGCCGTGGCGCGTGCTGATGCTTCCAGCCTAGCACATCGCGCAAGAATGGCGCGCCGGATGCGCCTGCCGAAGGGTGACGCCGGCGTCTGCTACACTGCGCTCCACTTTTAGCTACGGAACCGCCATGACTTCCATCTCCCTGCCGTATCGGGCCACCGCCCTTGAAGCCTGTGCCTGGCTGGCGCAACAGACGGGCACGCCATGGACCCTGGCGCGCCTGCTGGAGCAGGGCGGCTTGCCCTACGTCTGGCTCGACTACAGCGCGGTATGGGCCGAATTGTTCCACGACGGCGTGACGCGCTACGCGGCGCCCGTCGTGTTCATCGGCGACAAGCAGCACCTGGCTGCCGGCGCGGATGACGTCTGGCTGCGCTTCACGCGCGATTCCGGCAACATCGCCATCGAACTGAAGGCGCCGGGATTGCGCGTGCCGCTCGATGGCTTGCATTTCCAGGAGCGCGATCTGCTGCGTTTGCTCAAGGAGTTGCAGCACCCCAAACCGGATCCTGCTGAAGCGGAGAAAACCGCGCCCGCAGTCTTGCCCAGCGCCCTGAAGGGCCTGGCCCGCGAGCAGATCTTGATCGCCTTTGCCGGCGTGGGCAAGGTCGACCTGGACCAGGGGCTGGCCAGCGGCGTGGGCATCTTTGGCGATGACGGCGCGCGCGTGCGCAAGAATTCGCGCGGCGGCAAGAACAGCCATTTGTGGCATCCGGTGACGCTGGCGTTCGGCCTGCACGACGTGCACCGCGTGCCGATGGCGCACCTGAAGAAGGCGTTTGCCACGCAGCCTTTGCTGCGCGAGTGGAAGGCGGACTGGCTGGAATCGCTGCGCCTGCTGGGCGAGTGAGGCGCCAGGACAGTCTTACAGCTCGATCGGCGCCACCTCGGTGCCGATATCGGGCGCCGCGTAATGCATGCTGAAATACACGAACGCCCCGATATTGAGGGCGACCGTGATCCAGAACACGGTGCGGAACGAACGCTTGCTGGACTTGTGGCGCAACCATTGCTGGGCCAGCACGGCGCCAGGCCAGCCGCACAGCAGCCCCAGCAGCAGCAGGGTGCGCTCCGACGTGCGCCAGCGGCCCCCTTTGGCGGCGGACTTGTCGATCGCATAGGCAACGAAGCAGCTCAGGCTCAGCACGCCATACACGAGGGCGACCAGGACGGGGATATGGAAAAAGAAGGTGGCCAGCAAATACAGGACGGCAAAGAACAGGATGACGAGGTAGGGCATAGGATGTGTGGTTTTGATCGGAGGCGTGAGTATCCCACAAGGGGAGCGATGCCGCCGCCTAAAACAGACAGCCTTGCGCCGTATCGACGTGCACGGCGCGGCGGCGGGCGTGGCCCGTCTTCAGCGCTTCGCGGTCGCTGGACAGGGCGATGCCTTCCAGCGCCAGCAAGGTTTCCTTCGCATGCAGGCCGCCCGCAAAGCCCGTCAACTCGCCCGTGGCGCCGATGACGCGGTGGCAGGGGGCGATGATGGAAATGGGATTCTTGCCGTTGGCGGCGCCCACGGCGCGCACGGCGGCGGGACGGCCGATCTGGCGCGCGATCTCGCCATAGCTGCGCGTCTGGCCATACGGTATCGTCAGCAAGGCGCGCCACACCTCCTGCTGGAAGGCGGTGCCGGCGAAATCGAGCGGCACCTCGAAGCGCTGGCGCGTGCCGGCGAAATATTCGCGCAGCTGGCGCGCCGTTTCCCGCAGCACGGCGCAACCGTCGTCGACGCGCATCGCGCCCAGGCGCACGCGGTTGGGCTTGTCGTTTTCCCACAGGATGGCGGCCAGTGCCGCGCCGCGCGCCACCAGGGTCAGTTCGCCCACGGGCGAGGGCACCACGATGCAGTCGTATTCCATGTTGCCTCCTTGATCAGATGGCGCCAGTGTAGCAGGCTGGCGGCCGGCTGCGTATCGCGTGTAGGATAGTGTTTTTTCGGCACGGAGCACTGGCTGTGACAAATATTTCCACCTATGACGCTATCCGCGCGATCGCCGTGCGGCTGGTACGTGAACGCTATCCCACGGCCGTGGCGGCCATCATCGGCGGCTCGTTCGCCACGGGCCGGCAAACGGCCACTTCCGACATCGACTTGCTGCTGCTGTTCGACCGCGTCGATTGCGCCTGGCGCGACACCCGGGTCGCCGAAGGGCGCACGGTGGAACTGTTCGCGCACGACCTGGCCACGTTTACGTATTTTTGCAAGGAAATGGATGCGCCGGGCGGCACGGTGCCGCTGGCGAGGATGGTGGTGGAAGGGGAAAACATCCTCGCCGCCAGCGACGCCCACACCCGGCTGCACGCGCTGGCGCACGCCATCGACAAGGCCGGGCCGCCCGTGCTCGACGTGGAAAACCTGCAGCGGCGCCGCTACGCCATCACCACCGCGCTGGAAGACCTGGTCGACAGCACGCAGCCGGGCGAGGCGCTGGCCGTCGCTTGCCAGCTGTACGAAGCGCTGGCCGACCTGCACTTGCGCGCGGCCGGTGCATGGAGCGGCGGCGGCAAGCATCTGTTCCGCCGCCTGCAGGCGTTCGACGCCGCCATCGCCGGGCAGCTGGACGGCGCGCTGCGCCTGGTCGCCGGCGACCTGCCGGCCGGCCAGCGCGCGTTCGAGCAAGTCGCCGCCGCCGTGCTGGCGCCCGTGGGCGGCCCTTTGCTCGATGGATTTACTCTGCCTGCGCCCGCGCACTGGCGCAGCGCGCCGGCAGTCTGATGCGTTGCGCCTCGCTTAAAACGCCGTGCGCACGGACAGGCTGATGTTGCGCGGTTGGCCCCAGAACACGCCGTCGTAGAAGCCCGCGTTGCGATAGTATTGTTCATCCAATAAATTATTCACGTTCAGCCGCATGGCGCCTTCCATCCAGCCAGACGGCCGCCGAAGCGGTCGCTGGTGGCCATGCGCGGCAAAAAGCCGGGCGGCATGCTGCGGTCCAGCAATCAAGCGAGCGCACCAAAAGCGTGCAGGCAGGCCGAGGGCGGCGCATCGCCTGGCCTTCTGCGATAATGCCGGGGCTGACAAAATATTTTCCTCATTGAAAGAAATGCATGCGTACATGGATCGCTTGTGCCGGATGGTTGTGTGTCGTGTCGCTGGGCCAGGCCCAGGAGCACGCGCCGCCGCCGGCTGTTCCCGCGCCGCTGCAGAGCGCCAGCGCGCCGCCCGCCATTGATGCCGTGTCCGCCACATCTGTTGCGCCGACGGCGAGCGCAGAGGACGCCTTGCCCCCGCAAACGGTGACGGTCACGGCCAGCAGCGACGCCAAGGCGCCACGCGTGCGCTTCACGGCCTACCGCGACAGTTATCTGACGGCCAGGAAAGTGTGGCAAGTGTCGAGCGGCAGCGTGGTGATGGCCCTGCGCCTGATTCCGGCCAAGTTGAGCGCCACCATCGACGACGTGCGCGTGGCCTTGCAAGGCAATGGCGCGCCGATGCCCATCAAGGTGTCCGACGGCGGCGTGTTTGTCGTGCCGCTCAACGAAGACATCGCCGCGCAGGACGGTACTTTCCTGGTGAACAAGGGCAGGGGCGAGCTGACGGCGAATATCGTGCTCCAGCCATCCGTGGCGCGCGATGCCTGGAACGTCACGCGCGTGGGGCAAGTGCTGCGCGACGCACGGCGCGCCGTGCGGGCCATCACGCCCTGGTACAAGCGGCCGTTCGCCAGCGACGTGCAATCGCTGGCGTTTTGCGCGGCCGAGCGGGGCAGCGCCTTGCAGTTGATGGATGGTGAACAGCTGATCGCCACCTTGCCCATGAACGAAGCGGCCGTCAACGACATCAGCCAGCCCGTGTTCTGCAAGATTTTCGACGGCGAAGACAAATACCCGGGACACTACCGCGTGGTCCTGCCCGAGCACGCCACGGTGCTGCTGCTGTAGAGGCTAGTTGGGCTGGCGCTGCACCAGCTCCAGCGCCGCCGCCAGGGCCAGGTCCATGGTGGCCTGGTGGAAGATCAACCATTGCGGCAACAGCGACAGCGCATGGCGCCCCTGTTCCAGGTCGCCTTCATCGACGGCGGCCCAGGCATGGTGCAAGCCGCTCAGTACGCGCGCATGCTGTTCGCGGTGGTTGGCCAGCGAGGGAAAGGCGATTTGTTCCATCAAATCCTCTTCCTCGCGGAAATCGCGTTCCACTGCCGCGATCAGCTCGCGAAACGCCACGCTGAAATGCTGGTCGCTCAATTTTCCCAGCCGCGCCAGTTCCAGAAACAGCGCCTCATGCGCCTCGTCGATGGCGGGAACGCCCAGCGCCATCTCATCCTTCCAATCCGATTTACCCATGCCGATGCTCCAGGTTAAGTCCGTCACAGTGAGAAGCGGACTGTTCCAGTTTGGGCGCAGCGTAGGGGGAAATCCATGATCTGGATCAAAAATATGGTGAAGAAAGGGAGGAAAAAAGCAAGCTGGAGCAGAGAAACAATGTCCCACCCGCAACAAAGCGGTTTCAACGATGCAGCAGGTTACCGAGCGCCGCTGAAAAACGCCGCTGGCAAGGCGCCGGACCGAAGGCAGTACGAATGTACGCCGAGGAGGCACGGCAACGCAGTCAGCGACGTTTTCTCAGCCGCGCGTCGTATTGTTCTCAGCCGCGCGCCTTACTGCTTGGGCCAGTGGGCCCACATGCCCTGCGCATCGACATTCGGCACCTGCATTTGCTGCCCGGCCGATGTTTGCATCGTATCCCGCAACACGAGGGGTACGAGCATCAGGGCCGACAGGGCAAGGCAGGCCAGCACTTTAAGCGTCAACATGGTCGTCTCCCGGTGTCCCGGCGGCGGCGCGGGAATGCGGCGCCTGCCGGTCACTTTCTGATGTACTACCATGCTTGCAGTTTAGTCCATCTGATGGGAACTTCAACTGATTGCTGTGATGCACCGCACCAGTTCGCCTGGCGCCAGGCGCTTATTTGACCTTGCGGCTGCGCCGTGGCTTGCCTGCGGGGGGCAGGAAAGAATCGAACCACACTTGCGTCAGTTGCCGCGTATTTTTCGCCGCTTCGCGCTTGACGGCGGCCGTGGCGTGGCCGCGCGCCGTGTTGGCGATGCGGTTGGCGGCGCTCAGGTACATGCTCATCCAGGGGTTTTTCATGGGGGGCCTCGCAGACAGTGGGTGGCGCGGCGGGCAGTTCGCCATGCCGCGATGTCCCCACTCTAATCCGATGGCTGGCGCTGACTGTGCGCCTGCCCACATAGCCGGGCGGCGCCGGCGGAGGGTTGAGGCAGATCAATACACGTCGCGGCGGTAGCGTCTGGCCGCCAGCAGGGCGTCGAGACCTTCCTGGCCCAGCACTTCTTGTAGTACAGCATCGATTCCTGCCGCCATGCCGTGCAGGCTGCCGCATACGTAGACGATCGCGCCTTGCGCCAGCCAGTCGCGCAGCTCGCCGGCGGTGGCGCGCAGGCGGTCCTGCACGTATTCACGTTTGCCGCCATCCTTGCCATCGCGCGAAAAGACGCGGTCCAGGCGGGCCAGGTGGCCGGCGTCGAGCCAGCCTTGCAACTCGTCGCCGCAGACGCTGTCAAAAGCTTGCTGGCGTTCGCCGAACAGCAGCCAGTTGCGGGCCAGCCCCGCCCGCTGGCGTGCGCGCAGGTGCGCACGCAGGCCGGCCAGGCCGGAACCGTTGCCGATATAAATGCAGGGCACGTCCACCAAGGCGGGCGCGAAGGCGGGATTGGCTTGCAGGCGCAAACGGATGGGACTGCCCAGCGGCGCGAAGCGCGTGAGCCAGCCGGAACACACGCCATGGCCCTCGTTCTCGTCGCCCGCATGGCGTTCCTGGCGCACCAGCAATTGCAGTTCGCCATCGGCCGGCAGCGACGCGAGCGAGTAGCTGCGCGGCGCGTGCTGCGCGTTGCCGGCGTCGCCCTCGCTGCCATCGGCATTGCAGGGGATGATTTCCGCCAGCGCGCCCGCTTCCCAACTGGCGCCTGCCGGACCCGTCAAGGTGATTTCATGCAGCTCGCCGCCCAGGCTGCCCGGGTTGAGCAGCACGCGGCGCGCCAGGCGCCATTCGGCATACGCCGCTTCTTCCTGCACGCCGATGGCGTCGATGGCGCTGCCGCTGCAGCGGGCCAGCGCCGTGGACCAGTCGGCCAGCGCCTGCGCGTCGTGCTTGTCCACTTCGATCAAGGGGAACAAGGGCGTGGCGCCCAGCGCTTGCAATTGCTGAGCCAGCGCATGGCCAAAGCCGCAGAAGGCGCTGTAATGGCGGTCGCCCAGGGCCAGCATGCCGAATTCCAGGCCCGCCAGCGGCATGCCCGATGTTTGCCGCAGCAGGCGCGCAAAGCGGCGCGTGCCGTCCGGCGCCTCGCCTTCGCCAAAGGTGCTGGCGACGATCAGGGCCCGTTCGTATTGGCGCAATTGCGCGGGATCGAAACGGTCCAGCGACTGCACGTCGACGGCCACGCCCGCCTGCTGCAGGGCGCGTGCGCTTTCCAGGGCCAGGCGCTCGGCCTGGCCCGACTGGCTGGCGTAGGCTACCAGGGTCGGCAAGCCCGTGTCCCGCTGACCCGGCGCGCTTGCGCCCAGCAGGGCGCGCTGCGCCTGCACAGCCCGTTTTGCCTTGCGGCGGCCCAGGTACAACATCCAGCCCGTGATGGCGAACAGGGGCAGGCCCAGGCTGGCGAGAGTAACGATGATGCGGCCCGGCAAACCGAAATACGTGCCCATGTGCAGCGGATAAATGATGTTGACGAGGCGCGCACCCAGCGCCTGCTGGCTGTACGGTTCGTTTTCCGTCACCGCGCCGTCGGTGGGCAGAATGCTCAGGCGGCTGCGCGCCCGTTCGTGCGGCGCATCGCTGGCAAGCCACGTGAATTGCACGGCTTCGCCAGGACGCACGGGCAGGCGCATGCTGGCCAGGGTCCAGCCGGGTGCGTGCCGCTGGAAGCTGCTCCAGGCCAGGCCGACGTCGACGGCGGGCGCCTTCTCCTTGACGCCGCCCTTTTTCGCGGGCGCCTGTGCCATTCTCGGCGGCTTGCCGGCCCAGGCGTCGATATGGTCGCGCACCACGTCATAGCTCCAGTAAATGCCCGTGAGGGTCAGCGCCACGTAGACCACCAGGCACCAGGTGCCGGCCACGGCGTGCAGATTCCACAGGAAGGAGCGGCCTTTCAAGGCAGGGTCGAAGGTCAGCCAGGTGCGCCAGTCCAGCGGGCGGCGGGGCCAGCGCAGGTACAGGCCCGAGAATGCCATGCCCAGCAGGCACAGGGCCAGCGCGCCCGCCACTTGCCGGCCCGGATCGCGCGGCAGCAGCAGCCAGCGGTGCAATGACTCCGTCCACTCGAAAAAGCCCGCGCCCGTCAACGCGGGCTGGGTCGCGCCCGTGTATGGGTGCAGATAGATGGACTCGCCGCGCCGCTGGCCATTCTTCGGCGCGAAGAAGACGCGGGGCGCCGCGCCCGCCTCCGCATACAGGGTGATCGAGGCGACGCGCTGGCCGTGTTCGGCCGCCGCGATGTTGCTCAGCTGGGCCGGCGTGAGCGGCGCGCGCGTTTCCACGGCGACATGGCGCACGCCGGGGTTCATCACGTCCAGCAATTCATCCTTGAAGGCCAGGGTGGCGCCGCTCAAGCCGATGATCACCAGCACCGTGCCGGCCGTGATCCCGATGAACCAGTGCAGTTGAAACCACACCTGCTTCCAGTTCCCGTGCCAGCGCCGTTGTGGCGGATTGGCGGCAAGCTGGCGCTGCTGGCTGGTCTCCGGCGCCTCGTCGACGCTGGCGCGCTGCAGGGAGTGTGGAAGGGAGGAGGTCGTCATGGCGGCTTTCGAAAGCGCCGCCATGCGGGGCGTCAGGCATGGCGGGTGAGAAGGAAGGTTGCCATAGTAACGCAAACGAGAATCATTCGCAAATGATGGCGCCGTTTATCGCGCAGCGGGGTCGCCGTCTTGCTCTCCTTGTCCGGCCATCCGCGTTTGCCTGATCGGGCGCCAGAGGCGCTACAATAGGGATACTGTTCACTAGTTCCCATTGCCGCCATGACCATTTCCACACCGAATCTCGTCGTCACCCCGTCCGCCCACCCCCTGTCCGACGCCGAACGCGCCGCGCGCATGGTCAATCCCGCCTTCGGCCGCATCTTCACCGACCACATGGTGGTGATCCCTTACCGCGACGGCAAGTGGCAGCAGGGCGAACTGAAGGCTTACGGCCCGTTGATGCTGGACCCGTCCGCCTCGTCGCTGCACTACGGCCAGGCCATCTTCGAAGGTTATAAAGCGTTCGCGCAGCCGGACGGCAGCATCAAGACTTTCCGTCCAGAACAAAATGCGGAACGCTTCAACCGCAGCGCCGCGCGCCTGGCCATGCCGGCCATCCCTGTCGAGCTGTTCCTGGAAGCGGGCGACGCGCTGATCGCGCAAGACCGTAACTGGGTGCCGAAGAACACGGGCGAGAGCCTGTACATGCGTCCGCTGATGATCGCCACCGACCCCTACCTGGGCGTGCGTCCATCGGAGGAATACCTGTTCGTGCTATTCGCCTCGCCGGCCGGCGCCTATTTCCCGAAAGGCGTGAAACCCGTCACCGTGTGGATCAGCGAAGACTTCGTGCGCGCCGCGCCGGGCGGCACGGGCGAAGCCAAGTGCGCGGGCAACTACGCGGCCAGCCTGATGGCCCAGTCGCAAGCGCAAGAGAAGGGCTGCGACCAGGTCGTGTGGCTGGACGCCGTACACCGCGAATACATCGAGGAAATGGGCGGCATGAATTTGTTCTTCGTCTACAAGGATGGCGAGAAGGTCACCGTGGTGACGCCGGAACTGACGGGCACTTTGCTGCCAGGCATCACCCGCCGCAGCCTGCTGGAAATGGCGAAAGACCTCGGCTATGCGACGGAAGAGCGGAAATTGTCCGTCCAGCAATGGCGCGACGACATCGCCTCGGGCCGCATGACCGAAGTGTTCGCCTGCGGCACGGCTGCCGTCATCACCCCCGTGGGCGTGGCCAAGGCCAATGGCTTTGAAATGACGATCAACAATAATGAAAACGGCGCCGTCACCCTGGCCCTGCGCGAAGCCCTGCTGGGCTTGCAGCACGGCACGGCACCGGACACGCACGGCTGGATGCACAAGGTTTGCTAGTTGATGTCACCTGACCAAACCTACTGCGCGTCGCGCTTTGCGGCCGGCGATGCTCACCGTACTAGAGTACGGCTGCGCTTCTCGGCCACAAATCACTGCCGCTCGCTACGGTTTTGTCAGGTGCCGTGACTGATGTTGTTCGTTCTGACCGCGCCGGCACTCAGTTGCCGGCGTTTTTATATCTTGAAGGAAACTCGATGAAAATCCGCTCTGTCTTGCCGGCGCTGGCCGCCGTCTTCCTCGGCCTGCCCTTTGGTGCCGTCCACGCGGCCGACGCCACGTGCGCCATTCCGCGCAACGTCAGCTATGTCGATTACGACGTCAAGCCGTCGGACGAGAAAAACACGTGCTACAAGCAAAGCACGAACGTGCCCACCGATTACTTCATGCTGGCGCTGTCGTGGTCGCCAGGCTTTTGCGACAGCCAGCGCCGCCGTGGCGCCGTGTCGAAAAAGGCCGCCTTCCAGTGCGCCGAGAGCAACCACTTCGGCTGGATCGTGCATGGCCTGTGGGCGCAGTCGAACAATCCCGCCACCTGCGAAGATATTTCCGTGACGCCGCCGCGCAAGACGGAACTGCACCCGCGCTATTGCAAGGGCAATTTGCCGAAGCTGGCGCCGTCCGAGATCCTGCCCTATATGTGCATGCAGCCGGGCGAAGCCTTGCTGCAGGGCGAATGGGAAAAGCATGGCGCCTGCGATTTCGATACGGCCAAGCAGTATTTCGAGAAGGAACGCGAACTGTTCCAGGCCTTGACATTACCGGATTCCAGCATGCCGAAAAATGCGCTGTTCCAGTGGATGAAGCAGCACAACCCGCAATTGAAGGGCCGCTGGCTCGGCTATGAAAAGCACTCGGGCGAGTTGCGCATTTGTTATTCGAAAGAGTTCAAGGTCATCGATTGCCAGAAGTAAGCGGGCCTGTCCTGCAGGGTTTTTGCATACATGTTAGTGTATTGGCCGGATCAGCAAGGTGAACAGGTAGTGTATGCGGCAGTATCTGCAGCAACAAACGCAAGCCGTGATGGTGGGCGAGGACGGCTTGCCGCCCGGCGCCCGTGTGTGGGCCATGCTGGCGCTGGCCATCGGCGTGGGCATGGCCTCGCTCGATACGGCCATCGCCAACACGGCCTTGCCGGCCATCGCCAGCGAGCTGCACACGACGCCGGCCGCCTCCGTCTGGATCGTCAACGTGTACCAGCTGGCCATGGTGGCGACCCTGCTGCCGTTTTCCGCCCTCGGCGAGATCGCCGGCTACCGGCGCGTGTTTATCGCGGGCATGTTCCTGTTTACTGTGGCCTCGCTCGCCTGCGCGCTGGCCTGGTCCTTGCCGTCGCTGGTGGTGGCAAGGCTTTTTCAAGGCGTCGGCGCCAGCGCCATGATGAGCGTCAACACGGCGCTGCTGCGCGCCCTGTATCCGAAACACTTGCTGGGCCGCGCTTTCGGCAACAATGCGCTGGTGGTGGCCATCGCGTTCGCCATCGGGCCCACGGCCGCCTCCTTGATCCTGGCGACGGCGTCGTGGCCATGGCTGTTCGCCATCAATGTGCCGCTGGGAGTGATTGGTTTTTTCCTCGCCAGCCGCATGCTGCCGGCGACCAAACTGTCCGGCCACACGCTCGATGCGCGCACGGCCCTGTACAACGTGGGCGCCTTCGGCTTGCTCATTTTGCTGTTCGGCGACGCCGCCCACCACGCGGCCATCTCGACCCTGTTGCCGGAACTGGTGGCCGTGGTCATCTTCTTTATTTTGCTGCTGCGCCGCCAGGCGGGGCACGCGGCGCCCATGCTGCCGATCGACCTGTTCCGCCGTCCCCTGTTTTTGCTGTCGTCGCTGACGGCCATCTGCACGTTTGCCGCGCAAGGGCTGGCCTTCGTCTCGCTGCCCTTTTATTTTGAAGTCACCCTGGGCCGCTCGCCCGTCGAGACGGGCTTTTTGATGACGCCATGGGCTGCGCTGGTGGCCGTGATGGCGCCCGTGGCGGGCCGGCTGAGCGACCGCTATTCGCCGGGCGTGCTGGGCGGTATCGGCCTGGCGGCGCTTGCCGGCGGCTTGCTGACACTCGTGTGGATACCGGCCCACCCCAGCGCGTTCGACATCGGCTGGCGCATGGCCTTGTGCGGCATCGGTTTCGGCTTTTTCCAGGCGCCCAATCTGAAAGCCATCATGGGCAGCGCGCCGCCCGAGCGGGCCGGCGGCGCCAGCGGCGTGGTGGCCACCTCGCGCCTGATCGGGCAAGCGACGGGCGCCGCGCTGGTCGCGTATTGCTTCACGGTTTCCGCCAACCGGGGCACGACGTATGCGCTGTGCCTGGCGGCCGGCTTCGCCGCCGTGGCCAGCATCGCCAGCTTGTCGCGCCTGGTGGTGGCGCAGCCGGCGTGGCTGGGCAAGGGCGGCTAAGCCTAGACGTCGATGGCCTTGTCCGACTGCATGCGTTTGCGCAATTCGAACTTCTGGATCTTGCCCGTCGACGTGCGGGGCAGGGGGCCGAAATAAATGGCTTTCGGCACCTTGAAACCGGCCAGGTTGTTCTTGCAGAAAGCGATCAATTCCGCTTCCGTCACCGTGCCGCCCTCGCGCAGCTCGACGAAGGCGCACGGCGTCTCGCCCCATTTCTCGTCCGGCTGGGCGATGACGGCGGCGGCCAGCACTTGCGGGTGGTGATACAAGGCGTCTTCGACCTCTACACTGGAAATGTTCTCGCCGCCGGAAATGATGATGTCCTTGCTGCGGTCCTTCAGCTTGATATAGCCGTCCGGATACATCACGCCCAGGTCGCCCGTGTGGAACCAGCCGCCGGCGAACGCTTCCTGCGTCGCCTTTTCATTTTTTAAGTAACCCTTCATGCAGATGTTGCCGCGGAACATGATCTCGCCGATCTGTTCGCCGTCGGCCGCCACGGGCTGCATGGTTTCCGGATCGATCACGGCGACGGCGCTTTGCAAATGGTAGCGCACGCCCTGGCGCGACTTTAAAACGGCGCGTTCTTCCTGCGACAGGGCGGCCCACTCGTCCTGTTCGGCGCAGATGGCGGCCGGGCCGTACACTTCCGTCAAGCCGTACGAATGGATCAGGTCGAAACCCATGGCTTCGATCTTCGCCACCATGGCGGCCGGCGGCGGCGCGCCGGCCACCATGCCGCGCACGGTCCAGTCGATTCCTTCGCGCCAGTTGGCGGGCGCGTTGGCCAGGGCCGCGTGCACGATGGGCGCGGCGCAATAGTGGGTGATGCGCAATTCGCGCATCAGGTCGAACACGAGTTTCGGCTCGAACTTGCGCAGGCACACGTTCACGCCCGCGCGCGCGGCGATGGTCCACGGGAAGCACCAGCCATTGCAGTGGAACATCGGCAAGGTCCACAGGTAGACGGCATGCTTGGGCATGTCCCATTCCAGGATGTTCGACAGGGCGTTCAAGGCCGCGCCGCGGTGGTGGTAGACGACGCCTTTCGGGTCGCCCGTGGTGCCCGACGTGTAGTTGAGGGCGATGGCGTCCCATTCGTCCGCCGGCCCCTGCCAGTCGTAATCGGGGTCGCCGCTGGCCAGCAAGCTTTCATAGTCGAGGTCGGAAAAAGCGTCCACTTCCGGTCCCAGCACGTCATTGACCTGGATCACGCGCAGGCCGGGAATCTGCGCCGCCATCTGGCGCGCCAGCTCGGCGAATTCCGTGTCGGCCAGCAAGACTTTCGCCTGGCCATGGCGCAGCATGAAGGTCAGCGAGGCCAGGTCGAGGCGGATGTTCAGGGCGTTGAGGACGGCGCCGGCCATCGGGACGCCGAAGCTCGCTTCCACCATGGCGGGGGTGTTTGGCAACATGACGGCCACCGTGTCGCCCGTGCCCACGCCCAGCTTGACGAGGCTTGACGCCAGGCGGCGCGTGCGCGCATACGTTTCGCGCCACGTCTGGCGCACGGCGCCATGTGCAATTGCCAGGCGATTGCCATATACTGCCGCAGCCCTGGCGATATAGTCGAGCGGGGTGAGGGCGGCGTAATTGGCGCTGTTCTTGCCGAGGCCGGTATTGAAATCAGCTGTCATGCTTGTCTCCTGGTAAATAATATGGGTACTGGAATTCAGTAGCTCCCTGTTTCGGGATTGATAGGGGTTAGCATAGCACCGGTGCTGGAAAATCACTGTCATCTTAGTGACAACTGAAGGATGGAATGGATAGCAACGATATTGCAGAACGTGCCGTGCCCGAACTCGACAGCCACGACTGGTTCACGGCCCTCGATACCCGGCATCGGACCCTGTTGCGTGCCGGCAGCGTGCTGCGGCATTACGAGGCGGGCGCCTTCATCACGCGGCGCGGCGAACCGTCGGCGCACTGGATCGGCGTGCACACGGGCTTGATCAAGCTGGCCGTCTACAATGCCGACGGGCGCGGCGCCACGTTTTCCGGCGTGCCGGCGGGCGGCTGGTGCGGCGAGGGGAGCGTGCTCAAGCGCGAACTGCGCCGCTACGACGTGGTGGCCGTGCGCGCGTCAAGCATCCTCCTCGTGCCGGTGGACTTGTTCCATCTGCTGCTGGCCGAGAGCCTGTCCTTCAATGCCTTCGTCATCCGCCAGTTGAACGAGCGCATGGGCCAATTCATCGCCACCATCCAGAACCAGCGCCTGCTGGCCGTCGACGCGCAAGTGGCGCAAGCGATCGCGCAGCTGTTCCACCCCATGTTATATCCGCGCACCTCCAGCGTGCTTGAGCTGTCGCAGGAAGAAATCGGCTTGCTGACCGGCATTTCGCGCCAGCGCGTGAACCAGGCGCTGGGCCATCTGGCCGAGCTGAACTTGATCAGCATCGCCTACCAGTCCATCCGCGTGGTCGACCTCGATGGCTTGCGCCGTTATGGCGTGGCGTCGCTGTGATGACAGACTGCTTGCGCGATGTGTGGCATGCTGACGGCTCGTTCACCATCCTGACCTGACGCATGGCCCTCGTTTCCGATCACCCCTTGCATTTGCTGGGCTTGCGCTTTCCGCTCCGGCTGCGCGTCACCGTGCGCCAGGGCTTCGTGACCTTGCACAATGAAATCACCACCAAGAAGCTGGCCAGCGGCGACAGTTTCGTCGTGCCCGCCTTCTTGCGCTTCGCCTGCGACGTGATGCCGGGGCGGGGCAAGCCGGCCGTGTTCACCCTGGCGCTGGAAGGCGAGGAAACGGATGGCGGCCACGGCGGCGGCAAGCGCTGGAGCCAGGCGCTGGCGCAGCACATCTTTGATACGCCGCAAGGCACATGGACGGCGGCGCGCCTGGCCGCCCTGTGGCAAGTGACGCCGCACAAGGCCAGGGCGCGCCTGTTTTCCGAGGGCGAGGCATTGCTCAGCCTGGTGCGCGAGCAGCGCCTGGCGCACGCGCTGCACACGGCGGCGCAGGCGGACGCCGACGGCGTGCACGGCGAGCGCGACCTGGCGCAGGTGGCGGCCGGCTCCGGCTTCGCCTCGATCCCCGCGTTTTGCGACGCCTGCGTGGACGTGGCCGGCGTGCGTCCCAGCCTGTTCCTGCGCGGGCCGGCGCCCGGATAGCCAGACTCCGTTATAATCGGGGCCATGGGATCCTTATTGAAGCGCAAACAGTGGCATATGTGGTTCGCCTGCCTGGCGATACTGCTCAATGCGCTGTCGCCATCCCTGTCGTATGCGTTTGCCTCGCTGCACGCGAACGCGAACAATGCCGCCGTCGAGATATGCTCGGCCAGCGGCGCCGTCTACACGCAAGCGGACCTGGCGCCGGCCGCCAAGTCCACCACCGATTCCGTGCTGCACCACATCGAGCATTGCCCGTTCTGCATGAGCCATGCGGGCAGCGTGGGCTTGCCGCCGTCGTCGTCATCGACGCTGGCCGTCATCACGGGCCACGATCACTATCCGCCCCTGTTCTACCAGGCGCCGCGGGCGCCGTTCGCGTGGCTGGCCGCCAGCCCGCGCGGCCCCCCTTTGGCTGTCTGAACGCAGCAGTCGCGCCTCCCACGTCTTAACCGTATCCACTACGCCCATCGGGCCAGAATGCCATGAAACGTCGTCTTTTCCTTCTCGCCGGCACGGCGGGATTGCTTACGCTTGCCGCTTGCGAACCAGCGCCAAAACCCCATTACAACGGCCTCGATCTGACGGGCGGCGATTACAAGCCCGACTTCACATTGAGCGGCCCCGACGGCAAGGTGTATACCCTGGCCGATTTCAAGGGCAAGTATGTGATGGTCTTCTTTGGCTTCACGCAATGCCCGGACGTGTGCCCGACGGCCCTGTCGCGCGCGCTGGAAATCCGCCAGAAGCTGGGGCCGGATGCCGATAAACTGCAAGTGATCTTCATCAGCATCGACCCCGAGCGTGATACGCCCGAGTTGCTGGGCGAATACATGCGCGCCTTCGACCCCAGCTTCCTGGGCTTGCGCACGGATCCGAAGGCGACGGCGCAGACGGCCTTCAATTACAAGGTCTTCTACCGCCGCGTGCCGAGCGGCAGTTCCTATACGATGGACCACACGGCCATCAGCTATGTGCTCGACACAGAGGGACGCATGCGCCTGGGCTTGAAACACCAGTTGACGGGCGACGAGTGCGTGCAAGACATCAAGACCCTGATGCAATCGAAATACACCTTATAACCCTACCGAGGAATGATCATGACCCATCTGAAAAACCTGCTGGCCACGGCCCTGACCGTGCTGTCCTTCTCCGCCGCTGCCCAGACTTCCGTGCAGATCACCGACCCGTGGGTGCGCGCCACCGTGCCGCAGCAAAAAGCCACGGGCGCCTTCATGCAGATCACGGCGCCGAAAGCCATGCGCCTGCTGGAAGTGCGCTCGCCCGTGGCCGGCGTGGCGGAAATCCACGAAATGAGCATGACGGACAATATGATGCGCATGCGCCAGGTCAAGGAAATCGCCTTGCCAGCCGGCAAGGCCGTCGAATTGAAACCGGGCGGCTACCATGTGATGCTGCTGGAACTCAAAGGGCAGGTGAAGGCGGGCGACAAGATTCCTCTGACCCTCGTCGTCGAGGGTGAAGACAAGCGCCGCGAAACCATCGAAGTCAATGCCGTGGCCCGTCCGCTCGGCGCCGCCGCGGCACCGATGCCGGCGATGAAGCACTAAGCTGCAACAATGCCCATGCAAAGCCCGGTCCGCCGGGCTTTTTTGCGTCCGCCTGAAAGTTAAACGACTGTTTGATATACTCTCGCACAATATTAAACAACTGTTTAAATGATGGGAGTGGTATGACGGAAGAAAGAGAAAACGAACCGGCCCGCGCGCGCATCCTGCAGGCGGCGGCGGACCTGTTTGCCGACGAGGGCTACAAGCTCGCGTCCGTGCGCAGGATATGTGTAGCGGCCCACGTCAACGTGGCGATGGTCAATTACTATTTTCATAGCAAGGAAGAGCTGCACCTGGCCGCCTTCGACTATGCGCGCGAACTGGCCCGCGCCTCGGCCGCCGACGTGGCTGCCGTCAACGCGCGGGCGCAGTTGTCGCCGGTGGAACAGTTGCGCCTTGCCATCGAGGCGCTCGTCTCCGACATGCTGCGCGCGGGGCCCGCTTCCCTGTTCAGCCGCCTGGTGGCGCGCGAGCTGATCGAGCCGACGGCCGCCATCCACAAGCTGGCCGAACGCAACGTGCGCCCGCAGCACGCCCTGTTCACGGGCTTGATCCGCGGCGTGGTGGGGCCGGCCATGCCGGACGAGGTGGTGCAGAAATGCGTATTCAGCGTGATCGGCCAAGCCGTGTTCTACGCCCGTTCGCGCATCGTGCATGAACTGGTGGCGCCGGAAATCACCTATGACGAGGCGGGTATTGCCAGCATCGCGCAGCACGTCGCCGCGTTTTCGCTGGCGGCCCTCGACGGCTTGCGCCGTCAATATGCCGCGCAGGCGGGCGCATGAAGGCGCGCAACCTGACCCTGGTGCTGGCCGGGCTGGCCATGCTGGGCCCGTTCGCCACGGATACCTTCCTGCCCTCGTTTCCCGCGATCGGCACGCATTTCGACGTCAGCAGCGTGCTGGTGCAGCAGACCCTGAGCGTCTACCTGGCCGCCTATGCCTTCATGACCTTGTTCTACGGCACCTTGTCCGACTCCTTCGGCCGCCGCCCCGTGATTCTCGCCTCGCTGCTGATCTTCGCCGTCGGCTCCATCGGCGCCGCGTTTGCGCCCAGCTTTGGCTGGCTGCTGTTCTTCCGCGGCATGCAGGGCGCTTCGGCGGGAGCGGGCAGGGTCATCGGTCAAGCCATCGTGCGCGACAGCCTGTCGGGCGCGGCCGCGCAAAAGATGCTGGCCAATATCATGATGGTGTTCGGCGTCGCGCCCGCCATCGCCCCCATCATCGGCGGCTGGCTGCACGTGGCCTACGGCTGGCAATCCACGTTCGTGTTCACCTTTTCCGTCACCGTGCTGCTGGCGCTCGGCTGCCTGAAAGGCTTGCCGGAAAGTCTGGCAGTCGAGCAACGCCAGCCTTTCCACCCGGCCAGCATCGCGCGCAATTACTGGCTGGCCTTGCGCCACCGGGCGTTCCTGCTGCGTTCGCTGGCCGTCGCCTTCGCCTTTGGCGGCTTCGCCCTGTACATCGCGTCGGCCCCGCATTTCATCCTGGAACTGCTGCGCCTGCCGGAAACGGCGTTCGGCTGGATGTTCATCCCCATGGTGGCCGGTTTGGTACTCGGTTCGGCGCTGTCGGGCAAGCTCGCACATGTGGTGAGCAGCGCCGTGCTGGTGCGCTGGGGGCTTCTGGGCATGGCGGCCACGGGCGCGCTCAACATCCTCTACAACCACTGGTTCGCGGCCAGCATCCCGTTCGCCGTCGTGCCCGTGATGCTGTACGCGTTCGGCATGTCGCTGGCCTTGCCGGGCATGACCATGTCGACGCTCGACATTTTCCCGCGCATGCGTGGCCTGGCCGCGTCCCTGCAAAACTTCGTGCAGATGCTGGTGTTTGCGCTGGTGTCCGGTTTTGTCGCACCGTTGCTGTTCGACAGCGCCTTCAAGCTGGCGCTGGGACAGGCGTCGGCCGTGGCGCTGGCCACCGCGTTCTGGTGGCTGGGCAGCCGGCAGGGGGAGGGGCAGGGCGCAACGGCGCTTATCAAAACAACATGATCGGCCTTGGAAAAAAGTGGCATGCTTCCTGCTTTGTTACACTGTGACAATCAGACCTGCGCCGCGGGCACATCGGCACGCGCGCGGGTCTAAGCAGTTTTGCAACTTTACCTTTGGCTATCATGCACTTGATTAACTCCAGTTTGAACCACGCCTTGCGCGTGCCGCTGGCCGCGGAAATCCACTCGCGGCCGTTCCTGCAACTCGACGCCCCCGAGCTGATCACCCATCTGGCCGTGTACAAGGATGACAGCGCCGCGCCGGGCGCGTCGAATATGGCGGCCCAGCACGCCACCCTGGCGGCCCTGTGCACGCATTTCGGCGTCACGCCGCCCGCCGCCGAAGCCAAGTATTTTTATTACGACTTTGGCCGCTTCCGCCTGAAATGGGAATGCCATACGGAATTTGCCACGTTCACCTTCGCCGAGCATCCTGGTAGCGCCTTGCCTTTGGCGCAGGCGTTCGAGCGCATGCCGCTGGCGCAATTGCCGCAGCAGTGGCTGGTCGGCTTGAAGGGCAAGCTGATGGTGGCCGCCCACGTGGTGCTGGAGCAGGCATTCGCCCCGGCCGAGATCTTCATGCAGGGCTTGTCGCGCGTGTTCGAGGGCAATACCCTGGCCGGCAGCAAGGTGCTGCAGGGCGGCGAATTGTGGACGGATTTCACCATCCAGTCCGACGGCTTCAGCCGTTTCGTCATCCACGACGCGGGCATGCGCTCGCAGCAGTCGGGCCGCTTGGTACAGCGCGTGCTGGAAATCGAAACCTACCGCATGATGGCTTTACTGGGCTTGCCCTACGCCATGCAGGCGGCGCCATCGCTCAATGCCATCGAGAACGAACTGGCCACCCTGGCCGCCGCCATGGTCGACACGGACGACGCGCCGGGTGCCAGCAAGGCGGACGAGGGCGTAGCCGAGCAAGCCTTGCTCGACCGCATCACGCGCCTGGCGGCACGCATTGAAAAGCTGTCGCTCGACAATAGTTACCGTTTTTCCGCCTCGAAAGCCTACATGGGCCTGGTCAAGGCGCGCATCGACGAGTTGCGCGAAGTGCGCATCGAGGGCATACCCACGGTCGAGGAATTCATGGACCGCCGTTTGACGCCCGCCATGAACACGTGCGCAGCGATGGCCAGCCGCCAGGAAGCGATGGCGCAGCGCATCGCCAACACGAATGACTTGCTGCGCACGCGCGTGGGCATCGTGCAGGAATTGCAGAACCGGCAAATCCTGCAATCGATGAACGCCCGCGCGGCGCAGCAGCTGCGCTTGCAGCAAGCGGTGGAAGGCTTGTCGGTTGCCGCCATTTCGTATTACGTGATCGGCCTGTTCAGCTACACGGGCAAGGCGGCCAAGGTGCTGGGGCTGCCCGTGAATCCGGAAATCCTCGTCGGCGCGCTGGTGCCGTTCGTGGCGGCCGCCGTGTGGCTGGGACTGCGCCGCATGCACCACAAGCTGCACGCGGACTGAGCCGGGTAAGCACCCTGGCGGCTCCGGCGGCGCGTACGCCGCGCGCCGCCAATTTTTGCTATTGTGCGGGCCTCACCGTTCGACAAGGAAATGACGTGCTTGCCAAAGTTGGAGATATTTACAGCGTGTTTTCGTCCAGGCTGCAGCAGTATGTGGCTTGCCAGGTCACCGCCATCGAGGACGACGCTTCGTCCGGCAGGGCGCCGCTGGCCGCCGTCCTGGAGCTGGACTGGGCGGGCGACGCCTTGCCCGATGCGGCGGCCGTGCAATCGATGCGCCCGCTGGTGTGCGATTACTATTTCTGGAACCGCCGCCACGACCACAGTTTCGTCAATGCCAGGGTGCCGCGGGCTTACACCTTGGTGGCCAATATCGCGCCCTTGGTCGATACGCAAGTAAAGAGCTACAGCGGCGGCTGGCACATGGGCGACAGCCTGTATCGCCAGCGCCGCTGGGAGCAGGTCGACCCGGCCAGGCGCCAGCGCTTCAAGGCGGCATCGAGCGAGGAAGTGCGCATAGGCGGCCAGACCCTGCGCCAGAATACGAGCCGCATCGGCGATGGCGTCCTGCAGGCGCTCGGCGATCTGTCCGAACTGGACCAGCTGCCTTGCCTGACGGCGATCGAGACGCGCCACGGCAGCGCGGCGCTGGCCGCCTATATCAATGGCAATCCGATCATCAGCGAAGTGCAGTGGCAGTCATCGACGGTGAGCGAACTCGACCTGAGCGACAGCAATGTCGGCCGCCTCATCGTGCATGCCGAAGGCTTGCGATCGCTGCGCCTGAACGAGGGCTTGAGCACCCTGATACTGAATGGCGCGCCGTCACCGTCGCTGCGCATCGACGACCCGCATGCGGGGCGCTTCCTGCGCCTGCAGTGTGGCGGCGCCCTGGCGCCATTCCACGGCCTCGATGAATTGACGCACCTGTCGCTGAGCGCGATGCCGGCCGTGGATTTCGACGTGGTGGCGCGGCGTTTTCCCGGGCTGACCGACCTGACCGTCCGGGGCAAGCCGGGGCTGGCGTCGAACGTGGCCAGCATCGCCACATTGGCCCGCTTGCAAGAGTTCACCGCGTATGAACTGTTTGGCTACGGCCCTGACGACTTTCCCACGCCGGCGCAGTTGCCATCCTTGTCCAGCCTGTACCTTGCCAGCCTGCCGCTGGACGCGGCCAAGGCCATCAAGGCCAGCTATAAGAAGGCGGCGGCGCTGGGCTTGAACCTGTCGGTGACGCGGCCGCGCAAGCCCGAGTGGCTGGCGGAAAACCTGGACAACCCGTTCCGCGACTGGGATGGCCGCGAGCACATCTCGGCGGCATATGCCAGGAAGGCCGCGCAGGCGTATAAAAAACTGCTGGCCACGGCGCGCACCCTCGACGGGATGAGCGATTCCGAGACTGTGCACGCCATGGCGCAGCAGATGGTCACGGCTTATGTCGCCGTGTTCAACCAGATCGAGCGGCGTTCCAGCATCATCGAAACGGTGGAGCGCGATGAAATCTACGTGGCGCTGGAGCAGGTGCTGACGCAGGCGCCACTGCCCGATGTGGCGGCGCTGTATGCCTTGTTCGACCGCCTGCGCGATTTCTAGCCGCCTCCACTGTCTAGAAAAAAAGTTCTAGACAGAACGTTCTAGACTGGGTATTCTAGCAGCATGCTGAAAAATACCTCCACTCCCCATCCCACGGCCGCCGAACTGGACCTGCTGCGCATCCTGTGGCAGCGCGGTCCGTCCGACGCCCGCGCCGTGTACGACGCCCTGGCCGCGGAGCGTGCCGACGCCAGTTACGCCACCGTGCTGCGCCAGTTGCAATTGATGCATGGCAAGGGCTTGCTGAGCCGCGATGAAAGCCAGCGGCCGCAGCTGTATGCCGCCGTCGAAGCGCAGGAAAAGCTGCAAACGAGTTTGCTCAAGGACTTGATCGGCAAGGTGTTTTCCGGTTCCGGCAAGGCGCTCGTGCTGACGGCGCTGCGCGAGCACGTGAGCGACGCGGAACGCCTGGAAATTGAAAAAATCCTGCGCGGCAAGGATGGTGGCGCGCCATGAACCTGGACCTGCAGCTCGGCATTGATCTGGGCAAGCTTGTCCCGGCGCTGGGCTGGGTCTTGCTGTATTTTGTCTGGCAGGGTGTGATCGTCGGCGCCGTGTCCGCCGTCCTGCTCTGGCTGCTGCGCGACGCCAGCGCGCGCTGGCGCTATGCCGCGTGCGCGCTGGCGCTGTTGCTGTGCCTGTGTATTCCCGCCATGCACCTGCTCTCGCTGCTGTCGGATGCTTCGCCGGCCCGGCTGGCGCTGGACGCGCCGCCCGCCTGGCGCGCCGCGCTGCAAGCGTGGATGCCGGCCCTGGTGCTGGCCTGGAGCGCCGGCGTTGGCCTGATGAGCTTGCGCCTGTGCCTGGGCCTGGCCTGGGTCGGCAAGCTGCGCCGCCAGGCCGTGGCCGCCCCGGCCATCTGGCAGGCGCGCCTCGATGCGCTGGCGCTGCGCATGGGCTTGCGCCGCAGTGGCCAGATTCCGCTGAAACTGCATGCGGGACTGGCCAGCCCCGTCACCGTGGGCTTCTGGCGCCCCGTCATCCTGCTGCCGGCCGCCTTGCTGAGCGGCATGCCGGTTGCCTTGCTCGAAGCGCTGCTGGCGCATGAACTGGCGCACGTGCGACGCTGGGATTACCTGGTCAACCTCTTGCAAAGCGTGGCCGAGGCGCTGCTGTTCTTTCACCCCGTCGTCTGGTGGCTGTCGGCGCGCATGCGGGCCGAACGGGAACAGGTGGCCGACGCCCTGGCGGCGCAAGCGCTGCAAGACCCGCAGCAGCTGGCCACGGCGCTGCATGCGCTGTCGCTGCACACGGCCGCGCCGGGCCAGCCCGGCTTGCTGATGTCGGCACGGGGCGGGGCGTTGCTCACGCGCATAGAACGCCTGATGGCGCCCGGGCTTGATACGGCCGGCTGGAAGCTGGCCGTGCCCGCCTTGCTGCTGGCCTGCGCCACCTTGCTGCTGCAGACGCAGGGCAAGCCCGCCGTCAACGGGGCGACCCTGGCCGAGGCCGCCGCCGGCATGCTGGCCTTGCCCGTCAGCGCGAAGCACATGCTGGTGTTCGATGACGCCAGCGGCAAGGTGCTGATGGCGAAAGATGCGGACGCCGTCGTGCCCATCGCCTCGATCACCAAGCTGATGACGGCCATGGTGGTGCTGGACGCGCGTCTCGATCCGGACGAGCAGCTGCGCATCGTGCGCGCCGATGGCGGCTCGTCCTTGCAGCGCCACAGCCTGCTGGCCGAGGGTGTGGCCGTGTCGCGCGGCGCGCTGTTGCAACTGGCGCTGTTGCCGTCCGAGAACCGCGCCGCCGCCGCGCTGGCGCGCACCTATCCCGGTGGCAACGCAGCGTTTCATCAAGCCTTGCAAGCGAAGATCCGCAGCCTGGGTTTGAAGCGCACCACCCTGACGGACCCGGTCGGCAGTTCGCCCGCGAATACGTCGACGGCCAGCGAGGTGGCGAAGATCGTCGCGGCCGCCGCGCGCTATCCGGAGATCGCGCGCATCACCAGCCACCCGCAAGCCAGCGTGGCCGTCAATGGCAAGGCGCGCACCTTGCACAACACCAACCCGCTGGTGGGCGGCAAGGGCTGGGACATTCTGCTGTCCAAGACGGGCAGCAGCAACGCGGCGGGCAGTTGCCTGAGCATGCGCATGCGCAGCGGCGGCAAGCACGTCACCGTGGTGCTGCTGGACGCCGATGGCGCGCAGCGGCGCTCGCTCGACGCCGGACACATCCGCGACACCCTGGCCGACAGGACCGGCCGCATGCATTGATACCCCCCCCCTGGGCGCGCCACCGCGCGCGCCCTTCTTTTTGACACTCTGGAGATGAAGATGACACTATTGGCGAAGTTGATGCTGGCTACGGTTGCGACCATGGCGGCTGGCACGGTGCAGGCGAAGACACCGGCGCCTAGGCAGGATAAACCTGTCGATTGCGACAGTTGCAAGGAATGGAACGCGCCCGTCAAGCCGTTCAATATCTATGGCAATAGCTGGTATGTGGGCACGGCCGGCCTGTCCGCCGTGCTGGTGACGAGTCCGCAAGGCCATATCCTGCTCGACGGCGCGCTGCCGCAATCGGCGCCCCTGATCATTGCGAATATCCGGGCGCTGGGCTTTCGCATCGAGGACGTGAAAGTGATCCTCAATTCGCACGCCCATTGGGACCATGCGGGCGGCATTGCCGCGCTGCAGCGGGCCAGCGGCGCCACCGTGATGGCCAGCGCCTCGGGCGCCCTGGGCCTGCAAAGCGGCACGAATGGCAAGGACGATCCGCAGTACCAGGCCAATCCCGTCGTGCACGTCGCCAAGGTCGCCAAGGTCAAGGTGGTGGGCGAGGGCGATACCGTCAAGGTGGGGCCGCTGAACCTGACGGCCCACATGACGCCGGGCCACACGCCCGGCGGCACCACGTGGACGTGGACGTCCTGCGAAGGCGACCGCTGCCTGGACGTCGTGTATGCGGACAGCCTGAATCCGTATGCCAGCGGCGATTTTACTTACACGGGCAAGGGTGGCAGGCCCGACATTTCAGCCTCGTTCGAAGCGAGCATCGCCAAGGTGGCCGCCTTGCCATGCGACATCATCATCCCCGTGCATCCGGGCACGACGGACGTGCTGGGCAAGGCCGCCAGGCGCAACGGTACGGACAATCCCCTGATCGACGCCGGTGCCTGCCGCGCCTATGCGGCCGAAGCGGGTGGCTTGCTGGCCAAGCGTCTGGCGAAGGAACGGGGCGAAGCGGTGCCTCTTGAGGCCAAGGGCGCCGCGCACGCGCATTAAGATTGTTTACTCTGCCGCCTGCTGTTTTTGCAGGCGTTTCAGGAACACCGTCATTTCCTTGACGGCTTGCAAGTCGCCTTGCTGCCGGGCCACGGTCACGCCCGTTGTCCAGGCCACTTGCGCGTCATCCAGACGGCCCAGCTGCTGCAAGGCCTTGCCCAGCAGTTTCCAGGCGGCGGAATAGCCCGGCTGCTGCGCGGTGGCTTGCGCCAGGTGCAGGGCGGCTTGCTCGGCGTCATGCTCTTTCAAGCAGGCATCTCCCAGGCCAAAACGCAGCAGGGCGTTGTCGCGCCCCTGCGCCAGCAGTTTTTCCAGCTTGTCACGCATGCTCGGCCTCATTAATATGCAAGTTAATGCTTGTATATTAATGCCTGAAGCGCTGGCCCGCAAGCCATCGGTGGCCTGCGGCAGGTGAGCGAGGCAAGTCTTTAATGAGAATGAATTATCACTTATAATGCAATCAGTTTGCATTTCACTCTCTATCAGGAAAACCCATGTCTTTCCCCTTACGGCGCCCGTTGGTGCTGCTGCTGGCCGCTGCCAGTCCACTGGCCCTGGCGGACGGACCCGACGCGCAGGACGTCGTCACCATCCAGGCCGAGCGCCAGCATTACCGCAGCCTGTCCGCCACGGGCGCCACCAAGACGGATGCCTTGCTGATGGACTTGCCGCAAAGCGTGCGCGTGCTCACTAGCGATTTGCTGCGCGACGCGGGCGTGACGACACTGGCCGGTGCGCTGGACCTGGCCAGCGGCATCGCCAGGCAAAGTCCGCTGGGCGGCCTGTGGGACAGCTACGCCATGCGCGGCTTCACGGGCGACCCGAATTTCGGTTCCGACTACATGGTCAACGGTTTCAGTTCCAGTCGCGGCTACAACGGCATGCGCGACGCGGGCAATACGCAGAACGTGGAAGTGCTGAAGGGCCCCGCATCGGCACTGTATGGCCGCGGCGAGCCGGGCGGCACGGTGAACATCACGACGAAAAAGCCGAAGTTCGCGCCGGAATATAGCGCCGACGTATCGCTGGGCAGCTTCCGCACGCGCCGCGCCGCCGTGGATGTGACGGGGCCGTTGAGCGATACCGTCGCCTACCGCCTGAACGCGGCGCATGAAGCAGGGCACAGCTTCCGCGATACCTTGAAGGTCGAGCGCAGTCTGTTTTCACCGTCGTTTCTCTGGCTGGCGGGCGAACATACGACCGTGTCGTATGAAATCGAAGCCGTGCGCCAGCGCGCGCCGTTCGACCGGGGCGTGGTGGCCGTCAATGGCCAGCTGGGTCTTGTCCCTGTCTCGCGCTTCCTGGGCGAACTGGGCGACGGTTCCATGACGGTCAAGTCGCTGGGCCAGCAGCTGTTCATCCACCATGCGCTGTCCGACGACTGGACGTTGCAGGCGGGCGCTTCCTACCGCGACAGCGAATTGCAGGGCTATTCGACCGAGGCGAACAGGCTGCTGGCCGATGGCCGCACCCTGAACCGCCAGCGCCGCCACCGCGATTTCTCGGCCACCGACGTCTCGGCCCGTGTCGAAGTGCTGGGTAAATTCAAAACGGGCGCGCTGGCGCATGAGGTGCTGGCGGGTATCGACGCCTATCACTTCGACGACCACCGCGTGCAGTTGCGCCGCAATCCCTCCGCCGCGAATGCCTATGCCATCGATATTTTCCATCCCCTGTACGGCGGCAAGGCCGCTCCGCTGGCCCTGTCCATCGACACGCAGGAAGGGCAACGGGCGCGTGGCCTGTATGCGCAGGATCAACTGGATCTGGGTACCCAATGGAAGGCGCTGGTCGGCGTGCGCCACGATAACTACACGCAGGATGTGAGGAATAATCGCTTGAACGTGAGCAACCGCCAGTCGCTGTCGGCCACCAGCCCCCGCGCGGGCCTCGTCTACCAGCCATCGAAGGCATGGTCGCTGTATGCGAGCGCCGCGCAAGGCTTCCGGCCCAACAGCGGCATCAGCATCGCCAACCAGGCCTTCCCGGCCGAGCGCAGCCGCTCGTATGAACTGGGCGCCAAGCTGGAAACGGGCAAGCTGACGGGCACCGTGGCCGTGTATGACATCCGCAAGCGCAATGTGCTGACGACCAATCCCGCCAACACGGACTTCGCCATCGCGGCGGGCGAGGTGGGCAGCCGGGGCCTGGAACTGGACGTGTCGGGCGAAGTGGCGCGCGGCTTGCGCGTCTCGGGCGCGTATGCCTACACGGATGCCAGCGTCACGCGCGGCGACAATACGATCGTGACGGGCAGCCGCTTCGCCAACGTGCCGCGCCACAGCGCCAATGTGCTGGCCACGCAGCAATTCGCGCTGGCCACGGGCACGACCAGCGTGGGCGGCGGCGTGCAATACGTGGGCGAGCGCCTGGGCGACGTCGCCGTCAGCAGCAGCTTTACCCTGCCGGCCTACACGACGGCCAAGCTGCTGGCGTCCTACTCTCCGAATGCGAAACTGCGCCTGGCCCTGAACGTGGAAAACCTGTTCAACCGCGGCTACTATGCGAGTTCCTACAGCCCCCTGTGGGTGGCGCCGGGGACCGAGCGCACGGTGACCTTGCATGCACACTACCGTTTTTAAGCGATGACGATGACCTTGACTCCTCCCGCCACCTTGCGCGCCCGCATCGCCGTCATCGACGTACTGCGCGGCCTCGTCATGCTGATCATGCTGTTCGACCATGTGCGCGAAACGGTCTTTTTACACCATCAGGTGGGCGACCCCATGGATGCGGCCCACGTCGATCCGGCCCTGTTCTTCACCCGCCTGGCGGCCCACGTGTGCGCGCCCATGTTCGTCTTCCTGACGGGCTTGTCGGCCTGGCTGTACGCGCATCCAGCCACCGGTCCCCGCGGCGCGGCCGGTTTCCTGTTCAAGCGGGGCTTGCTGCTGGTGCTGCTGGAACTGGTGTTCGTCAACTTCGCGTGGAGCGGGGCGTTTCCGCCGGCCGTGCTGTATTTGCAGGTGATCTGGGTCATCGGCCTGGCCATGATGGCGCTGGCCGTGCTGCACAAGTTGCCGTGGAAAGTGCTGGTAGTGCTCGGCGTGGGGATTGTCGCGGGCCAGCATCTGCTGACCGGCTTGCACGCGCAAGAGGGCAGCTTTGCCTATTATCTGCTGACGGTGCTGCTGCAACGGGGTTACCTGGTGGCCGATGGCGCCATGAAGATCAAGGTCAGCTATCCGCTGCTGCCGTGGATAGGCGTGATCGTGCTCGGCTATGCAGCCGGCCCCCTGTATGCGCGCAGCCGCTCACCGGAAGGGCGGCGCCGCCTGCTGCTGGCGCTGGGTGCGGGCAGCTTGCTGCTCTTGGGCCTGCTGCGCGGCTTCAATATCTACGGCGAAACCCTGCCGTGGGTGGCCGGCGACACGGCACTGCGCACGGTCATGAGCGTGCTGAATTTCACCAAATATCCGCCGTCGCTGGATTTTCTGCTGTTCACCCTGGGCCTGGGCTTGCTGGGTCTGGCCTGGCTGGAAAGCGTCGATAACGGGTTCACGCGCGCCTGCGCCACCTTTGGCGGCGCCCCGATGTTTTACTATCTGCTGCACCTGTATTTGCTGCTGGTGATAGGCATCACCCTGACGGCCGTGCTGGGCGCCAACCATGGCACCCGCTACGGCGTCGAGCATATCTGGCAAGTGTGGCTGATCGCGCTGGCCCTGATGCCCGTGCTGTACTTTCCCTGCCGCGCTTTTGCCCATTACAAGCGCACGTCGCGGCAGGCGTGGGTACGTTATTTTTGAAGCATGCTTACTTGCAGTACAACCTGTCGATGCTGTGGCTGGACGCCAGGTAGTGCCGCGTCTGCCACCCGATGGCCACGCGGTAGGCGCACGGCGGGTCGAGCGCCACATTGACGGGGAAGCCGCCATTGTTGCCCGATAAATGCGGCCCGCCCGCGCCGCCGCGGAACAGATAATTGCCCGGTGGCGGCGGTGGCGTGAAGCTGGCGGCCGGCAGCGGTGGCGGCGGGTGCGTGATGCCGTTGTTGTTGGAAATCGTGATATTGAAGAAGCGCAGATGCGGATGGTCGATCGTGTACAGGATATGCACGAGGCCGCCCGAGACGGGGTTGCAGGCATTGCTGCGCAACTCTTCCAGGTCCAGCGCGACGATGACGGGTGAATTGTCGAAGACGATGGAATCGAGGCCGTCCGTGGCCACCAGCGCCAGGGTATTGCCATCGCGCACCTCGAAGCCCAGGCGGTAGCGGCGTATCGGTTCGCTTTCCGCCGCCGTCAGGCTGCGGCCCGCGTCGAGTATCGGCAAGCCGCCCGGCAGCTTGGCCGGATGCAGGCTGGTGATGGCTGGCGTATTCACGGTCAGCAAGTCGAAGGTGCGCAGGAAGATATTCTGCTGCACGATGACGATGGCCGTCGTGCCGTCGCGCATGTCCACCGTGACTTGCTTGCCGTCGACCCGTATCCAGCCGCCCGGTTTCAAGTCGCCCGCGTCGATGATGACGGGCGCGGAGTCGGCCAGGCCCAGCCCGTTCGTATAAAACACATAGCCGACGTGCGTGCCGAGCACTTGCGTGAGCGGCGCCAGGCTGGCGGGGGCCACCGTGGGGATGGCTGTCGGGTCGTCCGTGCCGCCCGGCCAGGACCATTCGCCGATGAGGAAGCGGTATTCGAGCGGATTGGCGGGAATGGCGCTGTTGCGCAGCGGGCAATTTCCCTTCAGGGTGACGCCACCGGCGAACACATACGAGGCGGCCGCGCCGCCCGCATAGCCTTGCGCGGAAAAGCCGGCCAGCGAGGGAAATGGGTGGATGTCGAAGATTTCCACCTGCTGCCAGTGGGGTACGCCTTCCACGTCGGGCGGCAGGACGTCTTTCGAGCACAATTCCACGCAGAAACAGTGGCCCACGTTTTCGCGGCCCGGCTGGCGGCCGTTGGCCTGGGTTTCCGACAGGATGGTGACGCTGCCCAGCTGGGCCTTGAAATATACGTCGGGGCCGCTGGTGAATTCCACGTTGATGAACGGTGAAAACGGCGTGAGCGTGAAATCCGACGTCAGGTAATCGATGCGGAAGCGCCCGCCGGCGTCCGTCACCGCCACGCCCAGCGCATCGTCCTGCAGCCAGTCGGCGTCGAAGGCGCGCACGGTGGCGCCGGCGATCGGCGTGTGCGGCGCCTCGCAGGTGCGCAGCCGGCCGCAGATGGTCCAGGCGCCGAAGCGGGCGCGCACCAGGCACCAGAAGCGCTGCGGCAGGCAATAGTCCCAGATGGCGAGGAAATCGTTGTCGACCTGGCGCCAGCGGGGCTGGACGGTGGTGATGGAAAACTGCAGCGGCACGGGGTCTTTCGGCCCCGGCTTCAAATGCGGCACGGTGGGGCACAGCACATCGACTTCGACGGCCTCGCCCTGATAATCGCCGTCCAGGGTGAAACTGTAGTTGCCATCGTCATCCGTGCGCGCCTCGGCCAGCAGGAACGGCGCCTTCGCTTGCACCTCTTCATCGGTGAGGATGGCGAAGGTTTCCTTGGCGCTGGCGACGGCCAGGGCCGTGACGTTTTGCGACGCGCGCGGCCGGTACAGGCGCACGATGACGTGGGATAAGGCTTCAGGACACTCGGCGCAGATCAAGCCGCACAGCTTGCCTCGCAGGATATAGGCCATGATGGTTCCCTTGCTGATGTGGACGGCGCGCCGCTCGGAATGGCGGCGCTGTTACCACGCTAGCAAATGGGCGCTCTTCAGGCTTGATCCTGCGTAAAAGAGTGGCTATTTGATCAGCGCCAGCACGTCGCGGAAGCGCGGATGCTTGCAGTCGCGCAACCACTCGAAGGCCAGCATCTCCACCGTCACCAGGTGGGCGCCCAGCTTGTCCAGGCGGGCCAGCGCCGCATCGCGGCTGGCCGCCTGGCGCGAACCGACGGCGTCGATGGCGATGCTCACGTCGTACCCGAGTTCCAGCAAGCCGATGGCCGTCTGCAGCATGCATACATGGGCTTCGCAACCGGTGACGACGATCTGTTTGCGCCCGGCGGGCAGCATGTCCTGCAAGCCGTCAAAACAGGCGCCGAAATGCGTCTTGTGCAAGGTACGTTCGCACAGGGCGGCGATCTCTTCCACGTTCGGCCCCAGTCCCTGGCGGTTCTGTTCGGTGCCCAGCACGGGCACGTCGAGCAGCCGCGCGATCCTGGCCAGGCGCAGGTTCTGCGCCAGCACCAGGCCCGCATCGTGGATGGCCGGCATCAAGCGGCCTTGCAGGTCGACAATGACCAGTACGGCCTGGTTCGCATCCATCAGCATGGCTTTCTCCTTATTCATATGTGGCGACAGTGTAGCGCGCCGCAGTGTGCTTAACTTGGCCAGCTGGGCGTGGCCGTCTCGCCCATCAGGTAGGCGTGATTGACGTCGATGGCGGTGCGCAGGTAATTCCACAGGGCGCTGACCCTGGCGATGTTGCGCCGCTCGCTGGGCGAGATCATCCAGAAGGCGCGCGTCAGGTCGATCTCGCCGTCGAGCACGGGTACCAGTTCGTTCGATTGCTGCGCCACGAAGCAGGGCAGGATGGCCAGCGCCTGGCCGGCGCGCGCCGCGTGGTACTGGGCGATCACGCTGGTGCTGCGAAACGCGCGCAGCGAGTCGGGCGCCACGTTGTCCATGTAGCGCAGCTCCGAACTGAAGACCAGGTCGTCCACATAGCCGATGATCGGATGCTGCGCCAGCTGCGCCACGCTGGTGATGGCCGCGTGGCGCGCCAGGTAGGCTGGCGTGGCGTACAGTTTCAGCCGGTAGTCGGACAGCTTCGTCACGACATACGGGCCGGACAGGGGCCGCTCGATGGAAATGGCCACGTCCGCCTCGCGCTTGGACAGGCTGACGAAACGGGGCACGGCGATCAGGTCGACGCTGATGTGCGGGTAGCGCCCGCAAAACTGCGCCAGGTGCGGCGCCAGCACGATGGCGCCGAAGCCTTCCGTGGCACCCAGGCGCACCTGGCCCGACAGCAGCCGGTTGTGTTCGCCCAGCTCCTCGGTGGCGGCAAACACGGTGCTTTCCATCGTTTCCGCGTATTCCATCAGGCGGTGGCCCTCGGGCGTCAGCTGGTAACCCACGTAGTTGCGGTCGAACAGCTGCGTGCCCACCTGTTCCTCGAACTTGCGCATGCGCCGCGACACGGTGGAATGGTCGATGCCCAGCTTTTTCGCCGCATCGACGAGGCCGGCGCTGCGCGTCAGTTCCAGGAAGACCCGTACATTGTCCCAATCGAGCATGGCTTGTCCTCTCTGTGCATTTTTGCAAAGGAATTATGCATTAATTTATCTTGAGTCACTATTTTTACACATGCAGAATGCATCTACACCTATAAGAAAACCCGTTCACCTGGAGACACGCATGAAAAAAACCGTTCTGGCCATGGGCGCGCTGGCGCTTTCCCTGTCTTTTACCGGCGCGCACGCGCAGATTTCCGATGGCGTCGTCAAAATCGGCATCCTGACCGACATGTCCGGCCCGTATTCGGCCATGGGCGGGCGCGGCTCCGTCGTCGCCAGCCAGATGGCCGTCGAGGATTGTTTAAAAGCCGAATGCAAGGGCATGAAGATCGAGATCCTGTCGGCCGACCACCTCAACAAGGCCGACATCGCCGCTTCCAAGGCGCGCGAATGGCTGGACCGCGACAAGGTCGACGCCATCGCCGACCTCACCAACTCGTCGGTGGCCCTGTCCGTGCAAAAGCTGATGAAAGAGAAGGGCGGCATCGCCATGTTCAGCGGCCCCGCCACGGGGCGCCTGACGAACGAGGATTGCTCGCCGAACGGCTTCCACTGGATGTTCGACACCTATTCGCAGGCGGCCGGCACGGCGGCGGCATTGACCAAGCTGGGGCAAAAATCCTGGTACTTCGTCACCGTCGATTACGCCTTCGGCCATTCGCTGGAAAAGGACGCCAGCGAAGTCGTCAAGCGCAATGGCGGCACGGTGCTGGGCGCCGTGCGCCATCCGCTGAACGCCTCGGATTTCTCGTCCTTCCTGGTGCAGGCGCAAGGGTCGAAAGCGCAGGTGATCGGCCTGGCCAACGGCGGCGCCGACACGGTGTCGGCCATCAAGCAGGCGCGCGAATTCCGTATCGGCAGCGGCAAGGACCAGCGTCTGGCCGCCTTGCTGGTGTTCCTCTCCGACGTGCACGCGCTGGGACTGGAAACGGCCCAGGGCCTCGTCTACGCGGACGGCTTTTACTGGGATTTCGATGACCGCAGCCGCGCCTTTGCCAAGCGTTTCGAGGCGCTCAACAAGGGCGCCAAGCCGACCATGGTACAGGCGGGCGTGTATTCCAGCGTCTATCACTACCTGAAATCGGTGGCGGCCGCGAAGAGCGATGACTCGAAGGTCGTCGCCCAGAAGATGCGCGAACTGCCCATCAAGGATGCCGTCATGAACAACGCCTCGATCCGCCCCGACGGCCGCGTGATCCACGACATGTATCTGGTGCAGGTCAAGACCCCGGCCGAATCGAAAGGCGCGTGGGACTACCTGAAAGTGCTGTCCACCATTCCCGCCGACCAGGCCTTCAAGACTATGGATGCGGCGGCGTGCAACCTCGTTAAAAAATAACCATCGAATACCTTACGGAGCCTCACATGAACCAAGCCCTCACCCAAGTCCCCGCCGTCCCCCTCCATATCGCCGGCAAGCACCACGCCTCGACCAGCAGCGAATGGCGCGACGTCGTCAACCCGGCCACGCAGGAAATCGTCGCCAGGGTGCCGTTTTCCACGCCCGATGAAGTCAAGCTGGCCGTCGCCACGGCCAAGGAAGCTTTTAAAACGTGGCGCAACACGCCGCTGGCCGCGCGCATGCGCATCATGCTCAAGTACCAGCAGCTGATCCGCGAAAACATAGTCGCCCTGGCCGAACTGATCACGCGCGAACACGGCAAGACCCTGCCCGACGCGGAAGGGGAAGTCATGCGCGGCCTGGAAGTGGTGGAGCACGCGTGCTCGATCGCCACCCTGCAGTTGGGCGAGATCGCGGAAAACGCGGCCACCGGCGTCGATGTCTACAACATCTACCAGCCCCTGGGCGTGGGCGCCGGCATCACGGCCTTCAACTTCCCCGTCATGCTGCCGTGCTTCATGTTCCCCATCGCCATCGCCTGCGGCAATACCTTTGTGCTGAAACCGTCGGAACAGGACCCGTCCTCGACCATGTACCTGGTGGAGCTGATGTACCAGGCGGGTTTGCCGGCCGGCGTGCTGAACGTCGTGCATGGCGGCGCGGACGTCGTCAACATGCTGTGCGACCATCCCGACATCAAGGCCGTCTCCTTCATCGGCTCGACCCACGTGGGCACGCATGTGTACCGGCGCGCCAGCGAATCGGGCAAGCGTGCGCAATCGATGATGGGCGCGAAAAACCATTGCGTCGTGCTGGCCGACGCCAACAAGGAGCAGGCGATCAATAACCTGATCGGCGCCGCCTTCGGCGCGGCCGGCCAGCGCTGCATGGCCAATTCCGTCGTCGTGCTGGTGGGCGAGGCCCGTTCCTGGCTGCCGGAAATCGTCGCCCGCTCGCAGGCCCTGAAAGTGGGGCCGGGCAGCGACCGCACGGCCGACCTGGGACCGATGGTCTCGAAAGCGGCCATGCAGCGTGCGGAAAAGCTGGTCCAGGCGGGCGTGGACGAAGGCGCGCAACTGCTGCTCGACGGCCGCGGCCACAAGGTGGCCGGCTACGAGGGCGGCAACTTCATGGGGCCGACGATTTTCTCCAAGGTGCAGGCATCGAACTCCGTCTACACGCAGGAAATCTTCGGCCCCGCCATGTGCGTGGTCGAGACGGACACGCTGGACCAGGCCATCGCCTTCATCAACGCCAACCCGAACGGCAACGGCACCTCGATCTTCACCTCGTCCGGCTGGGCCGGGCGCAAGTTCCAGAACGAGATCGACGTGGGGCAGGTGGGCATCAACGTGGCCATTCCCGTGCCCGTCGCCTACTTCAGTTTTACGGGGTCGCGCGCGTCGAAACTGGGCGACCTGGGCCCGAACGGCAAGCAAGCCTTGTACTTCTGGACGCAGACCAAAACCGTCACGGCGCGCTGGTTCGCCCCGGACGACGGCGGCAGCGGCGTCAACACCACCATCGCGATGAAATGAGGGAGGCGGCCATGAGCAGCAACATCGTTTTCATCGGCCTCGGTAACATGGGCTTGCCCATGGCGCACAACCTCGTGCGCGCCGGCCATGCGGTGACGGGCTTCGATTTGCTGCCGGCCAGCGTGCGGCAATTCGCCGACGGCGGCGGCCTGGTGTCCGACGACCAGGCGGCGGCGATAGGCGCGGCCGACATCGTCATCACCATGCTGCCGGCCAGCCGCCACGTGCTGGGCGCGTATTTGGGTAACCCTTTGGGGGATGCCGGCATCCTGGCGCAGGCGCGGCCCGGCACCTTGCTGATCGACTGTTCGACGATTTCCACCGAGGCGGCGCGCCAGGTGGGCCGCGCGGCGCAGGACAAGGGCATGCCGATGCTGGACGCGCCCGTGTCGGGCGGCACGGCGGGCGCCACCAACGGCACCCTGACCTTCATGGTGGGCGGCGAAGCATCCGCGCTGGCGGCGGCGCGGCCTTGCCTGGACGTCATGGGCAAGGCGATTTTCCACGCGGGCGGCTCGGGTTGCGGCCAGACGGTCAAGATATGCAACAACATGCTGCTGGGGATACTCATGATCGGCACCAGCGAAGCGATACGCCTGGGCGTGGCCAATGGCCTGGACGCTAAGGTGGTGTCGGACGTGATGGCGAAAAGCTCGGGCCGCAACTGGACCCTGGACGTGTACAACCCGTGCCCGGGCGTGGCCGAGAATGTGCCCGCGTCGCGCGGCTACACGGGCGGCTTTGGCGTCGACCTGATGCTCAAGGACCTGGGGCTGGCCGTGGAAAGCGCGCTGGCCAGCGGCGCGAGCGTGCCGCTGGGCGCCTTGTCGCGCAATCTGTATAGTTTGCACAGCAAGGCGGGGGCGGGCACGCTGGATTTTTCCAGCATTTATCAACTGCTGGGCGAAAAAGCTTAAGGCTGTTGCGCCTGCAGGGCGGCCAGTTCCGCCCTGGCTTTTTCCAGCTTGCCTTCCAGCTTGGCGATCTTCTTCGGCTGTTTATTGGCTTCCTGGGCCAGGCGCAGCGCACGCTCCGTCTGGTTTACTTTTGCCTGCGCCTTCAGCACCTTCTTGTTGTGGCGTTCGATCAGCGCGTTGTCGCTGCAGTGGGCATTGACTTCGTCGAGCGCGCGCGTCAGGCCCGCGACCTTGTCGGCCAGGCCCTGTTCTTTGGCCTGGCGCAATTCGCTGCGGATGCTTTCGCGCTTGGCGGCGCAGCCGGCCAGCTGGGTCTCGGCGGCGCTGGCGGCGCCGCTGGCGGCGAGGGCGACGAGCAAGGTCAAGGTGGTTTTCGATAGGCGGTTCATGGTGTTCCTGTGTCAGTGGTGGGCTCGTGCAATGTAAGCCTGCCAGCCTGCCCTGTCAAACTTCGCGTGCCGTGTGCGCCTTCCTGGCGCGCCATCGGCTACCATGCGTGTTTTCTCCTTCCCGACACCGCCGCATGCCCAAGAAATTCCTGTTGCTGATGCCCTTACTTTTGCCGCTGCCCCTGCTGGCTCAGACCTCGCCCGCCTTGCTCGACCTGCAGCTGATCGCCATCAAGGCGAGGGCGGATGCGACCAGCCATAGCCCGGAAAGCATCGCCGAGTTTGAGCAGGCCCGGCGTGCGGCCGAAGCGGGCGATGTTGAAGCGCAGCTGGAACTGGCGCGCATGCTGCAGCTGGGCGTCGGCGCGCCGCAAGACACGGCGCTATCGATGGCCTGGGTACGCAAGTCGGCCGAAGGCGGCTATGCGCCGGCGCAAGCGGCCTTGGGGCTGGCCTACACCGTGGGTGGCAAGGTGCCCGTCGACCGCGTGCAGGGCGAAGTCTGGCTGCGCAAGGGCGTCGCGCAAGGCGACGAACTGGCGCAAACCATCCTGGCGCTGGAATTCATCAATGGCGGCAGCAGTGCCGAGGAACAGACGCTGGCCATCCGATGGTTGAAGAGGGCGGCCGAACAGAACTTCGTGCCCGCGTATAACGCGCTGGGCGAGCACCTGATGCGCGCGGCGACCGATGAGCAGGAGCGCGGCGAGGCCTTCCACTGGTATGACAGATCGGCGCGCGAAAAGGAACCTGCCGGCATGCGCAACCTGGCCCGCGCACATGAACTGGGCCTGGGCGTGAAACGGTCGGACAAGCTGGCCCTGGTCTGGTACGAGCGGGCGGCATGGAGCGGCGACGTGCCCGCCATGCGGCGCATGATCGAGGTGTATGTCAAGGGCGAACTGGGACAAGCGGCGAATGCGGAAGACGCTGCCGAATGGCGCGCCAAGCTGGCAGAGAAGGAAAACAAATGAAGACCATCCTGTTGATATTGAGCCTGGCACTGGCGCAGAACGTGCTGGCGCAGCCAGCCGCCGAACCGGCGCCGCGCCAGCATCCGGCGCTGGCCGAATTCGACATGTCCGGCCTCGACGACATGCGCGCGCGCGTGCAAGCCGTGATCGACCGCCCGGCCGACCTGTCGCCGGACAAGGTCGCGGCCTTCGACAAGACGCGCCGCGCCGCCGAAGGGGGCGACACGGCTGCCCAGCTGGAGCTGGCGCAGATGCTGCACGAGGGCGTGGGCACGCCGCGCGACCGCGACGCGGGCCTTGCGTGGATGCGGAAATCGGCCGAAGGCGGCTATGGCCCGGCGCAGGCTTTCCTCGGCGTGGCCTACACGCTGGGCCAGGGCATGGCCGTCGACCGCAAGCTGGGCGAATACTGGTCGCGCAAGGGCGCCGCGCAAGGCGTGGAACTGGCCAACTACACGGTGGCGATGCACTTCGAGAATATCCACAGCAGCCCGGCAGAGCAGGCGCACGCGCTGCACTGGCTGAAGTTCTATGCCGAAAATGGCTTCATCCCCGCCTACAATGAAATCGGCTACCGCCTGATGATGAGGGCGCAGGACGAGGCGCAGCGCAAGCAGGCGTTCGGCTGGTACATGCGGGCGGCCAAGGCGCTCGATCCGCCCGGCTTGAACAATGTCGCATACTCGTATGAAGTGGGACAGGGCGTGCAGCAAAGCGACGAGGCAGCCCTGGGCTGGTATGAAATGGCGGCCATCGCCAAAAGCCCGCCGGGTCAGACGGGTTTCGCGCGCCTGCTGGAGCAGGGCCGTGGCGGCCCGACCCGGCAAGGGCCTGCGCCCAAGCCCTTCGCGCTGTACCTGCTGGCGGCCAGGCAGGGCGACCTGGACGCCATGCGGCGGCTGGTGAAGGTGTATGAGAATGGCGAACTGGGACAGGCGGCCGACCCCGCGCAGGCGGCGCTGTGGCGCGAAAAGCTCAGGCTGGCCAGGTAGACCGAGACGGCGTGAAAACGGCATGCTATCATCATTGTTATCGATAACAATATCATGAGAGACCCATGAATCCCGATTTCCGCTCCAGGGACATGCTCGAAAAGCATATCCGGCACACGATGCACTTTTACCACCCGCGCGCTGTCGACCCGAGCGGCGGCTTTTATCACTTCTTCCTCGATGACGGCACGGTGTACGACGCCAGCACGCGCCACCTGGTCAGCAGCACGCGCTTCGTCTTCAATTACGCCATGGCCTACCGTCATTTCGGCGGCGACGATTACCAGGCGGCCCTGCGCCACGGCGTGGCCTTTTTGCGCGACGCGCACCGCGACCCCGCCACGGGCGGCTATGCCTGGCAACTGAAGTGGCAGGACGGCGTCAAGACGGTGGAAGACGGCGCCAATCACTGCTACGGCCTGGCCTTCGTGCTGCTCGCATATGCCCACGCGCTGCAGGCCGGCATGCCGGAAGCGCGCGCCTACCTGGACGAAACCTTTGAATTGATGGAGCAGCGCTTCTGGCTGCCCGAACACGGCCTGTATGCGGACGTGGCCAGCGCCGACTGGTCCACCCTGGACGGCTACCGGGGCCAGAACGCCAATATGCATGCCTGCGAAGCGATGCTGGCCGCGTTCGAGGCGACGGGCGAGGCGCGCTATCTGCACCGCGCCGAGACGCTGGCGCACAACATCACGGTGCGCCAGGCGGCGCTGGCGAACGGCATGATCTGGGAACACTACAAACCCGACTGGTCGATCGACTGGGACTACAATCTGCACGACAAGAGCAATATCTTCCGGCCTTGGGGCTACCAGCCTGGCCATTTCACGGAATGGGCCAAGCTGCTGTTGATCATGGAGCGCCACGCCAAGTTCATGGCCGGACCGTCCGACTGGCTGCTGCCGCGCGCGCGCGCCCTGTACGACACGGCGCTGGCCAAGGCCTGGGATGGCGCGCATGGCGGCATCCACTACGGTTTCGGCCCGCAGGACGAGATCTGCGATGGCGACAAATACTTCTGGGTGCAGGCGGAAAGCTTCGCCGCGGCCGCCGTGCTGGCCGCGCGCACGGGCGACGAGGCTTACTGGCAAAGCTACGACAAGATCTGGGACTACAGCTGGACGCACTTCGTCGATCACGAACACGGCGCCTGGTACCGCATCCTGACGCCGGAGAATCAAAAAATCAGCAAGGAGAAAAGCCCGGCCGGCAAGGTCGATTACCACACCATGGGCGCCTGCTACGAAGTGCTGAACGTGATTGGCGGTGCCGCATGAACGCCGCCAATTTCCCACGCTTTGTATCGGCCGGCGAAGCGCTGACGGACATGCTGCGCACGGGCCCGGACTCCTGGAGCAGCCAGGTGGGCGGCTCGACCTGGAACGTGGCGCGCGTGATGGCGCGCCTGGGCGTGCCCAGCGCCTTTGCGGGTGCAATCAGCCGCGACGTCTTCGGCGACGCGCTGGCCGCCGCCACCAAAGCGGCGGGCCTGGACATGCGCTTCCTGCAGCGCCATGCGAAGTCGCCGCTGCTGGCCATCGTGCACGAACTGCATCCGCCCACGTACTACTTTATTGGCGACGACAGCGCCGACCTGCATTTCGACGCCTCGCTCTTGCCGGCCGGCTGGATGCAGGGTGCGCAATGGGTGCATTTCGGCGGCATCAGCCTGGCGCGCGAACCGCTGGCGGGCAAGCTGGTGGCGCTGGCGCAGGAACTCAAGGCCGCTGGCGTGAAGATCAGCTACGACCCGAATTTCCGCATCATGATGGATGAACGCTACGACGCCACCCTGCGCCGCATGACGCAGCTGGCCGACGTGATCAAGGTGTCCGATGAAGACCTGGCGGGCCTGTTCCGCCATGACGACATCGACGGCGCGTTCGCCACCCTGCGCAGCTGGAATCCGCAAGCCATGTATTTGTATACGCGCGGCGCGCAGGGCGCGGCGCTGTACCGGGGCGAGCAGGCATGGCAGGCGGCGCCGCCCGCCATCGAGGTGGTCGACTCGGTGGGGGCGGGCGACGCCAGCATCGGCGGCTTGCTGTACAGCCTGATGTACCGGCCAGAGGCCGACGGCGGCGCGCATCTGCGCTTTGCCGTCGCGGCCGGAGCGGGCGCCTGCCTGGCGGCCGGTGGCTCACCGCCATCGGTGGAACTGGTGGAATCGCTGGCGCAGCGCACGGTAGTGCGGTAGCCGTATCAACCCCACGTCACGGGTCCCGTCGACGCCCGCGCCATCAGGGTGAACGCCATCAGATGATGCGTGGCGGGCGCCGTTTCTCCCGCGCGGCGCTGGCGGATTTCGTCGATGACGAGACTGACGGCGGCGCGCGCCATGTCGGCGATGGGCTGGTGGATGGTGGTCAGCTCGGGCCAGACGGTGGTGGCGACGGGCGTGTCGTCGAAGCCGCACACGCTCAATTGCGCCGGTACCTGCAAGCCCATGCCGTGCGCCACGGCCAGGGTGGCGGCGGCCATGTCGTCATTGCTGGCGAAGATGGCGCTGGGGTGCGGTGCCTGCGCCAGCAGCTGGCGCGCCGCGTCCAGCCCCGAACGATACGTAAAATAGCCTTGCGCCACCCGGTGCGGCGCTACCCGCAAGCCCGCTTCCCGCATGGCGTCCTCGAAGGCCTGGCGGCGCAGCAGGGCGGGCGTGTGCGCCGGATCGCCTTCGATGAAGCCGATGTCGCGGTGGCCCAGCGCGAGCAGGTGGCGCGTCATGGCCAGCGCGCCTTCGTAGTCGTCGATGCGCACGGCCGACACATCGGGCGTGGGGCGCGCCGTGGCCACGGCGATGGCGGGGATGCCCATCTGATTCAGCTGCGCCAGCACTTCCGGCGAATCGCACAGGGGCGGCGGCACCAGGATGCCGTCCACGCCTGCCGCCACCAGGCAATCGATGCCGGCGCGCTGGCTGTCGAGGTCTTCGCAGCGCTCCAGCAGCAGCTGGCCGCCGCCCTGGCGGCACTGGTCCATGGCGCCAACCAGGAATTCGCTGAGGAAGGCGGCGCTGGGATTGCTGTACAGCAGGCCGATGCGCAAGGTGCCCGTGCGTGCCGCCCTGGCCGCCAGGTTGGGCTGGTAGCGCAGGCTGGCGATCGCCGCCTCGACCTTGTCGCGCGTGGCCGCGCTGACGCTGCTGCGTCCATTGATCACGCGCGACACCGTCATGGCCGACACGCCGGCCACGCGCGCCACGTCGTGCACGGTGGCCCCGCTGGCCGTATCGGGGGCGTGGGCGGCGGGCGCCGCCTTATTCGAGGTGGCCACCGAATTTCAGCTTGCCGCTGATGCGCATGCCGTGCAATTGACCTACTTCCAGTTCGGCGGCGCTGGTGCGCTGCGCCGTATCGCGCCGCGCCAGTCCCACCGACAGGATGTCGAGCATCATCAGCTGCAGCAGGCGCACGATCATGGGCACGAAATTGAGGTTGCCTTCCGGGTGGTTCAGGGTCAGCAGCACGTCGGCCAGCTTGGCCAATGGCGAACTGCTGGCCGTGATCGCCAGCACGCGCGCGCCGCAGCCCTGCGCCACCTTGACGGTGCGCAGCAGGTCGGGCAGGGCCCCCGAGCGCGAAATGACCAGCGCCACGTCGCCCGGTTTCAGCATGGCGGCGCTCATTTCCTGCGCCTGCGGATCGGCAAAGAAGCTGCTGACGATGCCCAGGTTGAGCAGTTTTTGCTGCATGTCGTCGGCCACGACGCGGGCGCTGCCCACGGCCAGCAATTCCACGCGCTGCGCGCCGCGCAGCAGTTCGATGGCGGCCGTCAGCGCTTTGACGTCGAGCATGTCGCGCAGGGCCAGCGCGGCCGAGGCGTTATTGCCCAGCACCTTGCGCGCCAGCTCGGCGTCGGAATCCGAAATCTCCACGTGGCAGTGGGCCACCGTGATGGCGCCGCCCGTCAGGCCCGAAGCGAGCTTCAGTTTGAAGTCGGCCAGGCCCTGCACGCCGATCGAGCGGCAAAAGCGCATCACCGTCGGCTGGCTGACGCCGACCCGCTGGGCGATTTCCGCGATCGGCAAGGTCAGCATGGCGTTCGGCTCCTTCAAGACCCAGTCGGCCACCTTGCATTCCGAGGGGCTCATGCGGCCGCGCGCCTGGCGCACGGATTCGAGCACGGGCGCGCCGGAGTGGGCGCGCTTGAGCTTTTGCGCCAGGATGGCGGCGATGCCGAGGAAAGTCGGCAGTTCGGCCGTGATCAGAAAGGTGGGAATCTGCGCCAGGTATTCGTTCAGGCGGCCCTTTTGCTCGAAGCGGGCACGGAACTGCGAGCGTTCGAACAGGGGCCCCAGGCGCGGCACGATGCCGCCGCCTATATAGATGCCGCCCAGCGCGCCCAGGGTCATGGCCACGTTGCCGGCGATGGAGCCGAGGATGGCGCAGAAGCAGTCCACCGCTTCCAGGCACACGTCGCATTCATTGTTCAGGGCGCGGCTGGTGATGTCGGCCGCCAGCAGCGGCGGCGCATCGGGCTTGCCGGCGCGCTCGGACAGGGCGCGGTAGATCAGTTCCAGGCCGCGCCCGGAAGCGAGGCGTTCGGCCGAGACGTGCGACAGCTCGCGCCAGGCGAAGGACAGCACGTCCATCTCGCGCTGGTCGCAGGGGGCGAAGCTGACGTGGCCCCCTTCGCTGCCCAGCGCGATCCAGCGGTCTTCGGCGGGAATCATGCCCGACACGCCCAGGCCAGTACCCGAACCTAGCAGGCCGATGACGCTGTCGGCGCGCGCCATGCCGCCGCCGATCTGCAGTCGCTGGTCGGGCCGCAGATAGGGCAGGGCCATGGCCAGCGCCGTGAAGTCATTCACCACCAGCAGGGTGTCGAGGCCCAGCGTGGCGCGCATGGCCTCGATCGAGAAGAACCAGTGATGGTTCATCATGCGGATATTGTCGTCGTCGATGGGATTGGCGATGGCGATGGCCGCATGGCGCACGCGCGCCGAACCGGCGGCGCGCGCCTCGTCGCTATCGATGTATGCGGTGATGGCGTCGAGCAGCGAAGCGTAGTCGTCGCAGGGCAGCACGGCCACCGCTTCCAGATGGCCCTGGCGCGTTTCCAGCACAAAGCGGGCATTGGTGCCGCCGATGTCTGCCAGCAGGCGCGGCCCGTCACTGAAACGCTCCGCCGGATCGCTGCCTGCTACTTCCATTTTTTCATCAATTTTCATGGCGGTGCCTAGTCTCGTCTGCGTGCGCTGTCTTGGCGGCGCACTGTCATTATGGCAAAAACCAAGGATTTTAATTCGTATACGTGCCGCGTGCCGAAAAATGCGGGGCACCCGGCCAAATGCCTGTTCCCTGCGCCAGAAACGGGCGACGGCAGGGCAAAAAAGCCGGCAAATAAAGTGTCGCAGAGTAGTCGTAGGATTACAACATAATATGTTGATATTTGTTCGTAGTATAGTTACTATGTCCCTGCTGGAAAGAATTCTGGCCAGTACATTCGGCCACGAATGACTAGATAAAAACAAATTACTGAGGAGACTTACCATGCTGCATCGCAACATGTTGAAGGCCGTGCTGAAAACACTGCCGGCTGCCATCGTCTTAGCCATCGCCAGCGGTTCCGCTGCCGCCGACCCCATGTACCCATCCGACGCCGAAGGCTTCCACGGCTACCTGCGCGCCGGCGCCGGCAGCAATACCTCGGGCGACGGCGGCTCGCAAGGCTGCTTCGGCCTGGGCGGCAATACCATGAAATACCGTCTGGGCAATGAGTGCGACGCCTACACGGAATTCGGCTACACCAAGTCCGTCGCCAAGTCCGGCGGCGTGAACTACCTGGCCACCATCTGGGTCAACGCCTACGCGCCAAACTCGGATTTCGGCGACAACAAGCTGGGCATCGTCAAGGCCTATGTCGAAGCGCAGGGACTCGATTTCCTGAACGGCGGCACGGCCTGGGTCGGCAAGCGCTTCTACTACCGTCCCGACATCCACATGCTGGACTTGCAATACATCAACATGAACGGCACGGGCGCCGGCCTGGACCGCATTCCTGTTGGCCCCGGTAAATTCTCGTATGCCTTCTTCAAGGACAACGACGTCAACGCCCGCGACAAGAACACAGGCGCCATCACCGGCACCCGTTCCGCCGTGCGCCAGAACTTCATCTACGGCGAGATTCCCGTCAATGAAAACGGCACCCTGGACCTGGCCGCGACCATCATCACGGCTGAAGGCAAGGACAACGACATCTACGGCCCGAAACACAACGGCTGGCAACTGTCGGCCTTCCACCGCCAAGGTAAAGTGTTCGGCGGCGGCAATACCTTCGGCGTGCAGTACGGCGTCGGTCCTGGTGTTGGCGGCGACGGTAACGGCCAGTTCGGCGCGTCGGGCAGCACCTCCTACGGTTCGGACCGCAAGCGCACGCGCATCTTCAATGACATGGCGATCCAGCCGATGGCCAACTTCGGCATGGAATTCGTCGCCCTGTGGCAAAAAGACGAGTCGAACGCCAACGGTTCCTCGACCTGGACCTCGGTCGGCGTGCGCCCTGTGTACGCATTCACCGACAACTTCAAGCTGGTGGGCGAACTGGGCACGGACCGCGTGACGCAAGCGGGCGGCCTGCCGGCCAAGCGTCTGACCAAGCTGACCATCGCGCCGACGATCTCGGCCGGTCCTGGCCTGTGGTCGCGTCCTGAACTGCGCGCCTTCGTGACCTACGGCAAATGGAACGATGCGGCCACCGCCTCGGTCAACGCGTCGAACAACGGCGGCCCGATCTATAACAACAACACCAGCGGCACTTCGTATGGTTTCCAAGTGGAGACGTGGTTTTAAGCTGAAACAACCCAGAAGCAAAGGCTGGGGTCGGTCACTGCGTGATTGGAATGTTCCCCATTGGGTAACATTCCCCCGTCGGGTCTGACCCCGAAAAAAGGGCGGAACCGCGGTTCCGCCCTTCTCTGTTTACCCTACCGCATCACTGCTTACGGCAGCGCCACCGGCAACTCCGGATACTCTTGCGTCAGCGCATACTTGGTGCCGCCCACGGTGACCGTGTAGTTGGCCGGTCCCGAGATCGGCAGGCGGTAATTCAAGGTCAGCGCCACGGAGCCGCCCGGCGCCAGCGATTGCCAGGCGGGAATCGCGAAGCGGGCCCGGTTGTAGTTCTTCGTGAAGCCGCCGATATTGTTCGGCCCCGTGTAGCCGGCGTTAATCACCGTCAAGCCGAAGCCGGACTGGTCGCTCATGTCCGACGGCGCCGAGACGGGATAGTCGAACTCCACGACGGTGCCGCCCGGCAGGGTCGACGCCGTATTGTTCTTCACCGTCATCACCGGATTGATGGGGAAGTTGTTGTCGCCCAGCTTCCAGCCACCGAGGCTGATGCTGACGTTGGCCGCCGTGGCCGGCATGGCGATTTCGGCGCGCTTGTTGCCATATGCGCCAGCCGTGCGGAAGGCCTGGTACAAGACGTCCGTCAGGGTCGTGCCCATGAAATACTCGCCCTTGCCGCCGTTGCGCGTGGCATCCCAGGCATAGTCGCCCGCCATTTCCCAGATCATCACGCCGCCGATATTGTTGTTGACGATGTACTGGGCCTTGGCCGCGATCGATTGCGTGGTTTCCGTGGAAATGAACACTTTCTTGGTCGCATTCCACAGCCACGGCGCCACCATGGTGCTGCTGTAGTACGGCACATACGTGCCCACCAGCGCCTTGTCCGTGACTTTATACGCGTCCAGGTAGCTTGGCACGATACCGTTCTGCAAGTTCAGCGCATGCCAGATGGGGTTGCCGCCGCCCGGCGTGGGCTTGCCCTGCGAGTCGAGGTCGAACCAGACATTGTCGATGCCGGTGGCGCCCGTGCCGCACGTCTTGGTGCCGGCGCAGGTGACGGTGGAACTGATCAGCGGCGTCGTGCCCCACAGGCCGTTGGTGCCGCCAGTGACATCCTTCCAGCCCCGCGTGTAGAACGGCACGCCGATATTGATGCGCCCCGCCTGCATGGCGCCCCGGTAATAGCGGTAGGCCCAGTCCGTGTTCAGGTAACCAATGTTCTGGAACTGGTAGGCGTTACCGGCACGCAATTCACCATCGTTGCCGTCGTCAAACAGCGCCGCGTTCGGTCCCACATACTGGTTCCACGCGCCGTGCAAGTCGTAGCTCATCAGACTGGCATAATCGAGATATTTCAATCCAGACATGTTTTCCTCGCCACGCAAGACCCAGCCCGAGGCGGAACCGGCGATGGTCAGCAGATAGTACTTGTTGTCCTGCACGGCCGCTTCGTCGAGCTTCTGGCGCAACACTTTCAGCAGCACGTTGTAGCTCGTCATCAGGCCGGCCAGGCGCGGTTTCGAGACGGCGAAGTCGTTCGGATTGCCCGCTTCATTATTGGTGGTCGGATGTTCGTAATCGACATCGACGCCATCGAAGAAGTTGTACTGGCGCACGAACGCCACCATGGAATCGGCCAGGGTATTGATGCCGGCCGTGTTGATGCTGCCGTCCGCGTTCGTCGTGGCCGTGTAGAAGCCGCCGCTGCCGGCCCAGCCGCCCACGGAGATCATCAGTTTGACGCCCGGGTACTTCTTCTTGTATTGCGCCAGCAAGTTGAAGTGGCCCTTGTATGGCAAGGAGGGGTCCATGGCCGCCGCCGGCACGTTCGGCCACGTCAGGCCCGTGTCCGGATTGGCCGCGCCGCTGCCGATGGCGATCTTCGACGTGGCCGGATCGACGGTGGCGAACGCATAGTTCAGGTGGGTGATCTTGTCCCACGGCAGGTTGTTCACCAGGTAAGTCGGGCTGCCATCGACACCCGTGCGCCAGCTGGCGAAATAGCCGACGATGCGCCGGTTCAAGCCATTGCCCAGCACTTCGCGGCCATTCGCGTCATACACCTTGCAATACGGCACATTCGGCACGGCCGAAATCAAGCCGTCCGGGCGGCAAGCCGTGGGCGTCGGCGTCGGCGTCGGCGTCGGTGTTGGCGTTGGCGTTGGCGTTGGCGTTGGCGTTGGCGTCGGCGTTGGCGTCGGCGTCGGGGTTGGCGTCGGCGTCGGTGTCGGGGTTGGCGTATCCGTCACGGCCCACGGGCCCCACTGGTCGGTGGCGCTGGGGACATTGCCCTGCGTCCACCACTTGGCCTTGTAGGTGACGCCCTGGTAAAGCACGCACTGGCCGCCCGTGTAGACGGTGGCGGCATCCCAGACGGCGCACGTTTCCACGGCGGCGAGCAAGGTGTTGGGCGTGGCGGTCGTGCCTTCCTGGCCGCCGCCGCAAGCGACGAGCACGCCGCTGAGCAAGGCCATCAATAATGCATTCGATTTCATGTCGTGTCTGTCTCCGTTATGGTTGTACGGGTTGTACATTCTGAGCTTGTTGCAGGCCCCTCGGGGGGCTCTTGTCAACTGTGATCCCTGGCCGGCTTTCTTGCGCTTGCTGCTACTGCAACTTCACATTCCAGTTGGCTTCCACGCATTTCACGTAGTTCCCGGCCAGCAAGGCGCTGTACGGGGTTTGATAGCTGACCAACTGGCATTGATTCTCGCCACCGGCGCTCCAGTTCTTTTCCCAATAGATGTTGTAGGCAGCGGAACTGGCCGGGGTGAAGCGCTGCATGTTGGCGCAAGACAATTGTTCGCCGGAATAATCCCAGCCCATGTCGGCGGCAAACTGCTTGTAGTAATCGATGCGGTTTTGCGCGGCCTGCTTTTCCGTGCCCTGCCCGCATTCGGCGTTGATGATCATGATGGTGGTGGCGAAGTTATTGCCCGCGCCCGCCGTCGTATCGGCCGCGTTCGGCACCCACGTACCGTCGAGCACATGCAGCATCGACGGTTTCGGCGGTTGCGGATAGACAAAGAAGAACGTGGCCGACGCCAGGTTCAGCCACGTCGACGCCACCAGGTCCGGATTCTTCAGCAACACGGACTGGTCGCCGTCATGCATGGCTTGCGAGAATGGACCGTAGTTGTAGTTATAGGACAGTTGCTTGGCGCCGCGGCCGAAATACTTCTTGAAGCTGCCGTCGGCGTTCTTGCCGCAGGTCCACACCTTGTTGAAGACGGGATCGGCGCACTCGATGTTGTAGCCGCAGCCGGCGCCCGTCTCGTCGCAGCCCAGTTCGCGCAAATACTTCAAGCCCTGGCGCCATTGCGGCAGCGGGCTGCTGGCGTTATGGTCGCCCGTCTCCTGTCCGAAGTGGGCGAACATGGTGGCCAGGCTGTGGCGGCAGATGGCGTCCGCATTGCGCCCGTCGCCGTAGTCGTCGCACACGGCGGGGAACTTGGCCACCGCTTGCAGGAAGCGCTGGTAAGTGTAGCTGGCGTCGCGCGCGGCAAAATAGTAATCCCACTTGGCCGCCGGCAGCAGACGCTCGACCCGCTTGACGTTGAGCGGATTGCCGGCCAGGCCAGGCTGCACGGCCTCGACGGCCGTATTGCCCAGGGTGCGGATCGAGGCCTTGACCTTGCGGAAGAAATCGTTGTTCGTCAGCGCCGCCTCGTTCGCCTCGGCCTGGGCCTTGGTGGGCACGCCTGGCGTGGGTGTCGGCGTCGGTGTCGGCGTTGGAGTCGGGGTGGGTGTCGGCGTGGGCGTCGGAGTCGGCGTGGTGGTATCGAGGCTCCACGGCCCCCACTGGTCGTTGCTCGGGGCCGTGCCCTGCACCCACCATTTAGCGCGGTACACCTTGCCGTCATACACGGCGCACTGGCCCGCCGTGTAGACGGCGGCGGCGTTCCAGGCCGCGCAATTGTCGCTGGCGGCGGTGGCGGCCAACAGGATCGATGGGGGTTCGGTGGTGGAATTGCCGCCGCAAGCGAGCAGCGCGCTGCCCAGCAGGCCAGCCATCCAAGGCGTGGCCAGCCGGCTAATTTGCCGTGTCTTCACAATGTCTCCTGAACGTTATACGAAAACTATCGAAGTAGCTTTTTATGTTGTACGTAAAGAAAGCACAGCGAAGCGTCGGCTTTCTGCACAGAGAATGCGACGCCCCAAATTGGTAGTCAAGTGGTTTTATGCAACGGTGTTTTTTACAATACCAGTGACTTCATGCGGTCCGGCCGCGGTGCCCCAGGCGAAGAGCCGGGGAAGAGAAAAAAGGAGGATTTTTGTCAGCTGCCGGCAATACCGCGCCGGCAGCGGTGCGGCAAGTGGTATTAGCACTGCCGCACGGGTTTTCAGGCCGATGGCGTTGTCGCGCGTTGGTGTTGCGGATAATACAGCGCATAAAACCAGCCATACGCATCTTCGATCTGCGCCTGGATGCGCGGCGGTATCGCATGCGGTTTGGGCACGCTGATGGCCGTTTGCTGGCGGTGCGTGTACTTCATGCGGTAATGGCTGTCGCTCTCCTGGATCCCCACGGCAAGATCGTGCGGATCGATCTGGAATGGCGCCAGGCCCAGCCAGGCGTACAGGTGCGACATGCATTCCACCGGCCGCGCCATCAAGTCTTCGAAACGCACGAAGTACAGCTTCTGCTGCACTTCGGCAGGCAGGTCCAGCACCGCATGCAGCGAGCTCAAGGGAGCTCCGATGGTGCGGTCCTTGGCAAACAGCATGTCGGCACGGCCCAGGCGGTCGAAATCGGCCAGGTGGTCGACGAAGTCGAGCAGGATGGTGCGCTGGTGCTGCGCTTCGATGGAGCCGTAGACTTGCCCCAGCTCGCGCACGCAGACGATGATTTTCGCTTCCGGCGCCAGTTGCAGCAGCATCTCCACGCAATGCAGCCAGGCGCGGTTCTTGTCGACCACGCCCTGCTTGCCGCAATCCTGGTACCAGCCACGCAGGAAGCCCTGCATGGCCGTTTTCAGGTGGCCATAACTGGCATCGAAGGTGCTGTCGAGCTGCGACAGGAAAAAGGCGTCGTCGCTGACCATGCGCCGCATGCCCAGCAAGGCGTTGCACAGGGGAGAGCTATTGCCTTCGCAATGCAGGTCGGGATGCTGCGCCAGCAACTGGCACAACAAGGTGGAGCCGGCGCGTGGCAGGCCGGCCACGCCGATGAAATGGGATGTCATGCGATTGTACTTTCTGTTCAGCGCTGCTCTTCAGAAGGAGGGGGTGCAGCAATTATAAGAGCGCGGCAACGACGCACCGATGAAAAAAATGCCGCTTCGGAACACGAAGCGGCATCTCCGGCGCCACCAGACGGTGACGCCGCGTGCCTTACTGGCTGTCCTGGCGCGTGCCGACGGCAACCTCGACCGGCAGGCGCAAGCCGCTGTCGACCACGCTCAGGCGCAGCCCCGGAAGGACATTGCCGACGACATTGCCGGCCAGCTGCACCACCGGTGCGCTGGCTGCGCCGCCCTTCTCCGCCTCGCCCGGCGCATCCTGCGCGGCAGGCTTGCCTGGCGCCGTCTCGCCATTGGCGATCATGTCGGCCTGCACCATATTGCCCTGCGACGGCGCCACGGCGACAGCCGCGATCACATTCGCGACAGCGCTTTGCAGCGCTTCCGTCGGCTTGACTTTCAGCACGCCGTCTACATAGTTCAGGGCGTAATTGTTCGACGCCTGGCCCGATGCCGATACGAGATAGTTGCCCGCCGCGGAAGCCGTCGTCGCCGGCGTGCTGAAGGCCAGGTTGCCGTTCACTTCAGCCGCCAGCGTATCGCCACCGAGCAAGCCGCTGTAGCTGGCGCGGAAGTCGGGATTGGCGCGTCCCTGGTCTTTTTCAGCGTTATCGACTTTCACCGTCAGCGCCGCCTGCGAAATCGTGGCCGTCGTGCTGGCGCTGCCGTTGACCACGTAATTGCCCGCATCCGCGCCGCTCAGGCGTATGCCGGCCACCGTCACCGTCTTGCCCACGCCCGCATTCTTGTCGCTGAAACTGGCGCCATTGCTGGCAATAGTCAGCTGGTCATTGCCGATACGGTTGTCGCGCAAGGAGACGACGGCATTCGTGGTGGCGTCATACACCTTGTTGACGCCGCTCGCGCTGACCGTCAAGGCGGCTGGCGTGATATCGGCCTTGGTGCTGGCCTGGTTGCTGGCCAGCAAATAGTTGCCTGCATCGGCGCCGGCCAGGCCCAGACCGCTGATGGTCACGGTCTTGCCGATCGCCGCATTCTTGTCGCTGAACGTGCCAAGGACGGGACCGGCGGCCAGGCTCAAGGTGTCGCCGGCCACGATGCCATTGAAACTGGCGCCCGCCAGGTTGAGGCTGGCCGCCGTGCCGCCGTCATACACCTTGTTCGCCGCCACGATACCGGCAATGGCGCTGATGGAGGCTGGCGTGATGCTGGCCGTCAAGCCGGTCGGATTGCTGACCGTGTAGTTGCTGGCCGAGCCGGAACCGTCGAGCAAGGTCGTGCCGCTGACCGTCACGGCCTTCGCGTTGCCCGCGTTCTTGTCGGCAAACGCCGCCGTCTGGCCGCCGAAGGCCAGGGTTTCGTCGCCCACCAGGCCGCTCAAACTGCCGCCGGTGAGTTGCGCCACCGTATTGCCATCGTAGACCTTGTTGCCCGCCACCTGGCCCGTCACCGTCAGGGCTTTCGGCGTGATATCGGCCACGCCGCTGGACGTCGCGCTGGCCAGCGTGTAGTTGCCCGCGTCCGCCCCGCCCAGGGTAATGCCGCTGACGTTGACGGTCTTGCCCGTGCCCGCATTCTTGTCGCTGAAGGCGCCGCTGCCGGCCACCGTCAGGCTGTCGCCGTTCAACATGCCATTGAAGGTCGCCGCGCCGTTGAGCGTGGCCGTGGCCGAGCCATCATAGGTCTTGTTGTTGACGCCCACGTTCGACACGCTGCCGATGCTGGCCTTGGCGATGTCGGCCACGCCGCTGGACGTCGTGCCGGCCAGCGTGTAGTTGCCCGCGTCCGCCCCGCCCAGGGTCAGACCGCTGACGTTGACTGTCTTGCCCGTGCCGGCATTCTTGTCGCTGAATTCGCCGCTGCCCGCCACCGTCAGGCTGTCGTCGCCGAAGATGCCGGCGAAAGTCGCCGTGCCATTCAGCGTGGCCGTTTTCTGGCCATCGTAGGTCTTGTTGTTGACGCCCACGTTCGACACGCCGCTGATGCTGGCCTTGCTGATGTCGGCAGTCACGTTGCCCGGGCTGGTGAACGTGTAGTTGCTGGCCAGGCCAGTGCCATTCTGCAAGGTGGTGCCGCTGATCGTGACCACCTTGCCCGTGCCGGCGTTCTTGTCGCTGAAGGTGCCGACGCCGCCGATGAAGTTCAGCGTTTCACCCGCGACCATGCCGCTCAAGACACCACCCGACAAGACTGCCGCCGCCGTGCCATCGTAGACCTTATTGCCGGCAGTCACACCGGAGAGCGTGACGGCCTTGGGCGTGATACTGGCCGTGGCGCTGGCCGTATTATTGAGGAAGTCATAATTGACCAGGTCGCTGCCGGACAAGGTGATATTGCTGATATTGACGGCTTTGTTGGTCCCCACGTTTTTGTCCGTGAACATGCCGTTCGCACTGGACAATTGCACGTCATCGCCGGCAATCTTGCCATTGATCACGGCCAAGCTGGCACTGAGGCTGGCGCTGAAGTTGCCGTTATAGACCTTGTCCAGGGCGCTCAAGCCGGTGATGCCCGTAATTGTTGCCTTGGCGATATCGCCCGTCAGACCGCCAGGCGCGCTCAGCGTGTAGTTGCCGGCCAGGCCGCTGCCATCGCTCAGGGTTACGCCGCCGATCGTAATGGCCTTGCCCGTTCCCGCGTTCTTGTCGCTGTAGCTGGCGCCCTGCACGGTAAAGCCCAGGGTTTCCGCATTGACCAGGCCACTCAAGGTGCCGCCGGTCAAGTTAGCATCGGCCGTGCCGTCGTAGACTTTGTTGTTGCCGCCCAAGCCCGTCAAGGTCAGGGCCTTCGGCGTGATGCTGGCCGTTCCCGCCGACGAACTGCCGACCGTGTAGTTGCTGGCCAGGCCGGTACCGTCGCCCAGGCTCCCGCCCGTGACGGTGACGGCCTTGCCATTGCCCGCATTCTGGTTATTGAAGACGCCGCTGGCGCCGTTCAAGACCAGCGTTTCCGAACCGACCAGCCCGCTCAGGGCGCCGCCCGTGATGACCGCCGTGGCGTTACCGTCATAGGTCTTGTCCGCCGCCGTCGCGCCCGTCACCGTCAGGGCCTTCGGCGTGATGCTGGCCGTTCCGGCCGACGAACTGCCGACCGTGTAGTTGCTGGCCAGGCCAGTGCCGTCGCCCAGGCTCCCGCCGGTGATGGTGACGGCCTTGCCATTGCCCGCGTTCTGGTTATTGAAGACGCCGCTGGCGCCGTTCAAGACCAGCGTTTCCCCATTCACGAGGCCGCTCAGGGCGCCACCCGTGATGACCGCCGTGGTGTTGCCGTCGTATATCTTGTCCGCCGCCGTCGCGCCCGTCACCGTCAGGGCCTTGGGCGTGATCACCAGGCCGCCATCGATATAGCTGATCGCATAGCCGGCCTGGCCGCCGGAAGCGTACAGGCCGCTGGCCGACACGCCATACGTGCCCGCATTCACGGCGCCGGAGGCATTGCCCGCATACACGGGCGTGCCCAGCAGGCTGGCGCCCGCCACCGTGTTCGAGTAGCTGACGCTGTTGCTGCCGCCGGCGTAGGCCACGCCGTCATACACCTTGCTGTCGTAGGAAACGCGCACGGCGATCGGCGTCATGAAGGAACGCAGGAAGGGCCCGCTCTGTCCATCGTAGACCACCCACATCTGCGCCAGTTCCCAGCCGGCGCCCGTGTAATTCGACAGGTTCTTCAACTGCGCCGTCGTCATGCCCGTGCCGCCCGCGCTGGCCGCCTGGCCGCTGGCCGCCGTGTCCCAGTAGCTGCCCGTGACGCTGCCCGCACCGGTGCCCACCAGGCCACCCACATTGCTGGAACCGCTCACGCTGCCGTTCGCATAGCTGTTGGCGATGCTGCCGCCATTGCTGCCGACCAGGCCGCCGACGGCGCTCGTGCCGTTCACGGCGCCGCTGGCATAACTGTCCACCACCGTGCCCGTATTGCTGCCCACCAGACCGCCGCCGGTGGAAGTGCTCGTCACGTCGCTGGTGGCAAAGCTGCCGCTGATCGTGCCCGCATTGCTGCCGGCCAGCGCGCCCACGTTGCTGCCGCCCGTCACGCTGCCGCCGGACAGGCCCACATTCGCCACCGCGCCGCCGCTGCCGATGGCGCCGAACAGGCCCACGTCGCTCACCCCCGTCTTGGCGATGTTCAGGCTGGAAATGATATGGCCAGTGCCGTCCAGGCTACCCGTGAAGGCCGAAGCCGACGTGCCGACGGGAATGAAACCTGTCGTTCCCCATACATCGTTGCCATTCGCGGCCGTGCTGGCGGCGCTGAAGCTGCTGCCCAGCGTGTAGCTGGCTGCCTTGTTCATCGCCATCAATTGCAACTGGTGCGTGGAATTGATGGTGTTTGACCACTCCGACGCCAGCATCGGGCGCGTGCCTGCGACGGCGCCATTGATCGAGCCATCGCCGCTGACGATGACCCAGTTGTTGCCCGTCGCGCCGGCCGTGGTCGTGAAATTGAAGCCCACATAATTACTCGATACCAGCATCTGCGCCGTGCTCAGCCCTTGCGCATTCGAGGTGGCGCCATTGAAGCTTTGGCCGATGCCATTCAGGGTGGAGTTAATCGTGCTGTCAAAGTAGGCACGGTTGACGCTACCGCCGTTATGCTCGCCGACGATGGCGCCGACGCTAGCGCCGCCGCCCGTCACTTTGCCCGTCGTATACACATTCGTGATGACGCCGCCCACGTTATAGCCGACGATGCCGCCGGCCAGCCCGGTGGTCTGCACGTCGCCCGTCGCGTAGCTGTTGTTCAAGGTTCCGCGCAACAGCCCTACCAGGCCGCCGACATAGCCGCCGGTGGAAGTCACCTTGCCTGTCGCATAGCTATTGCTGATGATGGCGCCGGCGTCGTTGTTGATTCCCACCAGGCCGCCGGCACTGCCCGAGGCGTTCATCGCGCCTGTCGCATAGCTATTGGTGATCGTGGCATTGTTAAAACTGACCAGGCCACCGCCATAGTTGGCTCCCGCGTTAACGGTGCCCGTTGCATAGCTATCGCTGATCGTGCCGGAATTGTTAACAACCAGCCCGGCGGCAACGTAGCGCGTGGAGCTGGTGGTGGCGGAACTGGAACTGCTCTTGATCAATCCGCCCGCAGCGTTGAGGCCGACAAAACCGCCTGCAGCGCCATAGCCGCCCGGTCCCGGATCACCGGCGGAGACCACGGTGCCGGAAACGCGGCTATTGCTGATCGTGCCGGCATTGATGCCGACCAGGCCACCGAGATTGACATAACCGGAGCCACTCACGGCGCCGCTGCTGTACACGTTATCGATCTTGCCGTTGTTGACGGCAGCCAGCGCGCCTATGCCCGCATAGGTGCTGCTATAGGTGGCGGCCGATCCGGCAACGCTCACGCCGCTCAAGCTCAGGTTGCGCACAGCAGCGGCGGCGCCGATATTGCCGAACATCCCGACGGGCACGTCAGGGCGGTTGATCGTCAATCCCACGATTTCATGGCCAAGGCCGTCGAGCGTGCCCGTGAATGGCGTCGCATCGCTGCCGATGGGCGCGAATCCCTTGCCGCCATCCCAGCCGGAAGTGCCGCGCGCGTCGATATTGCTGCCCAGCACATAGTTGCCGGACAAATTGCCTTGCATGCCCTGCACGTCGTTGCCGGTCGTGCTGTTGAACGCGCCCAGGCTGTTGATCACCTGGTACACGGTCACGCTGCCGTTACTGCCCAGTTTGGTGCTGAAATTGTTGCCCGATGGCAGATCGACTTCCGCCTTGACGTTGTACGTGGACTGATTACCGGCGGCGAGCGCGCTCTGGCCGTATTCGAGCGCCAGGCTGGCCGTGCCCGCGCCGCGCATGGCCTTGTTGATGTTGATATTGTTTTGCGCCGTCAGGGTCAGCTTGTTGGCCGCCCAGTTGACGTTATCGTTGACGTTGATGTTGCCCTGCGTGCCGCCGCTGCCCGAGATGCTCTGGATCTGCACATTGCCGGACTTCAAGGAGTTACTGAGGAAGGCGCCCGTCATGTCGCCGCCGGACACGGCGATGTTGAAATCGGTCGGGTCGATCAGCCAGGTGCCGGACAAGCCACGTGGCGCGGCCGTCGTTACCTTCAGCGCATCGTCGATCTTCACGTGCGCGGCCGAGGTGTCGATGAAGCCGCCATTGCCGCCATCGGGCGCGCTGGCGTCCAGCGTGCCGGCCGCGTGCACCGTGCCGCTTTGCATGTCGCCCAGCAACTTGATCGTGCCGCCGCGCGTGTCGATGCTGTGCGCCTCGATCACGCCCGTGTTGTTGACGACGGTTTTCAGCAGGTCGCCCGCCGCTTGCGCCGTCAACACCACGCTGCCGCCATCGGCCTTGATCATGCCGCCGTTGTGCACCAGCGCGCCCACGGCGCCCTGGTCCACCGCCACGTTCAGCAAGCCGTCGCCGGCCACGTCGAGGGTGATGGCGCGGCCCGCCGCCAGGGCAACCGAACCCAGGCGCGCCTGGATCGTGCCTTCGTTCGACACATTGGCGCCCAGCAAGGCCACATAGCCGCCCGGCGCGTTGATGCTGCCCTGGTTCAGGACCTTGCCCGCGCCATTGCCCGAAAACTGATACTTGCCGGCCATGAAGTCGGCGTTGGAAATATCCAGGGTGGACGCCACCAGGCCCGCCGTGTTGACGGACGCGCCCTGGCCGAACAGCACGCCGTTCGGGTTGACGATGAACACCTTGCCGTTGGCCGACAAGTTGCCGAGGATGCTAGTGCCGTCGCTGCCCAGCACCCGGTTCAGGGCCACCGCGTTGCTGTCGGGTTGCTGGAACTGCACCGACTCGCCCTTGCCGATATTGAAACTGGACCAGTTGATGACGGCATTCTGGCTGCCCTGCCTGATCACCGTGGCGCCCGGCGCGCCGTGGATGGAAGCCTGGCCCGCCACCACCGTGCCGCCCGCCGGCCCCGCCAGGGCCAGCGAGCCGTAACCGAGCATCAGCGCCGCCGCCATGGTGGTCAAGGCGAAATGCGCCCCGCCGCCGCTGCATCCTGGCATCGAGCGCTTGCCGGCGGATTTGACGTTTTCGGAAACGGCGGCGTAGGCGCCGGTGGCCTGGTTCCAGATGGAGCGGTAGATGCGGTTCATGGCAGTGTCCTGATGTTTTAGCTTGTATAAATATTTAGAAGTACTTGACGGCTTGCAGCCAGAAGCGGCCCGCCGCATCGGGGGCGGAAGTCGCCTTGGCATTGCCCAGCTTGTGCGCGTAATATGCCTTCAGGACGAGCGCATTGGCGCCCGTCCACGTCACGCCCACGCCCGCCCCGCTCAGGGTGCGGCGGTTCTCGCCGGCGCTCCAGGCATCGCGGTTCAGCTTGACGGTGCCCGTGTCGGCAAACGCCAGCACCTGCAGTTGGCCGGGAAAGGCCGTGAACGCCGTCACGTTCTGGCGCAATTCCAGATTCAGCACGTAGCCCTGGTCGCCATACGCCTCGCCGCCCGGGTAGGCGCGCACGCCGCCCACGCCGCCGATGCCCATCTTTTCAGAGACATCGAGGTTTTTCGACGCCGCCTGGCCGCTGATCACGCCGAACAAGCTCGTCTCGCCGCCCAGGCTTTGCACGCGCGCCGCGTTGAAGGCGAGCTTGTTGAAGTGGCCGTTGCTCTTCACCGTCAGCTGGTCGATCAGCAAGGCTACCGGCGTCTCGATGTCGATCTTACCCGTGGTAAAGGTCAGCGAATAGGTGCTGACGCCACCGCCGCCCCAGCCATCCTTGCCGTCGCCGTTCAGATTCAGCATCCACACCCTGGCCTTCTTGTCGTTGACGCTGCCCGTCGATTCCGTGCGGTCCTGGAAAGTCTTGTCGTCATAGCTGAGCTGCGCATACAGGTTGTTGCCGCGCGAGCGGATCAGCGGATAACTGCCATAGGCGCTGGCGATCTTCGCCGTGCCCTTGGCGTCGAGCACGGCAAATTCCTTGCCCAGCTTGTAGTCCATATAGGTGTAGGCGCCGCCCAGGCGCAGCAAGCCGGCCTGCCCCTGGTAAGCCAGGCGGCCGTAGTTCAAGCCATCGGCCGACGTAAACGCGCGCATGGTGGCCACGTCGCCTATGCCGGCCAGTTCATTGATGTTCAGGGTGGCGCCGATACGGTTGCGGCCCGTGTAGCGGTTGCCCTGGTTGTCGAGGTCGATGCTGCCGTTGAAACGCGAGCCAGGCTGCACGTCGACGATCAGGTCGGACGCGCCCAAGGACGCGCCCGGCGCCAGGGTCGAGCTGACCTGCACGCCGGGCAAGTCCGACAGCAGCAGCAAGCGCCGCTCGAGCGGCGGCGTGGAGATCACTTGCCCGTCCAGGCCGGCCAGCATGCTGCCGGCCAGGCCGTCTGACAGATTGCTCCGGTTGCGCAGTTGCACCTGGCCATACTGGCCCGGCAGCACGTGAATGGCGACGACGCCATCGTGGATGTCTTGCGCGGGCAGATACGCCTGCGCGAGGAAATAGCCGCGGTTCTGGTAATAGCTGGCGATGTTGGACGCCATGGCGCGCAGTTCGCCCAGGGTCAGCTCGCTGCCCGGGACAAACCCCGTGGCGGCGACCAGTTCGCTCTCGGTGAAGACGGGTGGCGCCGTGATCTGCAGGCGCTGCACGGTGATGCGCGTGGTATCGCCCACCGTGGTGGCCGGCACATTGCCCTGCTGCACGCGGATGGCGGGCGGCGCTTTCGGCAACTGGGGCGCGGCGGGAATCTGCTGCAACTGACTGCCGGAGCTGGGGGGATCGACGGCCCAGGCGGTCTGTATCAGCGCCAGCAAGGTCAATGGAAGTAATGTGGTGTTCAAGGTCATCCTTTCAGGCGGCGCGCCCGCGCCAGGCAGGCCGCTTCCGGCTGTACCAACGGGCAATACAAGAGCTGGAAGACTAAATATTCTTTTGATATTAATGTTAAATATCACATCAATTGGAAAATAAAGTTCCCACCAGCAACATTGCACTATTTTAGCGCGTCATGAAAAGAGAAAAAACCTATCCGGGGGCTGATTTACTCCATTGCTGCCGCCAAAGCACGGGCAGTGCCAACATCACCAAATTCGCGTCAAAATGCGCATTTCCACTAAGAAATTCGTTGGCTTTCCGCAACAAAATTCCCGTCACATCACTACCTGAATGCTACTTGCACAGTGAAAATATTTGCATTAATAATAACTTATTGATATTGTCGCAATATAAAACAATGTTATTATTTTGAGCATATTAATTCTCTTTCTATGACACAATTTCTTGCGCCACGAGAGCATGTAACATTCTTGCAAAAATGAATTGCCAATGAATTAATTTTTGTGGTGAAAGCGATTGAAGCGTATCGGCGTGACCGCCAACCGGCATGCCGGGCACGGAGCCGACATGCCGTCTGGCGGCGAAGAGGAAGAGAAGTCGCAGGAACTTACCTGGACAGCACGTATTTCGCCAGGGTGGCCGCATCGGCTACACTGAGCTGGCTAAATGGCGGCATGGGCACGGGTCCCCATTTGCCGGCGCCGCCACTGCGGATGTTGGCCGCCACGGCGGCGACGCCATCCTTGCCCTTGTACCTGGCGGCCACCTCGGCAAAACCCGGGCCGACCACCTTCTGGTCGAGCGCGTGGCAAGCCATGCAGCCGTTCGCCGCCAGCAAGCTTTTGACATCCTTGCCGCTGGCGGCCGGGACAGCCGCTGCCACGGGTTTGGCGACGGCGGCGACAGGCTGGGCGGCGCCCCGCTCCGCGCCATAGGTTTTCACCAGATAATCGACCATGGCCGGCATATCCGCGTCGTCAAACTGGGCGCCGAACGGCTTTTTCATCTTCTTGACGGTCGCTTCCCAGTAGGCGCGCGGCGAGGCGGGCGGCTGGCTCGATGCATACTGGGCCGCGTGGCACGTCATGCAGTTGCGCTGCACCAGCAGGTAGCCAGGCAATTCGCTGGGTTTGTAGGTCGCCGTTTCCGGTGGCAAATGGATCTCCAGCGCACACGCGCCGCCCGCCGCCGACAGTGCCAGCGCGGCAAGTAATATCTTCATATGGTTCTCCTCAGACTGCGTCGATGCGCGTGGTTTCCACCACGTTGCGCATATAACCCATGGGATTCCACAGGGCTTTCATGGGCTGGCTCTGGCCGATGCGGTTGACGGCGCGCACCATCAGCACGTGCCTGCCCTTGCGCGGCGCCTTCATGAGCATCGTCCACTCGCGGAACGAAAAGCGTCCCAGGTCCTTGCCCAGCCTGGCTTCCTGCCAGGTCTGGCCGCCGTCCACCGAGACGGTCACCTCGCTGATGCCCTGGCCGCCATCGAAAGCGATGCCGCGCAGGGCCAGGTCGCGCCCCGCCTTCACTTGCGCGCCATCTTGCACGCTGGTGATGAAGGAGCGCACGTTGAGGCGGCTGATCGGCGTCGTCTTGCCCACGGGCGCGCCCGGCTCGATGAATCCGGAGCCATTGTCGGGAATGCGGTAGCCCGTGCTCATCCAGAAGCCGTCGAAGGGCTTGTCGAGCACGGTGATGTCGCTCAAGTGCTTGACCCAGTAGGTGCCGTAATACCCTGGCACGATCAGGCGCAGCGGGTAGCCATTGAGGAAAGGAATGTCCTCGCCATTCATGGCCCAGGCCAGCATGACGTCGCCGGTCATGATGTGCTCGACGGACAAGGCTTTCTGAAAGTCGGGGCCGTCGCCCACGGGCGGCGTTTCCAGGCCGTTGAAGGCCACTTGCACGGCATTGGCCGCGATGCCGGCCTTTTCCAGCACGGTTTTCAGGGGAATGCCCGTCCAGCGGGCATTGCCCATGGCGCCATTGCCCAGCTGCCCGCCATTCGCGCGGGGCGCGAAGAAGCCGCGGCTATTGCCTGAGCATTGCGTGACGGCCACCACGTCGACGGGCTCGGCCAACTGTTTCAGTTGCGCCAGCGACAGTTCCAGCGGTGTTTTGACGAGGCCGCCAATGCGCAGCCGGTAGCTGTCGCCGTCTATGCTGGTGGGCAAGCCGCTCCAGTGGTAGCGCACGAAAAACGCGTCGTTGGGCGTGATCGCGCCCTCGTTGAACACGCTGAACGGCGTTTCCAGCTGGGGCGGACGGCTGGTCAGCAGGATCAGCGGGCGCTTCTGCGGGAAGGCCACCAGTTCGCGCTCGCCATTTTCAAACGGCAAAGTGACGGAGGCGGCAAGCGCCGGGCCCGCCGCCGCGGCGGCGCCCAGGGCGGCCGTCGTGCGCAGGAAGCGGCGCCGGCTGGCAGGCGACAAGGTCGTGTCAGACATGTTTAAGCTCCACTTTGGTGTCGGCGGGGGCGCCGCCGTCGCGGTCGTCGTTGACCAGCTTCTTGATGTAATACATGACGCTCATGATGACCACGCTCAGCAGACCGAACCAGAACGACACGCGCTGCTCCGTATCGGACGACACGCTCATGGCGCCCAGAATCACCAGCATGGCGAAGATGGTGAAATACGTCAGATAGGGAAACAGCCACATGCGCACCTTGATGCGTTCCGGGCATTCGCGTTCCAGGCGGCGGCGCAAGCGCAATTGAGAGATCGCAATGAGCAGGTAGACGAACAGGATCAGGATGCCGTAGGAATTGACGATGAAGGGGAACACCAGGTCGGCCGACACATACGAAACGGCAATGGCGAAGTAGGCGAACAGGGTGCTGAACAGGATGGCGCGGATCGGCACGCCGTTCTTGCTCAGCTTGACCAGGCCCGTCGGGGCGTCGCCACGGCGCGTCAGCGCGAAGATCATGCGCGACGAGGCGTACAGGCTGGAATTCAAGGCCGACAACACCGCCGTCAGGATGATGGCGTTCATGATGTGGGCCGCGTACGGGATGTTCATGACGGTCAGGGCGCTGACGAAGGGCGTGGCGATGGCCGGCGAATCCCAGGGCACGATGCAGACGACGACGAACATGGAACCGACATAGAACATCAGCACGCGCGTGACGACGGAATTGGTGGCGCGGGCGATGGCCTTGGCCGGGTCCGACGTTTCGGCGGCGGCGATGGTGACGATCTCGGCGCCCGAATAAAAGGCCGTGGCGGCGACGGCGCCGCTGAGCACGGGGCCCCAGCCGTGGGGCATGAAGCCGCCGTTGCTGGTCAAAAAGCCCAGGGTCGGTATGCTGTTGGGCAAGCTGCCCGTGATGAACAGGGCGCCGACAAACAGGAAGACGATGATGGCGACCACCTTGATCGAGGCGAACCAGAACTCGAATTCGCCAAACGCCTTCACCGAGAACAAATTAAGCACCGTCATCGACACGAGCAGCACCAGGCTGATCGCCCACGACGGCACGTCGGGCAGCCAGAAGTTGACCAATTTCGCACCGGCAATGGCTTCCAGGGCCACGACGACGACCCAGAAATACCAGTACATCCAGCCGCTCATGAAACCGAGGAATTTCGAGACCTTCGGCTTGTCGTCGAAGGCCAGGCGCGCATATTCGTAAAAGGAGCCGACCACGGGCAGGGACGAAGCCAGCTCGCCCAGCATGCGCATGATCAGGACGACCAGGCCGCCCGTGAGCAAGAAGGAAAGGATGGCGGCCGGGCCGGCGGCCTTGGCGATGACGCCGCTGCCGACGAAGAGGCCGGCGCCGATCACGCCGCCGATGGCGATCATGCTCATGTGGCGTTGCTTCAGCGAGTGCTGCAAGCCCGTGTTGTTGTGGTTGTCGCTAATCATTTTTGTCTCCTAGTAATATCTGAAGCTCGGTGCGCCCTGGCCTGCTGCGGCTCTGTTTCTGCCGCGCGGCTTTGTTTTATTTGAGCAACACCGTCAAGCAGCATCGATACATCATCAAATCAGTCTGGTTGGCTGCATGCCATAAGTCAATCTGGAAATGCAGCGGCCCGGCGCGGCGCCCAAGGGGCAAGCGCGCTGGAGGATACGTACGGGGTATGGCGGGTTACTACGGGTTAAAAAAAGGAGCGGCGGCAACACTTGTGGCGTGCGCGCCACTCCCGGGAACGTCTTACACCTTGCCCTTCCATGGCACGAGGGTACGTTCGAGGTAACGCATCATCAAATCAAACAGGAAAGCGAAGAAGCCGATCACGATAATGCCCATGATCACCACGTCGCTGGCGAGGAACTCGGAAGCGCTCAGCACCATGTAGCCGAGGCCGCGTGTGGCCGCCACCATTTCGCCTGCCACCAGGGTGGTCCAGCCCACGCCGATGCCGATGCGCATGCCGGTGAGGATTTCCGGTATCGCGGCGCGCAGGATCACGTGCACGATGACCTGGAAACGCGTGGCGCCCATCGAGTAGGCCGCGTGGATTTGCTCCAGCGACACGGAGCTGACGCCGGCGCGGGCCGCGATGGCCATCGGCGCGAAGATGGCCAGGAAGATCAGGTAGACCTTCGAAAACTCGCCGATGCCGAACCAGATGATAACCAGTGGCAAGTAAGCCAGCGGCGGCAGCGGGCGGTAAAACTCGATCAAGGGATCGAAGATGCCGCGTGCCACGCGATTGACGCCCATCATCACGCCGACGGGAATGGCGAACAGGCAAGCCAGGCCAAAGGCGCCGAACACGCGCACCAGGCTGGCGACCGTGTGTTCCCACAGGGTGGCGCCGCCGAAACCGGTGGTGGCCGCCATGATGAATTTTTCATAGACGGCTTGCGGCGAAGGTAAAAACAAGGGTTTCACCATGCCGCTGGCCGTCACGGCTAACCACAGCAAGAGCACGGCGATGACGGTGACGGTGGCGATGCGGCTGGAATTGCCCTGCCCCGGCGCGCCGAACGCTTCGCCGGGCATGGCGCAGCGGGGGGCGAACAGGCGGCCAAAAAAGCCGGCGCGCTTGGCGGTGGTGGGAGGAAATCCCGCGACGGATGGGCTATGCATGGGACACCTCCAGCTCTTTATTGACGGCGCGCTCGTCGCCATAAATGATGTTGAGCACCGTTTCGCGCATCTTGATGAAGTCCGGGCTCGATTTCACGGCGCGCGCATCGCGGCATTCGAGGAAGCGTTTGTTGAAATCGAGTTCATACGTGTGCGTGATGCGGCCCGGACGGGGCGACATGACGATCAGCCGGTTTGCCAGGAACAGCGCCTCGTCGACGCTGTGGGTAATGAAGAAGAACATGGTGCTGGACTTGGCCCAGATATCGAGCAGCAATTCCTGGATGGTTTCGCGCGTCAGCGCATCGAGCGCCGCCATCGGTTCATCCATCAGCAGCATGGCCGGGTTGCAGGTCAGGGCGCGGGCGATGCCCACCCTTTGCTGCATGCCGCCCGACAACTGATAAATCATATTGTCGTGGAAGTCCTTCAAGCCCACGAGCGCCAGGTTCTTCGCCGCCTGTTCGCGCCGCACGGCTTTCGGCACGCCTTGCAGCTTGAGGCCGAATTCCACGTTTTCCATCACGTTCAGCCACGGCAGCAAGGCGTGTTTCTGGAACACGACGCCACGGTCGGCGCCCGGCCCTTCCACCTTGTTGCTGCCCAACATGATTTCGCCCTTGGACGGGGCGATAAAGCCCGCCATCAGACTCAGCAAGGTGGTCTTGCCGCAGCCGGAGGCGCCCAGCGCGACGACGAAGTCGCCGCTATTGATCGTCAGATTGATATTGTTTAAGGCATGTACGCGTTCACCGGCCGTCTTGCCCGGATAAATCACGCTGACATCCTTGACGTAGAGATTTTCCATCATGTGCCCCGCATAGGTGTAGTCACTTCAGTTCAACGCATTCTGTTCAGTCGGCGCGCCCGCAGGCGCGCCATCGCACAACGTTTACTTCAGCAGGCCGGCGGCCTGTGCATACCTGGGTGTCACATATTTGGCGTAATCGGGCGCCAGGGTGTCGATCTTGCCTTCGCCCTTCAAAAATTGCGCCGTGGCCAGCAAGGCTTGCGCCACGCCGCCCTTCGCGCCGCCACCGAGCCAGGCCGGCGAAGCCTGTTCCTGCAGCGAGGGGTAGGCGTACAGGGCCACGGAAGCGGCCACGTCCTTGGCGGCCGCGCCCGAATGCTTGACGTTGGCTTTCACTTGCGGCGAATCGATGGTCCACGCCTTCGGATTGGCGCGGTAGTCGGCGTCGGCCGCGGCCATCACCTTGACGAACTTGGCCATGAAGTCGGCGTTCGCTTCGCCCCAGGCGCGCTCGACGGCCATGCCGTCAAACGTGGCCTTGCCCTTCTTGCTCAGTTCGCCGGAGGTGACCAGTACCTTGCCGTTTTGCTTGAGCTTGCTCAAGGCCGGGTCCCACACGAAGGCGGCGTCGATGTCGCCCCGTTCCCACGCGGCGGCGATCTGGTTCGGCTGCATGTTGAGCAATTTCACTTCCGCCGGCTTGATGCCCCACGTTTCCAGCGCGAACATGGTGTGGAAATGCGTGGTGGAAACGAAAGGCACGGCGATCTTCTTGCCGCGCAAGTCGGTGGGCTTGCTGATGCCGGCGCCGTTGCGGGCCACCATCGCTTCGGCTTCATTGATGTCGTCGATGATCCAGAACAGCTGCAGGTCGACGCCGCGGCTGACGGCCGCCGTCAATGGGCTGGAGCCGATGACGCCGATCTGCACGTCGCCGGACGCCATGCCCGTGGCCACCTTGGCGCCCGAGTCGAACTTGCGCCAGTTGATTTTATAGCCGGTGGTTTTTTCCACTTCGCCGCTGGCGATGGCCACCAGGAAGGGACCGTTGATTTCCTGGTAGGCGATCGTCACTTCCTTGCCTTGCGCTAAGGCGGTAGCGCTGGAGGCCAGGGCGACGCCCAGCACCAGGGTGCCGAGGACGGCGCGGCGCATCGTTGAAAATACCGTGGTTTTGCTCGTAATCGTGTTCATGTCTCACTCCAAGTTTATTGTTATGTGTGAACGTGCGGGCAATCTCATCCTTGCGGATGGCGCCGCTGGTTGCTCTTTGTCAACCATACGGCGGCTTAGTACGGCTACTGCTATTACTATTTAAAACACTTCATCCTTCAAGTGATACCAGCGGTACAGGAAGCGCTGGCCCAGGCGGCGGAACGGGGCGAACGCTTGCGACTCGACCAGTTCCATCATGTTGGGATACGGCAGTTTCGAATTGAAGATCGGCAAGCCCGTTTCGCTGGCCTTGCCGGCGATGCGCTCGGCCATGCGCCGGCCCGCCTGCGCCGAATACATGACGCCGTTGCCGCCGTAACCGAGCGAATAGAAGATCGATTGCTTCGGGTCCGGCTGCACGATGCGCGGCATCATGTCGTGGCTGACGTCGACCCAGCCCCACCACGAGTAATCGATGGCGATGCCGGTCAAGGCGGGGAACTTGCGGTGCAGATCGTTGATCAAAAACTGTTTGTACTTGTCGTCCGGCGCGTCGGCGCCCGTGATGGCGCTGCGGCTGCCGATCTGCACGCGGTTATCCGGCATCAAACGGTAGTAGTGGCGCAAGATGCGCGTATCCGTGATCACCTGGTGGGTGCGGAAATTGCACGCCTCGATTTCCGCGGGAGTCAGCGGGCGCGTGACGAGCGAGTTCGACAGGATCGGCAGCAAGCGGTTCTTCACTTGCGGATGCAAATGGGGCGAGGTGTAGCCGCCCGTGGCCACGGCCACGGAACGGGCGCGCACCACGCCGCCCGGCGTTTGCAGATAATGCACGCCGTTGCGCGTTTCCCAGCCCATTACGGGGCTGGACGGATGCACCTTGGCGCCCAGCGCGCGCGCCTTGCGCAGGTAGCCGAAGGCCAGCTTGCCCGCGTGGATGCCGATGCCTTCCGGCTCGTGCAGCGCGCCGGCCGCTTCCTTGTCATCGACGAATTCGCGCTTGACGGTGTCGGCGTCGAGGATGCGGGCGTCATACTTGAATATCTCGCGCATCACCTTGGCTTCTTTTTCCAGCGCGGGCATGGCTTTCGCCTTGTGGGCGATGTACAGGTGGCCGCCCGGCTGCGGGTCGCAATCGATGTCGGCCGTGATCTTCTTGAACGTTTCCATCGCGTCGCACACCTCCGTGTGCAATTTGAGGGCGGTTTCCAGGCCATAGCGGTCTATCCACTGCGAACGCTTCAGGCGGCCCGTCGTGCACTGGGCCTGGCCGCCGTTGCGCGTGCTGCAGCCCCAGCTGACCCGGTTCGCTTCCAGCACGGTGGCCTTGATGCCGTGTTCCTGGGCCAGAAAGATGGCGCAGGACAAGCCCGTGAAGCCGGAGCCGATGATGGCCACGTCGACGTCGATGTCATGCGTGATGGGGCCGTCGTCGGCGGGCGGCTCGCCGGCCGTGCCGATCCAGTAGGTGGGCGCGTAGGCATTGCCATGGCCGGGGCGCTGGGCCACCAGGGGATCGAAGGCGGGATCGTAGGGCGTGCGGGCGGCAGTGCTGTTGCCCAGTACGTCAGATGGGGTGTCGACAGGTTTGTTCATGGTCATTCCTGGTGAACGTGCTGGCTCAGGCGGCTTGCTTGGCCGTGGCGACCGGTGGGCGGTCCTTGCGGAAGGCGTTCTTCACGGCGATCTTGCCGTCGCGGAAAGTGAAAATGTCGACCATGCGCGCTTCGATGCGCGTGCCGTCCGCCTTGGTGCCGGCAAAGGTCGACTCCGTCACGCCGCGCTCACCGCTGACGAAGTGTTCTGGATTGAGCCAGGCGGCATCGGGGAAGGTTTGCCAGGCCAGCTCAAAGCCGGCGCGCACGGCATCGCGGCCGATGAAGCTCTTGCCCAGCAAGTCAGGGCCGGCGACGGCGTGGAATTCGCAGTCGTCCGCCATGGCGGCCATCAGGGCCTCGATATCGTGACGGTTCCAGGCATCGCCGAACGCTTGCAGGAAGTCGGTGGTGACGGCATCGGTAGTTACGCGTGTGTTCATTTCTGTCTCCGTAAATCGTTTTTGATACGCTGCGTTCCGTTTTTTGTCTTTTATTGAATTTAAGCCTTAAGCATGGCCTTGTCAAATCAAATAATTCAAAAAACGGGACGCCTTGTATTCTTTAATGAAATTATGATGCTTTCGTGACAATCTGTGAGAATTTGGTCACAGCCCACTCCCACAGGCTGTCTTACTTAAACATAGTCTTTGTACTTGTCCAGGTGACGGATCGGCTTGCTCAGCGCATCGCGGCGGAACGGGTCGCCCAGCTCGCGCGTGCACATGATTTCGATGATGGTCGTCTTGCCTTCATTCATCTGCATGTCGATCGCCTTTTTCAAGGCCGGGCCCACGTCTTCCAGCTTGTCGACCGTGATGCCTTCGGCGCCCATGGCCCGCGCGATCTCGGCAAAGCTCTGATTGTCGAGCTCGCCGGCAACGAAGCGGCGGTTGTAGAAATCCACCTGGTTTTTCTTTTCCGCGCCCCACTGGCGGTTGTGGAATACCACGGCCGTGACGGGGATGCTGTGGCGCACGCAAGTCATCGTTTCCATCAGGCTCATGCCCCAGGCGCCGTCGCCCGCATACGACACGGCCGGACGGTGCGGCGCCGCCACCTTGGCGCCGATGATGGTCGGGAAGGCGTAGCCGCAATTGCCAAAGCTCATCGCCGCAAAGAAGCTGCGCGGCTTCTCGAAGCGCAGGTAGCTGTTCGCCACCGAGTTGATGTTGCCGATGTCGGTCGACACCATCACGTCTTCCGGCATGGCTTTTTCCAGCTCGCGCAAGACCTGGCGCGGGTGCAAGTAGTTGCCCGGCTCTTTCTTCTGCTCTTCGATCATGTCCAGGCTGTACGCATCCTTTTCATGGGTCCAGTTGGTCAGCTCCTCTTCCCACGCCGCCTTCTCGGCCTGCACGGTGGCATAGCGTTCTTCGCGCGTGGCGTCGCAGTCGAGCTGCTTGCCGTCCAGGCGCGCCAGGATGGCCTTGGCGGCCGCCTTGGCGTCGCCGCAGATGCCCACCGAAATCTTTTTGACCAGGCCCAGCATCTTGTTGTCCGCGTCGATCTGGATGATTTTCGCGTTCTTCGGCCAGTAATCCATGCCGTGCTGCGGCAGGGTGCCGAACGGTCCCAGGCGCGAACCCAAGGCGACGACGACGTCGGCCTGGGCGATCAGTTTCATGGCCGCCTTGGAACCCTGGTAGCCGAGCGGGCCGCACCACAGCGGGTGGCTGGCGGGGAAGGAGTCGTTGTGCAGATAGCTGTTCACCACCGGTGCGCCGAGGCGCTCGGCCAGCGCCTTGCATTCGTCGATGGCGTCGCCCATGACCACGCCGCCGCCGGAAATAATCACGGGGAACTTGGCCTTGGCCAGCAGTTCGGCCGCATCGTTCAGGCTTTGCTCGCCGCCGGCGCCACGGTCCAGGCGGTTCGGTTTCGGGATTTCTGCCTTGATTTCGCCATAAAAATAGTCGCGCGGGATGTTCAGTTGCGTCGGGCCCATTTCCGACATGGCGCGGTCGAAGCAGCGGCCCGTGAATTCGGCCATGCGGGCCGGATTGGTCACGTGGCCCTGGTATTTGGTGAATTCCTCGAACATCGGCAGCTGGTTCGCTTCCTGGAAGCCGCCCAGGCCCATGCTCATCGTGCCCGTCTCCGGCGTGATGATCACGACGGGCGTGTGCGCCCAGTAGGCGGCGGCAATGGCCGTGACGCAATTGCTGATGCCGGGGCCGTTCTGGCCGATGACGACGCCATGGCGGCCCGAGACGCGCGCATAGCCGTCGGCCATGTGGCCGGCGCCCTGCTCGTGCACGACGGGAATCAATCGGATGCCGGCGGGGGCGAAGATATCCATCGGGTCCATGAAGGCCGAGCCCATGATGCCGAACATGTCGGTCACGCCATTGGCGGCCAGGGTTTCCACGAACGCTTCGGACGGCGTCATCTTTTGCGGGCCGGTGGGGATGGCCGCTGCGGCGGCGGCTTTTTGCTCGGTCATGTCATTCATGGGTGTCTCCTGGTCTGTAGTGATGAACTTAAGCTAAATTATCAAAAAACGGTATATTTTGTTCCGAAATTTGATATACAATTCAATTTAAGCGTTCGGCATGTAAAAGTCAAACAGAATTTCGAGGAAACGGTACAATTTGAGTTCGAAAATGAAATAACACACCGATACCACACCGAGGCCACCATGGACATGATTTCATCCCCAAAACTTGAGCCGGAAAAACTGGAAGGCGACACGCCCACGATGCGTTTGTTTGCCTTGCTGGAAGTGATTGCCGAAAAAGACCAGTTGCTGTCGCTGCAAGCGCTGGTGGAAGAAACGGGCCTGCCGAAGCCCACCCTGCACCGCATGCTGCAACAGCTGGAAAGCGTGGGCGTGCTGCAGCGCGAAAGCGATGGCCGCCACTACAGCACGGGCGTGCGCCTGCGCCGCCTCGCGTCTAACCTCTTGATTAACAATACGTTCCATGGCGCCCGCCGCATGGTCTTGCGCCAGCTGGTCGAGGAAGTGGGCGAAAGCTGCAACCTGACGGCCTTCAGCGGCAGCGAGGTGGTGTACCTGGACCGGGTGGAAACGGCGGCCCCGCTGCGCTTCTATCTGCATCCCGGCTCGCGCGTGCCGGCCCACTGCTCGTCCAGCGGCAAGCTGTTCCTGGCGCAAATGACGCCCGTGCAGCGGCGCCGCCTGCTGGGCCACATGGAATTGACGCGCTTTACGGACAAGACGGAAACGGACCCCGTCAAGCTGGAACGCGAACTGGAACTGGTGCGCCGCAACGGCTATGCGCTGGACGACGAGGAATTCCTGCCCGGCCTGCTGTGCGTGGCCGTGCTGGTGCCAAACCCGAACGGCCGCTCGAACCTGGCCGTGGCGATCCAGGCGCCCATCATCCGTTTGACGCACGACAAGGCTTTACATTTCTTGCCAGCATTGCAACGCGCCGCGCAAGCCCTGGCCGCCATCGAATCGGAAACCATGCCGACGACGGGCGGGGACGACGACGCATTGCAAGCAGGTAATTCATAACCGCTGCGGCATCCATGCTGCGGCCAGACCAGGAGAACAAGGTGCCAGATTCACGCCAACATCCCCCCGCCGCAGCGGCGCAGACCTTGCAGTCCGTGCGCAGCCTGTTCAACATCGACAGCGACCTGCTCGTGCCCGTCTTCACGGAGCGCGACCCGCACGTGCCCGACATCGACCCCGCCTACCGCTTCAACAAGGACGTGACCCTGGCGATCCTGGCCGGCTTCAGCCACAACCGCCGCGTGATGGTGCAAGGCTTGCACGGCACGGGCAAGTCCACGCACATCGAGCAGGTGGCGGCGCGCCTGAACTGGCCTTGCGTGCGCGTCAACCTCGACGGCCACATCAGCCGCCTGGACCTGGTCGGCAAGGACGCCATCGTGCTGCGCGAACAGCAGCAGGTGACGCAATTCCAGGAAGGCATCGTGCCCTGGTCATTGCAGCGCCCCGTGGCCCTGATCTTCGACGAGTACGACGCAGGCCGTCCCGACGTGATGTTCGTCATCCAGCGCATCCTCGAACGCGACGGCAAGTTCACCCTGCTCGACCAGAACCGGGTCATCACGCCCCACCCCCACTTCCGCCTGTTCGCCACCTCGAACACGGTGGGACTCGGCAACCTGAACGGCATGTACCACGGCACGCAAGTGCTCAACCACGCGCAGATCGACCGCTGGAACATCGTTGCCACATTGAACTATCTGCCGCAAGACGAGGAAACGGCAATCGTGCTGGCCAGGGTTCCCGCCATGAACGACGAGGCGGGCCGCCAGCTGGCGAACAGCATGGTGGCCGTGGCCAGCCTGACGCGCCACGGCTATGCGGCAGGCGACCTGGCCTGTCTGATGTCGCCGCGCACGGTGATTACCTGGGCCGAGAATTGCCAGATCTTCCGCGACCCGGCCCTGGCTTTCCGCCTGTCCTTCCTCAACAAATGCGACGAGGCCGAGCGGCCCATGGTGGCCGAGTACTACCAGCGCTGTTTCAATGAGGAATTGCTGGCGACGGCGCCATGAACGCCCCCGCCGCCTACACGCGCGAACAGCAGGAAACGGATGAACTGTGCGCGGGCGCCATCCGCGCGCTGAGCGGCGTTGCCTCCATCCGCTACCGGGGCCGGCGCCTGCACGACGGCCACCGTCCGTTGCCCGTCCACGCAGCCCATCTGCAGCCCGATGCGGCGCTGCAGGATCTGCCCTCGCTGCGCGGCGCGGCCGACAGCGTGGCCCTGCGCTTGCTGCACACGGACGCCGCCTTGCACAAGTCGCTGTGTCCTGTGGAACCCGTGGCGCGCCTCGTCTTCGAATTGCTGGAGCAACTGCGCGTTGAAACGCTTGCGCCAGAACACCACGCTGGCGTGGTAGCCAACCTGCGCCACCGTTTCACGGCCTGGTCGCATGCGTTCTACGATTCCGGCCTGGCCGAAGGCGCCTCGGGCTTGCTGCTGTACACGGTATTCCAGATGTGCTGGTCGCGCCTGACGGCCAGGCCCGTGCTGGAAAAGACGGAAGATTTCATCGAAGCGACGCGCTGGTCAGTCTCTTCGCAGTTGAGCGGCGACCTGGCGGGATTGCGCCGCCATCGATTGGACCAGGCCGCCTTTGCGCGCCACGCGCTGGCCATCGCCCACGCCGTCGACGCCATGCTGAAAGAGGCGCAGGCGGCGCGCGACGGCGGCGAGGAGGACGGGGGCGACGCCAAGGCGCAGGCGGCGTTCAAGCTGCTGCTCGATTTCGACAGCGACAACGACCAGCTTCCCGATGCGGCCCCGCTGGGCGAGAGCCGCGCCTTCAGCGATGGCGATGGCGGCTATCAAACTTACTCCACGACCTACGACCGCGAGGAAAAAGCGGGCGAGCTGGTGCGCCGCGCCCTGCTGCTGGAATACCGCGAGCGCATGGATGGTCGCATCGCCAGCCTGGGCATCAACACGGCCCGCCTGGCGCGGCGCTTCACGCAATTGCTGGCCCTACCCCAGCGCGACGGCTGGTCCTTCGGCGAGGAAGAGGGATACATCGACGGCCGGCGCCTGGCGCAGCTGATCAGCTCGCCTTCCGAGCGCCGCTTGTTCCGCAAGGAACAATTCCTGCCGCAAGCCGATTGCCTCGTCACCTTCCTCGTCGATTGCTCAGGCTCCATGAAGACGCATGCGGAATCCGTGGCCGTGCTGCTCGACATTGTATTGCGCGCATTGGAGCAGGCGGGCATCGCCACGGAGTTGCTGGGCTTTACGACGGGCGCCTGGAACGGGGGACGGGTCAAGCGCGACTGGATGCGCGCCCGCGCGCCTGCCAACCCGGGCCGCTTGAACGAACTCGTGCACATGGTCTTCAAGGATGGCGACACGCCCTGGCGCCGCGCGCGGCCCGACATCGCGGCGCTGCTGAAGGCGGACCTGTACCGCGAAGGAGTCGATGGCGAAGCCGTGGATTGGGCGTGCGCGCGCATGCTGGCGCGCCCGGAACGGCGGCGCATCCTGCTCGTCGTCTCCGACGGTTGCCCGATGGATACGGCCACGACCCTGGCCAACGACGAGTTTTACCTGGCGCAACATCTGAAACAAGTGGTGGCGCGCCGCGAGGCGCAGGGCGCGGTCGAAATTTGCGGGCTGGGACTGGGCCTGGACCTGGGCGCCTACTACAGCCGCAGCCTGGCCACCACCCTGCCCGCCTCGCTGAACAATGAACTGTTCAGCGAGATCGCCCAGCTGATCGCCGGACGGAAACGCTAAGCCGTCAACTCACTTCGTAACGCACGGCATGCGCTTCCATCGGCAGCGGGATTTCCCAGTTCCACAGCATCGATTGCAGCTTCTTGTTGCTGAGCGATGTGTCGCGCTGGCCGTTGCGCCGCAATAATTCCTTGCGCGGCTGCTCCAGATACACGAGCTCCACCTGCGCATGGTATTTATAGAGCAGGTTGAGCGTCTTTTCGCGCATCAGCTTGGACAGGTGCGTGGCGTTCCACACGAACGGCTCGCCCTTGCGCAACAGTTCGCGCGCCCGCTCTTCCGCGTAATCCCCCACCTGCCCTTCGTTCTTGCCGTGCTTCAAGCCCAAGGCCGTCCGCGCATCGTCGAAGGAAACGACGGGCAGGCGCGGATGGTGCTTGTCCACCCACGTATTCTTGCCCGATGCGGGCAAGCCCGACATGACGATCACCTGCGAGCCCGGCTCCTGGAACAGGGGGTAGTCGGGATGCGCCTCGGCGCCGCGAAAATATTTCACGCGCGTGTGGTCGTCGACGAACACCCGCCGATGGCCATAGCAGCCCTCCTCGCGCGCCAGTTCGCGGAACAGCTCGATGGCGTCGAGTATGCGCTGCGGATCGGGACAGATGCGGCCGCGGATATCGGCTTCGGCCAGCATGGCCAGCAGGCGGATATCGACCTGCCACGACAGTTCGCGCACGGTAAATTCCGGCGTGACGCCGCGCCGCGATTGTTCCAGCGCGAAGAACGGTACTTGATGGACGTTAATCAGGCGGCAGATTTCCTCGCGCGCGGCAAACGGCGCGGCATAGTCCCACAGGGCGATGCGCGCATCGAGCGCGCCCTTGCGCGAGTGGCCGGGCTGGCCGATGGCGCCCGTTGCCGGGTCGATCACCGTGGTGCTGCACTTGGCCACGTCGTGCAGCAAGGCGGCCAGGAACACGATTTCCTGTTCCGCCCGCGTCGCTTGCTGGTAGTCGGGCATGGCCAGCAGGGATTCCACCACCATCATCGTATGCGTCCACACGTCGCCTTCCGCGTGGTAGATGGGGTTTTGCGGCGTCGTCTTCGCCAGTTCCAGCTGCGGGAAGGCGGCCAGGCAGGCATCGAAATCGGGCGACTGGCCCGCTGGCGGCACCAGTTGTTGTAACTGTTTCCAGTTCATCTTGTCCTCCTTGAAAATGTTGCCAGCTCATCGAGCGAACGGCAGGTATGCAGGCCCAGGCTCTCCCACGTCACCAGCGGCTGCGGCGCGTACAGGTCGACGCCGTCCGCCAGCAGGTTCGGGATCAAGGGCCGCGTGCTGTGGTGCGAGCCGCTGTCGAGAATGGTTTGCGTAAAGTCATGCCGCACCAGCTTGTAGCGGGCCAGCACTTGCTCGTCGTCCTCCACTTTCAGGTACAGGCCTTCCGCGTGGTCGGACTTGTCCGTCTGCTTCCAGCACAGGTCCAAAGGCAGGCGTTCACGCGCCACCACGCCTTCGAAGGCGTCGCGCCACAGCCGGGACTTGGCCAGCGAATGGCGCAGCAGCTGCCATAACTGCTTGGGCGACGCGGGCATGGCGCCCGCATACAGCACGGGCACGGACAGCACGGGCGAACCGGCCAGCATGGCGTGGCGGCGCGCCGTCGATAAAAACATCTGGCGGCGGCGGCAATACACGTCGAACTCGTTGAAGTAATGGGGCAGCCGGTCGTAAAACACGGAATGCTTGCTGTACGACCATTCGCCAAACAGCACATACTGGTCTTCCAGCAAGCCCAGCAACGCGTGTTCGTGCGCATGGGCCCACGGTTTCAAGAGGTTGAACTGGCGTTCGCTGCCGCCGCCAGCCAGGTAATGGCCGCGCGACTGCAGCAGCACTTCGCCCGCGTCGCTGAACGACACGGCGGAGTTGGCGCCATCGATTTTTTCCTCGATGACGACGTACTGGCCGGCCAGCTTTTTCAAGGGCATCTGGTCGGAGCCGTCGTCGCCATCCTGCAGGCGTGAGCCTTCCAGGTGCGGCGTGCGCGGGTATTTAAATAAGGGCAAAGATTGTAAAAACATAGCGTCCCACGCCGCGTTCACCGCAGGCGTGTCCATACAGGGTCAGTGGTGCTGACAACGTGTTCGGGCGTGGACGACCGGGACCAGGGTCACGGATACGTGTGCGGAGGGAGCAAAAACAGTGCCGCAGCAATCGGGGGGCGTCAACGCGCCGAACGATGCTGCAGAGAGCATTTCGTCAGCGTTAGCAGGTGATGGCGAAGAAGCGAGGCACTTTTGGCTCCAATAAGGAAGAGGTTCGAGAAAGAACCGCGAATATAAAGGCTGTTTGATTATTTTGCAAGTGGCGCAACCTATTGTGCGCACGCTTGTGCATCCCCCCGCTTTGCAATCCCCGCAAAGTTTACTAAGCTGGCGGCACTTCCTGTCGCTGCTGCGTGGAAAACAAACATGGCCCTTGCAAAACGGCCGTGCCTTCGTTATTTCCGGAGCAGAATCGTGTTTCCCCTATCCAGATTACAAAAAGCCCTGCGCCGCCAGGGCATCGCCGTCGCCTATGCCGACGGCATTTATACGCTCAGCAATCCGCACGCCCAGGCGTCCGTGCTGCTGCCTCACAACTTTCCCCTCGAGGAAAAAGCCGTGCGCCAGCTGATGGCATTCGCCGCCGTGGCCGTGCCCGGCCAGGATGGCCATGTCTGCAAGGCGTGCGCCACGCCCGACTTCCACCCTGGCAGCATTGCGCCCGTGGGCAGCATCGTCGCCACCAGCCCCGACATGGTGATCCCCGCCATCCCCGGCACGGACATCGCCTGCGGCATGTGCCTGATCACGACCGGCTTGACCCTGGCGCAGTTCGAGGCGCGCAAGCCGCAGCTGCTCGCCAAGCTCAAGCATGTGTTGCTGGAAGACGGCCGCAACGTGCCGCTGCGCTCGAAGGCGTTTGCCGCCCTGTTCGACGTGGGGCCGGAAGCGTTCATTGACAGTCTGCACAAGGATGGCATATGCGGCTTGTGGCCACGGGTCGACAAGGCGCGCCTGTTGCGCGAGCTCGACGATTGCATCGCCCTGCGCGAACTGGGCGGCGGCTTGCGCCATGCGCCCGAAGCGCTGGTGGGCACGCGCGACGTGATACGCGACCCCAGCCTGGGCACCACGGGATCGGGCAACCATTTCGTGGAAATCCAGCTGGTCGACGCCGTCATGGACCGCCACGCCGCGTACCGGCACGGGCTGGTGCCGGGCGAAGTGGTCGTCATGAGGCGCAGCATCCGCCGCCAGGCCATGCGCGCCATGCGCCCCACGGTGGGTGGCGACGAGATGGCGTTCCAGTGCGTGACCCTGCGCGAGGAACGCCGCGTCGAGGAAGCGCCGATGGCCTACAAGAAGATCGGTCCCGTCATCGCCGCGCAGGAGGAAGCGGGTTTGCTGCAATCGGTGGCGCGCTTGAAGCCCTTGCTGACGTTTAAAGCCTAGTGCAGCAATTGCGGCGCGGCCGCCGCCATCAGCGACAGGCCGATCAGGGTCAGCACGGCGAACGCGATGCGGCGCATGCCGCGCTGGGCGATGGGCGGCGGGTAGCGCTTGCCGACCATGGTGGCCAGCACGCCGACTGGCAGGGCCAGCGCGCACAAGAGCAATACTTTCGCATCGAGCTGGCCCTGGCTGCCCGCCATCAGCGAGCGTCCGCCAGCGCTGATGGCGAACAGGAAGATCAGGCTGTAGCGAATGGTTTTTAAACTCATTTCCTGGCGATAAAACTGGTACACGAGCGGCGGTCCGGCCAACGAGAACAGGCCCGAGAACAGGCCGCCGCACACGCCGCTGATGAAGAAGCTGCGCTTGTCGGCCGCGCCCGGTCCCGGCGGCGCTTGCAGCAAAATGCTGACGCCGCCATACACGATGGCCGCGCCCAGCAGCAGCTTCAGCAAGGGCGCATACGCCTGGTCGAGATATCCCAATAGCAAGACGCCGGCCGCCATGGCCGGCAGCAAGCCGATGCTGGCCGCGCGGACGGCGCGCCAGTCCAGGTGGTGCAAGGCGCCCGGCAAGGCCACGAGGCAATTGGCCAGGGACAACAAGCTGACGAGGGCCGCCAGCGCGGGCACGGGCGCCAGGCCCAGGCCGCTGGCCACGCCCATGACGATCATGCCCAGGCCAAAGCCCGTGACGGTCTGGAAATACGTGCCCGCCGCCACCACGCCCAGCAGCGCCAGCACGGGCAGGCTGAACAACTCAGCGCCCACCCTGCGCCTGCACGGAGGTCACGGCAATCACGTTGTACACGTCGTCGGCGCTGCAACCGCGCGACAGATCGTTGGCGGGCTTCTTCAAGCCTTGCAGCAAGGGGCCGATGGCGACGGCGCCGCCCATGCGCTCGGCCAATTTATAGCCGATATTGCCCGCGTCCAGGTTCGGGAACACCAGCACGTTGGCGCGGCCGTTGACGACGGAATCCTTGACTTTTCTCTGCGAAATCTCGGCCACGATGGCCGCATCGAGCTGCACGTCGCCATCGATGGCCAGCAGCGGACGCTGGGCCTTGACCCGGTCCGTGGCCGCATGCACCTTGTCGACGGCCGCATGGTGGGCGCTGCCGCTGGTGGAAAACGACAGCATGGCCACGCGCGGCTCTTCCATCAGCAAGGCTTGCGCGCTGTCGGCCGCGGCCATGGCGATGTCGGCCAGCTCTTCCGCCTTCGGGTCGACCACCAGGGCGCAGTCGGAAAAGATGAAGCCGCCCTTGAGGCTATGGAAAGGTTCGCACAGCATCATCAGGAAAAAGCTCGACACCAGCTTGAAGGCCGGATCGACGCCGATGATCTGGATGGCGCTGCGCACCACGTCGGCCGTGGTGTGCACGGCCCCCGCCACGCAACCGTCGGCGTCGCCCAGGCGCACCATCAGGTTGGCATAGCACAGCGGATCTTGCACGGCGATCCTGGCCTGCTCCACCGTCATGCCCTTGGCCTGGCGCAGCACAAACAATTGCTGGGCATAGTGTTCGGACTCGCTGGAAGCGGCCGGGTCGATCAGGCGCACGCTATCGAGGTCCAGCGCATGCTCGCGCGCCAGCGCCAGGATGGCGGCCGGCTTGCCGACGATGGTGATGTGCGCCAGCCCTTCGGCAGCCGCCCGCGCTGCCGCCTGCAGCACGCGCACGTCGCCGCCCTCGCACAGGACGATGTTTTTCGGCACGGCGCGGGCTTGGGCGATGATGCGGTGCAGGGCTTTCATGAGTACTCCAATTCGGTAAAAAAATGCCGGAACCATGGAAGCATGAAGCATGAGACATGAAGCATGGTTCCGGCACATAAAACCCGGCAAGCCGGGGTCATACAAGGATCGAACTGACTGATTACACGTAGTCTTTGTACTTGTCCAGGTGACGCACAGGCTTGCTCAGCGCATCGCGGCGGAACGGGTCGCCCAGCTCGCGCGTGCACATGATTTCGATGATGGTCGTCTTGCCTTCATTCATCTGCATGTCGATCGCCTTTTTCAAGGCCGGGCCCACGTCTTCCAGCTTGTCGACCGTGATGCCTTCGGCGCCCATGGCCCGCGCGATTTCCGCGAAGCTCTGGTTGTCGAGCTCACCGGCAACAAAACGGCGGTTGTAGAAATCGACCTGGTTTTTCTTTTCCGCGCCCCATTGCCGGTTGTGGAACACCACGGCCGTCACGGGAATGTTGTGGCGCACGCAAGTCATCGTTTCCATCAGGCTCATGCCCCAGGCGCCGTCGCCCGCATACGACACGGCCGGACGGTGTGGCGCCGCCACCTTGGCGCCGATGATGGTCGGAAACGCATAGCCGCAGTTGCCAAAGCTCATCGCCGCAAAGAAGCTGCGCGGCTTCTCGAAGCGCAGGTAACTATTCGCCACCGAGTTGATGTTGCCGATGTCGGTCGACACCATCACGTCTTCCGGCATGGCTTTTTCCAGCTCGCGCAAGACCTGGCGCGGGTGCAGATAGTTGCCTGGCTCCTTCTTCTGTTCCTCGATCATGTCCAGGCTGTACGCATCCTTTTCATGGGTCCAGTTCGTCAGCTCCTCTTCCCACGCCGCCTTCTCGGCCTGCACGGTGGCATAGCGTTCTTCGCGCGTGGCGTCGCAGTCGAGCTGCTTACCGTCCAGGCGGGCAAGAATCGCTTTCGCCGCCGCCTTGGCGTCGCCGCAGATGCCCACCGAAATCTTTTTGACCAGGCCCAGCATCTTGTTGTCCGCGTCGATCTGGATGATTTTCGCGTTCTTCGGCCAGTAATCCATGCCGTGCTGCGGCAGGGTGCCGAACGGTCCCAGGCGCGAACCCAAGGCGACGACGACGTCGGCCTGGGCGATCAGTTTCATGGCCGCCTTGGAACCCTGGTAGCCGAGCGGGCCGCACCACAGCGGGTGGCTGGCGGGAAACGAGTCGTTATGCAGGTAGCTGTTGACGACGGGCGCGCCCAGGCGCTCGGCCAGGGCCTTGCACTCGTCGATGGCGTCGCCCATGACGACGCCGCCGCCGGAAATAATCACAGGGAACTTGGCCTTGGCCAGCAGTTCGGCCGCATCGTCGAGGCTTTGCTCGCCGCCGGCGCCACGGTCCAGGCGGTTCGGTTTCGGAATCTCGGCCTTGATTTCGCCATAGAAATAGTCGCGCGGGATGTTCAGTTGCGTCGGGCCCATTTCCGACATGGCGCGGTCGAAGCAGCGGCCCGTGAATTCGGCCATGCGGGCCGGATTGGTCACGTGGCCCTGGTATTTGGTGAATTCCTCGAACATCGGCAGCTGGTTCGCTTCCTGGAAGCCGCCCAGGCCCATGCTCATCGTGCCCGTTTCCGGCGTGATGATCACGACGGGGGTGTGCGCCCAGTAGGCGGCGGCGATGGCCGTGACGCAATTGCTGATGCCGGGGCCGTTCTGGCCGATGACGACGCCATGGCGGCCCGAGACGCGGGCATAGCCATCGGCCATGTGGCCGGCGCCCTGCTCGTGCACGACGGGAATCAGCCGGATGCCGGCGGGGGCGAAGATATCCATCGGGTCCATGAAGGCCGAGCCCATGATGCCGAACATGTCGGTCACGCCGTTGGCGGCCAGGGTTTCCACGAACGCTTCGGACGGCGTCATCTTTTGCGGGCCTACTGGAATGGCAGCGGCGGCGGCTTTTTGGTCGGACAAATCGGTCATGGCTCAGTCTCCTTACGGTTTTATGAAAAATCGGTATATTTTGTTCCGATATTTGAAATACGTGTTCAATTTAACGGTTGCGAAATGGGCTGTCAATGAAAATTCATGAAAAATCGGACTGTTTCATTCCTGAATCCGGAATCCATGACTTTGACCCACTCCTGAAACAACAATGGCGGCTTATCCGCAACAGATAAGCCGCCACCAGTTTCTCGCCAGCCCTGCTCCTTAGAACTTCAGGCGCATGCCGGCCGTGAAGGCGCTCGAGTGATGTCCAGGCAAGGGCACGCTGCCGCCGCTCGATGCGTCGCCGACGAAGTTGGTGCCCGCGCCATCGTTGTTGATGCGCCCGTACGAGGTGTACAGATTCGTGCGCTTGGACAAGGCATACGTATAGCCGATGGCCAGTTGGCGCCCGCCGCGGCGCGCATTCGTGCGGTCATCCTTGCGGATGTACGAGGCCATCACGCTGCCGGCCGCACCCACGGGGGCCGACGCGCCCAGCATGTAGTTGCGGAAATCCGTGCCCGCATCATCCTTGTCCGTTTCATACGCGGCGTGCAGCTTGGCGGGACCGAAGTCGTAGGTGCCGCCCAGCAAGGTCACTTTCGCCGTGTTCAGCGGCGTATCCTTGCGGTTGTCGTGCGCCAGGGTCAGCACGAGCGGGCCGTTGGCGTAGTCGATGGAAAAGTCGATGGTGCGGCCCAGCGTGTTGCTGTCCGGCTTTTCGCCCAGGCCGACCATGATCGCGGCCGACAGGCCGTTCACCTTCGGCGTTTCGTACATGATGGAATTTTTCGTGCGCAGGCTGGCCACGCTCATCAGGTTGATCGAGGCGCCCGTCATGCCCGTCTCGAACGGATCGATATTGTCCAGCGCGGTGAACAGCGGGTTATGCTGCAAGCCCAGGTTCACGGCGCCGAAGCCGCCGGACAGGCCCACGTAGGCCTTGCGGCCGAACAAGGCGCCCTGGCGGTTGGCGCCCGTGTCCACGTCGAGGCCATTTTCCAGCAAGAAGTTGGCTTTTATATTATTGCCCAGGTCTTCCGTGCCCTTGAAGCCGATGCGGCTGCCCGACTGCACGCCGGTGGCCAGCTTGGTGACGGAACCGTCCGCGCCGCCGTGCTCGGACGTCAGGCCCGCGTCAAGCAAGCCGTACACGGTGACGGACGATTGGGCGCTGGCGTTGCCGGCGAAGAGTGTGGCCAGGACGGCCGCCGCTACGAGTGTGTGTTTCATGTCATCTCCAGGTATTGTGGTTTTTATGGGTGCTTCCAACAAGAATCGACAACGGTGCTACAAACTTGGCTCAGGCGATCAGCCCGGCCATCGGCGACGAGGGCGAAGCGCTCATGACGCCTCCTCTCCGGGGCATGCGTCCGGCCAGGTAAGCTTCGCGTCCGCCCTGCACCGCCAGTTTCATGGCGCGCGCCATGCGGATCGGTTCGCGCGCCGCCGCGATGGCGGTATTCATCAAAATGCCGTCGCAACCGAGTTCCATGGCGATGGCCGCGTCCGACGCCGTGCCCACGCCGGCGTCGACCAGCACGGGCACACGGGCTTGCTCGATGATCAACGACAAGTTCCACGGATTCAAAATGCCCATGCCCGAGCCGATCAATGACGCCAGCGGCATGACGGCGATGCAGCCGAGGTCTTCCAGCATGCGCGCCTGGATGGGGTCGTCGCTGCAATACACCATCACCTGGAAGCCGTCGCGCACCAGCTCCCCCGCCGCCTTGAGGGTTTCCGGCATGTTCGGGAACAGGGTCTTTTCATCGCCCAGTACTTCCAGCTTGCACAGCGGGTGCCCGCCCAGCAGCTCGCGCGCCAGCTGCAAGGTGTAGACGGCGTCGCGCGCGTTGTAGCAGCCGCCCGTGTTGGGCAAAATCGTGTATTTCGACGGCGGAATGAAGTCGAGCAGATTCGGCTCGCCCTTCTCCTGGCCGATGTTGACCCGGCGGATCGTCACCGTGACGATCTCGGCGCCGCTTTCCTCGATGGCCAGGCGCGTTTCCTCGAAATCCTTGTATTTTCCAGTCCCCACCAGCAGGCGCGACTGGTAGGTGGTGCCGGCCAGGGTCAGGCCGTCCGGTGCTTGGCTGGGGGTGGCGTCGTCTCTCATCGTGGTGCTCTCCTAAGTTGAACCAAAGCGGCCTCATGCCGGGGGGTTTCGCCGCAAAACGCAAAATCGACTTCCGGCCGCCGCCCCGACACGAGCTCGGCCAGCGCCCTGCCCGCGCCGCAGCCCATGGTCCAGCCCAAGGTGCCGTGGCCCGTGTTGAGATAGAGCTGGCGATAGCGCGTGGCGCCAATGTAAGGCACGTTCGACGGTGTCAGGGGGCGCAAGCCGGCCCAGTAGACGGGGTCGCTGTAATCGCAGGCGTGGGGAAACAGGGCCTGCACGCGGCGCGTGATGGCGGCGCAGCGCACGGGGTTCAGTTCCCGCGTGTAGCCGTTCAGCTCGCACGTGCCCGCCACGCGCAGGCGCTCGCCCAGGCGCGAAAACACCAGTTTGTGGCCGTCGTCCGTCAGCGACACGGTCGGTGCGCTGGCGGGGTCGAGAATCGGATAAGTGGCCGAGTATCCCTTGCCCGGATACAGCATCAATCGGATACCCAGCGGCTGCAGCAGGGGCGCGGAAAAGCTGCCCATGGCCACCACCACGGCGTCCGCGTGCTCGAGGCGGTGGCGCCCGTGCGCGTCGATGCATTCCACGCCCGTGATGCGCTCGCCATCGTCCAGCAGCCGCGTCACCGTCGTGCTGAATTGAAAATCCACACCGGCCTTGGCGGCGCGCGCCGCCAGTGCCGTGGTAAACAGATGCACGTCGCCCGACTCGTCGCTGGCAGTAAAATCGCCGCCGACGATCTGGCCGCGCGCGTGGCGCAAGGCCGGTTCCAGCCGGATCACCTCATCGGCGCTGACGGTGTTGCGCGGGCAGCCCAGTTCGCGCAAGAGCGCGGCCCCGGCTTGCGATTTGTCAAACTCCTGCTGGTCCGTATAAAAATGCAGGATGCCCCGCTCCAGGTGGTCGTAGGCTATGCCCGTCTCGCGCCGCAGCGCCTGCAAACTCTGCCGGCTGTACTCGGCCAGGGCAACGATCTGGCGCATATTGCGCGACACGCGCGACGGCAAACATTCGCGCAGGTAGTGCAAGGCCCACTGCCATTGCAGCGCATCCAGGCGAGGACGGAACAGCAGCGGCGCGTCGTCCTTGCCCAGCCATGTGAGCACCTTGCGCAGGGTGGCGGGATTGGCCCACGGTTCCGCATGCGAGACGGAAATCTGCCCGCCGTTGCCGAAGCTGGTTTCCTGCGCCGCGCCCGCCTGGCGCTCGAGCACGCGCACGTCGTGGCCCGCCTGGCGCAAGTACCAGGCCGATGCCGTGCCGACCACGCCGGCGCCGAGAACGAGGATCTTCATGGCGGGCCCGCCTCGCTTAGCGCGTCAGCAGCACGGCGATGGCGACGAAGGCGGCGATCCACACCGTTTCCATCACCAGCATGATCACGGGACGCCAGCCCAGCGAAGCCAGCGACTGGAACGAGGTTTTCACGCCCAGGGCGGCGATGGCGATGACGAGGCAGGCGCGCGAGGCATTGTTGATCCAGCCATTCACTTCCTGCGGAATCAGGCCCAGGCTGTTGGTAATCACCAGCCAGACAAAGCCGATCAGGAAGAAGGGCACGAGCGGCGGCGCATCGACCTCGCTCTTGCCATCCTTGCGCTTGAACATGATCGACAGGCCCAGCACGACGGGTACGAGGCAGGCGACGCGCGTCAGTTTGACGAAGGTGGCCACGTCGCCCGTATGGTTGCTGACCAGATAGCCGGCGCCCACCACTTGCGCCACGTCATGGATGGTACCGCCGATGAACACGCCCGCTTCCGTCGGGTCAAAGCCCAGCAGCTTGACCAGCAGCGGGTAGACGATCATGGCCAGAGTCGACAGCGACGTCACGCCCACCACCGTCAGCAGGGTGAACTTTTCGTTTTCCTTGGTTTGCGGCAGCACGGCCGAAATGGCCAGCGCGGCCGACGCGCCGCAGATGGCCACCGAGCCGCCCGACAGGATGCCTTCCGTGATGGGCCGTTTCAGCCACCTGGCCAGCATATAGCCGAAACCCAGGGTGGCGATCAAGCCGCCGACGACGATCAACAAGGGCGTCACGCCCACCGAGGCGATCTGGTTGAAGGTGATGCGCGCGCCCAGCAGGGCCACGCCCGTGCGCAATAAAATCTTGCTGCAGAACTCGATGCCAGGCTTGCAGGTGGGGTCGGACGCGAGGAAGTGGAAGGCCAGGCCGAAGAACAGCGCATACAGCAGCTGGGGGCCGCCGTAATTGCTGGAAATAAAGGTGGCCGACAGGGCGATCACCAGCGCAATGGCCACGCCGGGCCAGCTGCGCAGCACGGCGCGGGGGCGCCAGATGGCGACGGCGGAAGACAGGTAGGGAATGTTCTTGTCGACAACGCGTGTTATCGCTGAGGAGTTGGTTTTCATGCGGGTCAGCTCATAATGTTTTAAAAATTGGGACATTTCATCTCGTTTTTTAATAATACACGATGAGCTAGCGAAGTCCATGCTTTTCCATCAAAATCGAAACTGGATGTTCCGGAAACTGACGTTTTTTATTTTTTACCCCTGTAAACGACGAGCGGCGCGGCCCTTCGCAGGGACGCGCCGCTCTCTAGTGACGAGTTAAAGACTTACTTTTTGTTCAGACGGGTGATCAGGCTGGACGTGTCATAACGGTTGCCGCCCGCCTGCTGCACTTCGCCATAGAACTGGTCCGTCAAGGTCGTCACGGGCAAGTCGCTGCCGTTGCGCTTGGCTTCGGCCAGGCAGATGCCCAGGTCCTTGCGCATCAGGTCAACGGCGAAACCGAAGTCGAACTTGCGTTCGATCATGGTCTTGCCGCGGTTTTCCAGCTGCCACGACTGCGCCGCGCCCTTGGAAATCACGTCGACGACGAGCGCCGCATCGAGGCCCGCGTTTTCCGCGAAGGCGATGCCTTCGCTGAGCGCCTGCACGAGGCCGGCGATGCAGATCTGGTTGACCATTTTTGTGAGCTGGCCCGAGCCGGACGCGCCCATATAGGTGACGGCGCGCGAAAACAGGGCGATGACGGCTTCGGCGCGCGCATACGCTTCCGCGTCGCCGCCCACCATCACCGTCAGCTTGCCGTTTTCCGCGCCAGCCTGGCCGCCGGACACGGGCGCGTCGAGGAAAAACACGCCCTTCTCCTTGGCCGCCGCGTGGATGGTGCGTGCCGCTTCTGCCGAGGCCGTCGTATGGTCGATCAGGATGCTGCCCGGCGCCATGGCGGACAGCAAGCCGCCCTCTTCCAGGATGACCTGGTACAGATCATTATCGTTGCCGATGCACGTAAACACGAACTCGGCGCCCGCAGCGGCGGCGGCCGGCGTGGCGGCGCTGCTGCCCTTGTGCTGCGCCAGCCAGGCGGCCGCGCGGGCCGGGTTGCGGTTGTACACGGTGACGTCGTGCCCGCCCGCCGCCAGGTGCCCCGCCATAGGGAAACCCATGACGCCCAAACCGATGAATGCCACTTTTGCCATATTCTCCGTCCTGTCGATGTATGAATCCGATTATTGTTGCACAAACAGCCGCCGCCGGCAGCCTCAAGGCGCGGGGGCGCGCCGGTAATACAGGTCGAACTCGCCCTCGCCATCGGGCACGAAGCCGTGACGCACATAGAAACGGTTCGCCTCGCTACCGCGCAAGGCGCCCACGCGCACGCTTTGGCGGGCCGCATCGGCCTCGGCAAAGACGCGCGCCAGCACGGCCGCGCCCATGCCCTGCCGCTGGCATCCGGGCGCCAGGTAGAGGTGGTCGAGCAACAGATAGTCCGCTTGCGGCCGCAACACATAGAAGCCGGCCAGCGCGCCGCCGTGGCGCAGCTGCCAGGTGCAGGCTGGATCAAAAGTAGCCAGGAAACGCTGGCGCGCCCGCTGCGGATCGTAGCGGCCGATGCGTTCCAGGCTCTCGCGCATGGCGGTCACGCGCAGGCTGGCCAGCGCTTCGCCATCGGCCTGGCTGGTAGCAACAAACGTCAGCATGGCGTCACAGCACTGCGCGCAAGGCCGCCATCAACGCGGCGCATTCGCCCTCGTTGCCGATGCTGATGCGCAAATACTGGCTGATGCGCGGCGCATTGAAATGGCGCACGATCACGGAGCGGGCGCGCAAGCCGGCGGCCAGTTGCGCCGCATCGTGCCGCGGGTGGCGGGCAAACACGAAATTGGCCACCGACGGCAGCACCTCGAAACCCAGCGCCGCCAGGTCCGCCGTCAGCTGCTCGCGGCTGGCGATGACGGCCTGGCGCGTCTGCTGGAAATACGCCTCGTCATGTAGCGAGGCCACGGCGCCGGCCAGCGCCAGCCGGTCCAGCGGATACGAGTTGAAACTGTTCTTCACTCTTTCCAGCGCCTCGATCAGGTCCGGATGGCCGAAGGCACTGCCCACGCGCAAGCCGGCCAAGGAGCGCGATTTCGAGAACGTCTGCACCACCAGCAAGTTCGGATAACGGTCGACCAGGGCCACGGCGCTCTCGCCGCCGAAATCCACATACGCTTCATCGACCACCACCACGGCGTCGGGATGGTCGCGCAGCAAGGTTTCCACGCCGGCCAGCGGCAAGTCCACGCCCGTCGGCGCATTGGGATTGGGAAAGATGATGGCGCCGCACGGCCCCCGGTAATCTTCCGGGCGGATGCGCATGGACTCGTCGAGCGCGACCGTGCGGTATGCGATGCCATACAGCTTGCAATATACGGGATAGAAACTGTAGCTGATATCCGGGAACAGCAGCGGCGCATCGTGCTTGAGCAAGGCCATGAAAGCCAGCGCCAGCACTTCGTCGGAACCGTTGCCGACGAACACTTGCGCGCTATTCAGACCGTGGTAGTCGGCCAGGGTTTGCTTCAGTTCGCTGGCGGATGGGTCCGGATACAGGCGCAGGCTATCGTTGCTGGCTTCGCGCAGCGCGGCCAGTACCTGCGGCGACGGGCCGTAGGGGTTTTCGTTGGTGTTGAGTTTCACCAGGTCGGGCAGTTTCGGCTGCTCGCCGGGGACGTAGGGGGTCAGCTCGCTGACGATGTTGCTCCAGAATCGGCTCATTGCTTTTATTGGTGGGGGCAGGATGGGGATGCGCTAGATTACCATAGGCTGAGCGGGGTCAAGGCGGGCGCCATCGGCGAGGAGTAGCGTGGACAGCATCGGCATCGGCCCCAGACTGAAGAGGATGTGGCATGAACAGCATGCACAAGCTGAGCGATACGCGGTTGCGGCATGGCGCGCTGACGCAACAGTCACGCCAGCGCAAAATCGATGCGTGGCTGCAGGTCGCAGCCAGTCTCAGCGAGCAGATCAGCGTCGAATTGCAGACTGCCACGGAGCAGCTACAGGGCGAAGGAATGGCCGACTTGCAGCGCGTGACGGCGCTGGCGCAACGCCTGGCAAGCAATAGCAAGGCCATGCACGATACTCTCGGGACACGGTTTGACAGCAGTGAAAAAAGCGAGGAGCATGCAGTGACAAGCACGGAGGATTACGCCATGGACGAGCAAGTCAACGCACTGGCAAAAGATATGGCCAGTGTGAAACTGGACGTTGCTGATGTAAAGGTTGATGTGGCTGACATCAAGGTGGATGTTGCGGACTTAAAAACCGATGTGGCGGACTTCAAGGTGGATGTGGCGGACTTGAAAACCGATGTGGCAGACCTCAAGGTGGATGTGGCTGGCTTGAAAACGGATGTGGCGGACCTCAAGGTGGATGTGGCGGACTTGAAAACCGATGTGGCAGACCTCAAGGTGGATGTGGCGGACTTAAAAACCGATGTGGCGGACCTCAAGGTGGATGTGGCTGGCTTGAAAACGGATGTCACCAGTCTCAAGACCGATGTCGGCGTTCTCAAGACGGATGTCAGTGGCTTGAAACTGGACCTCGCTGTGGTGCGCTCCAATTATGCGAGCAAGTCAGATGTGGCGGAGGCGAAGTCGGCTGTCATCCTGTCATGTGTGGGGACAATGATTGCACTGTCGGGCGCGGCGTTTGCGGTGGCGAGGCTCGTGCATTAGCTTGGGTTCGTGGGGAGCTGGCCTTTAAAACCTGAATGGAGGAAAAAACGCCTTGCGCTGCGCGCTTTGGGCGGTTTTTCTACCTGGACTTTGCGCTGGTGGTCTTTTGACCTTGCGGGAATAAAAAAAGCTCCCTTGCGGGAGCTTCTCTTATGTATTCTGGCGGAGAGGGTGGGATTCGAACCCACGGTACGATTTAACGTACGCTTGATTTCGAGTCAAGTACATTCGACCACTCTGCCACCTCTCCGTTTACTGCGGTCTATTCATCCAAACTGGCGTGACTGTTTGAACGAGGCGCTATTTTAGCATGGGGATTGTTCAGTTGGGTAGGGGTTTGTTGCTTATCCTGCTTTGAAAAAGCAGAAACCAATTGGGCGATTCGGGGAGCCTCGCGCGAGTACGCGCTCGTCTTCGAATCCCGCGCGTACGCCCCGCAGGGGGCGTACTCCTCTTCGCCGCCACAAATAAAAAAAGCTCCCGCAAGGGAGCTTTTTTTATTTGTTCTGGCGGAGAGGGTGGGATTCGAACCCACGGTACGATTTAACGTACGCTTGATTTCGAGTCAAGTACATTCGACCACTCTGCCACCTCTCCATTTGCTGCGGTCTTTTCCTGCATTGCTGCGGGAAGGCAAGATTATAGCAGCCGCTTGAAAAAATGGAAGGACTATTTTTCACCTTCCATCGCAGCGGCTGCCCGAACCTTTCAAGCCTTCAGATGCGTCAGGCCACCCATGTATGGGCGCAGCACTGCGGGGATCTCGACGCTGCCGTCCGCTTGCTGGTAGTTTTCCAGCACGGCCACCAAAGTGCGGCCCACTGCCAGGCCGGAGCCGTTCAGGGTGTGCGCCAGTTCCGGCTTGCCGGCCGCGTTGCGGAAACGCGCCTGCATGCGGCGCGCCTGGAAGGCTTCGCAGTTCGACAGCGACGAAATCTCGCGGTAGGTGTTCTGCGCCGGCAGCCACACTTCCAGGTCGAAGGTCTTGGTGGCGCCAAAACCCATGTCGCCCGTGCACAAGGACATCACGCGGTATGGCAGACCCAGGCGTTGCAAGATCGTTTCCGCGTGGCCGACCATGTCATCGAGCACTTGATAGGAAGTGTCCGGGTGCACCACTTGCACCATTTCCACCTTGTCGAACTGGTGCTGGCGAATCATGCCGCGCGTGTCGCGGCCGTAGCTGCCCGCTTCCGAGCGGAAGCATGGCGTGTGGGCCGTCATTTTCAGGGGCAGTTGATCGAGCGCCAGGATTTCATCGCGGGCGATGTTGGTCAGCGACACTTCCGACGTGGGGATCAGGTAGAAGGTCTCGCCCTCGCCTTCCGCCCCGCCTTTTTTTACCGAGAACAGATCGGCTTCGAATTTCGGCAGCTGGCCCGTGCCGCGCAAGGAATCGGCGTTGACCATGTACGGCGTATAGCATTCCGTGTAGCCGTGCTCGTCGACGTGCGTGTTGAGCATGAATTGCGCCAGCGCGCGATGCAGGCGGGCGATGCCGCCCTTCATGACGGAGAAACGCGAACCGGTCAGCTTGGTGGCCACTTCGAAGTCCAGGCCCAGCGGGGCACCCACGTCGACGTGATCCTTCACCTCGAAATCGAAGGTGCGCGGCGTGCCGACCTTGCGCACTTCCACGTTGCCCGACTCGTCCATGCCCAGGGGCGACGATTCATGCGGCAAATTCGGCACGGCCATGATGAAATCGCTCAACTTGGCTTGCACCAGGGTCAGGGCCGCTTCATCGGCTTTCAGCTCATCGCCCAGGCCAGCCACTTGCGCCATCACGGCCGAGGTGTCTTCCCCCTTGCCTTTCAACATGCCGATTTGCTTGGACAGCGCGTTGCGCTTGCCCTGCAGCTCTTCGGTGCGCGTCTGGATCGCCTTGCGTTCGGCTTCGAGGGCGGTAAAACCTGCCACGTCGAGCTGGAATTTGCGCGTCGCCAGGCGTTCTGCGACGGTGGCGATGTCTTTACGGAGAAGTTGGATATCTATCATGGGTGGATGGCGGTGCCGATGTATCGAAAGCACTCATTGTACCAAGACCCGTTCAGTTCTTTATGAGTTTTGCACATGGCCAACCATCGTCATGGCGGCATGCCTGGGCACTCGCGCCCGCTTTACAATCAGTGTTCAGATAAAGGCGGCTTTTTCGGCAGCGGTCAGGCGGCGGGCGCTGACGGTGACGACGGGCATGTCGGCAGCCTGGGCGATCACGGTACTGCTGGCGCTCACTTCCACGGTATTCGCGCCGGCGGTGGCGAAGCTGGCGCCGATGGCGATGATGGCGGCGGCGACGAAGGTGATTTCCATGTTTTTCAGTGCGTGCATGATGTGACTCCTGGTTGGTTTGTTTCGTTGACTGCTGCTGGTATGGTGGTACTTTAGCCAACGGCCGCGAACAACGCCACCGGCTTGCGACCAGCGGCGAAAAACAGGGAGCGAACGGTGAAAAACGGGGACTGAAGGGAAAACGAGGGAATGAACAACGCCTGACAGAACCGTAGCGAGCGGCAGTGATTTGTGGCTAAGAAGCGCAACCGTGCTAGAGCACGGTGAGCATCGCAGGCCGCAAAGCGCGCCGCGCAGTAGGTTTTGACAGGCGTTCTACAAGGCGTCCTTGACCAGATGGCCCAGGCGGCCGATCGCCTGCTCGATGCGCGGCGTCCACGCATTGCCGCAATTGAGGCGCAGATAATTGCCGAACTTGCCCGAGGCCGAGAACAGCTGGCCCGGCATGTAGGCCACGCCGTCCGCGATGGCCTGTCCATGCAGGGCCAGCGCATCGACTTGCGGCGGCATCTGCACCCACAGCACGAAACCGCCCTGCGGCTCGGACAGCATGCAGTCCGCCGGAAAACTGGCCGCCACGGCGTCGGACATGCGGGCGATGCGCTGCACCAGGGTGCGCCGCATCTTGCGCAGCTGCTGGTCGTAGCTGCTGCCTTCCAAAAAGTCGGCCAGCACGGCCTGGAAGAAATGGCTGGTGGCGCCGCTCGACACGGTTTTCAGCAGGGCCACTTCCTGCGCGAAGCGCCCGGCCAGCACGTAGCCGACGCGCGACGCGGGGGTGATCGCCTTGGAAAACGAGGAGCACAATAAAACGTTGCCGCTCGTGTCGTAGGCCTTCACGGGCCACGGCCGCTGCGGCGCGAAACACAGGTCGCCATACACGTCGTCTTCCACCAGCGGAATATTGAATTCCGACAGCAGTCCCGCCAGCCGCTTCTTGTTTGCTTCCGGCATGACGCAGCCCAGCGGATTATTTGCGTTCGGCACGAACAGGCAGGCTTGCACGAGGCCGGCGCGCAGGGCCAGCTCCAGCGCGTCGAGCGACGGCCCCGTCTTCGGGTCGGTGGGAATTTCCAGCGCCTTCATGCCCAGGCTTTCGATCATCTGCAGCAGCACGAAATACGTGGCCGACTCGATGGCGATGGTGTCGCCCGGCTTGGCCACAGCGCGCAGGCACAGGCTGATCGCTTCCGTGCAGGAATTCGTCACGACGATCTCGTGCGGGTCCAGCTTGCCCCAGTCCAGCGCGCGGCGCGCCACCTGGCGCAGGAAATTGCCTTCGCTGACGTCATAGCAGCTGACCTTGCTCAACAAGGCGGGTTCGCGCCGCGCCACCGCGCTGATGGTGCGCTGCATGCGCTTGACGGGCAGGATTTCGTCGGGCGGCCAGGCCGTGCCCAGCTGCACGATATTCGCCGTTTCGTTATCCTTCAGCACGCGCATCAACAGATTGTTGATGCCGACAAAGGCCGGCTCCTTCAAATGCTGGGCGTCGGCACTGCAGGGCCGGCGCGGCGCCCGGTGGCGCACGAAGTAGCCGGACTGGGGCCGCGCATCGACCTGCCCGCGGTCTTCCATAAGGCGCAGCGCTTGCATCACCGTGCTGACCGAAATGCGCTTTTGCTGCGCCAGGTGGCGGATCGACGGCAGACGGTCGCCGGGCGCGAACACGCGCGCGTCGATCAAAGCGCCCAGCTGGTTGGCCAGGTGCTCGTACAGATTCAAATGCGCGCTCATGTTCATCCCTTCAGTATGCGGCTGCCGCGCGCGGCACGCACAGATACAGTTGCCCGATTTTTTGACAAGCACAGTGTACGACGAAGCACACTGTATGCATCACAATTTCGTTTTCCTGCATCTGTCATGGTTTGCCGCAAGCGCCTAAGCTGTTCCTGTCAGCACAACAGGAGCGATGCCATGCATACCGACCACGAATTACCCAGCGAACGACCCTTGCGCCTGGAGCAAGCGCACGCCAAGGTCATCGAGTGCCTGTCCGGTACGGCGTGGATCACAGCCTACGCCCAGTTCGAGGATTGCGTGCTGCGCAGCGGCGAACGCTACACGATACCGAATGACGGCCTGGTGCTGGTCGAAGCCGTGGGCAGCGGACGCATCCGCGTGCACGGGACGGCCGCACCGCGCCCCGCCCTGCTGCGCTGGCTGCACCTGGCACTGCCTCACATCTTGAATACAAGGAATACATGACTCAAATACCATTGCGCGTCCTCGTCACGGGAGCCGCCGGCATCATCGGCAGCGCTTTCTGGCAGCGCCGGCACGGGGAATTCTCCCTGCGCCTGGCCGACCTGCACACAGGCAAGCTGGCCGAAGCGCCCTGCCCTTTCATTCAGCTTGACGTGGCCGACCATGCCGCCTGCCTGGCCGCCTGCGCCGATATCGACGTGGTGCTGCACCTGGCCGGCGTGCCCCATGCCGGCGCCGATTTCGACACGCAACTGCTGCAGCCGAACATCATCGGCACGCACCATATCTTCCGCGCGGCGCAGGCGCAAGGCGTAAAACGGGTGGTGTTCGCCAGCAGCGCGCAAGCCGTGGAAGGCTATCCGCTGGATGTACAGGTGCATGAACACATGCCCGCGCGCCCGGCGAACATGTATGGCGCCAGCAAGGCTTTCGGCGAAGGCGTAGCCTGCGCGTTCGCCCACCAGCATGGCATGACGGCCATCGCCGTGCGCATCGCCAACGTGGCGCAGTTTGAGAAAGGTCAACAACACAGCGCGCGCGACATCGCCGCCTTCATCAGCGAACGCGACGTGGTGCAATTGCTGGCCCGCTGCGTGGCGGCGGACGTGCCGGCCGGCTACCACGTCGTGCATGGCGTGTCGGACAACCGCTACAAACGCTTGTCGATCGCGGCGACGCGCCAGCTGGTGGGCTACGCGCCGCAGGATGACGGTTTTACTTTGCTGGGCCTGTAAGCCTCAGCCCTTGCCTGCTGGTTTTCCTGCTTTTCTGTCCAGCTCGCGCAACCACGCCAGTTTATCGGCTATTTTACTTTCCAGGCCGCGTAGGCGTCCGGCTCGTCGTGCGCGTAGCGGTAGGCGTGGCCGTAACCGAGTTCCTTCATCAGCCTGGTCGGTGCATTGCGCAAGTGCACGGGCACTTCCTTCGACTTGTCTTTCTTGACGAACGCCATGGCCGTGTTGAAGGCGTTGTAGCCGGCATTGCTCTTCGCGGCAATCGCCAGGTAGATCACGGCCTGGCCCAGGGCCAGTTCGCCTTCCGGCGAACCGAGGCGTTCATAGGTTTCCGCCGCATCGTTGGCCATGGTCAAGGCGCGGGGGTCGGCCAGGCCGATGTCTTCCCAGGCCATGCGCACGATGCACTTCACTTTCCAACCAAAGTCTCAATGCCGAACTGTGCTTACGGCAGGGATACTGCTTGTCTCAAAAAAAAAGCTTGCAAAGCAAAATCATCCCGACTATAGTCTCTTTACCGATCGGTACATTGTGTTCCGAACAGTACAACCAAGGAGAAATATCATGTCTATCCGTCCACCACTGCCACCTTTTACCCGTGAAACCGCAATCGAAAAAGTTCGTCTGGCCGAGAACGGCTGGAACACCCGCGACCCTGAAAAAGTCGCACTTGCCTATACCGAAAATAGCTGGTGGCGCAATCGTGCCGAGTTCGTTCAAGGCCGCGAAGCCCTCACCGCGCTGCTGAAGCGCAAGTGGACCCGCGAGCTGGACTACCGCCTGATTAAAGAGCTGTGGGCCTTTGACGGTGCGCGCATCGCCGTGCGCTTCGCTTACGAATATCATGACGACTCCGGCCAGTGGTATCGTGCCTACGGCAACGAAAACTGGGAGTTCGACGAGAACGGCCTGATGCATCACCGTCACGCTTGCATCAACGAGCATCCAATCAAGTCCGAAGACCGCAAGTTCCTGTGGGACAATAGCGGCCCACGCCCAGCCGATTATCCAGAGCTGAGCAGCTTCGGTTTTTAAGGAAAATGAATGGCTAGAGTAATTGCTGAACGGGAGGATGTGATCCCGCTGCTAGGAGAAATTTTCCGAACCTATGGTTTCGAGGGTGCAAGCTTGGCTCGCATCAGCGAAGGCACCAAATTGGGCAAGGGCAGCATCTATCATTTCTTCCCAGGCGGCAAAGAGGAAATGGCTGAAGCCGTTCTGGCTCAGATCGATGAGTGGTTCAAGCGCCACGTTTTTGAACCACTCGTTGAGCGCGCCAATGCCGTAGAAGGTATCAGAGCAATGTTCGACGACGTTGGCCGTTACTTCCTCTCTGGTCGTCGCGTCTGTTTGGTCGGCGTCTTCGCTCTCGGCAGCGAGCGTGACCGCTTTGCAGATCGGGTCCGTGATTACTTTGTAGCTTGGATTGATGCGCTTGCAGCCGCCTTGGTGCGAACTGGGCGTGAGCAGCTGGAAGCCAATGCTCTCGCTAAAGAGGTTGTAGGTGGTATTCAGGGTGCCTTGGTTTTGGCGAGGGCTTTAGACCAAACGGAAGTTTTTACCGATACTTTGAGTAGCCTCCAAGACCGCCTGTTGACTGTTTAGTCCAGCAGCAAGCACATGGCGGCAAACCAAGCATCGGCTGACATATTTGACGTTTAAAGGACTGAGATGATTGACAAGCCAGGTACCGCGCCGCTGGACAAAAAGCCCTCCAGCGCCGAACCTCCGCTCACAGGCCAGGATCACGATGACATCGCGCTCGACGAAGCGCTGAGAGAGAGGTTCCCGTCAAGCGATCCCATTGCCATCAACATCGAGCCGCTAGCCCACAAGCCCCAATGACCCAGTACTGCATCTCAAGCAGTACTGGGTCCTGCCGGCGGCACCTAATTATTCTTTACTGGCTTCCTCATCCCACTTCCTGAGTAACGCGAGCTTTTCACCAATCTTGATCTCTAAGCCCCTTGGCACAGGTTGGTACCAAGCTGGTTCCTCTATACCATTAGGCAAGTAAGTTTCCCCAGCGGCATAAGCATTCGGTTCGTCATGAGCATACCGATACTCATGCCCATAGCCAAGTTCTTTCATCAATTTTGTCGGAGCATTTCTGAGGTGGACTGGCACCTCCCGGCTCTTGTCCTGCTTCACGAAAGCTCTGGCCTGGTTGTAGGCGTTGTATCCAGCATTGCTCTTGGCAGCTACTGCCAGATAAATTACAGCCTGCCCCAAGGCCAACTCCCCTTCAGGGCTTCCCAGTCGCTCATAGGTCAAGGCCGCATCGTTAGCGATCTGCATGGCTCTTGGGTCGGCCAAGCCAATGTCCTCCCAAGCCATGCGAACAATGCGCCGTGCCAGATACCTTGCATCTGCGCCACCGTCCAACATGCGAGTTAGCCAATACAGGGCAGCGTCAGGATGGGAACCGCGAACAGACTTGTGCAACGCTGAGATCTGGTCATAGAAGTTATCCCCTCCTTTGTCAAAGCGCCGACTGTTCAATGTCAAGGCGTTTTGCAAGAAGTCAGCGGTAATCTCTGTGAGACCCGACGTATTGGCTGCTGTACTTGTCTGCTCCAGCAGGTTCAAGAATCGCCTGGCATCACCGTCTGCATAGCCAATGATCGTGTCGGTAGCCAAGTCATCGAACACCAGATGGCCAAGCGCAATATCTTGGGCGCGTTTTAAGAGCAGCCTTAGTTCTTCGTCTGTTAGCGACCTGAGAACATAGACTTGCGCACGCGACAGCAGAGCCGAATTGACTTCAAATGAGGGGTTTTCAGTGGTGGCACCAATAAAGGTAACAAGGCCACTTTCTGCATACGGAAGAAGAGCGTCTTGTTGAGATTTATTGAACCTGTGAATCTCATCAACGAACAAGATCGTATGCTTGCCCATAGCCAGATTCTGCTGGGCCTGTTCCATCGCAGCCCTGATGTCTTTGACACCTGAGAACACTGCCGACAATGCTATAAATTCGCACTTGAAGGCGGTTGCGGTAAGGCGTGCCAAGGTCGTCTTACCGACACCAGGCGGCCCCCAGAAGATCATGGAATGCGGTTTGCCAGACTGAAAAGCCAGCCTCAGCGGTTTGCCTTCACCGAGCAGATGAGACTGCCCAACCACCTCGTCCAAGGTCTTCGGGCGGAGCTCTTCTGCCAATGGTGCTTGAGGCTCTTGTGAGAACAAATCAGCCATGATTACCTCCCGCTAAACAATGGGGAAGCCCAAATATTTGCACAATGACTCTTCTAAGTGCTTGTTTTAAATAAGAGTTGACAGCTTTGTTGAACTGGTGGATCTCGTCGACGAACAGCAAAGTGTGCTTGCCGAACTGGTCCAGGCTGTAGGGGGCCTGGTCCATGGTGGCGCGGATATCTTTCACGCCGGCAAACACGGCCGACAGCGCGATGAATTCGCTGTCAAACGCATGTGCCATCAGGCGCGCCAGGGTCGTCTTGCCCACGCCGGGCGGTCCCCACAGGATCATGGAATGGGCCTTGCCCGCCTCGAACGCGAGGCGCAGCGGCTTGCCCGCGCCCAGCAAGTGCGTCTGGCCGATGACTTCGTTGAGGGTGGATGGCCGCAAGGCTTCGGCCAGCGGCTGGCGCGGTGCGGTGGAAAAGAGATCCGCCATAGTATTTACCGGGTAAGAATGCAAAGGCCCCGCATGGTGCGAGGCCGGTCAATAACAGTCTGCGAAAAATTAATTATTAATCACATCCGCGCCCTTGGGCATGACAAATTTAAAGTGATCGGCGGATAAGGCCGGATTTTTCTGGAAGTTCTTGAACGCCAGCACCGACGTCTGGCCGAAGGAATCGCGCAATTCCATCGCTTCCGGCACGCCGTTGCGCAGGCCGATGGTGATTTCGTCGAATGTCGTGTCCTTGGCTTTCGGCGTCGCTTTCAGCCATTCCAGGCCATCGCGCGTGCCCGCTTCGGACAGGGTGAAATTCTTTTCCAGGTCGTTGCTGCCGAACAAGATGGCGGCCGGCGAGGAACCGAGCGCGTCGCCCAGTTTCTTGACCGTCACCTGACTCAAGTCCTTGTCGTAGATATACAGCTTGTCGCCATCGGCCTGCAGCAACTGCTCGTACGGCTTCAGGTAGGTCCAGATGAACTTGCCGGGACGGGCGAATTCAAACGTGCCGCTGGCGGGCGTGGACACTTTCGCCTTGCCGCTGGCGTCCGCTTTCTTGACCTGGCGCTGCACGAACTCGCCCTTGGCCGACCTGGTGCCGGCCGCGAAGCTCTTGAATTGCTCCAGCGCGCTGGCCGAGGCGCTGGCCGCGAACAGCAGGCTGCAGGCGACACTGGCCGCGCCGATCATCATTTTTGCTGCGAAAGTATTGCTTTTCATTCTTTACCCTTGTTCGGCACTTGCCGCCGGCACCAGGATGTCCCGGTTGCCATTGGATTGCATGGTTGATACCACCCCGCTCTGCTCCATCTGCTCGAGCAGACGGGCGGCGCGGTTGTAGCCGATGCGTAAATGACGCTGCACCAGCGAAATCGAGGCGCGGCGGTTTTTCAGCACCACCGCCACCGCCTGGTCATACAGGGCATCGGCCTCGCCGCCGCCCTCGCCCGGCGCGCCGCCTTCGGCGCCGTCGCCTTCCAGGGTGCCGCCTTCGAGGATGCCCTCGACGTAATTCGGTTCGCCCTGCAACTTCAAATGACTGACGACACGGTGGACTTCCTCATCGGAAACGAACGCGCCGTGCACGCGCATTGGCAGGCCGGTGCCGGGCGGCATGTACAGCATGTCGCCCATGCCCAGCAGGGTTTCCGCGCCCATCTGGTCGAGAATGGTGCGCGAGTCGATCTTCGACGACACCTGGAAGGCAATACGCGTCGGGATATTCGCCTTGATCAAGCCCGTGATCACGTCTACAGATGGGCGCTGCGTGGCCAGAATCAAGTGCAAGCCGGCGGCGCGCGCCTTTTGCGCGATACGCGCGATCAATTCCTCGACTTTTTTGCCCACCACCATCATCAAATCGGCCAACTCGTCGATGATGATGACGATGGTGGGCAATTTTTCCAGCGGTTCCGGCGAATCCGGCGTCAGGCTGAACGGATTCGGGATATGTTCTTCGCGCTTCTTCGCGTCGGCAATCTTCGCGTTGTAGCCGGCCAGGTTACGCACGCCCATCTTGCTCATCAGCTTGTAGCGGCGCTCCATCTCGTTCACGGCCCAGTTCAGCGCGTGGCCGGCCTGGCGCATGTCGGTGACGACGGGCGCGAGCAAGTGCGGAATGCCTTCGTAGACGGACATTTCCAGCATCTTCGGATCGATCAGGATCAGGCGCACGTCGAGCGGGTCGGATTTGTACAGCAGCGACAGTATCGTCGCATTGATGCCCACGGATTTACCGGAACCGGTGGTGCCGGCCACCAGCAAGTGCGGCATTTTCGCCAGATCGGCCACGACGGGCTTGCCGGCGATATCCTTGCCCAGCGCAATCGTCAGGCTGGACACGCCATCGTTGTAGACCTTGGAACCGAGGATTTCCGTCAGGCGCACGATCTGGCGCTTGCTGTTCGGCAATTCCAGCGCCATGTAATTCTTGCCGGGAATGGTTTCCACCACCCGGATCGACGTCAGCGACAGCGAACGGGCCAGGTCGCGCGCCAGGCCGACGATCTGGCTGCCCTTCACGCCCGTGGCCGGCTCGATTTCATAGCGCGTCACCACAGGGCCGGGGTAAGCGGCCACTACCTTGGCATCCACGCCAAAGTCCGAGAGTTTCTTTTCGATCAGGCGGCTCGTAAATTCCAGGGTTTCCACGGACACCGTTTCCACCACGGGTGGCGCCTCGTCGAGCAAGGACAAGGGCGGCAGCTTGCCATCGCCCAGGTTCTCGAACAGATGGGCCTGGCGTTCCTTTTCCACGCGCTCCGATTTCACCACCGTGACGACCTGCGGCTCGATCTTCACGGGTGGCGCGGCCACGTGTTTTTCCACGTGCTTGGCCCGTTCGATGACCACCACTTCGTCGCGGCGCACGGCGGCCACTTCGCCCTGGCGACGGTCTTCGCGGTCCTGGTAGCGCAGCACGAACCAGTTGAACGCATCTTCGATGGCGCCGCCGATGCGCTCGGCCACTTGCAGCCAAGACACATGGAAGAACAGGGAAAATCCCAGGCCGAACAGCAGCAACAGCAATAAGGTGGCGCCCGTGAAACCGAAGGCCACGTGGGCCGAGTGTCCCACCAGCTGGCCCAGCACGCCGCCCGGCTCGCGCGGCAGCTGCACGTGCAGGCTTTTCGCCATGCGCAAATATTCGAGGCCCATGCTGCCGATCAGCATGATGGAAAAGCCGACGATGCGGATCAGCATCTCGACATGGTGCTCGCGCTCCACCTCTTCCTCTTCCAGCAGGAAGCGCTTACTCAGGCGGCGATAGCCATGCCACACCGTGCGCAGCAACCACACGCACCACCACCAGGCGGAAAAACCGAAGATGTACAGCAACAGATCGGAGAAGGTGGCGCCGAGCTTGCCGCCCAGGTTGGCCACCTTGTCGACATTGGTGGCGTGCGACCAGCCAGGGTCGAGCTTGTTGAAGCTGGCCAGTATCAGCACGAAGTACAAGGCAAACGCGGCCAGCGCGAACCAGCGCGCCTCGGACAACAGCCGCACCAGCCGGTTGGGCAGGGGCCGGCGTTCGACCGGTTTTCGGGTGTAGCTATTTTGATTGGCCTGGGCTGGTTTAGTCATTCTGGGAAGCGCTGCAAGGTGAAAAATGTTTCTGAAAGGGAATTTCCCATAATAAGGAAGTATTCTAAGCCATATATGCCCCGGACGGCCCCACGATTCGTCGCTACAGGCAGCTTGGTCTATAATCGTGGATTGCTTGCGCAAGCGCAATACGCCCTTGTTCTTCGCGCGTATGCCCCCAATTCGGATAGACCCTACTCATAGAGAAGCCTCCCATGACCACTACCAAACACGCCCGCGTTTTGATCCTCGGCTCCGGCCCAGCCGGCTACAGCGCCGCCGTCTACGCCGCCCGCGCCAACCTGAACCCGATGCTGGTCACCGGCGTGGAACAAGGCGGTCAATTGATGACCACCACCGACGTGGAAAACTGGCCCGGCGACCCCATGGGCGTGCAAGGCCCGGACCTGATGCAGCGCTTGCTGCAGCACGCCGAGCGCTTCAATACGGAAATCGTGTTTGATCACATCCACACCACTTTCCTGAATGAAAAACCGATCCGCCTGAAGGGCGACAGCCACGAATACACGTGCGACACCCTGATCATCGCCACGGGCGCGTCCGCGCAATACCTGGGCCTGCCATCGGAAGCGGAATTCATGGGCAAGGGCGTGTCCGCCTGCGCCACCTGCGATGGCTTCTTCTACCGCAACCAGGAAGTGGCCGTCGTCGGCGGCGGCAACACGGCCGTCGAGGAAGCGCTGTACCTGTCGAACATCGCCAATAAAGTCACCCTGATCCACCGCCGCGACAAGTTCCGCGCGGAAGCGATTTTGATCGACCGCCTGAACGCCAAGGTTGCCGAAGGCAAGATTGTGTTGAAATATAACCACACCCTGGACGAAGTGACGGGCAACGAAGGCGGCGTGACGGGCTTGAACATCAAGTCGACCATCGACGGCAAGGTTGAAGCATTGAGCGTGCACGGCGTGTTCATCGCCATCGGCCACAAGCCGAACACGGGCATCTTCGAAGGCCAGCTGGACATGCACAACGGCTACATCAAGACGAAAACCGGCCTGGAAGGGATGGCCACGGCCACCAGCGCGCCGGGCGTGTTCGCCGCTGGCGACGTGCAAGACCATATCTACCGCCAGGCCATCACCAGCGCCGGCACGGGTTGCATGGCAGCACTGGACGCCCAGCGCTACCTGGAAGGCCAGGAGTAAGCGTCGCATGGCGTCGATGAAAGACTTTGCCGACCTGAAAGCGGTCAGCAAGCAGCTCAAGGAACAGGCGGAGGCGCGCGCCCAGGCCGAGGCCGAGCGCATCAAGCAAGTCAAGGTGCAGGCCGTGGAAAGCAATCTGTTCAAGGCCAGCATCGGCGGCGTCAAGCGCCTGCCCGAGTCGGACCGCTACGTGCCCAGCCTGCCCAAGGCGGGCGCGGCAAGCGTTCAGCAGCCGGCCCGCAAGCTGTCTCCGGAAGAGGACGATGCGGCCGTGCTGCGCGAGTCGTTGTCGGACTTGTTCGAGGTCGACCATTACCTGGAAAACGATCCGGCCCTGAACTACGCCCGCCCCGGCGTGGGGCCGGACGTGGTCAAGAAGATGCGCAAGGGCCACTGGCCCATCCAGGATGAGCTGGACTTGCACGGCTTGCGCCGCGACGAGGCGCGCGACGGCATCGGCGCCTTCCTGAACCAGGCGACGCGACGCAAGCTGCGCTGCGTGCGCGTGATCCACGGCAAGGGTTTCGGCTCCAAAGGCCAGGAACCGGTCTTGAAATCGATGGTGCACAGCTGGCTCGTGCAAAAGGATGAAGTCGTCGCCTTTTGCCAGGCGCGCCGCTCCGAAGGGGGCGATGGCGCGCTGGTGGTACTGCTTTCTTCCGCGCTGCAGCCCATTCGCTGAGCTTGCCAGCAAGAAAACACCATTCCGTCACAAGTTACACCCTGCACACGGCCCCGTTTGTCACCATTCGGGGCCGTGTCATGTTAACCTGTGACAATTATTTCCTGCTCAAGCGCTCCACCCATGATGCCACCCCAATTGCCGCCTGGCTCCTTGATCAAGATCATCGAGATCATCGCCATCCTGGTGGGCGCGTTTTCCGGCTTCATCGAGGCGCGCCGCAAGCGCATGGACCTCGTCGGCGTGTTCGTCGTGGCCTTCATCACGGCGTTTGGCGGCGGCACCCTGCGCGACATCCTGCTCGACAAACGGCCCCTGTTCTGGGTGTCGCACCAGGAATACGCGATTCTCATCTTCGTGCTGGCCCTGACGGCCGCGCCCCTGATCCAGCACTTGCGCCAGATCGTCTCGGAACGCCTGATCATCGTGGCCGACGCCATCGGCCTGGGCATGTTCGCCATCGCGGGCGTGGCCGAAGCGATGCGCGCCGGCATGCCGATTTTTATTGCCTCGATGATGGGGGTGATTACGGGGATTTTTGGCGGCGTGATGCGCGACATCGTCTGCAACGAAGTGCCGATGGTGTTCCGCGACGGCAAACCGTACGCCATCTGCGCGTTTTTCGGCTGCTGGGCCTACCTGCTGCAGATGCACTTCGGCGCCGAGCACGACTTTGCGCTGTGGACCAGCGCCAGCGGCATCACCATCTTGCGCCTGATCTGCTGGAAATTCGACATGCGGCTGGGGCGCTGAACAACAGCCGCCCCGGCAGGTAACGCTTAAACGGCGTCGGGACCCGTTTCGCCCGTACGGATGCGGATGACCTGCTCCACGTCGCGCACGAAGATCTTGCCGTCGCCGATCTTGCCCGTGCGGGCCGCCTTGATGATGGCGTCGACCACCAGTTCCGACACGCTGTCATCCACCACCACTTCGACTTTGACCTTTGGCAGGAAGTCGACCACGTACTCGGCACCACGGTACAGCTCGGTATGGCCCTTCTGGCGGCCGAAGCCCTTCACTTCCGTCACGGTCAAGCCCGTCACGTTCACATCGGCCAGGGCCTCGCGTACTTCGTCGAGCTTGAATGGTTTGATGATGGCTGTAATCTGCTTCATGGCTTTCTCCTTATTGGTAATCATCAGTTCTTCATTAGCTGGCTTAACGGGACCCCGCAAAACCGGGTTTGGCGGGGTTCCCCACGTTATTCGTAAAACTTCGACGTAATGGGATAACGCCAGTCGCGGCCGAAGCCACGGTGCGTGACGCGGATGCCCACCGGCGACTGGCGCCGCTTGTATTCATTGATCTTGATCAGGCGCGTGACCCGGGCCACATCGGCCGGCGGGTAGCCAGCCTCGATAATCTCGGCGATCGGCCGGTTTTCTTCCATGTACAGCTGCATGATGCCGTCGAGCACGTCGTACGGCGGCAAGGAATCCTGGTCCAGCTGGTCCGCGCGCAGCTCGGCCGACGGTCCCCGCGTCAGGATACGCTCGGGTATCACGTCCGACACCCCGTTACGGTACGCGCACAGGCGGTACACGAGGGTCTTGGCGATATCCTTGATCACGGCAAAGCCGCCCGCCATGTCGCCATACAGGGTGCAATAGCCGACGGCCATCTCGCTCTTGTTGCCCGTCGTCAGCACGATGCTGCCATGCTTGTTCGACAAGGCCATCAGCAAGGTGCCACGGATGCGCGCCTGGATGTTCTCTTCCGTCGCGTCTTCCGCCAGTCCGGCGAACTCGTCAGCCAGGGTGGCGCGGAAGGCGTCGAATGTTTGCTTGATCGGAATTTCATCGTAGCGCACATCGAGGCGTTTTACCATGTCGCGCGAATCGATCCACGAGATATCGGCCGTGAATTGCGACGGCATCATGACGGCGCGCACCTTGTCGGCGCCCAGCGCATCGACGGCGATGGCCAGGGTCAGCGCGGAATCGACGCCGCCCGACATACCGATCAGCACGCCAGGGAAGCCGTTCTTGACGATATAGTCGCGCACGCCCAGCACCAGCGCCTGGTACACCTGCGCCTCCGTCGTCAGCGGCGCGGCCAGCGGCTGCGGCACGGGCGTGGCGCCGTCGAACTCGACCAGCTGCAAGTCTTCCTCGAAGTGGCGCAGCTGGGCGCAAATGGTGCCGGCCGCATCCATGACGAACGAATCGCCATCGAAAATCAGTTCGTCCTGGCCACCGACCAGGTTGGCGTAGACGAGGGCCATGCCTTGCGCGCTGACATTCCTGCGCATGGTGTCATAGCGCAGATGCTGCTTGTTCATGTGGTAGGGGGAACCGTTCGGCACCAGCAGCACTTGCGCGCCGGCCGCGCGGGCGCGCATCGGCGCATGTTCGAACCACGTGTCTTCGCAGATATTGATACCGAAACGCACACCCTTCACGCCAAACACGAAAGCCTGGTCCGACGACGTAAAGTAACGTTTTTCATCGAAAACAGTGGTGTTCGGCAAGTCATGCTTACGGTAGGTGCCCAGCACTTCGCCGTTCAGCAGCACGGAGGCGGCATTGTGGCGCACGCCCTTCTCGTCCTGCAGGGGCAAGCCCACCACCACATGCAAATCCTTGAACTGGGCCAGTTCCAAGGCCAGCGCCGCAAACGCTTCCTGCGTTTTTGCGTAGAATGCATTGCGCAGCAACAGGTCCTCGGGTGGATAGCCGACCAGCGACAGTTCCGGCGTGAGCACGATATCGGCGCCCGCCTCAAAGGCGCGACGGGAAAGGTCGAAGATCTTGGCACGGTTGCCGGCCAGATCGCCGACCGTACTATTCATTTGAGCAATTGCGACTTTGACTGTCATGATGATGATGGATATTTCGTTCTATTAAACAAGACAGGGGCGCGCAGGCCGATGGCGGCGCCCCGAGAGTGATGAATGCACACTACAACAATGAATTATCGCACGGCAATCGTCTCTACCCTGGCTGAAATTGGCGAAGCGGCCTGGACTGAACTGCTGGCCAGCCAGGCCGAGGCCAATCCCTTCCTTTCCTACGCCTTCCTGCACGCGCTGCACGAGTCCGGCTGCGCCAGCGCGGACACGGGCTGGCAGCCGAATTACCTGGCGCTGTGGCAAGGCGATGTGCTGGCCGCCGCCCTGCCCCTGTATCTGAAGATGCACTCGTATGGCGAGTACGTGTTCGACTGGGCCTGGGCCGATGCTTATCAGCAGCATGGTCTCGAATATTACCCGAAACTGTTGTCGGCGATTCCGTTTACGCCCGTCAGCGGCACGCGCCTGCTGGCCCGCGATGGACAGGCGCGCGCCGCCCTGCTGGCCTTTTTGCAGGCCCAGCAGCAGGCGGCAGCAGTGTCATCCTGCCACATCCTGTTCCCGCCGGAAAGCGAAGCGCGCCAGCTGGCGGCGGCCGGCTACCTGATGCGTAGTGGCGTGCAGTTTCACTGGCTCAATCCCGGCTACACGGATTTCGAGCAATTCCTCGCCACCCTGGAACACAAGAAGCGCAAGAATATCCGCGCCGAGCGGCGCAAGGTGCGGGAAGCGGGCGTGGTCATGCGCCAGGTGCGCGGCAGCAACGCCACGGAGGCCGACTGGCAGTTGTTCCACCGCTGCTACAGCAATACCTATGCGGAACACCGGTCTTCGCCCTATCTGTCGCTGAACTTCTTCCGCCGCATCGGCGCCACCATGCCGCAGAACATTTTACTGGTGATCGCCGAACGCGAAGGCCGGGCCATTGCCGCCTCGCTGCTGATCCACACGAGCAATACCCTGTATGGCCGCTACTGGGGCGCGCTCGAACACGTGCCCTGTTTGCATTTCGAGACGGCGTATTACCAGCCGCTGGAGTTTTGCATCGCCAACGGCATCGCCACCTTCGAGGGCGGCGCCCAGGGCGAGCACAAGATGGCGCGCGGCTTCCTGCCGCAAAAGACCTGGTCCGCCCACTGGCTGGCGCACCCGGCCTTCGCCGACGCCGTGCAACGCTTCCTCGAACGCGAACGGGGCGGCATCGACGCCTACCTCGATGAATTGAACGAGCACAGCCCGTTTCGCTCCGCGACGGCGCCGTAAGAAAAAACGTTCCCGGCCAAGTGGCGGGGAGCGCCTGTCGTCATGCCGGCACGGGCGGGATCAGGCGGCCGAGCGGCCCGCACCGGCACCGAGGGCGCCGTCCTTTTTCAGCCGGTAGGCGCGCCATGCCAAGCTCAGCAACAAGATACCCGTCAGCAAGGCATACACGCCGATCATCCACACGAGGGCAAAGGTGCCGGCGGCGGGGAATGCCAGGATCAGGATGCCGAAGGCGATGGAAATGATGGCATTGAGCACCAGCAACCATTCACCCCGGATGGCCTTGCGCAGGCGGATCGCCAGCACGATATCGAACACGCCCGATATCAGCGCATTGACGCCGATCAAGACGATCAAGGCAAACGTCGTCAGCAGCGGGTAGATGATGGTCAACATGCCCACGGCCAGGCCGCAGATACCCAGCAGCAGCAAGGCCCACCAGTCGCCGCCATGCTTGCGGTTGCTGAACGCCCCGACGACGGACGCGCCGCCGCCCAGCAGCGCGTAGGCGGCAAACACCATCAGCAAGGACAATACCGTCACGCCCGGCAGCGCCAGGGTGATCACGCCAAAGGCGATCGCGGCCAGGCCACGCAGGGCCAGCACCCACCACGAGCGCATGAATAAATGGTCAGAATGCATATCACCTCCCGGATAACTTGCTGCGAGATTAAATTTTTGATAACTATTTTGACGTGTGAAAACAGCCGCATTCATCGGCAAGCATGACGCATGTGGCCATAAAAAAACGCACCCGGCCATCATAGCAGGGTGCGTTTTTTACTCGCACACGAATGAAAACAGGCCAGGCCCGGGGTGGGCGGCCGTCTTCTGACGCAGAGTCAATGCTTAGGCAGCATCTTTCTTGAAGGCGGCGACGCCGTTCAGGATTTCTTCCTTGGCCACTTCAGGACCATGCCAGCCGTCGATCTTGACCCATTTGCCTTTTTCCAGATCTTTGTAGTGCTCGAAGAAATGCTGGATCTGGCGCAGGCGCAGTTCGTTCAAGTCTTCCGGCTTTTGCCAGTGGCTGTAGATCGACAGGACCTTGTCGACTGGCACGGCCAGCACTTTCGCGTCTTCGCCCGACTCGTCGGTCATTTTCAGCACGCCGATAGGACGGCAGCGCACGACCACGCCGGGAATCAGCGGGAACGGGGTGATGACCAGCACGTCAACCGGGTCGCCATCCGGCGACAGGGTGTTCGGCACGTAGCCGTAGTTGCACGGGTAATGCATGGCGGTACCCATGAAGCGATCGACGAAGATCGCGCCGCTTTCCTTGTCGACTTCGTACTTGATCGGATCGGCATTCATCGGGATTTCGATGACGACGTTGAAATCGTTCGGCAGGTCGCGGCCGGAAGAGACGTTATTCAAACTCATGGGGTTCCTCATTAGCGGATGGTGTTTTAACCGCGCAATTATAGCGAAGTACAGGCAGCTTGTGCGATGCAGCAGTGGCCCGCCGGTGTTTTGCGCAACACGCCAGCAACGGTGGCCTGCACCGTCCGCCGGCGCCCGCAGCCGGCCATCGATAAAATAAACAGGCCAGCGACAATAATAAGTAGAAACACTTAAGCAATACTACCGGCACCTTGAATTAATTCGGATGAAATATCGGCATATTTTCATTTCAATATCACCATGCCATTAACAGGGTTATGACAATCCGCATTGCATTTTTTGCAGCCACTTATAACAACAGTCTGATGATCATTATCCCGCGCTGCCGCCGTATTATTGCGCCACCGTTTCAACGCCCTCCTTTCCCTGCCCCCCAAAACGGCCTGCCAGCCGGGCGCGCCCCTGATCCAGCATAATATTTGCTCTTATTTGAAGTGTTTATTTGATTCAAATGGCGGCCCCGCCTAAAAATGGCGCGACCAGAAGACAATCATCAATTCTGATAAACTATCACATTCTGGTGATTCCAAACTTTGTAGATTCTGCAATCGACGCCTTCCCTGAATTCAATATGGCGCATCAACGCGCCACCGATAAATCCTTGCAAAAAGGAATATGATGATTCCCTCTTTCCGGCCCGGGCCTTTATTAAAGGTCACCGGCGTTATTTTCATTCTGTTTGGCCTCGCCCTGCTGGGCGGCGGCATCTGGCTGGCCACGCTCGGCGGCTCCTGGTACTACTTGCTGGCCGGCATAGGCATGCTGATCGCCGGCGCGCTGGTATTCCAGGGCAAGCGCAGCGCGCAACCGTGCATGGCGCTGCTGTTGCTCGCCACCCTGATCTGGTCCCTCATTGAAGTGAAATTCGACTGGTGGCAATTGCTGCCGCGCCTCGACATCTGGTTTGCCGCCGCCGTCTGGCTGCTGCTGCCCTTCGTCAGCCGCCGCCTGGCGCCACCCGCCTCCGCAAAACGACCGCAAGTGGGCAAGACGGCCCTCTCCGCCGCCGTGGCCCTGACCGTCGTCGCCGGCGTCATCGCCCTGTTCCAGGACTACCATGACCTGCATGGCGACGTGCCGGCCGAAAACATGGCCGCCACCGCCACTGGCGACCTGGCGCCCGGCGTCGAGCACAACGACTGGTCCGCGTATGGCCGCTCCGGCTATGGCGACCGTTATGCGCCGGCCGCGCAGATCACGCCAGCCAATATATCCGGCCTGAAAGAAGCCTGGACCTACCACACGGGCGACTTCAAGGGCTTGACCGACCCGGGCGAGATCGCCAACGAAGTCACGCCGCTGAAGGTCAATGACATGCTGTACCTGTGCACGCCGCACAATATCGTCATCGCCCTGAATCCGGACACGGGCAAGGAAATCTGGCGCCACGATCCAAAGATCAACCGCGATGCGGCCAGCTACCAGCACATGATCTGCCGTGGCGTCGCCTACTGGGACGTCAATGCGGGCCGCGCGAAGAACAATCCCGCCCCCGAGGCGGCCAGCATGGAATGCCCGCGCCGCATCCTGGCGCCGACCATGGATGGCACCATGATCGCCGTCAACGCCGATACGGGCGAGTCGTGCAAGAGCTTTGGCAACAACGGCGTCGTCAACCTGTATAAGAACATGGCCATGATCAAGCGCGGTTTCCTGATGCCGACCTCGCCGCCGGCCGTGGCGCAAAACGTGGCCGTGATCGCCGCCAGCGTGACGGACAACCATTCAACGCAAGAGCCATCGGGCGTGATCCGCGGCTACGATCCCGTGACCGGCAAGCTGATGTGGAACTGGGACCCGGCCACGCCGGAAGATACCGCACCTTTCCCTGAAGGCAAGAACTACACCAACAACTCGCCCAACTCGTGGGGCGTGGCCAGCATCGATGAAAAGCTGGGCATGGTCTACATTCCGATGGGCAATGAAACCCCCGATACCTGGGGCGGCAAGCGCAACAAGAATGGCGAGAAATTCAACAGCGCCATCGTCGCGCTGGACCTGGCGACCGGTAAAGTACGCTGGGTCTACCAGACCGTGCACCACGATATCTGGGACATGGATATCGGCGGACAGCCTTCGCTGGTCGACATCGACACGCCGAAAGGCAAAGTGCCATCGGTCGTGGCCACGACGAAACGCGGCGACATTTACGTGATCGACCGCCGCGACGGCAGCCTGGTCGTGCCGGCGCCGGAAAAACCGGTACCGACGAGCAATCCTGCCGCCGGCGACACCCTGTCGCCCACGCAGCCATTCTCGGCCCTCACCTTCTTGCCTGAGCGCAATATCAGCGAAACGGACATGTGGGGCACCACGCCGTTCGACCAGCTCGCTTGCCGCATCATCTTCAAGGAACGCCGCTATGAAGGCCCGTTCACGCCGCAAACGGCCGGCAAGGGCGCCGTCATCTCGCCGGGCCCGCTCGGCATCTTCGAATGGGGCGGCGCCGCCATCGACCCCGTGCGCCAGTTGTTGATCGTCAACCCTGACTACATGGGCTTCCTGGAAAAACTCGTGCCGCGCGCGGAAACGACGGCCAAGGGCGGCACCGGCGGTGAAATGGGCTTGCAGCCGCAGACGGGCGTCCCGTTCGCCGTGGAAATCAAGGCCTTTTTGTCGCCGCTGGGCTTCCCATGCCAGGCACCGCCGTGGGGCTATGTGGCCGCCGTCGACCTGCGCACCATGAAGAAAGTATGGATGCACAAGAACGGCACCACGCGCGACAGCGGTCCCGTGCCGATCCCCTTGCCACTGGGCGTGCCCAGCCTGGGCGGCATGGTCACCACCGGTGGCGGCGTGACCTTCCTCAGCAGCACCCTCGACTACTATATCCGCGGCTATGACGTCAGCAACGGTAAAGTCATCTGGAAAGCCCGCCTGCCAGCCGGCGGCCAGGCTACGCCGATGAGCTATGTGTCGAACAAGTCGGGACGCCAGTTCGTCGTCGTCATGGCCGGCGGCCACGGTTCGCTGGGCACGAAGATGAGCGACACCCTGGTCGCGTATGCCTTGCCCGAAGGCACTGCCGTACCGAAGAAATAAACAGGTAGCAGCGCGCTCCGCCTTGGAGTGCGCGCACAAAAAAAGCCGTTCAGTCTGCACTGAACGGCTTTTTTACGTCTGGACGATTGGCTTACAGGATGGTGGCCAGCGCGCACTGGCGGTAATGGGCGGCAGCCTGTTCCGTCTGCTGCAAGGCGTCGTGCATCTGCGCCAGCTTCAGGTGGGCGTCGCGCACCATGTGCGGCTCGTTCGCATCCGACAAAGCCTGCTCCAGGTGGCGCTGGGCCTTGCCCCACAGTTTTTGCTTGAGGCACAAGGTGCCCAGGGTCAGCGCCAGTTCCGCATCCAGCGGACGCTGCTTCATCCATTGCTCGCAATGTTCGATCTGCAGCAGCAGGGCCGGCGTGCCGCTCGGCGCCGCCGCTTCGCGGTAGGCGCGCACGACGCGCTCGTCCCAGTCGGCCGCCAGCGACTCTTCGCACACGAGGCGCGCTTCGTCGTGCAGGCCGCGCGCGTTCAGGGCAGTGGCGGCGCGGCAGGCGATGTAGGGCTTGACCCGGTCGCTGCTGGGCACGGTGGACCACACGCGCATCAGGGATTCGGCGTCATGCGATGGGTCGGACAGCAGATGGTCGTAGGCCAGCTCGCGCAGGCGCGACGACAGGGCCGGATGCAGGGCGCGGTGCTTGTCGAGCGAACGCACGAGGCGCAGCACTTCCGGCCAGTTCTTCGCCTGCTGTTCGGCTTTCAGCGACCATTGCAGCGCGTGGATATGGCGCGTGCCGCTGGCATTGAGTTCGCGCACGGCGGCCAGGGCCGCTTCCGGCTGGTGGTCGTCGACCAGCAATTCCGTCACCGTCATCAAACGGGCCGTCTTCAGGCTGGCGTCGCCTTCGACGCGGGACAGCCAGCTGTCGCGGCGTTCGGACTGGCGCATGCGGTGCGCGGCGCGCGCGCCGATCAAGGCGGCCAGGCCAGCGTTTTCGTCCAGCTCGGCGGCGCGCAAGGCGGCCTTTTCCGCATGGCCGAAGCGGCCTTCGAACAGGGCTTTCAAGGCTTCGCGCAAGCCCTTGTTGCCATCGCGCTCACGCTTGCGCTGGCGGTAGGCCGCCACTTGCGCCGGCATGCGCACGGTGGCGCGCACGGCGCGCACCAGCAGGTACAGCAGCACGAACAGCACGACCTGCAGCAGCAGGAAGAAGTTCAACGACAAATCGATGCGGTACGGCGGATAGAACAGCACCACGTTGCCAGGATTAAAACGGGCCGTCACGGCGATACCGATCGCCGCGGCCATCAGGGCGAGTAACCAGAGAAATAGACGCATGGGCTCAGGACTTCGCTTTGTAGTTGCGCACAGCCGTCAGACTGTCGGACAAGGTTGGCATTTCGATGGCCAGGTTGCTGCCTTGCACCTGGCGCAGCAGGGCTTGCGCCGTCTGCGTGCTCTTGGCGCGGGTGTCGAAATACTTGGCCAGCGCATCCTGCGCGGCGATCAAGTCGTTGCGGAAGGCGGTTTCATTGCGCGACAACAAGGCCATGCGGGCATTGAGCAGGCGCAGCTTGACGTTTTCACGCAAGAAATACGATTGCGTCGGCGACAGCATCAGCGCTTCCGGCGTATCGACGCGGCGGATGCGGATCAATTGACGCACGTCGGCCCACATGTCGCCGCTCCAGGTATTGAAGCCGTCGCGCACTTTCTGCAGCAGCGGTTCCGGCGCCGGCGGTCCCACCAGCTTGCCGGCCGCATCGCGCACGGGCTTGGCTCCGGCCTTCTTCGGCTTTTCCGGCGCGGCCGGCAAGGCCGGCGTTTCATCGGACAGCATCGGCAGGGAATCGACCTGGGCGATCACGGCATCGAGGCGCAGCGCCACGCCCGTCGAATCGACGCTGGGCAGGGCCTTGAGCTTTTCCATGTCGCGGCCGATGGCGCGGCGGATGGTGATGAATTGCGGCTTGTCGGAACGCGACAGGCTGCGGTCCGCGTTTTGCAGGGCGATCAGCGCGCCCGGCACGTTGCCGGCCAGTTGCAGCTGCTGGCTGGCCGTCGACAGCACTTGCTCGATTTCCGTCAGCGCCCACTCGTCGCGGTTCTTCGACAAGTCGTTATACAGTTGTTCCAGGGCCAGCTGCTGGCTTTGCGTTTCGCTCTGGCGGTTTTCCAGCGCGCCCACCTTGATTTGCAGCTCTTTCGTGCCTTCTTGCACGTTGCGCGCCAGCACGCCCGTTTCGGCATTGCTGACATCGCCCTTTTGCAGGCGCTTGGCCACTTCTTCGCGCAGGTTACGGATCTGCTTGCTGGTCGACCAGCTTTGCGCAGCCAGCAGCACGGCCAGCACGATGACGGCGATGCTCATGGGCTTTTGCAGCTGTTCGAGCAGGGTCGGCGCGCGGCCGGCGGGTTGGTCGGCCGCCTGCGGCGCCGTCTTCACGGCGCCGCCAGGCGATGCATTCGGTTCGGAGAGTGTAGGCATGTCGTTCATGGTCGTGATTGTAACGCGGCGAGCACTCCTGCGTCGCCTGATCCTGTCAAGGTGACATGGGCAAAACCCAGGGCCGCCGCCGTTTGTGCAATGCGGGCGTGCGGCACGATCAGATGCTGCTGTTGCATTTTCGCAACAGCTATCTTTTCAGCATCCATTCCGCCCAGCAGCGCCAGCAAGCCGCGCAGCGCTTCCGAGCTGGTGATGATCCAGTCATTATTATGCTGCAACAGGTTTTCCAGGGTCGCCCGCAAGGCCGGCGTCAGCGTCGGCACCTGGCGGCGGTAGGCCGTGACGAACTCGACTTCGGCGCCGGCCGCGCGCAAGCCATCGGCCAGGTAGTCGCGTCCGCCATCGCCACGCACGATCAGCACGCGCTTGCCGCGCAGGGCCGGCAAGTCCAGCGCCAACAGCAAATGTTCGGAATCGCTGCGCGCCGTGTCGAGCGGACTGGTGATGCTGGCGTTGGCCTGCGTGACGCCATGCGCGGCCAGGGCCATCCGGCTGCCCTCGCCCACCACGGCCAGCGGCAGGCCGGCTGGCCAGGCGGGCAGGTGCGCAAAGACGCAGTCGATGGCGTTCGGCGAGACGAACGCCACCAGGTCGTAATCGCGCAGGCGCGCCAGCACGGCTTGCAGCCGCGCGCATTCCTCCGCGCCGTCAAGCGCGTGGATTTCCAGCAGCGGCAGCAGGGTCACGGGCCAACCCAGCGCCGCGATCCGGGCGGCCAGCGGCCCCGCCTGCGCCGCGGGCCGCGTGATGACCACGCTGTCAGGCATGCGGCGCCAGGCCTTCATGGTTGTCGGGCGTGACAAAGCACGAGGCGAGGATGCCGGCGGCATCCTGCCCGCGCAGCAGTTCGGCCACCCGTTCGCCCAGCAGTTCCGGCGCGCCGGCCGGGCCACTGACGTCGGCGCTGGCCATGCGCGCGCCATCGGGCGTGGCGACCATGGCGCGCAAGCGCATCTGCTCGCCCTCGACGGTGGCGAACGCGGCCAGCGGAATCTGGCAACTGCCGCCGAAAATCTTCGACACCTTGCGCTCGGCCGTGACGGCGCGCGCCGTATCGGCATGGTTGAGCGGCGCCAGCAGGCGCAGCAGCTCGGCGCCGTCGGCGCGCGCGCTGCGGATCTCGATCGCCATGGCGCCCTGGCCGGCGGCCGGCAAGCTGTCTTCCGGCGCCAGCACGGCGCGGATGCGCGACGCCAGGCCCAGGCGTTTCAAGCCGGCGGCGGCCAGGATGATGGCGGCGTAATCGCCACGGTCCAGCTTGCCCAAGCGCGTATCGAGATTGCCGCGCAGGGGCAAAATCGTCAGGTGCGGATAGCGCGCGGCGATCAGCGACTGGCGGCGCAGGCTGCTGGTGCCGACGACGGCGCCGTGCGGCAGCTCGGCCAGGCTGGCGTAATCGTTCGACACGAAGGCGTCGCGCGGGTCTTCGCGCTCGAGGATGGCGGCCAGGCTGTAGCCATCCGGCAACTCCATCGGCACGTCTTTCAGCGAATGCACGGCCAGGTCGGCGCGGCCCTCTTCCATCGCCACTTCCAGCTCCTTGACGAACAGGCCCTTGCCGCCTACCTTGGACAAGGCGCGGTCCAGAATCTGGTCGCCGCGTGTGGTCATGCCGAGAATTTCAACGCTACACTGCGGATACAGGGCGGCCAGGCGCGCGCGCACGTGTTCAGCTTGCCACATGGCAAGACGGCTCTCGCGCGTGGCGATCACCAGGCGGGCGGGAATCTGCGGCTTCAATTCGTTCGGGGTCAATTCGGATGCTTTCAAAACAAGGTTCTTTCGCTGTCGTTGTCGTTTTTCGTTGCCATTTCGCCGGAAGTGATACCGATATGTATCGAAATGGCGCCCGGCGTCGCTATAATCGTTATCGCTTTGCCTATACGGCCAAGTCAGGCTAGCGTCCATGTTGAAGACCACAAATTTTATCATGCGCCCCCTCCCCTCTGCGGCCAAACGCCCGGTGCGATCCACATTCCCTTGCTTTTACACTTACTTTGGTTCTTTATTATGCTCAATGACGCAGTAGCACCAGAAATAGTCCCGGCCGGCTCCGACAAGGACGCGCCGCTGAAGGAAGACATCCGCCTGCTGGGCCGCCTGCTGGGCGACGTGCTGCGCGAACAGGAAGGCGACGCCGTCTTCCATGTGGTGGAAACCATCCGCCAGACGTCCGTGCGCTTCCGCCGCGAAGCGGACGCGGGCGCCGCGCTGGAACTCGACGCCATGCTCAAGGAACTGAGCCGCGAACAGACGATCTCCGTCGTGCGCGCCTTTTCCTACTTTTCGCACCTGGCCAACATTGCGGAAGACCAGCACCACATCCGCCGCCGCCGCGCCCACCTGCTGGCCGGCTCGCCGGCGCAAAAGGGCAGCGTCAGCTTCGCGCTGAGAAAACTGCGCCTGGCCGGCGTGCCGCGCAAGACCGTCGACACCTTTTTCCAGGACGCCCTGATCGCCCCCGTGCTGACGGCCCACCCGACGGAAGTGCAGCGCAAGAGCATCCTCGACGCCGAGCACGACATCGCGCGCCTGCTGGCCGAGCGCGACTTGCCGCAGACGCCGAAGGAGCGCCACGCCAATATGCAACTGCTGCGCTCGCGCGTGGCCACCTTGTGGCAGACGCGCATGCTGCGCTACTCGAAGCTGACGGTGGCCGACGAGATCGAAAACGCCCTGTCCTACTACCGCATCACCTTCCTGCGCGAACTGCCGGGCCTGTATGACGACATCGAGGACGACATCGCCGCCGAGTACCCGAACGGCGACGGCACGATCGAGCCGATCAACGCCGCCTACGTGCAGATGGGCAGCTGGATCGGCGGCGACCGCGACGGCAACCCGAACGTCAACGCGGGCACGATGCAGCACGCGCTGGCGCGCCACGCCACCACCATCCTCGACTTTTACCTCTACGAAGTGCACGCGCTGGGCGCGGAATTGTCCGTCTCGACCCTGATGGTGGGCGTGAGCGCCGAACTGCAGGCGCTGGCCGACCAGTCGCCGGACGCCTCGCCGCACCGCAGCGACGAGCCCTACCGCCGCGCCCTGATCGGCATCTATGCGCGCCTGGCCGCCACGGCCCGCGCGCTGGGCGCCACCAACATCCTGCGCAAGGAAGTGGGCGCGGCGGCCGCCTATCCGGACGCGGCCGCCTTTGTCGCCGACCTGCGCACCGTCGTCGCCTCGCTCGAAGCGCACCACGGCGCGGCCCTCGTGCGCCCGCGCCTGGCCACCCTGGCGCGCGCGGCCGACATCTTCGGCTTCCACCTGGCCTCGCTCGACATGCGCCAGACCTCCGACGTGCACGCACGCGTGCTGGCCGACCTGTTCGCCAAGAGCGGCGTGGCGGCCGATTACGCGGCCCTGCCCGAGGAAGACAAGCAGACGCTGCTGCTGAACGAACTGGCGCAGCCGCGCCTGCTGTACTCGCCCTACATCGGCTATGCCGCGGAAACGGATGCGGAACTGGCGATTTTGCGCGCGGCGCGCGACATCCGCCAGCGCTACGGCGCGCGGGCCATCCGCAACTACATCATCTCGCACACGGAAACCGTGTCCGACTTGCTGGAAGTGTTGCTGCTGCAAAAGGAAACGGGCTTGCTGCGCACCGACTGGAAGGCGGGGGCCGACGGCGACAGCACGTGCGAGCTGATGGTCATTCCCCTGTTCGAGACGATCCCCGACCTGCAGCGCGCGGCCGGCATCATGAGCGAACTGATGGCCTTGCCCCTGGTCAAACAGCTGATCGCCAAGCAGGGACAGTTGCAGGAAGTCATGCTCGGCTATTCCGATTCGAACAAGGATGGCGGCTTCCTCACGTCCAACTGGGAACTGTACAAGGCGGAACTGGCGCTGGTCGCCGATTTCCAGAAGGCCGGCGTCAAGCTGCGCCTGTTCCACGGCCGCGGCGGCACGGTGGGCCGGGGCGGCGGGCCCAGCTACGAAGCCATCCTGGCCCAGCCGCCGGGCACCGTCAACGGCCAGATCCGCCTGACGGAACAGGGCGAGATCATCGCCTCGAAGTTTTCCAACGCGGAAATCGGCAGGCGCAACCTGGAATTGCTGGTGGCCGCCACCCTGGAAGCGAGCCTGGCGCCGCAGGAAGCCAATCCGGCCCGCACCGGCCGGCTGGCGCAGTTCGAAGCCGTGATGGCGCAGCTGTCGGACCTCGCCTATCACGCCTACCGCCACCTCGTGTATGAAACGCCGGGCTTTACCGAGTATTTCTTCTCGGCCACGCCAATCGCGGAAATTGCCGAGCTCAACCTCGGTTCGCGCCCCGCCTCGCGCAAGGCCAACCAGCGCATCGAAGACTTGCGCGCCATTCCCTGGGGCTTTTCCTGGGGCCAGTGCCGCTTGCTGCTGCCGGGCTGGTTCGGCTTCGGCAGCGCCATCGAGGCCTGGATCCAGCAGGCCGACGGCGCCGCGCAGGACGACAGGATCGCCACCCTGCGCGCCATGCATGCCGAATGGCCGTTCTTTGCCACCCTGCTGTCGAACATGGACATGGTGCTGGCCAAGACGGACCTGGCGATCGCCTCGCGCTATGCGGAACTGGTGGCGGACCAGGACTTGCGCGAACGCATCTACAAACGCATCACGGAAGAGCATGGCACCACCTTGCGCTGCCTGGAGCTGATCACCGGCAACACGGAGCGCCTGGCGGGCAACCCGCTGCTGGCCCGCTCGATCCAGAACCGCTTCGCCTATCTCGATCCGCTGAACCACTTGCAGGTGGAATTGATCAAGCGCAACCGCGCCCTGTCGGCGGAAAGCCGGATCGACGAAAGGGTGCACCGCGGCATCCAGCTGTCGATCAATGGCGTGGCGGCCGGCCTGCGCAACACGGGCTGATCGCAGCCAGCCGTCTTTGGCAGGCAGGGGCCGGCGCCGCAAGGGCCGGCCCTTTTACTTGCCCGATGGAAAAATATTCTCAAGAAAACAACAATTGGTATTACACTAGCGTTTGACACTTTTCCCTCTCCGGCGCCAGGCGCACCGCAGCGGCCAACCATGACGCCAGGAACGCCGATGAGCAAATGGTCGATTGAAACGCTGGGCGCGGCATGCGCCGCCCTCACCCTGATCATGCTGGGCTGGCTGACGGGCGCGGCCTGGCAGGAACTCGGTTTCTGGGAGCATGTCTGGCTGGCGCTGCTGGTAGCGGCCTGCGCCGGCACGTCCGTATGGCTGATGCGCAAGCTGCGCGCCCATCTGGCCAGCACCCGGCTGCAGCTCGACGCCAGCGCCATGCGCTACCACGACCTGAGCGAGGCGGCGCAGGACGGCATGTGGCAAACGGATGTGCAAGGCACGATATTGCATGTCAACCAGCGCCTGTGCGACATGCTGGGCATCCCGGCGGATCACTTGCTGGGTCACAGGATGAGCGACTTCCACGACAAGTCGAACCTGCTGCGCCTGTGCCCGCTGCTGCGCGAGGACGCACAGAGCCGCATGGGCGAACTGCAGTACTGGCACAGCGACGGCTCGGAACGCTGGGCCATGATCAGCGGCCGCTGCCTGTACGACCAGCAAGACAGCCTGACAGGCGCGCTCGTGCTGGCCAGCGACATTACCGAACACAAGCGGGCCGAACACGCCTTGAGCGTCGCCCATGCGGAGCTGGAAAACCGCGTGGCCCTGCGCACGGCCCAGCTGCTCGACGTGAATATCCGGCTATCCGAGGAAATCGCCATGCGCGCGCAAACGGAAGCGGCCCTGGCGCGCAGCGAAGAACGGCTGCAGGACATCATTTCCATGATGCCCCTGTCGCTATTCCTCAAAGATGCCGCTTCGCGCATCGTGCTGATGAACCAGGCCTGCGAACAGCAGTGGGGCGTGCGCCAGCAGGACATCGCCGAAGGGCGCGACTTGCAGCATTTCCCCAAGGAACAAAACGCAGGCTTCCACGCGGCGGACCAGGAAGCGTTTGCCAGCCGCCAGGTGGTGATCCGCGAAGAACTGGTATGGAACGCGCAGTTGCAGGAGAATCGTTTGCTGCAGACGCACAAGAAACCCGTATTCGACGCGGACGGCCGGCCGCAGATGATCATCGCCATGGCCATCGACATCACGGAAAGCAAGCGCAACGAGGAAAACCTGCAGCGCACCCTGGCCCAACTGCGCGAACTGAGCGACCACCAGCAGACCATCAAGGAAGAGGAGCGGCGCCGCATCGCGCTCGACATCCATGACGACCTGGGCCAGAACCTGATGGTGCTGCGCATCGACGTGTCGCTGCTGCATGCGCGCACGGCCAGGACCCATCCGCGCCTGCACCACCATGCCCAGCGCGTGCTCGACACCATCGACGCCACCATCCGCTCGGTGCGCACCATCATCAACGACTTGCACCCGAGCACCCTGGAGCTGGGACTGGGTCCGGCGGCCGAATGGCTGCTGCGCCAGATGGAAGGGCGCGGCGCCATCCGCTACCGGCTCTCGCTCGACAGCGAGGCGCCCGACCTGGGCCTGGATCAGCGCCAGACGTCGGCCATCTTCCGCGTGCTGCAGGAATCGCTGTCGAACATCGTGCGCCACGCCCAGGCCAGCGAAGTGGAAGTGGCGCTGGTGCAGGATACGGATGCCATCGTGCTGCGCATCAGCGACAACGGCATCGGCATGCAACCCGGCGACCACGGCAAGAAGACCGGCTTCGGCCTGAAAAGCATACGCGAACGCGTGCATGCGCTGGGCGGCGAACTGCGCATCGACAGCCAGGCGGGCCGGGGCACGGTGCTGGCCATCCACTTGCCGCAAACGAGGAAAGGCGCGCCGGCCGAACATGATGAAATACAAAAATTAGCAAAAACAGTAGTAAATTAAGTATGCATTTTCAACATAAGAAAGTATAGTAAGTTTTTTCTTTGAGGAAACTATCATGCCGCCACGGTTCTTGCGCTTCCACGCCTCACTGCTCGGCCTGTGCCTGCTGGCCGCCATCCCCACCGCCAGCGCCGCCATCTATGTCGAACGCGGCTTTGGCGAAAGGGATGGCAACGGCAGCATCGCGTCCGACCTGAACCCGGCGGGCCTGGTGGCCGGCATCATCATGGAAGAAGAAGGACGGCGCCGCGCCGTCACGTATCAGCATGGCCGCATCAGCGAACTGGGCACCCTGGGCGGCGCTGAAGGTTTCACCAAGGCCATCAATATCCATGGCGTGGTGGTCGGTTCGGCGCAGACGGCCAGCGGCGCCTGGCATGCCTTCCACTACGATGCGGCGGGCGGCATGCGCGACCTGGGCACCCTGGGCGGCACCAGCAGCTATGCCACGGCCATCACGCGCGACGGCACGATCGCCGGCTATGCCGATACCAGCGGCGGCGATTTCCACGCCTTCGTCACGAAAGCCGACCACAGCCTGCAAGACCTGGGCACCCTGGGCGGCGCCAGCAGCTATGCCAGCGGCCTGAACAACCACGGCGTGGTGGTGGGCACGGCGCAGCGCGGCGATGGCTACCGCCGCGCCTTCGTCTACCGCCCCGGCACGGGCATGCAGGAAATCGGCACCCTGCCCGGCGGACGCATCAGCTCGGCCACCGCCATCAATGACGCGGGCCTGATCGTGGGCGCGTCGGAAACGGAGAAGCGCCGCTGGCACGCGTTTGCCTGGGACGGCAAGCGCATGCTCGACCTCGGTGCCATGATCGGCCAGGGCGACAGCTACGCCACGGCCGTCAATGCGGCCGGGCACGTGGTCGGCAGCGTCAGCATCAAGGGCTTTGAACCGATGACCTTTGTCTACAAGGAAGGTGTGATGACGGTGCGCCGCCGCGACGATGGCCTGTACCTGACCAACAAGATCACGGACGCCGGCCTCGTGGTGGGCGCCATCTACACGGGGCACAAGTTCCAGGCCTTCGCCGTGCCGTCGCAGGCGTCGCCGGCGCCGCCGCGCCGCAACCCGCTGGAATGGCTGCTCATCACCTTCCTCATCTCCGCCAGCGGCGTGGCGCTGTACCAGCTGCGGCGCCGCCACCGCGCCGGCGTGACGGGCCAGCGCATGCATTTTTTGTAAGGCGACGCCGGGGACGGGCGAAAAAAAGAGGCTTGCGCCTCTTTTTTGTCACTGCTTAGTTTTGCGTGAGGAAAGTTTTCAGCTTGTCCGAACGCGAAGGCTGGCGCAGCTTGCTCATGGCTTTCGCTTCGATCTGGCGGATGCGCTCGCGCGTCACGTCGAACTGCTTGCCCACTTCTTCCAGCGTGTGGTCGTTCGACATTTCCACGCCATAACGCATGCGCAGCACTTTCGCTTCGCGCGGCGTCAGGGAATCGAGCACTTCCTTGATCACGTTGCGCATCGAGGCGTGCAGCGCGGCGTCCAGCGGCGCCAGGGTGGTGTTGTCTTCGATAAAGTCGCCCAGCTGCGAATCGCCATCCTCGCCCATCGGCGTTTCCATGGAAATCGGCTCCTTGGCGATCTTCATGATCTCGCGCACCTTGTTTTCCGGCATTTCCATCTTGACGGCCAGGGTCGCCAAGTCGGGCTCGCTGCCCGTTTCCTGCATGATCTGGCGCGAGATGCGGTTCATCTTGTTGATCGTTTCGATCATGTGCACAGGCACGCGGATGGTGCGGGCCATGTCGGCGATCGAACGCGTGATGGCCTGGCGGATCCACCAGGTGGCGTAGGTCGAGAACTTGTAGCCGCGGCGGTATTCGAATTTATCGACGGCCTTCAGCAGACCGATATTGCCTTCCTGGATCAGGTCGAGGAATTGCAGGCCGCGGTTGATGTACTTCTTGGCGATCGAGATGACCAGGCGCAAGTTGGCCACCGTCATTTCGCGTTTCGCGTGACGGGCGCGCTTTTCGCCGGCCGCCATCTGCTTGTTGATCTTGCGCAAGTCAGCCAGCGGCAGGGCCACGCGGGCTTGCAGGTCGATCATCTTCTTTTGCAGTTCCTTGACGGCAGGCACGTTGCGGCTGAGGATGGCGCTGTACGGATACTTGCAATCGACTTCGCGGTCGACCCATTCCAGGTCGCATTCATTGCCCGGGAACACCTTGATGAAGTGGGCGCGCGGCATGCCGCATTTGTTCACGCACAGTTCCAGCACGGCGCGCTCGATGTGGCGCACTTCTTCCATCTGGCCGCGCAGGGTGTCGCACAGCTTTTCCACGACCTTGGCCGTGAAGCGGATGCCCAGCAATTCCTGCGAAATGGCTTCTTGCGCCTTGACGTAGGCTTTCGAGTTGTAACCCTCGGGCGCCTTGCGCATCTTCTCGTACTGCGTGGAAATGACGTTGAATTTCTCCAACGCATTCTTTTTCAGCTGCGCCAGTTGCTCGCTGGAGAAACCGGCCGCGCCGCCATTGGCGTCGCCGTCTTCTTCCTCGGCTTCCTCTTCCTCTTCCTCGTCGTCACCGCTGGCGGCGACGGGCGCGGCGGCGGGCGCCGGCGCATTGCTTTCGTTCAAGTCGACGAAACCGTCGACCACTTCATCGACCTTGATTTCATCGCGCGCGATTTTTTGCGACAGCGCGACGATTTCGCCGATGGTGGTCGGGCAGGCGGAAATCGCCTGGATCATATCCTTCAGGCCACCTTCGATGCGCTTGGCGATCTCGATCTCGCCTTCGCGCGTCAGCAGCGCCACGGCGCCCATCTCACGCATGTACATGCGCACGGGGTCGGTGGTGCGGCCGAAGTCGGAGTCGACCGTCGACAGGGCCGTCGCGGCGGCCGCTTCCACTTCATCGTCGCTGGTGACGGTGGCGACGTTGTCGGTCAACAACAGGCTTTCCGCGTCAGGGGCGCGCTCGTAGACGGCGATGCCCATGTCGTTGAAGGTGGCGATGATGCCTTCGATCGCTTCCGGATCGATGATGTTTTCCGGCAATTGGTCATTGATCTCGGCATAGGTGAGGAAACCGCGTTCCTTGCCCATGTTGATCAAGCCCGTGATCTGCTTGCGGCGGCGTTCCAGGTCCGCTGCCGACGCTTCCGGATCGCCCAGCGCGTCCGCCAGGCCGCCCTTGGCCTTGCGGTCGCGCGCCTTCGAGACGGCCTTCAGTTCCGCGCGCTCGACGGCGTTGAGTGCCGCCACTTCATCGTTTTCCGGCGTGAATTCGCTTGGCTTGCGGCCGCGGCGGCCCGGCACCTTGACGGTCGGCAAGAAGTAATTCGAGGTATCGATGGCGGCCAGGGCGTCGGCGTCGGTGGTCTTGCTGACCACTTGCGCGCCGGTGATGATGGTCACGGGGGCCGCTTCCGGCTTGGCGCGCACGACTTTCGAGCGGGCTGCCGTCACCACCTTGTTCGTGGCGGCGCTTTCGCTGACCTTGCGCGGCGCGGCCGGGGCCTTGGCGCCAGGGGCGATCTTCACGCTCGGCGTCTTGGCCGGCGCCGCTTCGGCGAGCTCGGCAGCAGCCTCGGCGACAGGTGCGCTGACGGCGGCTTCGACAACCGGCTCGGCCGGCGGCACGGCGGCCAGGCGCGAGCGGCTTTTCTTCACCACGGTGACGACGGTCGGCGCCGTCGTGACGGTGGCTTCCGGATTCGCTTGCGCATTATCGATGAAGTAAGATAAAGTCGTTTTGGGTACGGCAAGTGGCGCCGCGGCTGGGCGTGGCGCCTTGGCGGACAACGTTAAAGTTTTTGGCGTATTCTTCATGAGATATCTCTTAATGCGAGACCAGATGGTGTCGGCGCGAAGTGAATGATTCCACCTAAGCCTGCGAAACCGGACTCGATGGAGCGTATTGTTGCGGCTGCCGTCAAGGGCAGCGGCGCCTGTCTATCGTGACGTTCATAGCCCGCGCAGCCGGCATGAGGAGCGCGGGACCGAACGGCGAGGCCGAAACCGGGTCAGATAAATAAGCGATGTACATTGCGGAATGAAAAAAAGCCCGTACCAGAACGGGCTTGAATCTATTGTTGTTCAGTGAAGACACAGCGGAGAGCAAGATTATGCACGAAGGCCAGTTATCTGGATAATTGATAAACAAAATATCTGATATCAAAATTATCAATAATGATGGCCCTGCACCGCACTGCTCCTATCCCCTGCACACCTGAGCCAGACCTTCAAAAACAGGGCCCAGTCATCAGCGCAAGCCGACATTATACACATTTCCCGCATTTCGCGCTGTGTCCGCTGTAGTGCGAACCCGCTTGTCGCAGCTCAAGTTGCCAAAAAAGACAATGCACTTGCCTGTGGCGCGTGCTATGCTCCCCTTTTATAGCCCAACCAATGATGTCGATGACCAGCTCCACGCCAGACCAGCAAGCCACCACTCCTGACACGCCAGTCGATGCAGCCCCAGCGGCGGCACCGGCCGCAGCGACCACGCCGGCGCCTGCCGGACTGACCGCGCGCGCCCTGCTGAAGCAGTTCCAGGAGCAATTCCCGCCATTCCGCGATTGCCTGCCCTTGTCGATCGGTATCGACAAGCAGATCCTGGCACGCCTGCCGGACCTGGACCGCAAGCTGATGCGCACGGCGCTGGGCATCCACACGGGTTCGCTGCGCTACCTGCGCGTGATGGAAAAAGCCAAGGTACGCTACGACCTCGACGGCACGGCCGGCGCGGAAGTGACGCAAACCCACCGCGAGCACGCCACGCAAGTATTGCAGCAGCGCTTCAAGAAGGAAGCCGAACGCAAGAAAGCCGAACGCGACGCGGCCGCCGCCGAAGAGGCGAACCGCTTGCGCCTGGAAAAACTGAATCAGCTGACCGCGAAATTCTCGCGCAAAGGCTGATCCGGTTTCATGGATACAGCTGCCGCACCGCCCCTGCCCCCCTATCAAGGCATCGCACTCGACCACGTCAAGCTGGTACGCACCAGCGATGACGCAAAAGCGGCCATGGCCGCCCTGCTGGCAGCGGACGCCATCGGCTTCGATACGGAATCGAAGCCGACCTTTGTCAAGGGCGAGTCCTCCACGGGACCCCATCTGATCCAGCTGGCCACCGACGACATCGCCTACCTGTTCCAGGTCGGCAGCACGCCGGCGCCGGCCCTGGCCGAACTCAAAGCCATTCTCGAGTCGACCGCCACGCTGAAGGTGGGCTTTGGCCTGTCCGACGACGTCAAGCGCCTGCGCAACAAGCTGGGCATCGCGCCGGCCCAGGTGCTCGACCTGTCCGTCGCCCTGCGCGGCGGCCAGCGCAACGACCTGGGCGCGAAGACGGCCGTGGCCAAGTTCTTCGGCCTGCACCTGCAGAAATCGAAAAAGATCTCCACCACCAACTGGGCCACGTCGCGCCTGACGGACAAGCAGATCCTGTACGCGGCCGACGATGCGCAAGTGGCCCTGCGCGTGTACCGCCGCTGGATCGCCGAGGGCGGCAAAGTCACGCCGCAAAAAGCCCCGCGCGCCAGCCCGCCGCCTGTCGCCGCCTGAGCCTGCGCGCCGTCCCGCAGTAAGGCGCTGCCCGGCCGCCCGGGCTGAAACCCGGCGGCCGGTGCGGCCTTACTTGACCAGGCGCAAGGTCAAGGGATAGCGGTAAGTGAGGCCGTTGCTGGCCTTGACGGCCGCGACGATCGAGCACACCAGGTTGGCCAGCGCCACGACCCAGAACAGGAACAGGCCGATCAGCACGAACGACAGGATGAAGCAGGCGAAATACCAGATGATCAGGGTGATCTGGAAATTGAGCGCTTCGCGGGCGTTCTCGGCCGAGAATTTATCCGCCTCGTCCTTCTTGATCAAATAAATGATCAGCGGCGCCACCCAGCTGGTGAACAGGCCGCCTACGTGGGACAGGATGGCGATCGTCGTATCCTGCGAACGACCCACTTCCGGCTGCGTGTTATCCATTATCATTCCCATCATTAGTTATAGATACACCAATATAACAGCAATATTTCTTTTTGGAATGAAACACTTGCTGTCGCAAGGAACTTTTTTTGTTCGCCGCTATGCCGCGGCCAGCGCCAGCCGCCCCAGGGTGGCGATGGCTTCTTCCAGCTGCGTGCTCCACGGGTGGCCGTAATTGAGGCGGATGCAGTGGCGAAACGCGCGCGTGGCGGAAAAAATGGGGCCGGGCGCGATGCTGATGCCGGCCGCCAGCGCGCTGCGGTGCAAGGCCAGCGCATCGATACCGGCAGGCATCTCCACCCAGACGAAATAACCGCCCTGCGGCCGCGTCACGCGCGTGCCGGGCGGAAAATGCACGGCGATGGCTTGCAACATGGTGTGTTGCTGCGCCGCCAGGGTCAGCCGCAACTGGCGCAGATGGCGGTCGTAGCCGCCTGCCGCCAGGTAGTCGGCCAGCGCCATCTGCAACGGGATGGGCGCCGACAGGCTGGTGGTCAGCTTCAGGCGCTCGACCTGGCGCGCGTAGCGGCCCGCCACGGCCCAGCCCAGCCGGAAGCCGGGCGCCAGGGTCTTGGAAAACGAGCTGCAATGCATGACGAGGCCGGCGCTGTCGTGGCTTTTCGTCAGGCCCGGGCGCTGCTTGCCAAAGTACAGCTCGCCATACACGTCATCCTCGATCAGCGGCACGCCATGGCGCGCCAGCAGGTCGACCAGCGCGCGCTTCTTTTCCGGCGGCATCAGGCTGCCCAGGGGATTCTGGAAATTCGTCATCAGCCAGCACGCCTTGGGCTGGTGGCGCAGCAGCAATTCCTCGAGCGCCGCCAGGTCGACGCCGTCGCGCGGGCTGGTGGCAATTTCCACCGCCTTGAGTTCCAGCCGCTGCAGCGCCTGCAGGCAGGCGTAGAAGCTGGGCGACTCGATCAGCACCGTGTCGCCGGGCCGCGTGACGGCTTGCAGGCACAGGTTCAGCGCTTCCAGCGCGCCATTCGTGATGACGATGTCGTCGCTGGAAACGGGCACGCCGTCCTGCTGGTAGCGCAGGGCGATCTGGCGACGCAGCTCCGCATTGCCCAGCGACAGATCCGTGACGCTGCTCCACGGGTCGAGGCGGCGCATGCTGGCCGACACGGTCCGCGCCAGTTTTTCCATCGGGAACAGGTGCGGGCTGGGGAACGCCGAGCCGAAGGGCACGATATCGCGCGACCCCACGGCGCCCAGCACCTCGAACACCAGGTCGCTGACGTCGACCGTGGTGCTGGCGTCGACGGGGCGCGAACTGTCCGGCTCGGGGGCCAGCGCGGCGCGCCGCGGCGCCACGTAATAGCCGGAGCGGGGCCGCGAGACGATCATGCCGCGCGCTTCAAGCAAATAATACGCCTGGAACACCGTCGACGGACTCACGCCCCTGCGCGCATGCTGCTGGCGCACGGAGGGCAACTTATCACCAGGCAACAACAGCTGCGTGCTGATCATGGCGGCGACTTCTTCCGCCAATTCCTCATATCGTTTCAACCCTGCTCCTCAAACTGATCCGTAGTTTTATTGCACAACTGATCCTGTCACAGTGACAGCGCCCGTTATATGCTAGGGTAACAACATCCGGGCAGCAACACCGGCACGCCATTATCGACCGACGAGACAGCTTATTTCCCCATGCGACTTTCCATGCTACTGCATTCCCCCCTCGTGCTGCTGGCCCTGGCCGTCGCGCCGCCCGCCACGGCGCAGGCCGCGCCCGCCGCCATCTCCGCCAGCCACGACAGCCTGGAACAGCGCATCAAGGCGTGCACGGCTTGCCATGCACGACAGGAAAAGCATGATGCCTTCTTTCCCCGCATCGCCGGCAAGCCGGCCGGCTACCTGTACCACCAGTTGCTGAACTTTCGCGAGGGACGGCGCCAGTATCCGCTGATGAACTATATGGTGGAACACTTGTCAGACGACTACCTGCGCGAAATCGCCGACTATTTTGCGGCGCAGCACCCGGCCCCGCCGCCGGCCCAGCCCAGCGGCGCCGGCACGGCGGCCTTGGCGCGCGGCAAGCAGCTGGTGCTGCATGGCGATGCCGGCAAAAAAATCCCCGCCTGCATCGCCTGCCATGGCCAGCAGCTGGCCGGCGTGGCGCCCGCCATCCCCGGCTTGCTGGGCTTGCCGCGCGACTATATCAACGCCCAGCTGGGCGCGTGGAAGAACGGCATCCGCCGCGCCCACGCCCCCGACTGCATGGCGCAAGTGGCGCAGCGCCTGTCGGACGCGGACGTGGGCGCCGTCTCGGCCTGGCTGGGCACGCAAGTGGCCAGCGCCGATGCGCGCCCCGCCGGCGGCATCGCCCTGCCCCTGCCCCTGCATTGCGGCGGCGTACCCGGTTCCAGCGCACAGGTGGCGCCATGAAGAAATGGCTGATCGCTGTTGCCGGCGTGGCCGTCGTCGCCGCCGGCGCCAGGTTCGCGCTGTATCCGGGCGACGACCTGGGTCCGCCCGCCGCCGCCAACACCTTGAGCCCGCAACAGCTGGTCGCGCGCGGTGCCTACCTGGCCAAGGCGGGCGACTGCATGGCCTGCCACACGACGCGCGGCGGCGTCCCGTATGCGGGCGGACGGGCCTTGCAGACGCCGTTCGGCAAGGTGCTCTCGCCCAACATCACGGCCGACAGGGAAACGGGCATCGGCAGCTGGACGGCCGACGATTTCTGGCGCGCCATCCACAACGGCAAGTCGAAGGATGGGCGGCTGCTGTATCCGGCCTTTCCCTACACCAGCTACACCAAGGTGCGGCGCGAAGACAGCGACGCCCTGTACGCGTATTTCCAGAGCGTGGCGCCGCACAGGCAAGCAAACGCGCCGCACGCGCTGCGCTTTCCTTACAACCAGCAGATCGCGCTGGCCGCCTGGCGCGCCCTGTATTTCAAGCCGGGCGTGTACCAGCCGCTGACGGACAAGAGCATGGAATGGAACCGCGGCGCCTACCTGGTGCAGGGTCTGGGCCACTGCAGCGCCTGCCATAGCAGCCGCACGACCCTGGGCGGCAGCGACGACGGCCTGTCGGGCGGCCTGATTCCCGTGCTGGGCTGGTACGCGCCCTCGCTGACGTCGGACGCGGAAGCGGGCCTCGGTGACTGGGATACGGCGCATATCGTGGAATTGCTGCAAACGGGCGTGTCGCCGCGCGCCACCGTCTTCGGCCCCATGGCGGAAGTCGTGCGGCAAAGCCTGCAGCACATGGAGACGAGCGACGTGCAGGCCATGGCCGTCTACCTGAAAAGCCTGCCTGGTCCCGCGCAGCCCGCGCAACGGACGCCGCGCGACACGTCAGAGCAGGCGCGGCAGCAACTGGCGCTGGGCGCGAAACTGTATGAGGAGCAATGCGCGAGCTGCCACCAGGCCGACGGCAAGGGCGTGCCGCCCGGCTACCCGCCGCTGGCCGGCAACCGCGCGCTGACGACGCAATCGGCCGTCAACGCCATCCGCCTCGTGCTCAACGGCGGCTTCGCGCCCGGGACCCAAGGCAGCCCGCGCCCGTATGGCATGCCGCCGTTCGGCCCCGTCATGGATGATGCGGAAGTAGCGGCCGTGGTGACCTACCTGCGCGCGTCCTGGGGCAACGATGCGCCGGCCGTGTCGGCGCTGGAGGTGAACAAATACCGCAGCGTGCCGCTGGAGTAAGGCCGTTTGACGATTATCTCAAACTGAGATAATCCATGAATCACGATACCACTTCGTCACAGCATCACTTCAGCCTATGCGCATCGTCGCCAACAAGGGGCTTTGATGGATTTCGCCAGCAGGCATCCCCCGGCTGGCGAACCCTTGCCAGCATGGCGCAAGATCATCGAATCGCGGTCGTTTGCCAATTTCGCCATGCTGAAGTCGATATTTAACGCCGCCGATCGTGTCGGTGATTACTATGTTTTTAATTTTGGCGGTAACAAATACCGGATCATCGCCGCGATTCACTTCAATCGCCAGCTGTTATTCATCCGGAAAGTGCTGACGCATAAGGAGTACGACGCATGGAAACCTTGATGCATCGTGAAATGATTACAGAAATCACCGTCCACTATCAGGCCTTGTCCAAGCTGGTTCCTCTGCAGGCAATACCTGATGCGACCGCGTATGAACATGCTGCCAGCGTCTTGCATCAGTTATTGGACGCCGGGGCGGCCGAGGAAACGCACCCCTTGGCCGGGCTGGTTGAGAGTATTGGCCGGCTGATAGCCGATTACGATCAGGAGCATTTTCCACCGGTTCCCGTCTCGCCTGAGGCCACGCTGCGCCTGTTGATGGAGCAACATGCGCTGACGCAATCCGACGTGCCGGAAGTGGGCACTCAAGGCGTCGTCTCTGAAGTACTCAACGGCAAGCGCACATTGAATGTGCGGCAGATCAAGGCCCTGGCGCAACGGTTCAATGTTCCCGCCAGTGTGTTCATGGCGTAAGCCAATAAAAAAAACCGGCCAGCGCCGGTTTTTCACGTCAAGCAGCCGTTCTCAGCGGAACTTGCTCTTGTGCCCCGTTTTGAGGTCCAGCGCATAGCGCACGCCGTTGTCCGTCAACATGACTTCATCGGGCGGTTCCTCGCCCGCCAGGGCGCCGTCGATCAGCGGCAAGCCTTCGCCCTTGCGCATCAGGTCGTCGCAGCGCTCGTACACGTTGGCGCAACCGGTGGAAGCCATCAGCGATTGCACGATGGCCACTTTCCATGCGTCGACGCCGCCGGCGTTGAATTCGCAGATCAGGTAGCCTTGCACGCCGCCGAACAGCTGCACCACCAGGCCCGGCAAGCCCTCGTCTTCGCCCTTGATCAGGGTCAACAGCTGGTTTTCGCCCGCCTTCTTGATGGCAGATAATTTTTTCTCGATGGCGGCCTTGACGCGGCGCTTGATCAGCGCGTGGTCGACCGGTTCGTCTTCCTTGAAGCTCCAGATGCGCGCGCGGATCTGCGACTTCGAATTGTAGGCGGCGCGGGCGATGAACTGCTTGGACGAGCTTTGCACGATGGCCGTCGAGCCGGGCTTCATTTTTTCCTGCGGCTTGCCTTCGACTTTTTCAATCGCGGACGCGTAAATCCACGATTGGCCCAGCAAGCTCTTTTCCTTGCCCTGTTTGATGGTGATGATCAGCATGTAATTCCAGTAGTGTGAGCGGCGCGTGCCGCTCGTCGTATGTGCAATACCGGCATGATACCTCATGCCATCCTGTCGCATCCTCCCGCATTCCATGCCGCTGCTGGCGCAGTCTGTCGCAACGCGCTACGCAGGCGCGGCCGGCTGGCATACCATGCCTGCAGACCAATTCCAAACAGGGAGCAAGAATGCCACAGCCACTTTTCCACCCACGCCATGTCCGCGCCGCCACCGCCCTGCTGCTGGCCGCCTGCGCGCTCGCCATCCCGGCCGCGCCGGCGCTGGCGTCGCCGCTCGACTGGATTTCCGGCAACAACATCCAGGGCAGCGGCAAGCTGCAAAAGCAGACGCGCGACGTGGGCAGCTTCCATGGCGTGGCGCTGAACGTGCCGGGCACGGTCGAACTGCGCATCGGCAACACGGACAGCGTCAGCATCGAGGCTGACGACAATATCCTGCCGCTGATCGAGACGGCGGTGGAAAACGGCACCTTGCGCATCCGCGCCGCCAAGCGCAACACCAACTTCCGCCAGAGCAGCCTCACCATCGTCATCCAGGCGCGCCAGGTGGAACGCGTCAGCGTGGGCGGCTCGGGCAACATCACGGCAACGGGCTTGCGCGCCGAGAATCTGCGCTTCGACGTGGGCGGCTCCGGTTCCATCGACGCGCGCGGCCTCGACAGCCGCCAGGTGGCCGTGGCCATCGGCGGCAGCGGCAACTTCAAGGCCAGCGGCAAGACGGAGCAGCTGACGGCGTCGATCGGCGGCTCGGGCAATATCCAGGCGGGCCGCCTGGCCGCGCGCGAGGTGCAGGTGAGCATCGGCGGCTCGGGCGAGGCCACCGTGTGGGCCAGGGATGACTTGAGCATCAGCATCGGCGGCTCGGGCGAAGTGAGCTACTACGGCGATCCGCGCATCAGCCGCAGCATGCAGCGTTCGAGCAGCATCAAGCGCCTGGGCGCCGCGCCGAATTAATCACTCACAACGAAAAAAGCCCGGAGCGATCCGGGCTTTGTGCGTTTCAGACGGTCAAGCTCAGCGCGCCGGCTTCACCGGTTCGCGGTCGATCAGCACCGTGTTGACGCTGTCGGTCAGCCATATCTGGCCATCCTGGATCGTGCATTGCAGCTGCATCGTGCGCTGCGCCAGCCTGCTCATGTCTTGCGCCGCGTCGGACGGCAAGTTGATCACGGTCAGGTTCTTCGCCCGTTCCAGCTTGTTGGCGATCTGCTTCCACCAGATGTGGCTGGTTGCGCCATAGCTGTAGACGATGACCTGCTCCGAACGGCCGCAGGCCTTCAGGATGCGCTTTTCATCCGGCTGGCCCACTTCGATCCACAGCTGGATGGCGCCCGTCAAGTCCTTCTGCCACAGGTCGGGCTCCTCCGTGTCGAACAGGCCCTTGGTGAAGGTCAGCGCCTCGTCGGCGTGGATGGCGAACGCCAGCAGGCGCACCATCATGCGCTCGTCCGTTTCGGACGGGTGGCGCGCCAGGGTCAGCGCGTGATCCTGGTAGTAATTGCGGTCCATGTCGGCGATCTGCAGATCGGCTTTGAAAATGGTTGCTTTGAGGGCCATCGTGTTTCTGTCTCGGTAAAGTGAAGAGTGAAGTCGGTATCAGCGGAAAACCACGGTCTTGTCGCCATTTTTCAGGATGCGGTGCTCGACGAACCATTTCACGGCGCGCGCCAGCACCACGCACTCGACGTCGCGGCCGATGGCCGTCAGGGTCTCGGCATCCATCGCATGGTCGACGCGCTCGACATCCTGCTCGATGATCGGGCCTTCGTCCAGGTCGCCCGTGACGAAATGGGCCGTCGCGCCGATCAGCTTGACGCCGCGGTGATGCGCCTGCGCATACGGCTTGGCGCCCTTGAAGCTGGGCAGGAAGGAATGGTGGATATTGATGGCGCGGCCGTCGAGCGCCTGGCACAGGCCCGGCGAGAGGATTTGCATGTAGCGCGCCAGCACCACCAGGTCGATCTTGTGCGTGTCCATCAGCTCGATGATCTTCGCTTCCTGCGCCAGCTTGGCCGCTTCCGGCGCGCCGGTCGCCAGCGGCAGGTGATGGAAGGGAATATTGTAGCTGGCCGCCAGTTGGTAGAACTCCATGTGATTCGACACGATGGCGGGAATTTCCACGTTCAGCAAGCCGCTCTTGTAGCGGAACAGCAAATCGTTCAGGCAATGGCCGATCTTCGACACCATCAGCATGACGCGCGGCTTGACGCGCGCATCGTGCAACTGGCCGTGGAAGGGGCCATTCAACTGCATCGCTTGCGACAGGTCGGCGAAGTCGCTGCGCAACCGGGCGTCGCTGACGGCGCCGTCCTCCAGCGCGAAATGCACGCGCATGAAGAACAGCTGGGATTCCTGGTCGCCGAACTGGGCGGAATCGATGATATTGCAGCCGCGTTCGGCCAGGAAGCCGGAGACGCGGTGCACGATGCCGCGCTGGTCCAGGCAGGACAGGGTCAGGATGTATTCGGGATGCGTCATGGTCGCGGAATCAGGTAAAAAAAGTGGGCGATGCTCGGCTCAGCCACGCGCACCGGCCATCGGCTGCGCTGCCGCGAGCCGGCTATTGTCGCACGGCCGGGCCTGTAAATCTGCATTTTCCACACAAGCAGCATGGCTGCCGACGGCGGCGAGCCGATTCACGTTCATTTGATCTGGCGCAAAGTCATCGCATTTTCCCGCCTGCCGAGCCCCATTCCAGCGCCAAACCGACACCTGACATGGAACCTGGCACGCCATCCGGCGTCTATCCCTTTGCTTGTTTCAGCACACGTCGCATCCGGTGCACCGGGTGTTTCCTGGATCCGCTTTTCATTGAGGTAGAACATGTTCACAAACAGTATGTCCCCCAGTCTCAGCCCCGCCCTGAAGTCCCACCTCGAGGCCCAGTGCAATTTCGCCACGGAACTATCGCGCAAGATGTTCGATACGGCGCAGCAACTGAGCGAGCTGCATCTGCGGCTGGCGCAAGACTTGCTGCAGGAATGGAGCAGCGCCAGCCAGCAACTGCTGAGCGCGCGCGATACGGGCGAATTCATGTCGCTGGCCGCGGCCCAGCTGCAGCCGAGCAGCAACAAGCTGCAGCAGTACCGGCAGCAACTTGGCAACCTCGTCGCCAACGCCAATGTCGAGTTGAACCGCACGGCAGAGAACCACCTGCCCGAAGCGAGCCGCACGGCCGTGGCCTTCGCTGACGAAGTGGTGCGCAAGACGGCAGAGGAAACGGAAAAAGCCACGCAGCGCCAGCGTGAAATGATCGAAAAAATGCATGCCACGGGCCACCGCGACGGCGCGGGCCGCAGCCGCGACACCGGCATGCAATCCGATCAGGCGCATTGAGCGCCTGGATTGACCACTTGACCACCACTCGACAGCAAGGAGAGCGACATGGCTAGCAATCAAGGTAATGAACAGGGTAAAGGCGGCGCTGGCAGCAGCCAGAAAGCCGGCGAATCGGGCAGCGGCAAAGGCCCGGCCAAGCGCGGCTTTGCCGCCATGAACGAGGAGCAGCAACGCGAAATCGCCAGCAAGGGCGGCCAGGCAGCCCATCAAAAGGGCACGGCGCATGAGTTCGACTCGGAAGAAGCACGCCGCGCCGGGCAGAAAGGCGGCGAAGCCGTCAGCCGCAACCGCGAACACATGGCGGAAATCGGCCGCAAGGGCGGCGAAAGCCGGCAATCGGCCCAGCGCGCCAATGAAAGCCGCGGCGGCACGGCGGCGCGCAGCGGCGGTACTGGCCGCCAGGGCGAGAAGGACGAGGGCGAGAAGAGCTGAACGGGCGGAGCGGGCGAGCCAGGCTGCCCCGGCGCGCCGCTTGACGCAGGAAGGCACGGGCTTGCCCAGGCGGCCCGTGCAAGGGCTGGCGCAGCGCGGGGCGCGGCGGTATGGTACATTCTCGCCTTACCGACACCGCCGCGCCCCGTCCCGCCCTTCATCGCATGCAGCCATCCCTGAAATACCTGAGCGCCTATTCCGAACAAACGCAAGCGCAAGTGCAGCAACTGATCGCGCAGGACAAGCTGGGCGATGTCCTGTTGAAACGCTATCCGAATGCGCACGATGTGCGCAACGACAAGGCGTTGTACCAGTACGTGCAGGACTTGAAGAATGAATTCCTGCGCAACGCTGACCCCATCAACAAGGTGGCGTTCGACAGCAAGATCCATGTGATTCAGCACGCGCTGGGCTTGCATACCTCGATCTCGCGCGTGCAGGGTGGCAAGCTCAAGGCCAAGCATGAAATCCGCGTGGCCACCATGTTCAAGGAAGTGCCGCTGGAATTTTTGCGCATGATCGCCGTGCACGAACTGGCGCACGTCAAGGAAAAGCAGCATGACAAGGCGTTCTACAAGCTGTGCACGTATATGGAACCGCAATACCATCAGTACGAATTCGACGTGCGCCTGTACCTGACCCAGCTCGACCTGGCCGGCCAGCGCCTGTGGTCGTAAAGGCTGGCGCCGGACGGCGTAAAAAAGCCGCCTGCAAAACAGGCGGCTTTTTAAATAGCGACTGGCGCGCCGACGTGGCCGGCGCCAGGTTCAGATTCAGATTCCGGCGGCGTTCTTGCGGCGAAGCATGAAGCCCAGCAGGCCCAGCCCGCCCAGCAGCATGCCGTAGGTAGCCGGTTCCGGCACGGCGCTCACGCTGGCGGCGATATTGTCAACCTGGAAGGTATGGAAGGCGCCCTCTTTCCACGATGCCGACAGCAGATTGTTGAAGCCCGAGAATGTGTAATCGGCGAAGCTATGGCCGCCACCGAGGGTGAACGTTTGGCTCACCGTGCCGCCACCCACCTGGTGGCCGACAAACGTGACGTCGAATGAGCCAGGCAAGCTCACGAAGTCGGCCAGGCTGATCGAGCTCAGCGAGAAAGCGCCACCGTCGGCGCGCGACAGGGTCGTTGTCGACAGGGCAGTCGCCCCCAAGCCGGCCGAGCCGGCGTAGGCGAAGCTGCTTTGATGTGCCGAGCTCAACAGGCCCAGGAAGCTGCTGTCAAAATTGTAGCCGCCTTCCGAGTAAGAATTGAAGACGGAGCCGAAGTAGCCCGGATGTTCCAGCGAATCGAAGCCGATCGTGGTGGTTTGTGCGTGGGCGCCGCCAGCGGCGAGGATGGCGGCGACAGCGGTCGCGCGCAAGAGGGTCATAGGTTTCAAAATAGCATCCTTTCGAGATGATGAAGTAGCGTGGCTGTGGCAACTTGAAATGGCTCGGCACCGTTTTTTAGGAGTCTTGTCGCACTCGCGGGTGTCCGATAATCCTAACTTTTGAACAAGGCCAGTAGACCACAAACATAATTAAAAAGCATCTTCATTTTCAAAAAGACATGCATCAAGAGAAATATTCTGGCTATATATTTATCAATTGAATCATTGAATACGATCAATTTTCCCATGCGGAAATAAAAAAGCCATGCACGGCGCAGTGCATGGCTCCCTGTTAGTTTCCATGAAGAAATATTACGGCGCGCAATCTTTCAGCCGCTGCAGCAGCGCCGCCGGATCGGCATCGGCATTCAGGAAGGCCGCATGCTGCGGGCGGATGAAGCCTTGCTCCTTGCCGTTTTGCACAAAAGCGATCAAGCCGTCATAGAAATGGTCGACATTGAGCAAGCCGATGGGCTTGGCGTGCAAGCCCAGCTGGGCCCACGTCAGCATCTCGAACAACTCTTCCAGGGTGCCATAGCCGCCCGGCATGGCGATGAAGGCATCGGACAGGCTGGCCATCATCGCCTTGCGCTCATGCATGTCCTTCACGATGAACTGGCGCGTCAAGCCCATGTGGCCCACTTCGCGCTCGACCAGCTGGGTGGGAATCACGCCCGTCACTTCGCCGCCCAGGCGCAGTACTTCATCGGCGATCACGCCCATCAGCCCTACCTTGCCGCCGCCGTACACAAGCGAAATATTTTCCGCCACCAACACACGCGCCAGTTCGCGCGCCGCCACCGCATAGTCGGGCGAGACGCCCGCGTTGGCGCCGCAGTACACACATAAAGCCTTGATCACAGTAGTCTTATCCTTTCAATTCATCGATCGCCGCCTCGACTTCAAGGCGCTCCTTGGCGTCCAGTGCCACGCACTCGGCCGCCTTTTCATACAGTGCCAGCGCTTCCGCCAGCTTTTTCTTTCCGTCGAGCATGTTCAAGGCGCGCGCATACTCGCTGTGGGCCAAGGCCGAATACGGCGTCAGGGCCAGCGCCGTCTTGAAGTGCTGATAGCCATCTTCCTTGTTGGCGCCGTAGGTCAGGCCGCCGATCATGGCGCCGACCTTGTCGATAATTTCCGTATGATAAATTCCAAACGCGATATGCGCTTCCGCATGCATGGGCGCCACCGTCATCGTGCGGTCCAGGCTGTTACGCACGCGCGCGCCCATGCCCTGCGCCAGGGCCTTGACGACGGAGGTGCCCAGCGCATAGCGGCCCAGGCTGTAGGCATGCCAGTAGTAGCCGGCCGGATTGTCCGGCTGCTCGTTCTGCTGGCGCTCGCAACGCTCCGCCACCTCTTCGTACATGTCGAGTTTCTGGCTGTCGTTCACTTCCAGGTGCGTGGCATAGATGCAGGTCGCCTTGTGCGCCACCGCATAGCCTGGCACGCCAACGGCCAGGCCCAGCTTCACGGCGCGCTCGAAGTCGCCCGCATGGAAAGCCAGCCAGGCCTGCACCAGCGCCGAGTGCGTGGGAAAGGGCTCCACGTCGCCCGCATGCAGGCGCCCCCAGGCCGCTTCCAGGGTCTGCGGCGTGTAGACATAGGCTGCGTCCGGATAGGGGAATTGTTTCCAAGCCATCTCTCTCTCCTGTAATGGACGACGTGGCGCCAGCAGCCGCGTCAGTCGTTCTTGAGTTTGGTCACATACTCTTCCGACAGTTTGCGAAACAGCAAATGCGTTTCATTGCGCAAATACGGCCCGATCAGGGACAGCACCTGGTAGCAGCCACGCGCCAGCGCATCGGACATCGATTGCTGTTCGCTGTACTTGCGCGGGTTGCGCACATACTCGTACGACAGCCAGTAGGTGGCGACGACCACCATATTCGTCGCCATCGCGGCCACTTCCATGTCCGATGCTTCGAGCGACTGTTCGCTGCGCAAGTCTTCGCACAGCTGGGTGGCCACCTTGATCTTGTGCGCCAGGATCAGCTTGAAGTGCAATTCCAGCTTGCGGTTGCGCGACAACAAATCATTGAGGTCGCGATAGAAAAAGCGGTAGCGCCAGATCAGTTCGAACATCAGGTGCAAATACAGCCAGACATCCTCGATATTCGAACGGCGCCCGTCGGGCACGGTCAGGATGCGTTCGATTTCCGCCTCGAACTGGACGAAGATCGAATTGACGATATCGTCCTTGTTACGGAAGTGGTAATACAGGTTTCCGGGCGAAATGTTCATCTCTTCCGCAATCACGGTCGTCGTGATATTCGGCTCACCAAACTCATTGAACAGGCGCAGCGACAACTCCAGGATGCGTTCGCGGGTACGGCGTGGTGCTTTTTGTAGCATGGCGGGCAATCTCTCTGTGTTCTGCCTCAAGCATACCACCTAAGATAGCCATAATGAAACACTGTGCCCCCTGGCGCCAGCGAAAGACGCAGGCAAGAAAAAGCCTGCGCGAGCAGGCTGGAGGGATGCGGCGCCAGCTCAGGCGGCCGGCGCTTTTTTCTTCGCCGCCGGTCTCGCCGCCGGCTTGCTCACGGCTTTGGCGGCCGCGCGCGGCGCGGTCCTGGCTGCCGGCTTGGCCGGGGCCCTGGCGACGGCCGCCTTCACGGCGGGCTTGGCAGCCTTCGGCTTGACCGCCGGCGCGGCCTTGGCCGACAGCGCCGCCACTTGCCGGCTCAAGGCGTCGATCTGCGCGTGCAGCGCGGCGATATCGTGTTGCGTGGGCACGCCGATGGTGGCCAGGGCGCGCGCGACGCGCTCTTCAAACACCTGTTCCAGCTTGTCCCAGGAGCCGCTGGCCTGCCTGCCCACGCCATCGGCCAGTTTGCCGACGGTGCCGCTGACGTCGGCCACCTTGTCTTCGGCGCGCTTCTGGAATTGCGTGCCTTCCTGCACCAGCCGGGAAAACACGCGTCCGCCCTCTTCCTGCGCCTTGGCGAAGGCACCCAGGCCGGCTTGCCATATCTGCTGCGCGGACGAGCGCACGGCGTTCGCCAATTCCGTGTCTTCCGTCAGCTCCTTCAATTTCTTCACCATCGCCAGCTCCCGTCATGTGAAAGGCCATGCCACTTCATGGATGCGTTTTATTCTAGTGAGCAAAACTAGAGACGGGCGTCTAATTCGATACGAAACGGCGGCTCAAGGTGCGCCAGCGCACACAGTCGATAGCGCCTAGGCCGCCGCTTTCACCGGGCCATGCAGCAGCTTGTGCAGGCGGAAGCCTTCGCGGATATTCTCGCGCAGCACGGCGCCTTTCCACGGCTTGGTATAGAAGCGGTCGACGGCGCCGCGGTTGATGGCCGCCATGATGGGCGTCAGGTCGGCGAAGGCCGACAACATGATGCGGAAGGTGTCCGGGCACAGGTGCTTGACCCGCTCCATGAATTCGGTGCCGCTCATGAGCGGCATGCACTGGTCGCACAGGATCACCTGCACCTTGTGGCGCGCCAGGAGGTCGAAGCCTTCGGCGGCCGTCTGCGCCGTCAGGATGCGGTAGCCGTCCTGCGCCAGGAAGTCGCTGAGCACGTCGAGCATGAAGACGTCGTCGTCGACGATCAGCAAGGTTTGCTGCTCTTCGCTGCCCGCATCCTGCGGCGCCTGCAGCTGCTGGCCTTTCATCAGCATCTGCTCGAATTCCTCCTGCGGCACGGGGCGGCTGAAATAATAGCCCTGCATCTCGTCGCAGCCGTGGCGCCGCAAATAAGCCAGCTGCGCATCGTTTTCCACGCCTTCGGCGATCACTTCCAGCTTCATGCTGTGCGCCATGCTGATGATGGCCAGCACGATGGCCGCGTCGTCCGGATTGCTGGTCACTTCGCGCACGAAGGCGATGTCGATCTTCAGCTTGTCGATGGGGAAACGCTTCAGGTAGGCCAGGCTGGAATAGCCGGTGCCGAAATCGTCGATGGAAATCTGGATGCCCAGCGCCTTCAGGTTGCGCAGCACGGCGATGGTTTCCTCGGCGTTCGACATCAGCGAGCTTTCCGTCAGCTCCAGCTCCAGCAGCTCGGGCGCGATATCGTATTTGCGGATCGCCTTGAGCACCTCCTCTTCCAGGCCGCCGACGAAAAACTGGATGCCCGAGACATTCACCGACAGGTGCACGGGGCCGACGCTGCTGGCGCCCCACTCGCTGATCTTCTTGCACGCCTCGTCGAGCACCCAGTTCCCGACCCGCACGATCAATCCCGTTTCTTCCAGCAGGGGGATGAACAGGGCCGGCGAGACCATGCCGTGCCCGGGGCGGCGCCAGCGTATCAGCGCCTCGGCGCCGCTGATGCGTCCCGAGATGATATTCACCTTGGGCTGGAAGAACAGCACGAATTCCTCGTTGTCGATGGCGCGCCGCAGGGCATTTTCCATGTCCAGCCGCGCCATCGACTGCGCGTTCATTTCCGCCGTGAAGAAGCGGAAGGCGTCGCGGCCTGCTTCCTTGGCGCGGTACATGGCCGTGTCGGCGTACTGAATCAGGGTGTCCGCATCGACGCCATCGTCGGGGTACACGGAAATGCCGATGCTGACCGTCACCGTCACCTCGTGGCCCTGCAAGTCAAACGGCTTGCGCATCGCCTCGCGGATCTTGTCGACCACGCCCACGGCATGCTGGGCGCCGTCGGGCAGTACCAGGATGGTGGCGAATTCATCGCCGCCAAAGCGGCCGATGGTATCGCGCACGCGCAGGCAGTCGACGAGGCGGCTGGAAAACTGGCGCAGCAGATCGTCGCCGATGGTGTGGCCCAGGGTGTCGTTGACATTCTTGAAGCGGTCGATGTCCATGAACAGCACGGCCACGGCCCACTGGTGCTCGGCCGCCTGGGACAGGGAATGGGTCAGCGAGGCGTAGAACTGGCTGCGGTTCGGCAAGCCCGTCAAGGTGTCGAAATGGGCCAGCTTCATCAGGCGCTGCTCGGCGTCCTTGCGCTCGGTGATGTCGCGCGCCACGGCCACCAGGATCCAGCTCTGCCCCGAGCGCAGGGTGCGCCGCTGCACTTCCACCGACAACGGCGAGCCATCCTTGCGCTGCAACTGCAATTCCGTCATCGGGCCGCCCTGGTCGCCGGCCAGCAGCTTGTTGTACAGCTCTTCCAGCGGGGCTTCGCCCTCGTGCGCGCGACCCGGCCCCACGCGCAGGAAATCCTCGCGCTCGAAACCGAGCATGCGGCAAGCCGTCTGGTTGACGTCGACGAAACACATGCCGGCGCGGTCGACGAGGAAAATCGCGTCGGCCGTGGCGTCCATCGCCAGGCGGAAGCGGCGCAAGTCTTCATCGAGGCGGATGCGCGCCGCCATGTCCAGGGTCAGCTGCTCGTGGTGGCGCTTGATTTCGTCGTACAGCAGCAGGTTGTCGTAGGCGACGGCGATCTGCGCCGCCACCGTCGCGGCGACCCGCTCGTCGACTTCGGAAAATTCATTCGCCCCCAGCTTGTCGACCAGGTACAGCCAGCCGTGGCTGCGCTCGCGCGAAGCGATGGCCACGCCCAGGAAGGAATGCACGGGCGGATGCGTGTCGGGCAGGCCCAGCGCGCCGGGGTCGCCCTTCAAGCCATTGACCCGGTAGGGTTGGCGCTGCTCCAGCAAGCGGTTCAAAATGCCCGTGCGCGGCGCGCTGGCGATGCGCTCGAGATTTTTCTCGGCGCCGCACGAGGAAAAATAGCTGAGCTTTTCGGCGCCCTCTTCCAGCACGCCGATGCAGGCATACTTGGAGACGCAGATATTCTGCGCCACCTTGCAGCCCGCCTCGATCAGGGCGCGCGGATCGCGTTCGGCGCCCAGTTCGATGCCCAGCTCGATCAGGGCCGTCAGGCGCAGGCTGACCGCCTGCAGGCTGGACAGCGAACGCGACAGGCGCTCCGTCATGACGCCCAGGTCTTCCGGGATGGCGGCATGGTCCTCGCGCTGGGTGGCCAGCTGCGAAATCTGCTGGCTGCTCGATTCGAGTTCGTCAAGGTAGCCGCTGACCTGGTGCTCGATGAAGGCCAGCTTGCCCGTGGCGGGGGGCGCCGCATTGGCGCCGGCGCCCGCCTCGGCCGGCACCGGGGCCGCCGCCGGCATCAGTCCCAGCGCCTCGTTGACGGTGCGCACGATGACCTCGGGGTCGGACGGCTTGGGCAGCACCCAGCGCACGCCGCACGCCTGCGCCAGCAGGATCGCTTCCTGCTCGCGGTAGGTGGCCGTATAAAAGATGATGGGCACGTCGGTCAGCGCGGGATCGGCATGCACGCGCGTGACGAATTCGTAGCCGTCCATGTTCGGCATGAGGATGTCGGAAATGATCAGGTCGGGCCGCTCGGTGCGCAGTATTTCCAGCGCGTCGGCGCCATTCGCCGCCTCCAGCAGGCGGTGGCCGCCGTAGCCCAGCAGCGCGGTCAGGAACTCGCGGTTGAGCACATGATCATCGACGATCAGGATGGTGGCTATGTCGTTTTTAACTGGCGTCGACGGCGCCCCGGGTAAAAAAGATTCCAGCTCCGCGACGAACAAGTCGGGCTCGATCGGTTTGCCGATGTAGCCATTGAAGCCCGCTTCGAGCAGGCGTTCGCGGTCGCCGACCATGGCCAGCGCCGTCACGGCCAGGGCCGGGATCTTGCGCAGTTGCGGGTCTTTCTTCAGTTCCGCCACCACGCCATAGCCGTCGAGCTTGGGCAAATGCACGTCGCAAATGATCAAGTCCGGCAATTCGCTGCGCGCCATGCGCACGCCCTCCTCGCCGTCATAGGCGGCCAGCGGCGTGTACCCGAAGGCGCGCAGCAAATACACCATCAATTCCATATTGGTGGCGTTATCTTCGATAATCAGGATACGTGCGGACAATTAGCGCCCCCAATAAAAACTGCATGGACTCATTTTCCGCCTGCGTTCATCTTTCCGCCTGCGCGCCCACATAACAATCCTACAACATCTTGCCATACATCCAGAGAAATATCTCGCGTCTTGACGCCTGCGGAACGGCGCAAGCGGCCTCATGAACAAATTTTCTCCGGTGGTGTACTGACGTTAGCTTAATACACTACGCCAATGGAAAACAGCATTTTCTGCCCCTTGCGCTGTTAAACAGCGGCAACAGCAGAGTCAAAACAGACAGCCTTGCCATGCAGACAAAACACAACAGGACTCAGGCGAAATGAGGGGTCGAGGGCGGCCGGGCGACTTCGTTCTTGATAGTAATTTCCGCCAACAGCTGACGCAGCACGCGCGCATCGCTGGCCAGCGCCACATGGCCGATGCCGCCGAAGGCGAGATTGCGCGCGCCGGGCAGCTGCGCGGACGACTGCGGCACGACGATATTGTCGTGATGCGAATAGATCGACGTGATCAGGGCGCGCGTTTCCGGCGTCTCGCTGGCGGCCAGCTGCGCCAGCCAGCCGCTCGGCGCGCCATCGACGCGGCGCATCTGGCGCGCATTGGCGCCCGCCGCCAGATTGGCCAGCACCGTGCCGTGGTGCGGCGTGCCGATGGTGACGATGCGCGCCACGCGCGCCGCGCCATGACGGCGCAGCCAGGCGCGCGCCACCAGGCCGCCCATGCTGTGGGCGACGATGATGGCGCGGTCGCTGCCCGTGCGGGCGCACAGCGCCTCGATGGCCTGCTGCACTTGCGGCACGAACTCCTCGATGTCGGCGCCTATCGGTTCCAGGTCGACGCCGTCGTGCGCGATGCCGGCCCGCGCCAGTTGCCGGCTCAGCTTTGTCCAGTAGCCGCGGTTGCACACATAGCCGTGCACCAGCAGCACGGGCAAGCCCTGCGCCGGCGCGGCGGCGTCCAGCACATGCAGGCGCGGACGCAGCATGCCCCACGACGACGTCCACAAGGTGGCGCGCAACTCGCCCAGGAACAGGCGCGCGGCGCCGCCGGCACCCAATTGATATTCCGCCGGCACGGGGCTGCCCATGCGCCGGCTCTGCCAGAAATTGCGCGCCACGATCAGCGCGCGCACGGCCAGCAGCATGCCGCCCGCCAGCAGCAGGGCCATGGCGGGCGAGGCGACGCCCCAGGCCTGCACGGCCAGGTACGCCACGCCCAGCACGGCCAGCACCTGCAGCAGCATCAGCCACCTGAGGATGCGCGCGATCATGCCGTGCCTGCGACGGGAACGGGCGCGGGCTTGCCCGTCAACTCGCGCACCAGGCCGCTGGCCAGGCGCGCCGCCAGCGCATAGATCGTCAGTTGCGGATTGGCGCCGATCGAGGTGGGGAACAGCGAGCCGTCGTGCACGGACAGGTTGCGCACGCCGTGGTAGCGGCCATCGGCGCCCGTCACGCCCAGCCGCGCATCGTCCGACATGGCGCAGCCGCCCATCACGTGGGCCGACACCACGCGCGCCAGCAAGGCCTTCATCGGCAAGGCGCCAATGGCCTGCTTCGCCTGCGCCCAGCTCGTGTAGTGGCTGGCCAGCTCGTGCACGGGATACACGCTCCTGGCCCCGGCCGCGAACTGGATTTCCGCCATCGACAGCAGCGCACGCCGCGCGCCATCCCAGATGAACGGCGTGAGCGGATAGTCGAGCACGGGCGCGCCGAAGCTGTCGATCGAGACGCTGCCGCCCGCCGCCTCGTGGTGAAAGCCGTCGCGCAGCAGCGCCAGCAAGGCGTGCGCATGGGGGAATTCGCGCATGGTGCGCGCATGCTCGTCGCCGAAGCCGCCCATGGTGGTGGCCATCAGCAGCGGGTGCAAAGGCGGCGCTTCAAGCTTGTAGCCGATGGGGCCGTCGATGGGCGCCAGGTGCAGGAAATGGTCGGAATAAATCGTCTGCGGCGCGCCCGCATAGGCGTCTACGCGCTGCGGAAACAGGCCCGCCGACACCACGGTCGGATGCAAAAAAGTGCGCCGGCCCAGCAAGCCGTGCGGGTCGGGCGCCTGCGAGCGCAGCAGCAAGGCCGGCGAGTTGATGGCGCCGCCGGCCAGCACGAAGTGTTTGGCGCGCAGCGTCAGGCGCACGCCCGTGGGCGCCTGCCCGGCCGCGTCGAGCGCCGTCACCTGCAGGCTGTCGACGCGCTCGCCCTTGAAGACGAAACGTTCGGCGCACGCATGCACGAGCAGGCCCGCGCCCAGCGCCAGCGCCGACGGGATCGTCGTCACCAGCATCGATTGCTTGGCGTTCGTCGGGCAGCCCATGCCGCAGTAGCCGAGGTTCCAGCAACCGTTCACGTTGCGCCGGATGGCGGCCGTGGGGATGCCCAGCGCCGTGGCGCCACGGCGCAATAAATCGTTGTTTTCATTGGGCGGCGCGGCCCAGTCGCTCACGTGCAGGCGTTTTTCCATCATGGCGAACCACGGCGCCATGGCGTCCACGGCATAGCCGGACAAGCCGAAATGCTGGCGCCAGTAGTCCAGCGTGCCGGCCGGCGTGCGAAAACTCGAGGTCCAGTTGACGGTGGTCGAGCCGCCCACGGTGCGGCCCTGCAGGATGTTGATGGCCTTGTCGCGCGTCTTGCGCGCGGCCGACTCCTGGTACAGCGCGGGATAGGCGTCCGCTTCGCGCATCTTGAAGTCTTGCGAGGACTTCAAGCCGCCCTCTTCGACGATCAAGACCTTCAGGCCGGCCAGCGCGAGGATTTCCGCCGTCACGCCGCCGCCGGCGCCGCTGCCGATGACGACGACATCGGCCTCCAGGGTGCGGTCGGCGGCCAGGGTGCTGGCGTCGGTGACGTTCCAGCCTTTGGCCACGCCGATGGCGATGGGATCAGGAATGGGGGATGTGCTCATGGATGCCTTATGCGCTCAGTTCGGGCAGCGGTCCCGGATAGCCGATGGCGGCCCAGTGGGCGGCATCGGCATACCAGGCGCCGAGGATCAGATCATGCAGGGCCAGGTAGGCCGTCTGCAAGGTGGCCAGACGGTGCGTGCGCCACGCCTGCAGGAAGGCGGCCACCTGGGCAGGGTCGGCTTCGCGCCAGCCGCCATGCACGCCGGCGACGAAGCGCCGCGCGGGCGCCAGCGCCAGCAGGCCGAACAGGTCCTGCACTTCCTGCTGCGCCGCCAGCGGCAAGCCATGGATGGCCGTGTCCACGCCGGCGATGGCACCATCGAGCGCGCTGGCCCGCGCGGCGGCTTCGCGCGGCAGCGCGCTGCCCAGCATGGCCGGCACGATGGCCGCCAGCGCCGCGCGCGCCGCGCCATCGAGCACGAAGCGGCTCGGCGGCGCCGGCCCGCGCACCAGCCGGTAGGCGGCGCCGCCGGCCGCCAGCGCGCAGGCGCCCAGCACGCCCAGTTTCAGAAACGATCTGCGTTGCATTGCCATCTCTCCCCTTGTTTTGTACCGCCTTTTGCAGGCCAGTGTACGCCAAAGAAAGTACGCTTCCGCGCGCAAAACCTAGAGCTGTGCGTCTATTTTTTCGACTGAAACGACGGCGGCATGGCCGGCCGGGCTTCCATCACGGGCCTTTTTTCGCCACCGCCAGGATGTGGCGCGCGATGCCGCGCAGGATATTGACTTCTTCCGTTTCCAGCCCCGTGCGCGAAAACAGGCGTTTCAGCCTTGGCATCAGCTTTTTCGGGTTGTCGGCGTCGAGGAAGTCGATGGCGACCAGCGCCTGTTCCAGGTGCGCATACATGCCGTCGACCTGCGCCAGGCTGGCCGCGTCGCCGTGGAAACCGACGGGACTGGCGATTTGCGCATCGCCGAGGGCCGCCACGCGGCATTCATAGGCGACGACCTGCGCCGCCTGCGACAGGTTCAGCGACGAGTACTCGGGATTGGCGGGAATGTTGATCAGCACATTGCACTGCTCGACGATCTCGTTGGGCAAGCCGAAGCGCTCGTTGCCGAAGATGACGGCCGCGTGCAAGTCGGCGCTGGCGGCCAGCTGGGCGGCGATGGCGCGCGGCGCCGTGACGGGCGGCGAGAATTCGCGCAGGCGGGCCGACACGGCGGCCGCGTAATTGCAGCCTTCGAGCGCCTCGGCGATAGAGCCGACGATGCGCGCGCCAGACAAAATATCCTGCGCGCCGCTGGCGAAGGCCACCGCTTCCGCATCCGTCAAGGCGTCGGGAAAGCGGGGGTTGACCAGCACCAGATCGGAAAAACCCATCGTTTTCATGGCGCGCGCGACGGCGCCAATGTTGCCGGATCGACTAGTTTCGACGAGAATAAATCGCAGGCGTTTGAAAAGAGACGTGTTGATTTCGGGCAGATTCATTTAAAATAGCGCTATTGCGCGGTATCGATACAGGAAATTTCGGGAAACGGAGTCACACAACGCTGACGCCAGGCCGGGATTTTAACCACTTCGGCACCGCTCCGCTCTTTAATTCATTCTTGCACTCTATCGTACCGGCGCCGCAAGGCGGCCATGGGCGGTCGCGTGCTTTTAACGGAAGCTCACATGCACCCAATGCTCAACACGGCGATCAAAGCCGCCCGCCGCGGCGCCGCCGTCATCAATCGCGCCTCATTCGACCTCGACCGCGTCGTCGTCACGGAAAAACAACATAACGATTTCGTCACCGACGTCGACCAGGCGGCCGAACAAGCCATCATCGAGGTGCTGTCCAAGGCCTACCCGGACCACGCGTTCCTGGCCGAGGAATCGGGCGCTTCCGCCAACTCGCACGACGAGAATGAATATCAGTGGATCATCGACCCGATCGACGGCACCACCAACTTCATCCACGGCTTCCCGCAATACTGCATCTCGATCGCCCTCGCGCATCGCGGCGTCGTCACGCAAGCCGTCATCTACGATCCGGTCCGCAACGACCTGTTCACGGCCACCAAAGGCGCCGGCGCCTACCTGAACGAAAAGCGCATCCGCGTCACCAAGCTGGACCGCATCTCGAACGCCCTGCTGGGCACCGGCTACGTGGCCGGCAGCGCCCGCGCGCTGGACGAATACCTGAAGATGTACGCGATCATGGGCGAACGCAGCCAGGGCGTGCGCCGCGCCGGCTCGGCCGCGCTGGACCTGGCCTACGTCGCCTGCGGCCGCCTGGACGGCTTCTACGAAAAAGGCTTGAAGCCTTGGGACATCGCCGCCGGCGCCCTGATGATCACGGAATCGGGCGGCATCGTCGGTGAATTTTCCGGCGAATCGGACTACCTGTACAAGGGCGACGTCATCGCCGCCAGCCCGAAGATCTTTGGCCAGATGATCACCCTGCTGACGCCATTCGCCTGAGCGGGCGCGTGACTGCCGCGCATGCGGCATGCCTGAAAAAAACCGGCCCTGGCCGGTTTTTTTGCATTCAGGAGCCGAGCTGCCCCGCCGCGACGAAGCCCAGGGTCATGGCCACCACCATCGCCGCGCCCGTCGGCGTGGGCGGCGTGGGCGACGGCAGGTCGAACCAGCGGCATACGACGCCCACCAGCACGCCGAGCACGGAACCGGCCAGCATGACGCTCATGGCGCCTCCCCTTGATTTTCACGCCGCTGCAGGTACAGGCCCGTGAGCCAGTAGCCGCAGCTGGTCAAAAACACCAGCAGCGCGGCGCCCAGCACGGGCGGCGCCGGCACGGGGATGCGCGCCAGTTGGCAGACGAAGCCCACGATAAAGGCCAGCAGCAGGCCCAGGATGACTTTCTTGTAGCGCATGGCTCTGTCCTCCCCTAGAAGGCGAAGCAGCTGCAGCCCAAGGCGCCCCAGAAGCCGGAAAAATCGCTGATCGGCACGGTCGACTTGCGCGCCCGGTCGTGGGCGTGGGCGTGCACGCCGCAGGCGCCCGCGCACTGGTGCGGCAGCACGGCATGCGCCGGCCCGGCCGCGGGCCGGTAATGGCCGGGCACGGCGCGCACGGGCGACCACTCGGGCAGCACGGGAATCGGGGGCGGCGCCAGGGTCGTGAATTCCGCCTGGCCGTAGACGACCTTGCCGCCCACCATGGTCAGCACGGATTCGATGGACTTGATCGCCTCTTCCGGCACCGTGAAATAATCGGCCGACAGCACGGACAGGTCGGCCAGCATGCCCTCGCGGATGCGGCCCTTCTTGCCTTGCTCGCTGGAGAACCAGGCGCTGCCCGCCGTCCACAGTTCCAGCGCCGTGTCGCGCGACAAGCGGCCCGCCGCATCCGTCAGGGCCAGGCCGCCCACGGTGCGCCCCGACACCAGCCAGTACAGCGCCGTCCACGGGTTGTAGCTGGCGACCCGCGTGGCGTCCGTGCCGCCGCCGACGGGCACGCCCGCGTCCAGCATGCGCTGCACGGGCGGCGTGGCCTTGGCCGCTTCCGCACCATAGCGCTCGACGAAGTATTCGCCCTGGAAGGCCATGCGGTGCTGGATGGCGATGCCGCCGCCCAGCGCCCTGACCCTGTCGATATTTTTCGGGCTGATGGTTTCCGCGTGGTCGAACAGCCAGTGCAAGCCGCCGAACGGCGTGTCGCGGTTGACCTTCTCGAACACGTCGAGCATGCGGCCGATCGATTCGTCATAGGTGGCGTGCAGACGGAAGGGCCAGCGCTGCTCGACCAGGTGGCGCACGACCTTTTCCAGCTCGTCTTCCATGCCGGCCGCCAGCTCGGGGCGCGGCTCGAGGAAATCCTCGAAATCGGCGGCGGAAAAGACCAGCATTTCGCCGGCGCCGTTATGGCGATAGTAATCGTCGCCCTGGCCCGGCGTGACCATCTGCGTCCATTTTTCGAAGTCTTCCAGTTCGCGCCCCTTGTTCTGCGTGAACAGGTTGTAGGCGATGCGGATGGTCAGCTGCTCCTTTTGCGCCAGCTCGTCGACGACGGCGTAATCCTCGGGATAATTCTGGAAGCCGCCGCCCGCGTCGATGGCGCTGGTGATGCCGAGGCGATTGAGTTCGCGCATGAACTGGCGCGTGGAATTGACTTGCAGTTCGCGCGGCAGGGTTGGCCCCTTGGCCAGGGTCGCATATAAAATCATGGCGTTCGGGCGGGCGATCAGCAAGCCGGTCGGGTTGCCGGCCGCGTCGCGTACAATCTCGCCGCCGGGCGGGTTCGGCGTGTTCTTGTCGTAGCCGACGGCGCGCAGGGCGGCGCGGTTCAGCAGCGCGCGGTCGTACAGGTGCAGGATGAAGACGGGCGTGTCCGGCGCGGCCGCGTTGATCTCGTCGAGGGTGGGCATGCGCTTTTCCGCGAACTGGAATTCCGTCCAGCCGCCCACCACGCGCACCCATTGCGGATTCGGCGTGCGCAAGGCCTGCTCCCTGAGCATGCGCAGGGCGTCTGCCAGCGAAGGCACGCCTTCCCAGCGCAATTCCAGGTTGTAGTTCAAGCCGCCGCGGATCAGGTGCAGGTGCGAGTCGTTCAGGCCGGGAATGACGGTGCGGCCAGCCAGGTCGATCACCCGCGTGGCGGGACCGCGATGACGGATCACGTCCTCGACGTCGCCGACGGCGAGAAATTTGCCATCGGCGATGGCGACGGCGGACGCCAGCGGCTGCGTCCTGTCGACCGTGTGGAAACGGCCATTGAGCAAGATCGTGTGTGCGTGCAAGGGAACTCCCGTATCAGGTAAACACCCGGCCCCGCCGCCGGGCGGCGGAGCCGGCATCAATGAACAATCAATGGCCTTCGCTGGCGTTGAACATGGATTTGGCGTAGATCAAGCCCAGGCCATAGCCGCCGCCGTGCGCCACGGCCGTCGCCACCGTCTCGTTGTAGGTCTCGCCGCGGGCCCAGTCGCGCTGCAGTTCCAGCAAGTATTGCACGGACGTCAGCGGCTGCGCGCCCGCCTGTATCATGCGCTGCATGGCCGTCGCATGGGCTTCATCGGAGACGTCGCCGCTGGCGTCGGCGATCACGTAGACCTCAAAACCCTGTTCCAGCGCCGACAAGGCCGGTCCCACGATGCAGACGGAGGTCCACAGGCCGGCCAGCACGATCTTGCCCTTGCCGTAGCCATTCACCTTGTCGGCGATGCGCGGATCTTCCCAGGTGTTCATGCTGGTGCGGTCGATCGGCGCCTGTGCGGGGAAGACGGACTGGATTTCGTCGAAGATCGGGCCGGAGAACGACTTGGCGGCCACCGTCGTCAAAATCGTCGGCACCTTGAATTCGGCTCCCGCCTTGGCCACCAGCGCCGCATTGTTACGCAGCAAGGCCAGGTCGATGGAACGGGTGGCGAACGCCATCTGCGACTGGTGGTCGATCATGATCAAGGTATGATCGGTTGGGGTCAGCAGTTTTTGTGCGGCTTGGGCGGTGGCGATAGGCATGATGTTTTCCTTGGTGAAAATAATTGAATATGAAAAAGAAATCTCGTTGCATGGTGTTTCTGCTCCTGCCCTTGCGTCACGCTGTGTGTGCCGGGCCAGTGCTATGCAGTATGGACGAGATACTTTGAAAACAAAAACGGAAAGAATGCCAAGCTATATGCAATTTTTTCGATGATACGAAACCAGCGCAACCGCAAGCTGCGCATCCAGGAGGGAACATGGGATTTGAATTCAGGATCACGGCCAGCCTGACGCCGGAACAGCGCCAGCACCTCGCGCGGCTGCCCGAGCTGGCGGCGCCGGCGCCGCGCCCGTCCGGTAGCGCCATGCCCGACACCGACGCCAGGCTGACGGACACCGGCCTGTATATCTGCCAGCACCTGCGCCCGGACCCGTGGCACGGCCTGGCCGCCGTGCGCGCCTGGCTCGATGCGCAGGGCGTGCGTTACGCCGTCGAAGAGATCGACGACTAGGCGCCATGCCATGGCACATCGCAAGGCAGATGCGCCAGCCTCCCTTTAATTTACTTGCGGCATTGCAAACCTGAAACAAAACAGGCGCGTTTTTGCCATGCTGTTATACTTCGCGTGTGCGGCACATATGACCAGTCCCCTTGCCGCTGTCTTTCGACCCCTAATCTGATTGCCTGCGACTGGCGCCCCACGATGGCGACAGGCCGATCTCACAATAAAGTTACCATGTCCTTTTCCTCCCTCGGATTGTCCGACGCTATCGTACGTGCCGTTACCGAACACGGCTACACCGTGCCGACCCCCATCCAGTCGCAGGCGATTCCCGCCGTGCTGGCTGGCGGCGACTTGCTGGCCGGCGCACAGACCGGTACCGGCAAGACGGCCGGCTTCACCCTGCCCGTGCTGCACCGCCTGTCGACCGACGCGAATGGCGCTGCCATCACCAGCAACACCTCGACGCGCCCGATCCGCGCCCTGATCCTGGCCCCGACGCGCGAACTCGCCGCGCAGGTCGAGGAAAGCGTGCGCGCCTACAGCAAGTACACCAAATTGAACTCGGCCGTGATCTTCGGCGGCGTCGGCATCAACCCGCAAATCAAGCAGCTCAAGCACGGCGTCGACATCCTCGTCGCCACGCCGGGCCGCCTGCTGGACCACATGGGCCAGGGCACGGTCGACCTGTCGAAAGTGGAAATCCTGATCCTCGACGAAGCGGACCGCATGCTGGACATGGGTTTCATCCGCGACATCAAGAAAGTGCTGGCCGTACTGCCGCCAAAACGCCAGAACCTGCTTTTCTCGGCCACGTTCTCGGAAGAGATCAAGGCCCTGGCCGACGGCTTGCTGAACAAGCCGGCCATGATCGAGGTGGCGCGCCGCAATTCGACCGTGGAAGTGATCAAGCAAAAGATCCATCCGGTCGACCGCGACAAGAAGCACCCGATGCTGTCTTACCTGATCAAGTCGAACAACTGGACGCAAGTGCTGGTGTTTACGCGCACCAAGCATGGCGCCAATAAACTGGTCGAGCAGCTGGGCGCGGACGGCATCGGCGCCCTGGCCATCCACGGCAACAAGAGCCAGTCGGCGCGCACGCGCGCGCTGTCCGAGTTCAAGGATGGCACCCTGCAAGTGCTGGTCGCCACCGACATCGCCGCGCGCGGCATCGATATCGACCAGTTGCCGCACGTCGTCAACTACGACTTGCCGAACATTCCGGAAGACTATGTGCACCGTATCGGCCGCACGGGCCGTGCCGGCGCCAAGGGCGAAGCCGTGTCGCTGGTCTGCGTGGATGAGCACGAAATGTTGAAAGACATCGAAAAGCTGATCAAGCAAACCCTGCCGCGCGAAGTGATTCCGGGCTTCGAGCCGGACCTGAACGCCCGCGCCCAGCCTGTGCAATTGCGCAGCGGCACCGGCGGCCACCGCAATCCGCGTCCGGCCGGCCAGGTCGTGCGCGTAAAGACCGGTGGCGGCGGCGCCAAGCCACGCAGCGCCGGCCCGGCGGGCGGCGGTGGCGGTGGCAACCGCAGCGGCAATGCGCCGCGTTCGGCGGCGAACCATCGCTCCGGCGGCCGCGGCCGCTAAAACGCTGCCTGAAAGCCAGGCTTTCAGGCAGCGTTTGTCTTTATCAAAAAGACGATAAAAACCGTTCCAGGACTTGCTTCTGGAACGGTTTTTTCATGCACGCCACCATTTGCCGATTTGGGCTAGGATAGTATCCATCATCCTTACCTGCGTACTGCCATGCCGAACTTCGCTGCCAACCTCAGCATGATGTTTACCGAACTGCCCTTCCTCGACCGCTTTGCCGCCGCCAGGGACGCGGGCTTCGACGCCGTCGAATTTCTTTTCCCCTATGCCGTCGAGGCGCGCCAGATCGCCATGCGGCTGGAGCGCCACCATCTGCAACTGGCCGTCTTCAACTTCCCGCCCGGCGACTGGGAACATGGCGAGCGGGGCATCGCCTGCGATCCGCGCCGTGGCGAGGAATTCCGCACGAACGTGCAGCTGGCGCTCAATTACGCGCTGGCGCTCGGGGCGAAGCAGTTGCACTGCATGTCAGGCATCGTGCCGCCAGGCATGAGCCTGGAACGGGCGCGGCAATGCCTGATCGGCAACCTGCAATATGCGGCCGACGCCTGCCGTCCGCACGGCATCAACGTGCTGATCGAGCCGATCAACCGCTACGACATGCCCGGTTACTTCCTGAACCATAGCCAGCAGGCGGCCGACATCATCGCCGACTGCCAGCGCAGCAATGTCTTCCTGCAATACGACATCTATCACATGCAACGCATGGAGGGCGAGCTGAGCAACACCATCCGCGCCCTGCTGCCGCTGATCCGCCACATCCAGATCGCCGACACGCCGGGCCGCCACGAACCGGGCACGGGCGAGATCAACTACCGGCATGTGTTCAAGCTGCTCGACCAGGTCGGCTACGCAGGCTGGGTCGGCTGCGAATACCGTCCCGCCAGCGACACGTTGGCTGGCCTGGGCTGGCGCGAGCAATTGACAGGCGCAGCGGCCATCGCGGGCACGACGGGCGCCTGATCGCAGCGCGCTTGCGCCCGCACAAGGCGGGCGGCGCGGACCGGCACGACAATACCTTTCCATACAGTATTTTCTGTCGAGAGGTGACGTGTCCGCCCTGCCCGCCCGCCATCGCCGCGCCCTGCGGCTGTTCCATGGCCATCTGCACCTCTGCCTGGCTATCGTACTGTGCGGCTGCGCCACCGCGCGCCCCGAGCTGGCGCAAGTGCGCGCCCTGGCCGCCGGCACCGGGGCCGTGACCGCCTTCAGCGAGTTGTCGCAGCGCCACGTGGACACGTACCAGCGCGCCCGCCCCTACCTGTCACCCGCCGAAGACGCGCGCGAACGCCTGCTCGATGCGCAACGCCGCGCCGCGCAGGGCGACGTGGCGCGCCTGGCGCAGGCCGTGCGCCTGTACCTGCAGGCGCTGGGCCGTCTGGCCGATGCCGATGCGTATGAGGTGCAGCCGGAACTGGCCGGCGCCGGCGCCGCCATCCGCGCCTGGCCCGGCAGCGGCATCGACGACCGCCATGTGAGCGCCTACACGCTGTTGCTGCAGCAACTGTCGCGCCTGGGCGGCGCGGCCAGCCAGCAGGCGCACCTGGGGCAAGTGCTGCGCGATGGCGACGCGCCGCTGCAAGCCCTGCTGGCCGCACTCGACAACTTGCTGGCGCTGTACGACAAGAGCGGCGACAACGAGCGCGACATGGTGCTCGGCTTGCTCGACGTGGAAATCGCGTATGCGGACTCACCGCAGCAGCGCCTGCTGGCCGTGCTGGCGAAAGACATGCAACAAAGCAAAACTGAAGAATACCGGCTGCTTGGCTTGCGCCATACGCTGGCGCGCCGGCAACTGGCGGCACTGGCGCGCGAACACGCGCAGCTCGCCGCCGCCCTCACCACCACGGAGGCAAGATGGACGGATCGGTAGGCAGGAGCGGCAGCGAACGCCGCGAAGCGGCGCTCAGCAGCGCCATGCGCGTCGAACAACTGGCCGACAGCCTGTCGCAGGCGGCCGTCACCCTGCACGGCGCCGTCATGCGCGCCATCCGCAAGCGCGCCAGCCAGGGCGAAAATGGCATCAGCCACAGCCAGGCGCAAGCCGTCTTCGCGCTGGAAGTGGCCTTGCGCCAGCAAGCCAATCAGCTGTATGCCGATGCCGCCGGGCACACGGTGATGGGCCTGGAAACGGCGCAGCGCCAACTCAGCGGCCTGCTCGACACGGTGCGCCTGCGCATCGCCCGCAACGACGACGTGCGGCACTGGATCAGCCTGGCGACGAGCTTGTTGCACCTGGGTAGTGCCGTCCTCGCCGGCAATCCCGAGCGCATTCTCGGCACCTTGGGCAAGGTGCGTGAGCGGCTGCAAGAGATGGCGCCGGACTGATTGAAATCGGCCGGCGAGCGCCTATACTGGGACGTCCCCGCCTGGCAATCGTGCCGGCGGGGCGATGACCAGAGGAGGCCAACATGCGTATCGAACCGTATTTGCAATTCGATGGAAACTGCGCGCAAGCGCTGGAATACTACCGCCAGCACCTGCATGGCACGGACCTGTGCCTGATGCCGTACCGCGGCTCGCCGGCCCAGGAACAGGTGAAAGAAGACTGGTACGACAAGATCATGCACGGCTCCGTGCAGCTGGGTCCCACCATGTTGATGGGCACGGACGGCGGATGCAACGAGGGCGCCAAGGGCATGAGCGGCAGCGCGATCTGCCTGACCGTCGATACGCAAGAGGAGGCGGAACGGGCCTTCGACGCGCTGGCGCGTGACGGCGCCATCCAGATGCCCCTGGAAGAAACGTTCTGGGCCAAGCGCTTCGGCATGCTGAAAGACCAGTTCGGCGTCGCCTGGATGATCAACTGCCTGAAAGAACCAGCATAGAACGGCCCACGCCTGCCTGCGCCATCTCAAACGCGGCGCGGGCATTAGCGCAAGCAGAGTCGCCCATCCTGGACTACCATATAGGAGAGACTCTTAACGGGTGACAGCCATGAATGGATTGCCGCAAGACCAGTTGCAGCGCCTGCAAGGCGTGCTGGAGCAACGCAAGCTGGCACTGCTGGAACAGATCGAGAACGAAGCGGCCGAAGCGGACGCGCGCGCCTCGCTGCTCAATGAAATCGAAGCCTCGCCGGCCGACAACGCCAGCGTGCGCACCTTGAACGCCCTCGTCAGCGAAGCGGCCGAGCACAACCTGGCGCAGCTGGCCATCATCAAGCAGGCGCTGGCCAAGTTTGCCGATGGCAGTTACGGCCTGTGCGACAACTGCGGCGAAGCCATCGGCCTGTCGCGCCTGAACGCGCGTCCCGAAGCGCGCTTGTGCATCGATTGCCAGACGCGGCTGGAAAAGGCCCAGCGCGGGCTACCGTGACGGCTGCGCAACAACAAAGGGCAAGGCATCGCTGCCCTGCCCCCTGTTTTCCAGCGTGACTACCATGCTGCCTGCCGTCCCCCGCCGGCATCGTGCGTGACGGCTGGGTGGACGGGTCTCCTCTACTGCCATTGCCCTGCTTCAAGCATCCAGCTGTACGCTTGCTAACTCATGTGCTGTCCGCCATTGATGGCGATATTCGCGCCCGTGACGAAGGCCGCCTCGTCGGACGCCAGGTAAGCCACCAGGGCCGCCACCTCGTCCGGCTCGCCCAAGCGGCCCAGGGGAATCTGCGGCAGGATCTTCGTTTCCAGTATATCGGCCGGCACGGCCGTCACCATCTGCGTGCGCAGATAGCCAGGCGAGACGGTGTTGACGGTGATGCCGTGGCGCGCCACTTCCAGCGCCAGCGCCTTGCTGAAGCCATGCACGCCCGCCTTGGCGGCCGCATAGTTGCATTGACCAAACGCGCCCTTCTGCCCATTGACGGACGAGATATTGATGATGCGGCCCCAGCGGTTAGCCAGCATCGGCTCGAGCACCTGCTTGCTCATATTGAACAGGCTGTCGAGATTGGTGCGCATGACTTCTGACCAGTGCGGCAATTCCATCTTGCGCATGCTCTGGTCGCGCGTGATGCCCGCGTTATTGACCAGCACGTCGATGCGGCCGAACCGCGCCAGCACGCTTGCCACGGCCTCGCTGCAGGCGGCGAAGTCGGTCACGTCGAGCGCCAGCGGATGGAAATAATACTGCTGCGCCTGTTGCTCGTCGAGCCAGCTCCCCACCCGTGCATTGCCCGGCGTATGCGCCGCCACGACGGCAAAACCCGCCGCATGCAGGCGCCGGCACAATGCCGTGCCCAGGCCGCCCATGCCACCCGTGACCAGCGCTACCTTTTGTTCTTTCATTGCCGTCTCTCCCCACTTGTTATGGTTGTTCTGCGTGGGATCAAGTGTAGGTGGCACTTTTGAAAGCGGCCTTGCGCCAGATCAAAGGCTGAGTCTGCATCCGTCTGCGCTGCATCCATGCAAGGAAAATTGCAAAAATTATACTCACCGAAGAGGTGATGGCACCTCGACAGGCAAGTCGTGCCGACTTTGCTTGACGGTCAGACTCACATGGAGAACGCGATGGAAATCCAGGACGACACAGAAGCATTGAGGGATTTGTTCAACGACATCAATCCCGGCATGAGCGACGTGGAATCGGTGCATCAGGCGGAGCTCGATCCACAGCATGCGCTGGCCTTGATGGCCAATCCGAAGGCGGCCTTGAAGGCCATGGGCATCCCCGTCAGCGATGCCTCGCAAGTGCAGGTGACCATGAAAAACCGCGCCAGCCGCAGCATGCTGGAGGTGGCGCAAAAGGCGGCGCAATTGCGGCGCATCATCGTCATCGTGATTCACTACCGCAACTGCGACGCCGACATCATCATCATCGCCATGAGTTGACGCGGCAAGCGCCGGCCGCAGTCGTGCGCGGCCGGCTCCCCGCTCTGTGCCAGAATGGCCACTACTGCACAGCGAGAGGCCAGGCCATGACGTACAAGACCGTATTGCTCCACATCGACGACAGCGCCGGGCGCGCCGCCCGCATCGAAGCGGCGGCCAGCATCGCCCAGGCTTGCGGCGGTCACCTGACGGGCGTGGCCCTGACGGGCGTGTCGCGCCTGCTGTACCAGAACCAGCCCGACCTCGATGCCGATCCGAACCTGAGCTTGCACCTCAATTTTCTGCGCGAACGGGCGACGCACGCGCTCGACGGTTTCGAGGCGCAGGTGCGCGCGGCCGGCGTCGCCTCGTTCGAACAGCGCGTGCTCGACGACGAGGCGGCGGGCGGCATCAGCCTGCTGGCCCGCTATGCGGACCTGGTCGTCATCAGCCAATACAATGCCAAGGATAAATCGCCGTCCGTGATGCGCGACTTTCCCGCCTATGTGCTGCTGCATTCGGGGCGCCCCGTGCTGATCGTGCCGTATGCGCCGCCGCCCCTGCTGGCGCCGCCGGCGGCCGCGCGCAATGTGCTCATTTCCTGGAATGCCAGCAAGGAAGCGAGCCGCGCCGTGAGCGCCGCCCTGCCCCTGCTGCAGCGTGCCGGACAAGTCCACGTGGCCATTTTCGATGCCCAGGTGCATGCCGCCGAGCACGGCGAACAGCCGGGTACCGAGCTGACGCACTATCTGGCGCGCCACGGCGTGGAAGTGCGGCTGCATTTGCTCGATGGCGGCGGCGTGCGGCGCGGCGACATCGGCGAAGCGCTGCTGTCGCAGGCGGCCGACCTGTCGGCCGACTTGCTGGTGATGGGAGCGTATGGTCATTCGCGCCTGCGCGAAACCATCCTCGGCGGCGTCACGCGCACGATCTTGCAAAGCATGACGATCCCCGTGCTGATGGCGCACTAGGCCGTTAGGCTGACGCCAGGGCTAGCCGCCCTGCCAGGGCTGGCTGCGGATCTTCGCCACCTGGCGCTGCGCCAGCCACTGCCACAGCTGCTGCGCGGTGTCCTGCGGAACGGCCGACATGTGGCGCGGCGTAGCCAGGGCGATTTCGCAATCGCGGTCCGACCATTCCTCGAAAGTGACTTCGCCTCCGCTAGCGACTTCGACCTGATACATCAAGCCGTCGTCGTAGCCGAAACGCAACACGACGGCGGCCGGGCTGCCATCCGGCGCGACGGCGCCGCCGCGGTAGACCTCGGCCAGGGCATCGGCCAGCTGTGCCGGCGAGGGCGCGCAGATGTCGCGCCCATCGGCCCGTGTCAGAATGAACCATGCCTGTGTCATGACGCGACCTCCTATCCATACTCGTTAGCATGCGAGGCAAGTACTACAGGCAGTCACCTTGGTCCAGTGTCACTTCGGGCGCGCGGAAACTATCCCTGTCGGCATTGTTTACCAATAATTACGAATACTAACAAGGATCATACCTAAATTTCATGCGCCGCGGAATTTATGCATCTTGCGCCACGGAGGCGCTCGTTCACGCCACCAGCACGGGAATGCTGAGCGGGTCGAAATCATGCCAATCGCCATTGGCGATCGTGCCTTCCGCCTCCTCGATATGTTCGGCGCCCAGCCGGTGCAGCGCTTCGAGCGCCCGTTCGCGCTCGTCGAGGCCGCCCAGCGCGACGGCGATCAGCATGCCCGGATGGCGTGGCTGGCGGCGGTTTTCGCCATTGTTTTCGCCATGCTTCTCCGCTTCGCCAGCCTCCTTCATCTTGTTGAAACTGTAGAGCGAACCGACGTGGGCGCCCACCAGCGCACCCACCACCGGGCCCAGCGGCCCCGTCGCCAAGGTAGTGGCCGCGCCGATGCCCGCACCGACGGCGGCGCCGACGGCCACGCCCTCCACCACGCCTTCCGGCGTTTCCTTGGCGCCCGGCGAGATATCGCGGTCGCCGCCCAGCGCGTGCAAGTCGTGCTGGCCCGGCTGGTTGACAAAGAAGGCGCTGATGCGGCTGTCGGGAAAGCCCGCCTGGTTCAGGGCGGCGCGCGCGGCGTCTATCTGCTCCTGCAACTGAAAATGACCTGCGATGATGCGTGACATGATAAGCCCTCCTGGTCGGCTGCGGGCGCCCCACGCGCCACTTGCCCAGCATGCGCCGGCCCCCTGCGGCGTACCGTTCGCTTACGCACACAGTCATGCACGCGGGCCGCCTTTCCTCAGGCTGGCGCGCCAAACGGGCTGCGTATATCGGACAGGAACTGTTGTGCGCGCGCATGTTGCGGCCGCGCAAAGAAATCCTCGGGCGCGGCCCGTTCCAGCACTTGCCCATGGTCCATGAACCAGACGCGGTCCGCCACGTCGCGCGCGAAGCCCATCTCGTGCGTCACGCACACCATCGTCATGCCGCCCTGCGCCAGGTCGCGCATCACTTGCAGCACCTCGCCCACCATTTCCGGGTCCAGGGCGCTGGTGGGCTCGTCGAACAGCATCAGCGGCGGCTGCATGGCCAGCGCGCGGGCGATGGCCACCCGCTGCTGCTGGCCGCCGGACAGGGCCGCCGGCATGGCGCGCGCCTTGTGCGCCAGCCCCACCCGCTCCAGCAGGGCCAGCGCCCGCTCCTGCGCTTCCTTGCGGCTGAGGCCGCGCAAGCGCTGCGGCGCCAGCGCGCAGTTGTCCAGCACCGATAAATGGGGGAACAGGTTGAATTGCTGGAACACAAAACCGATGTGCGAGCGGAAGGCATTCACGTCCAGCCCCGGCGCGTGGATGTCCTGGCCGGCCACCGTGATGCGGCCCGAGGCGATCGGTTCCAGGCGGTTGATGGTACGGATCAAGGTCGACTTGCCGGAACCGGACGGCCCGCACACGACCAGCACTTCGCCCTTGGCGACATGCTCGTTGATACCGCTCAAGGCGTGATAGTCGCCATAGTATTTGTTGACGTTGTCAAAGCTAATCATGCCGCCGCTTTCAAGAAACGCGCCTGGCGCCGCTCGAGCCAGAAGGCGGCGCGCGACAGGCTGAAACATAAAACAAAGTAGCTCATTCCCAGCAGGAAATACACTTGCACGGGTTTCGTCAGCACCAGGCCATTGACTTGCGAGGCGATGAACGACACTTCGGCCAGGCCGATGATGGTGCCAAGCGAAGTTTCCTTGATGGTCGAGACGAACTGGTTGACCAGGGACGGCAGCATGTGGCGCAGCGCCTGCGGCAGCACCACCGTGCGCATGCTGTCCAGATAATTCAAGCCCAGCGAACGGGCCGCTTCCACCTGTCCCTTGGGCACGGCTTGCACGCCGGCACGCACGATTTCCGCCAGATAAATGCCGTCGAAAATGACGAGGGCGGCCAGCATGGTACCGAATTGCCCGCTTTCATGGCCCGTGATGCTGGGCAGGAAGAAATACGCCCAGAAGATGACGAGCAGCAAGGGAATCCCCCGCACCACGTGGATCAGCGCGGCGACGGGCCAGCGCAGCAGGCGCCAGGGACTCAGGCGCGCCAGCCCCAGCAGCAAGCCAACGGGCAGGCTGAGCACCAGCGCCAGGCTGGCCAGCAGCACCGTCAGCGCCAGGCCGCCCAGCGGCCCCTCGGGATAGCGGCCCACAAGAAAATACAGCCAGTAATCGTGGATCAGTTCCAGCATCAGGACACCTTCCTCTGCAGCAAGGCGGCCAGGCCCGCGATCAGCAGGGAGACGGCCAGATACGCCACGCTGGCGAAAACGAAGGTCTCCACGCTGCGGAACGAGGCCGCTTCCACGCGCTGCGTCTGGTACATCAGCTCGGCCACGCCGATGACGGTGGCGATGCTGGTGTTTTGCCACAGGTTCAGGGTTTGCGACAGCAGCGGCGGCGCGGCCAGCCGCAGCGCCTGCGGCACGATGCACAGGCGCATGGTGGCGAGAAAGCTGAAACCCAGCGCCCGGCCCGCCTCGAATTGCTGGGCAGGAATGGCGCGGATGCCGCTGCGGATGTCTTCCGCCATGTAGGCGGCCGTATATAAAGTCAGGGCCGTGACGGCGCTGACGGCTTCGATATTGCCGGCATACAAGCGCTCCTTCCACGTGTCGGGCAGCAGTTCGGGCGCGCCGAAATACCAGAACAGGAAGTGGGCCAGCAAGGGCACGTTGCGGATCAGCTCGACATACGCGGCGCCCAGGCCGTTAAGCAGGCGCGACGGCGCCAGGCGCAGCATGGCCACGCCGCACCCCAGCGGCAGGGACAGGAGCAAGGTAATGCCCATCAGCTGCAAGGACAGCAGCAAGCCGGACAACAACCAGTCGCGGTAGTCGCCGGCCAGCAAGAAGTTCAGATCAAACATGCGGAAAAGTCAGGCAAGGTTCAGGCGTCGATCTTGTCCGATTCGATCTTGAAATTACGTTTCTCAAATTTCACATTGCTCGTCGGGCCATACCATTTGAAGAACAGCTTTTCCGCCTCGCCCGATTTTTCCAGCCCGCGCAACACCTGGTCGACGGCCGTTTTCACGCCCGTCTCACCCTTGCGGATGCCGAAGGCAAACACTTCCTGGCTGATGTTCTGCGGCAGCACAAGGTAATCCTTTTGCGCGGCGCCCAGCTTGGCGTAGTTGTTGAGCAGCGAGACTTCATCGTCGACATAGCCGACACCCTTGCCTTGCTGCAAGCCGAGATAGGCCTGGCCCGCCGTCTCGAACGTCACCACGTCCACGCCGGGCACGGCCTTGCGGATATTCGGTTCCTGCGTGCCGCCCTTGACGGTCAGCACTTTCTTGCCGGCCAGGCCAGCGACCGTCGTGATATTGCTGCTTTTTTTGACCAGCACGCGCTGGCCCGTGTAAAACGTGGAGAGGGAGAAATCGACCAGCGCTTCGCGTTCCTTGTTGTGCGTCAGGGACGCCGTCAGGATGTCGATGCGGCCCTGCTGCAATTCGGGGATACGGGCGGCCACGGCCAATTGCTTGATCACCGGTTTGACGCCCAGGCCCTGGGCGATGGCGCGGCACAGGTCCACTTCATAGCCGACCAGCTGGCGCGACTTGGCGTCGATGAAACTGTTCGGTTCATCCGTGCCCAGGGTGCCGCAGACCAGCTCGCCTTTCGCCTTGATGGCGGCCAGCTGGTCCGCTTGCGCCACCTGCGTGAAAGCGATGGAGGTGAAAAGAAGCGCGGCGAAATGAAGACGGGTCTGCATGGAATTCCTCTGGTGGATAACGAATGCCGCCATTAGACCGCGGCGCCCTTATTTCCAAAAAGGAATCTTTTCACCCTTGCTTATAAGCAAATCATCTAAGAGCCTCTCCGTGCTACCAATGCTGGGCAAAGTTGGGAAATGGCGAGACCATGTGTTCCGGCTCGACGGGCGGCGCCATCCAGTCGCGCGGGTCGACCTGGTAGTACTGCAGCAATTGCGCGTACAGCTCTTCGTGGTGCTCGGCCATCTGGTACGGCTTTTCAAAGAAGGTTTCCGTCGCCACGGCAAAGAATTCGGCGGGATTCGTGGCGCCGTAATGGTCCATCACGCTTTGCTGCTGGAACATGGCGTCGTGGCGCAGCTTGTCGAAGTCGCGCGACAGCACGGTGGCCCAGCTGCGGTAGCTCGACACGCTGGACAGGTAGGGCGCGCCATTCGCGGCGCCCGATTCGCTGTCGAGCTGGTGGGCGAATTCATGCAGCACGACATTATGGCCATCGCTCCAGTTGGCCGCTCCGCGCTGCACGTGGTCCCAGGCCAGCACCACGCGGCCGTCGCCCCAGGATTCGCCCAGCAAGCCGTTGGCAGACGGCGTCACCACGCCGCCCGGTCCCACTTCATCGCGCGTGACGATGAATTCCGTGGGATACACGAGGATGGTGTCGAGCTCGGGATACACCTGCGTCTGGCGGTTCAGCAGCAGCAAACAAGCCTGGCCGGCGATGGTGTAGCGCATCTCGTCCGTGATCTCCAGGCCGCCGCAGCCGACGAATTTCTTTTGATACAGGAATTGCACGACAAGCCGGCGCAGTTGCTGCTGCAGCGGTGCCGGCATGCGCACATACACGGGAATATTCTTTTCCAGCACGGCCAGGCCTTCGGCCGGCAAGGGCCTGGCCAGGGCCCGCTTCAGACGCCAGCGGGGGAACCACAGCGAAAAGACGATGGCGGCCGTGACGAGGGCGATCCACAGGAGCGGGTTCATGCGGAGTCCCGTTTCAGGCAGGGCAGTGGCGGAGACGATAACAGGGCGGCGTAGGCAGACAAGGACAAGCTCCTTCGAATGAACCCGCATCGGAACGGGCGGGCAGTCCAGCCCACATGGGGTTGATTAACATCTTTTCAATCCGCCAAGATCAACGGGCGAGCGCCAACGCCAAAAGCCGGGGTGTTACCCGGCTTTCATTGCAACGTCATAACGCCCGACAACAAGTCGGGTGTTACTCGGCAGATTTCTGCTGTGGTGCTCCGAACAAGGCGGCGACCAGCGGATCGCGCGTCACGGGACCACGGTTGACGCGGATGGCGTAATGCGTGTCATCGGCCAGGATGTGGAAGTGGCGGCCGCTGCCTGCCATGCTTTGCTCGCGCAGGCCGGGACGGTCCTTGCGCGGTGGCGCGCCTTCGCGTTTCGGCTGGACGATGGCGGCCAGGAAGGCGCGCACGCGCTCAGGGTCCGGCGTCAGCTGGTACACTGCCTTGCCCAGGTAGGTGGCGGTGCCTTCGATGTAGCGAGCCAGTTCGATCACGCCCGCTTCGCGCAGGTCGCGGATGTATTTGCGGGCGCCCGATGGCGAAAACTTGAGGAACCAGGCGATTTCGTCGGCCAGCATCTCGTGCAGCGACAATTCGCCGATCAGCTTTTGCATGTTTTCGATGCGACGCAGGGTGGCCGACGTCGAACGCACGCGCTCGATCGGCGCCATGGAAATGGGATTCATGCGTTCCGGGGGGATGGGTGCTGCGCGTTCTACCATTTGCGAGCCTTTTTCGGGGCTACGAAGTTCCTGGTGCGCTGCCTTTAATTCGCTCTTCACGTGAGACTGAGTCATTGCATGCATTTGAATACTCCTTTTAAACGATTGCCGGTAGCCCGGATTGTTAAGTTCTTGGCAATTTTTATGCCAGAGCACCACAAATCCTGAGCGTCTGGGCACAGAATGCCATCCTGCTCCTCACTGGTCTGTGCGTTAACGAACATTAGAAGCAAGAAAGTGAAAAATATTGCCCCACTGAACTCTTTCTCTCGCGGCATCTAAAAATGGCATCTCAAAATGACATCAAAATCCGCTGCATGTCCACTTTGCGCCGCCATGCATGGCGCAAAGTGAAATAGCGAACAGAAGCGAAATCTCCATTGCAATAAATTCAAGCTTCGCACGCGGCGCCCGCCGCCCGCATCGCGAACTTTCGACTCTTGCAAAGGAAACATCATGAAAATGCCTGCCCTGTTGGCCGCCGCCTTGCTCGTCACCCTGTCCGCCTGCAAGAAACCGGCCGAAGCGCCCCTGCCCGAAATGGCGCCCAATCCCGCTTCCGCGCCACAAGTCATGCCTGCCCCCGTCACGCCAGCCATGCCGGAAACCGGCCCGGGCAGCACGACGCCGCCTGCGCCGCTGACCGATCCCGCCACCGCGCCCGCCCTGCCGCCGGCCACGGCGCCGAAGTAAAGCCTGCAGTCGAGGCCGGCACACGGCCTCAGACGGGCGCCCCTGCGGCGCCCCCCCTACTCCACGGGGGAGTTACGCGTTGCCAGCCTGTCTGCAACGCGTTTTTTTACGATTGGAGTCGGCCACGCCATTTAGGTTCACATGCAATGCATCGGCCAGCCGACGGCGAACCCACCGACAAGAATGCGGCAATCCGCACGCCCTTTCCGCTCGCCGTGCGGAAAGGCGGAATATCGCCATTTCCCATTTTCAATAGATTCAAATTAAACCTTTATAAACAATCACTTGCAATAAACGTCAAAATGCGCTCCACTGGCACGGAAGATGCTTTTATATTTTCATAGCCGCCATCAGAGCGGTAGCCTGACCCACTATATAAAATCATCTACCTTTTGGAGACAACAGCATGGCAAGCACCTTCCGCATCTCGTCCTTCCTCAACACCAAGGCACTGGCCGTGGCCGTCGCGCTGGCCGCGCAATTCCCGCTGGCCGTCCATGCGGCCGACCTGGTCCGCCTGGGCAACCTGAAATTCGCCCATTACGGCGCCGTCGCCTACATGAAGGAAATCGCGCCGAAGTACGACTTGAAAATCGAGGAGCGCATCTTCGCCAAGGGTCTCGATATCGTGCCGGCCATGATCGCCGGCGAAATCGACGTGTCGGCCAGCGCGCTGGAAGCGGCCATCACGGGCCGCGCCACGGGCTTGCCCGTGTACCTGGTGGGCGGCTTCGCCAAGGGCGGCGTGCAGATCGTCGGGCGTCCCGACCTGAACATCAAGGGCATCGCCGACCTGAAAGGCAAGAAAGTCGGCGTCACGCGCGGCGGCCCGCAGGAAATCCTGCTGTTTGCCGAGCTGACCAAGGCCAAGCTGACCTGGTCCGACAAGCCGGGCAAGGACGTGCAAATTCTGTACATGGGCTACCCTGACCTGAACCAGGCGCTCTTGACCAAGGATATCGACGTCATGAGCCAGTCCGAGCCCTACTCCACGCAAGCCATCCACAAGAAATACGGCGCGGCCATCATCAAGCCCTACGACACGCCGCTGGGGGAGCCCGTGCGCGCGCTCGTGATGACGGAAAAGATGTACAAGGAAAAGCCGGCCGTGGCCCAGCGCTTCATGGATTGCTTCGTCGCCGCCACGCGCGCCTTCCTGGCCGATCCGAAACTGGCGGAAAAATACGTGCGCGAATCGATGTTCAAGAACCAGATCACGTCCGACGATTACCGCGACGCCATCGACAACGCCATCTTCACGGAAGACATCACGCAGAGCCACGTACAGCTGACCACCGACTACATGGTGAAATTCGGCGTGGGCCGCATGGCCAAGGCGCCTGCCGCCCAGGATTGGGTCAAGCTGGACCTGCTGGAAAAAGCCAAGAAGTCTTACGCACCACGCTAATCTGAAAGTGTCACGATGAATACTCAAATGATGAAACGCTTCGCGCACGGCGCCGCCGTGCCCGTGGCCGTGCTGCTGCTGTGGCAGGCGCTGTCCACGTTCGGCTGGATCAATCCGCAAATTCTGCCCTCGCCCGTGGCCGTGGTGGTGAAGTGGTATGAATACCTGATTCCCATGCAGGCGTACACGCCCGAAGCGGGCAATTACCTGGTGTGGATGTTCTCCGGCGAACTGCCGCACGACGCCTGGGCCAGCCTGTCGCGCGTGCTGGGCGGCTTCGCCATCGGCGCCGGCCTGGCCTTGCCGCTGGGCCTGTTGATGGGCACCAACAAGACCATCTATAAACTGTTCGATCCGCTGGTGCAGGTGCTGCGCCCGATTCCGCCGATCGCCTACATTCCGCTGGCGATCCTGTGGTTCGGCCTGGGCAACCCGCCCGCCTTTTTCCTGATCAGCATCGGTTCCTTCTTCCCCGTGCTGATGAATACCATCGCCGGCGTGCGCCAGGTCGACGGCATCTACATTCGCGCCGCGCGCAACCTGGGCGCCAGCCAGATGACGATGTTCCGCCGCGTCATCCTGCCGGCCGCCACGCCCTACATCCTGGCCGGCGCGCGCATCGGCATGGGCACGGCCTTCATCGTCGTGATCGTGGCGGAAATGATCGCCGTCAACAGCGGCCTCGGTTTCCGCATCCTGGAGGCACGCGAGTACTTCTGGTCCGACAAGATTATCGCCGGCATGTTCACCATCGGCCTGTTCGGCCTGGCCATCGATATCGCCATGAATGCCCTGAATAATCATTTGCTGCAGTGGCACCGCGGCCTGGAACACTGAGAGGAACGGCCATGACCACGATCAATATCAATGCAGTCAATAAAATCTTCACCACGGGCGGCGCGGACGTCATCGCCCTGAAGGATATCAACCTGGAAATCGCCAGCGGCGAATTCATCTGCCTGCTGGGGCCGTCCGGCTGCGGCAAGTCGACCCTCTTGAACGCCATCGCCGGCTTTTCGCAGCCGACGTCGGGCCAGATCCTGGCCGGCGGCAAGCTGATCACCGAGCCCGGTCCCGACCGCGGCATGGTGTTCCAGGAATATGCGCTGTTCCCATGGATGACCATCGAAAGCAATATCGCTTTCGGCCTGGAAATCGCCGGCAAGACGCCGGCCGAGATCAGGGAGCGGGTCGACATGCTGCTGAGCATGCTGGGCTTGACGGAATTCCGTGCCCGCTACCCGAAAGACCTGTCCGGCGGCATGCGCCAGCGCGTGGCGATCGCCCGCGTGCTGGCCCTCGATTCGCCGATCATGCTGATGGACGAGCCGTTCGGCGCGCTGGACGCCTTGACGCGGCGCAACCTGCAAGATGAATTGCTGAAAATCTGGAAAGTCTTCGGCACCACCATCGTCTTCGTCACGCACTCGATCGAGGAATCGATCTACCTGGCCGACCGTACCATCGTCATGACCTACCGTCCCGGCACCATCAAGCGCGACGTGGCCATCGAACTGCCCCGCCCGCGCGACCCGAGCGCCCCCGAGTTCAACCGCTTGAAACGCATGCTGGGCGAGATGGTGATGGAAGAGCAGCAACGCCATCACAATGCGGAAACCATGGCAAGTACAGCGGATTAGTCGTCGTGCGGCCAAACCCGAAAGCAAGTGCCGGGGTCGGACCTTAAGGTCCGACCCCAGTCCTCGACTTGCGGGTTTCAGCTACGGTTTTGTCAGACACTGCAACTTTGCATGTCATTCATAAATCAGGATTCACCCATTCGGGTGAATCCCGCCGTACACTACCATTCCTTCTTTGCGGCACACGCAAGCTTAACCCGACACACGGAGCACCATGGCATTCGGCAAATGGACCCTGAGACCCGCGCTCGGCCCCCTGCTGGCCGTGGGCTCGCTGGTCGTGCTGACGTGGGCCTCGTATGCCTGGGTGCAGCAGCGCCAGCTCGATGAATTGCACCGCACCCTCGATTCGCGCGCGGAACTGTATGCGGCGTCCATCGGCGGCGCCCTCAACAAGTACGAATTCCTGCCCCTGGCCGTGGCCCAAAGCGATGCCGTGGCGCAATTGCTGGAACAGCCCAGCGCCGACAAGGTCACGCAGATCAACGCCTACCTGGTCGACATGAACCGCCGCGCGGGCGCCTTTGCCGTCTACGTGCTCGATGACAAGGGCACGACCCTGGCGTCGAGCAACTGGCAAGACCGCAGCTCGTATGTGGGCGTCAACTATGGCTTCCGGCCCTACTTCAAGGATGCGTTCGCGGGCGGCATCGGCCGCTTCTACGGCATCGGCTTTTCCACCTTCGAGGCCGGCTATTTCATTTCGCAGCCCGTGCAGCGCGACGGGCGCATCCTCGGCATCGTCGCCGCCAAGGTCAACCTGGACTGGATCGAACAATCGTGGCGCACGCCCGGCGCGGGTGAACAGATCTGGGTCAAGGATGCGAATGGCGTGGTCATCCTGGCCACCACACCCGCCTTCAAGTTCAAGACCCTGGCGCCCTTGTCGCCGGCCGCCAAGAAAGACATCAGCGAACAACGCCAGTTCCTGCAAGAAAACCTGTCCATCTTGCCGCACCAGGTGCGGCGCCAGTTCGCCGACGGCGCCAGCGTCATGACCCTGGAGCGGCCGCAGGCTGGCGACACGTCGGCCCTGTCCGGCAACGACAAGGTGAACTATCTGGCCGTGAACCGAGCGCTGGGCCCGCTGCAATGGCAAATCACCGTGCTGGCCGAGCTCGACCAGGTCGACGAGGCGGCGCGCAACGCGGCCATCGCCGCCGCGCTGGGCTGGGCCCTGCTGCTGCTGGCCCTGATGTATGCGCGCCAGCGGCGGCGCCGCATCGCCGACAAGCTCAATGCGCAGCAGACCCTGGCGCGCGCCTATGAACAGCTGGAAATCAAGGTCGAGCAGCGCACGGCCGACCTCGTGCATGCGAACGGCCGCCTGCAGGCGGAAGTCGCCGAGCGCGAGCGGGCCGAGCAAACCTTGCGCTATGCCCAGGCGGAACTGGTGCAAAGCGGCAAACTGGCGGCCATCGGCCAGATGGCGGCCGGCGTCACGCACGAGCTGAACCAGCCGCTGGCCGCCCTGCAGACGTTTTCCGACAATGCCAAGGTGTTTCTGGCGCGGGGACGCATCGACGATGCGCTCGACAACCTGTCGACCATTTCCGACCTCGTCAAGCGGCTCGGCTATGTGACCTCGCAGCTGAAAGGCTTCGCGCGGCGCAGCGACGATGCGCGCAAGCCCGTCAGCGTGCGCCAGGCGTTTGCGCAAACCATGCTGCAGATGCGCACGCGCAAGAACTCGCAGCGCCTGACCCTACATGAAAGCTGGCTGGAGGACGACATCATCGTGCTGTGCAACGCCATCGGCCTGGAACAGGTGTTCACCAACCTGATCACGAACGCCATGGATGCCGTGCCGGAAAGCGAACCCGTGCAGATATGGTTCCAGGTGCGCCGCGAAGGCGACCTCGCCGTGCTGCGTATCACCGATAATGGCCCCGGCATCCCGCTGGCCTCGCTCGACAAGATCTTCGACCCCTTCTATACCACCAAGGAACACGGGCTGGGCTTGGGATTGTCGATCAGCGCTGGCATACTGCGCGCGGCCGGCAGCACATTGGCCGTGCGCAACCGCAGCGCGCAGGAAGGGGGCGGCGCGCAATTTACCATCACCCTGAGCTGCGCCCCGGGGGAAAAGAACAAAGAGACAGAGGAAACACCCGATGCACGAGAATAATTTTGAAGGCATGCAAGTGCTGCTGGTGGAAGATGACGCCGTCGTGCGCAAGGGCGCCCGGCAATCGCTGGAACTGGCGGGCTTGCAAGTGACGGCCGTGGCCACGGCCGAGGAAGCGCTGCCCTACCTGGTGCCGGAATTCGCCGGCATTTTATTGAGCGACATCAAGCTGCCCGCCATGGATGGCTTGAAACTGCTCGATATCGCCGTGGCGCAGGATGCCAGCCTGCCCGTCATCCTCGTCACGGGCCACGGCGACGTGTCGATGGCCGTGGGTGCCATGCGCCGTGGCGCGTATGACTTCATCGAAAAACCGTTTTCCGCCGACTTGCTGGTGGAAGTGTGCCGCCGCGCCCTCGATAAACGCCATCTGGTGCTGGAAAACATGAATTTGCGCCGCCAGCTTGAGCAGCGCGTCGGCATCGAGGCGCGCATCGTGGGCCGCAGCGCGGCCATGGCCAAGGTACGCCAGCTGGTGCTGAACCTGGCGCCCAAGTCGGCCGACATCATCATCCTCGGCGAAACGGGGACTGGCAAGGAACTCATCGCGCGCTGCCTGCACGACTTTAGCGAGCGGCGCGACCACCCGTTCGTGGCGATCAACTGCGGCGCCCTGCCCGAATCGATTTTTGAGTCGGAACTGTTCGGCCACGAGGAAGGGGCGTTCACGGGTGCGCAGCGCCAGCGCATCGGCAAGATCGAATACGCCAACGGCGGCACCCTGTTCCTCGATGAAATCGAAAGCATGCCGCTGGCCCTGCAAGTCAAGCTGCTGCGCGTGCTGCAGGAGCGCCAAGTCGAACGCCTGGGCTCGAACAAGCTCATTTCCGTGAATTTCCGCGTGATCGCCGCCGCCAAGGAAGATTTGAGTGTCCTGGCGGAACAGGGAAAATTCCGTCCCGACCTGTATTACCGCCTGAACGTGGCCAGCCTGACCCTGCCCGCCCTGCGCAACCGGCGCGAGGATATCCCCCTGCTGTTCGAATTTTTCGTGCTGCAGGCGGCCTTGCGCTATGGCCAGCCGGCCGCCCTCGTCAGCGGCGAACTGATCGCCTCCCTGATGGCGCAGCGCTGGGCCGGCAACGTGCGCGAACTGCACAACGTGGCCGACCGCTTCGTCCTCGGTTTGCTGGACGACACCCTCAGCCCGGCCGGCTGCCGCGAGGCGTCGCTGGCCGAGCAGGTGGACACCTTCGAGATTTCCATCATCGAGGAAGCCTTGCGCCGCCACAACGGCAACGTCATCGACGCGGCCGCCAGCCTGAATATCCCGAAGAAAACCCTGTACGACAAGCTCAAGCGATTTGATATCTCGACGGAACAATTCCGATAAGCACTAGCAACTAGCCGACACAGCCATGAGGCGGCGTCCTACCCGCGCGGGCGGTCTGCTGTGTGAGAATGCAAGCTCATCTCAACGCTCGCACAGGACACCGCCATGAAAACCGCCGCTCTCTTGCTGGCCGCCACCCTGATGACCGTGGGCGGCGCCTGGGTGCAAGCCCAGTCGACGACCAATGTCAACCAGACGGGCAACCACACCAACAATCCCAACGACCCGGGCCAGCAATCGGACCAGTCCGACAAGCTGGACAACAAGGGCAAGCTGATCCACGACGGCAAGGCCAGCAAAACCCGTACGGACAAGCGCAGCCGCCGCGGCAAGCCCGTCGCCACCTCGGACACCCCGGCCGCCAGCGGAGCGGCCACCTCGCCGCCAGCGACACCGGCGGCACCGACCCGCTAAGTCCGCCGCCAGCGCTGCGCCACATTGCTTCCAAGCACGCTATCATCCCGCCTTTACAAGATAGTCAGGATGGCAATGAAAGCAGCATGGCAAACGATGGTGGCGGCAGGCGTATTGGCCGCCGCGGGTGCACAGGCGGCGCCCACGGTGGGCGAGTGCATGGAACTGACGACGGGCGTCAAGTTCAGCAAGAACAATGGCGACGCGCAAGTCAACGTCGAGGAACTGTTCGAAGGGAAGAAGCTCAAGGGCACGCAGCTGATCCTCGACGGCGGCGTGCTGCTGGCCACGTCCTACCAGGACATCCGCGACGGCCAGGTCTTCCTGACGGGCACGATCCATTACAACGAAGACGGCACCGTGCGCAGCAAGAACGTCTACGCCCCGCAATCGGCCATCCCCGCCAAGATGCGCCCCGGCCAGGAAGTGCGCGTGCGGTTCACGGACACGCAAACGAGCACCCACTATCCGCTGGCCGGCCTGTCCGACAAGATCACCACCTCCACGCGCACGGACGAGCGCAACTTTTCCATCACCTTCCTGGGCTGGGAACGCCTGGAACTGGGCGGCCGCCGCTTCCCCGACGCCTGCAAGTTCGAACTGCATGACGTCGGTAGCAAGAGCCGTGGCAAAAGCGGCGAATACGTGTGGTACGCGCAAGGTTTCGGCGTGATCATGACGGACAAGCTGGACAAGGATGGCGAGGTGCAGCCGGCGTACCGCATAGCGCTGACGAAGATCCTCAGTGCGCCGTAATTTTTGGCAATATTTGCGCTAGAATCGCTGACACACACTTTTTTAGGAAGCCATGTCGCCCATCGAACGCAAATGGTGGTTCATGCTGCCCGTCATGACGGTTGCCGCCGTCGCCACGATGTTCCTGCTCGATAGTGCCCACGTGCCACACACGAACCCGTTCGCGCGCGGCCTGATTTTCGGCCTATGCTTTGTGGCGCTGCACCGGGGCCTGTCGTTCTGTGTCTGGCTCGGTTTGCTGTGGGGCGCGCCGGGGTTGGCCGACAAGACGCTGGCCAAGCGGTAGCGCCATCGTTCCCGGCATCACTGCCATCTTTTCCGCAAAGTTTGCGTCAGCGCAATTAATCAGCCGTTTCGCCCCTCTACACTGACCTGTCTGGCCAGCATGGAGCGGCGATGGCGTATCCTAAACTTCCCTACACCAGCGGCAAGCGTACCGCCCTGCTGCACTGCGACCGCATGCAGGAAGCCATCGTGCGCATCCGCCCGGAGCTGCCCGGCAATGTGATCGTCATCCATGGCGTCAATGACGTGGGCACCAGCTTTGGCGCCGTGGAAAAGGGCCTGTGCCAGGGACTCGATGCGCGCATGTACGGCGGCGGCCATGTTTTCACCCCGGCCACCTACCGCCTGCCGCAGGAGGCCGACAAGCGTGCAACCATCGCCGATCCGGACGCCATCTTTTTCAAGCGCCAGCCTGATGACACGACGTACAACCCCGTGATCCCGTTTTACTGGGGCTATCGCGAACAAGGCAACGCCAGCAAAGTGGTCAACGGCCAGAACACGGACCGCTACGGCAATCGCCTGGACAAGGATATGTCGAAGAACGGCGGCCCGTTCGGTAACGCCACCAACACCCTGCCCGACATGTGGAACAAGGGGCTGTTCTCTCCGTACGACGTGGGCGGCGACCCCGTGCGGCCCCTGATGACGGCGCCGGGCCGCATGTACATGGTGCTGGCGGCCAAGCGCCTGGCGGCCCTGATCGCCATGATCCGCGATTACGACAGCAACGATGTGGTGTCCATCGTCGCGCACAGCCAGGGCTGCCTGATCTCGCTGCTGGCGCAAGCCTTCCTGCTCGACGAGGGCAAGCGCCCCGCCGACACGCTGATTCTCACGCATCCACCCTACAGCCTGGTGGAAGACACGACGATGTTTTTCGGCGCGGCGGAAGCGAGCCGCATCTTTGGCGGCGGCCAGGATGCGGCGATGGCAGAGCAATACGACACCATCGACAACCGCCAGACCCTGCATGCGCGCCTGCAAACCCTCGTCCAGATCGTGCAAGGCGTGGTGGCAAAAAAGCACGCCACGCCCGCCTTTGCGCAGATCAAGGATCACACGATATGCCATGGCATGGCGGGCGCGGCGTGGCGCGCGGAAACGGACCGCGACAACCGGGGCAAGGTGTATCTGTACTTCTGTCCCGAAGACATGACTGTCGCGCTGGACAATATGCAGGGCATCGGCTGGCAAGGCATACCCGACCACATCGACGGTCATGGCTTGTCCAAGACCAAGGGCAAGACGGCCAAAAGCATCTGGGGCGACGGCCCCACCTACTGGGAAAAGGAATTCCAGCGCCGCCAGCCGCTGGCGGAGCTGGGCAAGGGGTTTTACCAGCGCGTGTTTACCAACAAACAACGCCCCGATGCGGCCGGCAAGAATCGCGGGCCGGTGCTGGTGGGCCAGCCGCCGCATGACTTCGCCCTGCGCCTGGAAGGCGAGGACGACCATGCCCATGTGGCGGGCGCCAACCGCGGTCATCGGGGCAACCATGCCGAGACACAATGGCCGCCCGTCAAACCCGCAAAATGGAATATCTTTTCAACGGAAGCTGGACGGCGCGAAGGCTTGCGCACGATTAATGGTGAAGCGCTGCGCGTGCCCAAGGCGGCCGTGCTGGACGGCGGCGAGATCCGCCCTGGGCAGTTCCGAAGGATTCCGATCAGGCCAGGCTGCCGCGCGGCCAGCAAGGACCGTGCGAGGAAGTCGACCCGATCGACGCGGCCATCGCGGTGACCAGCAAGCAAGGTTTGCGCATGCGCAAGCAGGAAATCATCGCCGACCCGCGTCCGCTACAACACCGCATTCCCGAATTCGGCGCCGGCATGTTCGGCGCGGGCCAGCGCGAGCAAGTGGAAAAGGCCCTGAACCTTGGCAAGGAAGCGGGCGACCAATGCAAGCTCGACCGCGTCTCGCGCCATCCGGGCGGCGGCGACAGGCTGCTTGTCGACCGCGAAGAGACTCCGAACGAGGCGCGCAAGCGCTGGCAGAACGAGGTCAGCTCCAAATCCTTCCACGGCGCCATCATCGGCAACGCGGAAAACCACCGCAACGTGACGGCGTATGACGTGGCCATCGGCAGCGGGAAGGCAAGCAGTGATCCGCTGTTTTACCAGTATTTGTGTGCAGTGGCGGATTGGCGGTTGAAAAGGAATGACAAAATACCGCGCCCATCGATATTGAAGTGGGATACCTTCGCAAAAAAATTCGCGGTCTACTTGTCTGCAGAACCACCGAGACGCAGGCAGATTATCGAGGGCAATGCTGACTACTACAGCTCGGGTGAATTACCCGCCTGGCTACCTGCCCTGCAGGCTGGGCTGCCCTCCACCGTCGTATGTGAAACAGTCATCGGCATGCGCACTGAAACGGCCCTTGCTCCAGTCGCCCACAAGCCAAGCGACGATATCCCAAAATGAAAAGTGCATCTCCACGCTTACGATATCCACTCGGTGCAGCCGTCATCGTGTTGGCTCTGTTTGGGTCTTTGCTGATCAGTCCGTCACCTTTCTTATTGGAGTCCACGATGAGCAGCAAAATATGGCGCCACCTGCAATGGCTGTTGCTGATCCCGCCCATCGTCGCGGCTACATTGCTCGGTTCTCGCTGGCTGCATTCGTCCAAGCCCATGGCCGTCACAAAGCAGCAAGTGCAGTTGGCGGCGCCCAACGAGCAGGAAAAGCGCGAGTACGTGCTGGAAGTTATCGGTCTTGGCGTCACACTGGACAAGTATCGCCAGGGCAAGCTGTGGGAAGCGCTGCAGACGGGGAATGCCTATACCAGCATCCGCGAACAAGATACGAAGAAGTATCCGTGGAGTAGCCTGGACAAAGCCGGCACAAGTGGAGGGCGTGCAGGAGACTCGCTGGAAAATGGCGCACTAAACACGCCGATGTATTTTGCCGTGCCCATATTTAACGCCGAAGGTCCCATTGGAGATCCGGCGCAGCAAGATACTCCACATGCCCCCATCATGGGCCTGGCGGGCAGCGCCTCCTCCTCTGGCATGCACTGGCATTTGTTTGTGGCGGGGCCGCGGCGCTTCGACGAACATCCCGAGCATATCTTGGAGGATGTTTTCGCATTTTTTGACGCCCATCCTGACGTGCCATACATCATCCTGAATTCGCATGATGGCATGGAGTCGCGCGATACCAATCGCCTTCCCAACACTCCTGAACTGCTCAAGGACGGCTACTACATCCCCGAAATGCCCGACGCCTCCGCCCTGTTCGTGCTGGCCCGGCGCGAGCGCATCGACGCCGTGCGGAAGTTTGCATATGACGATGCGCCGCCCGAGGACAGCGTCGACGACCTCAATACCTACGGCGTGGCGCGGCGCCTGTATCTGGCATATGACAAATTGATGCGGGCCGTGCCCCATCCAGACAAGAAAGAAGACCCGAGTGCATTCACCCAGCGCCAGCCCTCAATCGCCGAATGGCTGCCCGTCGCCGCACAATTCGCGCAGCGCCCCGACATCCGTGGCACGGGCAGCTTCAGCATGGTCGACAGACTCAGACACAAGACCTATCACCCGCCGAAAGAATGGCAGCCCACGCCCTGGTTTCCTGTGCCCTTCAACAAGGAACAGCTGGCGCAGCTGGACCGCCTGCCCACCTTCGGCTACCTCCACCGGCCCACGTTCGTCAGGATGACGGATGAACACGGCAAGCCGCTGACGCGCCGCGACCAGCGCGAACACGCCTTGCAGGCGGGCTGGCAACAAGCCTTGCGCAGCCTGCCGGACAGCGAACGTCCCGCCGCGCCGGCGCGCCTGGTCGCCGCCACGGGCGGCAATCAGGCCCAGCTGATTGCCTTGCACAAGACCTTGTTGAGCCATGCGGAAGATGGCGGCACGGAACTCGACAGCTGCAACACGGCGCAGTGGATCGATACGGACCAGCGCCTGGGCAACACGGGCGCGGCCACCCTGTTCGTGCAGATGGCCATAGCCGTGATGGGCAGCTACCGCGACGGCGGCGTCAGCGCCGTGGTGAATCTGCGTAATGCGGAAGAAGCGACCATCGTGCTGGTCAGTCCGCCATCGGACGAAAAACGCCGCACGCAAAAACATCCGCACGGCGGCGATGTGCTGCGGCATTACGTCACGCCGGCCATCGACCCAGCGAACTATCCATCGAACTGATTATTTCCCCTGTGCGGCAAGCTGCGCCAAGGCATTGCCCCGTACCTGGAACGCCACCTGCGCCACCGTCTTGCCGGCGCCATCGACGAGGGCCAGCGCGTGCTTGCCCGGCACGGGGCGCCAGCTGATGCTCTCGCTTGCCGCGCCCATGTCCTTGCCGTCGAGCACCCAGCGCAAGGCGTGGCTGCCCTGGGCCTGGAAGAACACGCGCTGCAGGGCGGGCGGAATGTCGGGGTCGATGGCGAGGATGCTGTCCTCGGCCGGGTAGACGATGGCGGCCGGCTTCACCGTGTCGCCCAGCACGGCGATGACGGGGCTTTCCGTGCCGGCAATAAACCATTCGCGGCGCGGCGCTTCCAGCGCGGGCTGGTACGCCACCATCTGTTGCAACACGCCGGGCGGCGCTTTCGGCGCATGGCTGGGCACGTTCTTGTGCAGATAATCCATGACGTCGCGCCACACGGGCGCGGCGCCCGTCACGCCTGACACGTCCCACATGGGCTTGCCGTCGAAGTTGCCCACCCAGACGCCCACCGTGTAGCGCGCCGAGTAGCCTATGCACCAGTTGTCGCGCATGTCCTTGCTCGTGCCCGTCTTGACGGCGCTCCAGAAATTCGTCCCCAGTTCGTTGCGCAAGCCAAAGGTCATGCTGCGCGCGGCGCGGTCGGCCAGGATGTCACCCACGATGAAGGCGGCGCCCGCTTCCATCACGCGGCGTTTGTCCTTGCCAGCCTGGCCCGGCTGCAGGCTGGCCGTGCTGTACAGCCCGCCATTGGCCAGCGCGCGATAGGCGTTGGCCAGTTCCAGCAGGGTCACCTCGGACGAGCCCAGCGCCAGCGAAGGGCCATAGTATTCGGCCGGTTCCGTCAGGCTGGACAGGCCCACGTCCTTGAGGCGATTGTAGAAACCGTCCTGCCCCGTCAGCAGCACCGTGCGCACGGCGGGAATGTTGAGCGAGCTGGCCAGGCTGGTGCGGGCGCTGACGTAACCCTTGAAATTGCGGTCGTAGTTTTGCGGCGCATACATGCCCGACGCCGTGGCGACGTCGAGCGGCGAATCGTCCATGACGGAGGCGGCCGTCATCAGCCGGCGTTCGATGGCCAGTTCATACAGGAAGGGTTTCAAGGTGGAACCGGCCTGGCGCAGGGCCGCCACGCCATCGACGTGGCTGCCGCCCGCATTGCCGACGTAGGCGAGAATCTCGCCGCTACGGTTGTCGAGCACGATGATGGCGCCATCGTTGACATTGCGCTCGCGCAAGGACGCCAGTTGCTGGCGCAGATTGTCCTGCGCGAAGCGCTGCAAGGCGCCGTCCAGGGTGCTGGCGACCTGCGCGCCCGGCTGTTTCAACAGTTGCTGCGCCACTTGCGGCGCGGGGGCCAGGTCGGCGTACAGGGCCGTGCGCTGCAAGGCCGTCTGCACGCGCTGGCCGATCAGCTGGCAGCTGCTGTCCATGCGCCATTCCTTCGCCAGCGCGCAGGCGCGGCGCGTGACGGTGGCTGGCGGCGCGTTGGGCGCGCGCACGAGGCTGGCCAAAATGATGCCATCCGTCTGGTTCAGTCCGGACGGCGCCTTGCCGAACAGGCTGTACGAGGCAGCCGCCACGCCCTGCAGTTCGCCACGGAAGGACACGAGGTTCAGATACGCTTCGAAAATCTGCGCCTTGCTCCAGCTGGCCTCGATCGCCCGGGCCGCGCGCATCTGGTCCCATTTCTGGCGCAGGCTGCGGCCGCCCGCTTGAGCCTGCAAGTCCTCGTCCAGCTGGCCCGCCAGCTGCATGGTGATGGTCGAGGCGCCCCGGGGTTTCTTGGAAAACAGGTTGTCCCAGGCCGCCGTGGCCAGCGCGGACACATCCACGCCGCCATGGCGCATGAAGCGCTGGTCTTCCGCCAGCAGCACGGCCTGCTGCACGGCCGGTGAAATGTCGGCCAACGCCACCCACGGCAGACGCCGCACTTTCATGTCCACGCGCAAGGATTGCAGGGGCGCGCCGCCGCGGTCCAGCAATTGCGCTTCCGAACTGCGGTAGGCGGCCTGCACCTGGGCCGGCGTCGGCACCGCTTGCGCGACCGCCGGGCCAGCCAGCATGCAGCCCAAGACAAAGAACAACTTCTTCACTGCCCCACCTTCACGTTCGCGTTCGGCGACTCGCCGAACATCTCGGGCGAATACATGGCCTCGATGCGCGTGGCCGGCAGGCTGAAATCCCCGGCATTGTTCAAGCGCACCGTGTATTCCACGCTCCAGTTACCCTTCGGCACGAAGGCGTAATACGCGCGGAAAGCGTCGAACGCCCGTTCCTCGAACGTAGGCCAGACCCAGCCCGTGGATTTTTCGCCGGCCGTCAGCAGCTGCGAATCGCGCCCCAGGCCATTGCCCAGCACCGTGGCGCTGGCGGGAATCGGATCGTCGACCACCACCCAGCTCATGTCCGCCTGCGCCGATAAATCCAGGCGCACGCGGTAGACGTCGCCGCGCGACCACTGGCCTGTCGTCTGTTGTTCCACCGGCGTAATGGTTTTCTTGATCGTGTAGCCGCTGGACACGGGCGCCTTGAGCGGGATGGCCGCCAGGCTTTGCACGGTGGCCCACGGTTTGCCCGTGCCGCTGTGCGCCAGGCCCAGGGTATCCGTGCCTTTCGGCCACGCTTGCAGCACGGGGCCGACTTTCGCCGCGCCATTCCACACGAGCGCTTGCGTATCGCCGCCCAGCTTGACGGCGCTGGCGCCCGTCACGGGGGTGGACTCGAACTTGGCCGAGAATTTGGCGATGGCCAGGGTGCCCCAGGCGTTGGCCACCGTCGTATCCCAGCGGCCCTTCTTCTGGCGCCCCATGCTGCCGCGCACCAGGCGACCGATATCGTCCTTCCACGCCGGATTGTCCAGCACGGCCAGCAGCAGCCGGTTGGCGTTGACGTCGCCGGACACCATCAACCACCACCAGTTATCCTTGCGCTCGGTGGAAAAGCCCATGGTCGTGCCCTGGAAGTTCAAACGGCTGCGCAAAATCTGCTGCGCCTCGGCCAGCAGCACATCGCGGCGCGCCAGGCTTGGCGTGCGTTGCAACAACAGGCTCCAGTCGATGACGGCGGACGTCGGCCACAGGTTCGGGCTGATGCTGATGCTTTCCAGCGCATCGGGCGGCACCTTGCCGGAGCGCGACAGCGCTTCCAGCGCGGCCAGCTTGCGCACGGCCAGGTCCGTCGTGGCCAGCGCGGAGCGGCGCACGATGCGCCCCTGCACGAAGGCCGTCAAGGCTTCCTCCATGCGGTTCTTCGTCTGCTCGGGAATCGCATAGCCCGCTTCTGCCGTTGCCGACAGCACGTAGGCCGTCAAGCTGTCGCTGCCCTGCTCCATGATGGGGAAGTATTTCAGCATGCCATCACTGTCCAGGTAGGCAGGCAAGCTGGCGGCCAGCTTGTTCCACGCCTCCTGGTCTTGCAGGGCGATGGCTTTCGACGTATTTTGCTCGAAGCAGGTGTACGGATACGCGGTCATGTACTCGCGCACGCCGGGCAGCTCGCCGCCCAGTCTGGCGACAAAGCTGGTCTGGATGCCGCCCCGGCCCGGCAAGGCGCCGGCCGGCATCTGCACGGACATATTGATGGGCTTGTCGATCTGCTGCAGGGTGGCTTGATACGTGCGCACGGGCGTGGCCTGGCCCACCTTTTGTGTGATTTTGAGTTTGTCGCTATGGTTGCCCGCCTTCGCGCCTATCTCCCACACAATCTGTTGGGCACCGAGCGGCACCTGGTAATCCCAGCCCACTTCGCGCGCTTCGCCCGCCGCCAACGTCAAACTCTGGCGCGGCAAGGCCTTGCCGGCCGCGCTGGCGTTGAGGTCCACGCTCAAGGATGCTGCCGAGGTGTTGCGTACCGTAAAGCCCGCGCGCAACTGGTCGCCCTCGCGCACGAGGGTCGGCAAGCCCGACATCAGGATCAGGTCTTGCGAGCTGCGGATATCCGTGCTGCCCGTGCCAAACAATTCCTTGCCGGCGCTGGCAATCGCAACGATGCGAAACGCCGTCAAGGAATCGTTGAGCGGCACTTGCACCGTCGCCTCGCCCTTGGCGTCGAGCTTGACGGTGGCCTTCCAGAACAGCAAGGTGTCGAACAGTTCGCGGCTGGCGCCCTTGCCGCCGCCACCGCCGGCCGGGAAGGCCTTGCGGCCGAAATGGCGCTTGCCGATCACCTGCATCTGCGCCGTCGCCGTTTCCACCTGCAGGCTGCGCTGTGCCATCATGGTATCGAGCAATTTCCAGCTATCGTTGGGCATCAATTCCAGCAAGCCCGTGTCGACGGCCGCCAGCGCCACTTCGGCGCCGGCCGGCAGCGGTTTACCGTCGGCGCGGCGCACGCGCACGGATACTTCCGCCTTGTCGCGCGTTTTATACACCTCCTTGTCGGACACCACCATCACGTTCAGTTCATGCGCCTGCCAGCCCACGTTCAGCGGTGCGATGCCCATCTTGTAGGCCGGCTTGCCCAGGTCGACCAAGGCCGTCGGCTGCACGCCATCGACGCGCCCGCGCACGACAAACACGGACACGTACACATTCGGCGCGTAATTCGGTTTGACCGGGATAGTCACCACCGGTTCCCGGCCATTGAGCTGGCGCACATAGGTGTCGAGGATGCCTTCGCGCTCGACCGTGATCAGGGCCGTGCCCGAACGGAAGGGCATGCGCACCTGCAAGCTCGCTTCCTGGCCCGGCTCATAGCGTTTCTTTTCAGGCAAGACGTCGATGCGGTCATTGTCGCTGGCGTTGAACCACCAGTCGCCGCTGCCGGCCACCCAGGTGTCGCGGTTGGCCACGGCCGCATTGCCGGACGCATCCTGCGTGCGCGCGCGCAAGATCAGATTACCGCTGGCGGGCGCCTTCACGTCGCACGTCAACAGGCCCTTGTTGTCCGTCTTGCCGCTGCAAGCCGGGCCCAGCTTGACCACTTCGCTGCTGTTCTCATACGCATAGAAGCCGCCGATCAAGCGCCGGCGGTGCGAATAGCTGTTGCGCTGGAAGAAATCGACGGCGACCGGGGCGTTCGCCACGGGCTTGCCATTGGTGCCCAGCACGGCCACCGTGAACTTGAAGGCATCCTTGCTCAAGGCCCAGGCGTCGGGCTTGATGCCGATCACATAACTGGAGGGCCACAGCGGCACTCTTGTCGCCACCGAGGCCGTCTCGCCATTCGCATCCTGGAAAGCCATTTCCGCCACCAGGTCGCGCGGCGCGGACAGCGGCGGCAGCTGGTCGATGACGATGCGCGCGCCGCCCGCCTTGTCCAAAGTCAAGCTTTGCGTGCGCGCAGCCGTCGCGCCGGCGCCGGCACCACCCGCGCCATGGCCTTCGTCCTGCCACTCGCCTTCATCGTCGTCGTAGCCCGTGCCCTGCTTCACCAGACCTTCCTTCACGTCGCCATTGCTGAAGCTATAGTCGGGATAGTCGGCAAACGTCACGCTCTTGTCTTGCAGCACCGTGCGCAGCTTGACGGGCGCATTCGTGGCGGCGCCGCCGGCCAGATACGTGATCTGCGCATCGAGGGCCAGCTGCTTTGCCTGCACGGCGGGCGCTTTCGGCCCCTGCAGCACGGCTTTCATGGTGGGCACGCGGAACGCCTCGACCCGGAAACTGCCGGACGGGCGACCCGCCATCGTCACGCTGTACTCGCCCTGCTTGGCGTCGGCGGGAATGAGCCAGTCGCTTTCCGCCGTGCCGCCGGCCGACCAGCGCAGCGGCAATTGATAGTTCTGGTCGCTGCCCTGGTGCGTGATGACGACGGAGGTGGCGCTGCCGGGACCGTTGTTCTTGTCGACCAGGCGCATGCCTTCACCCGTGTGCTGGCGGATGAAATGCTTCATGTGCACGGTTTCGCCGGCGCGCAGCAAGGTGCGGTCGAATACCGTGGCCAGCAGGGTGTTGTCGGCGCGCGTGTCGTCCGTGGGCAAATTGAAACGCCAGGCTTCGATGCCGCCCACCCAGTCCGACAGGGTGAACGTCATGTCGCCGCCGCTGCGCGCACTGATAAAGTAGCGGCCATTGTTCTTGCAGCTGGAATTGGCCAGCTCGCCAGGGATGTGCGCCACGCCATCCGCGCCCGTGGCGCCTTGCCACAGCAGCTTGCCGGCGCAGTCGCGCACGGCCACTTGCGCCTTCGCCACCGGCGCGCCCTTGTCGAGCGACGTCACCCACACCAGCGACGATTGCGCGCCATGCTTGAAGTGGGCCGCCAGGTTGGTCACCAGCGCGGCCGTGCGGATGTAGGCCGTACTCGGTTTGCCCAGCAGCACCTTGCCGAGGATGGGGCTGGCCAGCTCGACCACATAAAAGCCCGGCTTCGGCAAAGGGATGCCGATCACTTCAAAGGTTTTCCTGCCATCGGGGCGCGGCAGGCTGAGGGGCCGCGTGCCGGACGCGTCGGCCAGTACGGATTTGCTCATATTGCCCGCATACTGGGCGTACGGCTGCCAGTATTCGCCGCCGTCGCCATTGCCGGCCAGGCGCTGCATCCACTCGATGATGAACTTGTCGTCATTGTCGGGCACACGCAAGGTGGCGCCCGTGGCGGCGGCCGAGGCTTGCGCGACTTCCTTGCCCGACAGCACGGGTTCGATATTGCGCACCGTCACGGGCAGCAAGCCGTCGCCCTTCGCTTCGATGATGCCGAACGGGGCCGGGAATTTGAGCAGCGGCGGCTGTTCGCCCGTGCGCACCGTCATGGGAAAGCGCGCGCGGTTGAGCAAGGCGCGGCCCGCGTCATCCTTCAGTGTCGGCGGCAGGCTCAGCACGAAACTGGCTTGCACGGGGAAGGGACCGTTGAAGGTGGCGCCGTACAGGAATTCCGCTTTTTCCTCTTCCTTCGAGATGGTCGGCGCATAGGTCTTGCCGCCTCCCTTCAGGGTCATGGCGCGCACCTGCGCCGCGCTCACGGGGGCGGAAAACTGCACGCGCATGGGCAGGAAGGGAATGCACTGCTCCTTCGGATTGCTGCGCTCGCAGCTGAACTTGGCCGTGAAGTCGGGCCGCGTCTTGAACTGCAGCGTTTGCGCCTTGTCCGTGGCGATGCCGCTGGCGCTGGCGATGCCCTCGCCCCACACGAGCGACACCTTGGCGTTGGCGGGGAAGCTGCGCTTGCATTGCAGCACGGTGACGGGCAGCGGCGGCGCGCCCTTGCTGGCGACGGGCATGCCCACTTTCCATATGACGCCCCGCTTCTTGAAATACACGGTCAGGTAGCGGTCGACAAAATTCTTGCGCAGCGCCAGCACCTGCTCCAGTTCCTTGCCCACAAGCTGCCGCACGGGAATCTTTTCATTGATGCCATCGGCGCGGCAATACGCGTGGGCGGCCACGCTGGCGTCGTTCGGCGCGGCGTCCAGGCCCAGCACGAAGATCTGGTTTTCATCGATATACGGCTGGCCGTCATACGGTACGGCCTCGACGATGGCCGGCCCCCCCGTGGAAAAGCGGTAAGCGCCAGTACCCTGCAAGGCCTGGCCCGCCAAGTCCTTCAGGCCCGGCTTCAAGGTAAAGCTGCACGCCACGCCGGCCGGCAAATCGCGCTCGAAATCATAGTTCCAGTTGCGCTCGTCGGCCCAGCGTCCCGCGCCCGCCACGACGGCCGGCTCGGCCTTGCCGCAATCGATGACAAACGGCGCCGGCAAGCCCATGTCGCCAAACGACACCATCGGCGTGGCGAACTGGGCCCGCACCTGGCGCACGGCCTTGACCGTGCCGCTCGGTGAAAACAGGGACACGCCGCTATCGGCCCAGGCCGGCATAGCCAAGCCCAGCGACAGCAGCAGACCTAGCCGGCCCAGTTTGCCAAACAGCGGGGAAGAAACAACACGGGGGTGATCAGGCACGGGTGACTCCTTGATGAAAAGTGGCGGAGCTGGCTGCGGCGCACAATAGTTGCCCGGGAGAAGGCCGGCAAGGCAACAGAACGCGGCAGGAATACAACATCAATGTAATATTTGTTATCAAGCTCATCATTGTTGCTAATATACAGTGGCACGCCGGTAACAAGTCGTACGATTGCCTCTGGTCGCGGCGCCAGGAAGTGGCCGTGATGACAGAAATTTCCCGAGGCTAATTAGTTTTTTTCAACATAGAAGTCTTTGTCGTGAATCTGCAACACCATTGATATACAACAATGCTTTGTGCGCTAACGCACCGACCACGTGAACCTGCAACCGTATTCTCTAGTCCAACAGCAGTGCATTTATCGCAAGAAAGCGCACCTGGAATTGTTGTCTACCTCTAGCAATAGCATGTCTGGCAGTCGTCGCATTGATGCAGTAGAGAAAATCTCTTATCAACGTTGGGAGTTACTTGTGAATAATCTAAAAAAAATCGCCGTCGCCGCCGCAGTACTGTGCTCCGCCCTCGGCGCACAGGCCCAGGAAATCAATCCTTCCTGGTACATTCAACCTAGCATCAACGCACTCAAGCCAGATTCCGATTTCGCCACGGATAAAACCGGCTATGGCGCGGGCTTGCGTTTCGGTAAACCCGTTTCCCAGGACTGGGATATTCAACTGGGTACCACGTATGCCCGCTCGAAGGATGGCGGTCAACGCTACCAGCAAAATACGCTGGGCGTAGACGGCTTGTACATGTTCTCGCGCAAAGCCTTCCGTCCCTTCCTGCTGGTCGGTGCCGGCATGCAGCGCGACAAGGACACCAGCTTCGCCTTCGGTGAACGCAGCAAGAGCTCGCCATACGCCAGCGTCGGCCTGGGTTTCCAGTCCAGCATCACGGAGCAACTGTCGCTCCAGGCTGACGTGCGCAATGTGCACGGCTTCCTGCGCGGTAACACCTTTGATCCAAGCAGCAAATCCAATAACTACTACATCACGCTGGGCCTGAACTACGCGTTCGACAAACCGGCTGCGCCACCACCACCGCCACCACCGCCGCCAGTGCGTGAAGAGGTCGTCGTGGTCGTACCGCCGCCGCCACCGCCACCGCCGCCAGCACGCTTTGAAAAAGTGACGATGTCGGCAACGGAACTGTTCGCGTTCGACAGCGCCAAGCTGGGTCCGACACAGACCAAGCTCGACGAAATCGCCCGCGTGCTGAACGCCGTGCCGGACGTCAACAACGTCGTCATCAGTGGTTATGCCGACCGCATCGGTTCGCCCAAGTACAACCTGAAACTGTCGCAGCAGCGCGCTGATGCAGTCAAGGAATACCTGGTTGCCAAAGGCGTGGCCGCCAACCGCCTGACGGCCGAAGGCAAGGGCTCCACCAATCCTGTCGTCACCTGCGACAACAAGAAGCGTGCCGACCTGATCAAGTGCCTGGAACCAAACCGCCGCGTTGAAGTGGAACAGATCACCATCGAACGCCGCGTGCAGTAAGCTCAACAGTGGTACGCCACTTGTGAATAAAAAAGGGGCTCGCGCCCCTTTTTTGCATTGAAAGTCATCATGAATTTTTCTACCCGCTATCCCAGACTGGCCGGCCTGGCGCCGTTCAGCAAGCAGATGCGCAGCGTCATCGTCTGTTCCGTCACCGAATGGCTGGAACACCGCGCCTCGAGCAAGGGCGCCGCCCTCGCCTATTACACCCTGTTTTCCATCGCCCCCATCCTCGTGCTGGTGATCGCCATCGCCGGCTTTTTCTATGGCCCGGCCGCCGCGCGCGGCGAGCTGATGGGGCAATTGCAGGGATTGCTAGGCACGCAGGGCGCCGAAGCCATCCAGCTGGTGCTGGCCGGTGCGAAGAACCATGACCAGGGGCGCATCGCCACCCTCATCGCCAGCGCCCTGCTGCTGTTTGGCGCCACCAGCGTGTTTGCCGAACTGAAGGCCAGTCTCGATGAAATCTGGCAAGTACCGCCGCTGAAGGAAGCGGGCGCCTGGGACATGCTGCGCACGCGTTTGCTGTCCTTCGGCCTGGTGCTGGTACTGGCCTTCCTGCTGATGGTGTCGCTGGTGGTCAACGCGGCCATGGCCATCCTCGCCAACTTCTGGGAAGGCGTGTGGAAAGACACGGCCGTGCTGTTTGCCATCCTGTCGAACCTGATCGGCTTTGCCGTCATCGCCAGCCTGTTCGCCGTCATCTATAAAATGCTGCCGCGCGTGCGCCTGTCCTGGCGCGACGTGCTGATCGGCGCCATCGGCACGGCCTTCATGTTTTCATTGGGGAAATATGCGATTGGCGTGTATATCGGCAATAGCGGCGTGGCCAGCAGCTATGGCGCGGCCGGCTCCCTGGTGGCCCTGCTGCTGTGGGTGTATTACTCGGCGCAGATCTTTTTCCTGGGCGCCGAGTTCACGCGCCAGTTCGCCCTGCAGCTGGGCAGCATGCGGGATATGCCGAAGACGGACGACGGCGACGTGCAAGTCAAGATCTTGAAACGTCACCAGTCCTGATTGTCCGCGGCACACGCAAGCGCCCACGGGCGCCGTTGGCGTTTCCGCAAGCTATTCGCCCAGCAGCTCGGCCACCACTTCCATGCCCTGCACGCGCTCGGCCACCACCTTCACGATGACGATGATGGGCACGCCCAGCAGCAAACCCCATACGCCCCACAACCAGCCCCAGAACAGCAGGCTGATGAACACGGCCGTGGGATTCATGCGGGCGATGCGCCCCGTCATCCAGGTGGTGACAAAGGTGCCCACCAGAGTGGCGATGGCCATCGAGGTGCCCGTCACCAGCAAGACCATTTCCAGCGATTCGAACTGCAAGAAGGCGACGAGACCCGTGGAAATGGTGATGAGCAAGGGCCCGAAATACGGCATGATGTGCAACAAGCCGGCCACGATGGCCCAGGCACCCGCGTTTTCCAGGCCGATCACGCGCAGGGCGATCCACATCAGGACGGCCAGCAAGCCATTCGTGACGAGCAGCATGAACATATAGTTCTGGATCGAGGTATTGATGTCTTCCAGGATGTGCACGGTGACCTTCTTGCGACTCAGCGAGGGGCCCGTCAGCTTGACGAGCTTGCGCTTGAAGGTATCGCCCGACAACAGCAGGAAAAAGACGAGGAAGATGACCATGGTGGCCTGGCTGAGGAAGCCCACCAGGCCCAGCGAACCGGCCCAGACCCAGTCCATGATCTTGAAATTGGGCGCCTCGGCGGCGGCGGCGCGGCGGTTGTTGCGGCGCGCCTCGGCGCCGGCGGCCACTTGCTCGATTTCATTGGCCACGGCCTGCATCTTCTGGAAGGTGCTGTTCTTGCCGCCCGTATTGGCGGCGATCAGGCGCGACAGTTTATGTGTGGCGGCCGGCAACTCTTCCACGATGGATTCGAATTCGCCCTGCACGCGCTCGACCACGACGAAGGAACCGAACAGGATCAGGGCCGTGACGGCGGTGGTGGCGACGGCGCGCGGCAGGCGCAGCTTTTCCAGCCAGGCGACGACGGGATTGAGGGTATAGGCAATGAAAATGCCGAAAAGGACGGGAATGAGGAATTTCTGTGCCCACTGCAGCGCATAAATGAAGCTGACGGTGGCGATGATGCCCAGTGCCATGCCACGCGCATTGACGTGCAGCGGCAAACGCAGGGATGCGTCCGGGTGTTCCACCGGCGCGTCGGGAGGCGGCCCGGCAGGCTCGGTGGAGGCAGCCGCCACCGGCTCGGGCGGGGTATCTGTAGGCTGGATATGCATGCGATTCCCGCGACGGTCGGTGGAGGGCCGCAGGGCCAGCCGTGGGGCCGGCCGCTGCGGCAGCTCAGGCCATTACTTGACGCGGATGTCGTTTTTCACCGACTTCACGCCCTTGACGCCACGGGCGACTTCGCCCGCCTTGGCGGCATCGGCTGGCTGGGCCACGAAACCGCTCAGCTGAACCACGCCCTTGAAGGTTTCAACGTTGATTTCCGTCGATTTCAGGGTAGGCTCATTGAAGATGCTGGCTTTCACTTTGGCGGTGATGGCCGCGTCGTCGATGTACTCGCCCGTGCCTTCCTTGGTTGGAGTCGAAGCGCAACCTGCAACGGCGAACAGGGAAGCGACGAAAAGGCCAGTAGCGATAGATTTAGTGAATTTCATGGTTTTTTTCCTTAGGAGTGGTCAATCAATGTGCTCACAATGAGCTTCTTGTACCAGTTGGTGACTGCGCGCCGGAAGGAGCTCAGTAGCCGAACTGGGTTTTTGCAGCCTTGATACAGTCATCCTTGGCTGCGCCGGCCAATGCATCGCATTTTTCTGCCGCGACCTTGTACTCGGCTTTTCTTTTTGCTTCACGCGCATCGCTGCGTGCTTCGATGACTTTCTTGTCCGCCTTGGCGTCGGCCAGGGCCGCCACCTTGGTGGACTTGGCCAGCTTGACGCAGACATCCTTGTCGTTGCCCGTCAGCGCATTGCAGCGGGCCAGGTCGACGTCGTAGTTCGCATCGGCAATCTTGATGCGCGCCTTGGTGTAGGCACGCAGGGTATTCGTATATTGCGCCTGGGCCACCGCTTCATCGTAGGCACGCACGGCCTTCGCTTCGGCGATGCAGACATCCTTCGGGTTGCCCGTGATTTTTTCGCATTCCGCATGCGCCAGCTTGTAATTCTGGCCCGCCTTTTCATTGGCTGCCTTGTAGGCTGCTTTCGCTTCCGGCGTGGCGGCCACTGCCTGGCCGCCCCAGGCGGCGCATGCCAGGCTGACAACGATGGCGGTGCAAAGCTTATTCTTGTTCATGTCGTTCTCCCTGGTGGTAGCAAGCATGTCTGCTTGGCATGACTACCGTTTTACGTGGATCGCCGTCTCTCTTCTGTACGCTGCCGTACACAAGTAATTTATTTTGCAAGCGGGAGACAAACAAGGGGAAATAACAACGTTTTGCCGGATCGCCCCGGGGAAATGACCATTTCAATACGAAATAAGTGCGTGCGGCAGCGTACAGACCGGGGCTGGGGGCATGACTAAGATGGCACTACACCCTCACCTCGTCAGGAGAATAAAATGAAAACCAACGCCACCTTGGCTGCACTGATGCTCGCCGCAACCGCCGTACTGAGCGGTTGCGCCACCGGCCCTTCTTACCAATCACAACAATACTATCCGGCCAACCAGCCTGAATCGGCCATGTACGGCACCGTCGACTCCATCCAGATCGTGCAGGGTGGCGGACAAACCAGTGGCGCCGGCGCCGTGGTCGGTGGCATCGCTGGCGCGCTGCTGGGCAACACCATCGGTTCGGGCAGCGGACGCACGGCCGCCACCGTGGCGGGCGCCGTCGCCGGCGGCGTCGTGGGCAACCAGGTCGAAGGCCGCAAACAGCAGGCGCAGGCCTACCAGATCAGCGTGCGCCTCGACAACGGCGAATACCGCACCGTGGTGCAGGACAATGCGAATGACTTGCGCCCAGGCAACCGCGTACGCGTCGTTGACGGCCGCGTCTACCGCTATTAATTTTCGGCGGAGCTTGCCAGCAGGCATCCGCCATCCCGCATGCGCCGTACGATAACAAGGAGTTGCCATGGGCACCATCATTCTGATCATTTTGATCCTGGCCCTGGTCGGCGTCCTGCCCACCTGGCCGCACAGCCGTAACTGGGGTTACGGCCCCAGCGGCATCGCCGGCCTGGTCGTGGTGATACTGATCCTGCTATTACTGACAGGCAGGTTGTAAAAAAAGGCGCTTCGGCGCCTTTCTTATTTCAAGGAGGAAATATCATGACTATCCACAACACACTGTTGGCCACCCTGTTCGCCTGCAGCGTGGCGCCACTGGCGCTGGCCCAGACGGCCACGCCGCAGCCGGGCGACCCGCAACGCTGGTACCAGGAAGACAGCACGGCGCAAGCCCAGCTGCGCACCCTGCGCAAGGAAATCGCCGCCGCCCTGGCCGAGGCCAAAAAAGCCTGCCGTTCGGAACCGTCCGCCGCGCGCGCCGCCTGCCTGAAGGAAGCACAGGACACTTATCGGCAAGACATGGCGAACGCGGAAAAGCTGCGCGAAGCGGCCCATCCGCAGTGATGCGCAGTGATTTCGACGCGGCCTGATCAGGCCGCGTCGCGCTCGTAGGGCGGGAGTTCGTGCACCACGAGCGGCGTGTCTTCCGTGACAAAGGCGAGCCAGCCAGCCGCCTTGATCGCGCGCAAGCCGTCCTGGTAGCCCTGCTCCCAGCGCCACTCGATGGAGCCCTTGGAAAAATTGATATCCTTGGCCGCCATGTGCCAGTCGCGTCCCGCGTACGGCAGGCGCACGATGTGCATGGTGCTGTCGCAGCCCAGCGCTACCAGCTCTTCCGTCTGCTGGCGGTTGTGCGCCGTATCGGGCAGCTTGGCATACAGTTCGCGCAATTTGCGCTGCAAGGTGTGCGTATTGACATAGTCGGCGATATGCCGCTTCGAGCGCGACGCGAAGGTGACGTCCTTCTGCCGCGTCTGCACTTCATCGAGGGTGGTCGGTTCCGGCCCTTCCGAGCTCCACAAGTCCACCATGAAGACCAGGGTGTCGACGTGGGGCGTGTCGTCGAGCACGGTTTCCAGCGGCGTGTTCGAATACAGGCCGCCATCCCAATATAAATCGCCATCGACGCGCACGCCGGCAAAGCCGGGCGGCAAGGCGCCGCTGGCGCGGATATGCTCGGACGTCAAGCGCTGCTGATGGCTGTCGAAACTGGTGAGGCTGCCACATTTGACGCGCAGGGCATTGACCGTCAGGCGCATGCCGCCGGGCTGGTTCAGGTAATCGAAATCGACCAGTTCCTCCAGCGTGCTGGCCAGCTCGCTGGTGTCATAAAAACTGGCTTCTTCCGGCTTGACGGCGATTCCGGCGGGAAACAAGCTGAAGCTGCGCGGCTTGAAGAAGCCGGGCACGCCGCGCAGCACCGTATCGAGCGTGGCCAGCCAGATGTTCGAACGGCGCTGCTGGTCGGACACGAGGTTCATGTCGATGCTGTCGCGGTGCGCCACGCGCTGCCAGAACTGTTTCAGGCGCACGAGCCTGTCCTCATGCTTGTTGCCGGCCAGAATGGCGGCATTGATGGCGCCGATCGAGGTGCCCACCACCCAGTCGGGCGCCAGGCCATGCTCGTGCAGCGCGTGGTAGACGCCGGCCTGGTAGGCGCCCAGCGCGCCGCCGCCTTGCAGCACCAGCACGATACGCAGGCGCGAGGGATTTAACTGATTGATCGGTGTCTTCGAATTCGTCATCAAGATGGCCCCTCTGTCCGCCGCGCAAAATGCGGCGGGTATCATTGTAAGGGATTGCGTCCGTGTGCGCCGGACCTTGGGTACCAGCAAAAAAAACGCCGTCGATGACGGCGTTTCTGTGCAACACGGCTGGCGTTCAGCGCTTGCGGCGCAGCCAGCTGGCGGCGACGGCGGCCACGGCCACGAGGACCAGGGCCGGCTTGACCAGCTTCTTGCGTCCAATAAATGATAGCGCCGTCAGCACGTAGGGCATGGCGCCTTGCAGGCGCATGCCACCTGGCGCCAGCAAGGACTCGACGCGGTGGCCGGCAAAGCCGACCGCCGTTTCCACCACGCCCTGCAGCATCGACTCGGGGCGCAACGCATAAGCCGCGTTGGCGCGCGCATGCACGATGCCCACGCGATACATTTCGCCCTGGGCGATCAGCAGGCGCTTGCGGGCGGCTTGCGCCGCCAGTTTGTCGTTGTCCGACATGAATTCTCCTCTTACATCAGCATGTCGCGGTCAGCCTTCAATTCCGCCATGGTGGCCGGCATGGACAGCTTTCCTTGACGCAGCATGGCACGCGCATACATGACCAGGGCGATGGCCAGCAGCACGAACACGACCGTCATGATCGCCAGGATCTTCCAGCCCAGGCTATCCCAGGCCAGGAAGACGATCAGCACGCTGCCGTAAGCGATGGCGAACAAGCCCGCCACCGTCGCCAGCGCGAAAATGACAATCAGCTGCAACATGTGATTGCGCACTTCCGACAGTTCGATGGTGGCCAGTTCCAGCCGCGACAACATCAGTCCGACGGCGTTTTTGGCCAGGCCGGCGACCGAGCCGATCAATCCCGGCCCCTGGTGAGACGAAGCAGACTTGTCCATATCGCTCCTGAAGTGGATTACTTGCGGCCCAGGATGAAGCCGACCAGCACGCCGACGCCAGCGGCGACGGCCACCGTGCGCCATGGGTTTTCCTTGACATAGCCGTCCGCCTGGGCAGCCATCTGCTTGGTGGCGACGATGGCCGATGCTTGCGCTTCATGCGCCTTGGCCAGGGCGGCGTCCAGGGTTTTCATGCCCTTGACGCGCACTTCATCGGCCTTTTCGCCGGTCAGCGCGGCAGCGGCGCTGAACAGGGCTTGCGCATCCTTGACCAGGGTTTTGACATCGTTATTGACGGTGGTGATATTGTTTTCCAACATGGTTTAGCTCCTTAGCTGTGGATGAATGTAGTTACTATACCTACTTTACTCAAAAACACTATTCCATTAGATCGCGCATATCATCGGCGTGCTCTTCCTCGACAGCCATGATCTTGATCAACAAATGGCGTGTGGTCGGGTCTTTGTCGCCGATTTTCACGATCATCTGGCGATACGACTCGATCGCCACCCGTTCCGCGATCAGATTGGCACGCACCATGCTTTGCACATCTTCAGAGTCATCATACTCGGCATGGCTGCGTGCAAGCAATGTTGCAGGATTAAAATCTGGCTTGCCATTCAATTGCACGATGCGCTCGGCCAGCCAGTCCGCGTGTTCCTGCTCCTGCTGCGCATGCTCGAGGAACTCGGCCTTGATGCTGCCATTGTCGCGCCCGCTCACCGTGTAGTAATGGCGTTTATAGCGCGCAATACACACCAGTTCGGTGGCCAGCGCCCCATTCAACAGAGTAATCAACTCCTGGCGGTCGCCCTGATAACCGGCCGTCACGGCGCCGTCGTCCAGGTTGCGGGCGGCAGCGCGGATGGCGGCCGTGTCGATGCCAACTGGAATCTCAACAGATGTGTGGGTCATGATGTTTCCTTTCAAGTCTTGCATGGGTATCCACCGGCCAACCTTCGGCCGGTGCTGCCTTTTTATTGCCGAGCCAGGCGGCGCGGCTTAGCGGCGGGCGGGAATAGCGGTATTGTCCTCAGACAAGACGATTTCCACACGGCGATTCAGCTGGCGATTCGCCGCCGTATCGTTGCCGGCGGCCGGATAGGCGGCGCCATAACCTTTCGTGGCGATACGGTCGCGGCTGATGCCTTGTTCCAGCAGCGCATTGCGCACGGACTCGGCACGGCGTTGCGACAGTTCCAGGTTGTGCGCGGAACCGCCCGTGCTATCCGTAAAGCCTTCGATCAGCACGGTGCGCTGCGGATTGTTTTTCAGCACGTCGGCCAGCTTGCGCGCCGTATTCATGCCATCTGCCGTCAGAGCCGCCTTGTCCGTGCCGAACAGCACGTCGCCCAAGGTGATCACCATGCCGCGCTCGGTTTTCTTGGCGGCCAGGTCGGCCAGCTGCGCTTCCAGGCCGGCGGCGCGGGCTTGCGCATCGCGGGCCGACGCTTCGGCCGCTTGCGCCTGGGCCTTGGCCGCTTCCGCATCCGCTTGCGCCGCCTGGGCGCGGGCCGTGGCCTGGTCAGCCTGCTGCGTGCGCGCATCGAGGCGCAACTGGTCGCGCTGCTTGCCCGCGTTGGCGATATCGGCCTCCGCTGCCTTCTGCTTGGCGACTTCTTGCGCCGTGGCTATCTTTTGCTTGGCCAGGTAGGCCAGCTTGTCGACTTTGTCGCTATCTTCCTGGCGCGTGGCGGCCGCGTTCGCCGCTTCCAGCGCAGCGCTCGCTTCGCGGAATTCGCGTGGCGCATAGGTCGACACCATCGGGTTCGATTGCGCCGCCATGTAATCGCCGCGCGTCTGGTCGAGCAGGCTGGTGGTGGTCGGTGCGGAGCTGCAGGCGGCAACGAAAGCGGCCATGGCCAGCAGGCCGGGAATCGTGGTGTAAGTAGCTTTTTTCATGATGGGGTCCTGTTCTTGTTGTTGCTTATTGTTTTGGCGCTTGCTGGTTGGCACGGTCGAGCTCTTCGCGCATGACGCGGATGTTCTCGTTGATTTCATCGGCGGCGCTGGTCGCCTTGGCCGAGTTGGCCTTGCTTTGCGCCAGCTTGGCATCGGCTTGCGCCTGGTCGGCCAGGTCGCGCGCCGTCTTGTAGTCGCGGTCTTTCAAGGCTTGGTTGGCCATGCGCATTTTTTCGCGGGCCGAACGCATTTCATCGGGCGCCAGGTCGGCGGCGCCGGCGCTGGCGGCGTTATCGACGGCGGCGCGCGACACGGCGACGTCGGCCGTGGCCGGCGTCTTCAGGCTGGAACAGCCCGCCATCAGCACGACGGCGGCGACGCAGGCGGCCAGAGCGGTCATGGGCGTCTTGATGGAATCTCGGTTTGTCATTTTTCTTCTCCTGGAGAGTGAGGTAACGATATCAGTCATACATGGAACGAATCAGGAACGGCGTTTGATGTATGACGTTATAGGCCCCGCTCCCCCGCATATCCGTTCGGTGCCGCACATAGGGTAGGAAATCGACAATACTTGCATCGGCAAGGTGCGCCAGCGCACGTGCCCGCCAGTAAAACCTGAAACGGCCCCGGCTTTAGGACGATTCCTGTAGCATCGTGCCTACTTGTCCAGAAAGAATCAGCTTATGCCGCTCTCCCGCCGCCAGAAAATCGCCCTCGCCAGTGCCGCCGTGCTCGTTGCCCTGCCCGTCACGGCGTCCATCGTCCTGCTCAATATGGACTGGAACCGCGCCAAGCCCTGGCTCAATGGGCGCGCCAGCGAAGCGCTGGGACGGCCGTTCGCCATCGAGGGCGACCTGGCGCTGACGTGGCAGCAGCCAGCCGGCAGCGCGGGGCAAAAAAGCTGGCGCGACTATTTGCCGTGGCCGCACCTGCAGGCGAAGGACGTACGCCTGGGCAACCCGAGCACCATGGCAGCGGCGGATGGCCAGGCGCAGCTGGCCAGCGTGAGCCAGCTGGCGTTCTCGCTCAATCCGCTGGCCCTGCTGGACAAGAAAATCATCATTCCGCAATTGCGCTTCGACACGCCGCAGGTCCATTTGCTGCGCAGCAAGGATGGCAAGAACAACTGGACCTTCGACAAGCAGGACCAGCCATCGCCGTGGCAGCTGGAATTGCAAAGCGTGGTCTTCAGCAAGGGCACGGTACATCTGGATGATGGCGTCACCAGGACGGCGATGCGCGCCGATGTCGACACCATCGCGGACGATGCGCGCTACGGCATCGCGTGGAAACTGTCGGGCAGCTACCGCGGCGAAACCGTCACCGGTGGCGGCAAGGCGGGTGGCGTGCTGTCGCTGCAGCGGCAAGGCACGCCCTTCCCTATCCAGGCCGACATGCGCGCGAGCGGCAGCAGCGTGGCCATCGAAGGCACGCTGACGCGCCCGGCAGACCTGGCCGCGCTCGACGTGCGCCTGAAGCTATCCGGGCCCAGCATGGCCCGCCTGTATCCCTTGACGGGCGTGCTGCTGCCGGAAACGCCGCACTTCAGCACGGAAGGCCATTTGACGGGCACCCTGGCGCCGCGCGGCGGCGAATGGGTGTACGACCAGTTCAGCGGCAAGGTGGGCTCGAGCGACATCAGTGGCAAGCTGGCCTTTTCCGCCAGCACGCCACGCAAGCGCCTGACGGGCGAAGTCCACTCGCGCCTGCTGCAATTTTCCGACCTCGGTCCGCTGGTGGGCGCCGACTCCAGCGCCAGCAAGAAGGAACGGGGCGTGCCGTCGACGCAGCCGGCCGGCCGCGTGCTGCCGGTGGAAACCTTCAAGACGGAGCGCTGGATCAGCCTGGACGCCGACGTGCGCTACACGGCCGACAAGATCACGCGCGACGCCGAGCTGCCGATCAGCAAGCTCGACACGCATGTGCAGCTGACGGACGGCGTGCTGTCCCTGGCGCCGCTCAACTTCAACGTGGCGGGCGGCACACTGTCGTCGCAGATCAGGCTCGACGGCAGCGGCAAGGTCATCGCCAACGGCATCGCGGCCGAACTCAAGGCCAGCGCCCGCCATCTGCACATCCAGCAACTGTTCCCCCGCCTGCCTGCCTTGCAAGCGAGCGTGGGAGAAATCAATGGCGATGCGTCGCTGTCGGCCACGGGCAATTCCGTCGCCACCCTGCTGGGCAGCTCGAACGGCGAAGTGCGCGCGCTGATCGACCGGGGCAGCATCAGCAAGCTGCTGCTGGAAGAAATGGGCTTGAATATCGGCAGTGTCGTGCTGGCCAAACTGGCGGGCGACAAGCAGGTCAGGCTGAACTGCATGGCCGCCGACTTCGCCGTCACCAAGGGCTTGATGCGCACGCGCCAGTTCATCGTCGACACGGATGACGCCATCCTGCATATCGATGGCACGGTGAACCTGGCCGATGAACGGCTGGACCTGACCCTGCGGCCGGACAGCAAGGGCTTGCGCATCTTTTCGCTGCGCTCGCCCCTGTATGTGCATGGCACTTTCAGCAAGCCCGACGTAAGCGTCGACAAGGGCGTGCTGGCCCTGCGCGCCGGTGGCGCGCTGGCGCTGGCCGTGGTGGCGCCCGTGGCGGCGCTGCTGCCGCTGGTCAATAGCGGCCCCGTCGAGGACAGCGCCTGCGCGGCGCTGCTGGCCCAGGCGAGAGTCAAGCCGGCGGCGCCGAAACCGGGTAAACCCGCACGCAAGGCACGCTAAGCGTGGTGTGTGCTTTTACAATTGTTACACCCCTATGTGCGTTGGCGAACAGACCCTGCCTTGCCACAATTCTATTCTGTGATCGTGCCTGAAACACCCAAGACGTGGCGACACGAACCACCTCCCGGCGCATGCCAAGCCGGCGCCACGAGACCCGAATTCATAGGAGAACCATCATGCAAACCATCAAAAAACTCGCCACCACCGCTTCCGTCGCCGCCCTGCTGCTGAGCCTTACCGCCTGCGCCAATATGTCGCGCCAGGATAAAAACACGGCCGTCGGCGCCGGCATTGGCGCCGTCGCCGGCTCCGTGCTGACGGGCGGCAGCGCCGTCGGCGCAGTTGGCGGCGCCGCCGTCGGCGGCGTGATCGGCAATCAGGTCAAGCCGAAGTAATTGCTGTTCAAGAAAGCGGGGTGGGTGCCCAGGCGCCCGCCCCGCTTTTTTGCGTCTGCAACGTCAGGATGCAAGCAGGAGGGACGAAGACCGGCCTGGTCAGACGAAGACCTTGGCCATGCCGATGGGGCCGCTATCCTTGACCAGTTCGTAGCAGCGGCAGGATACGGCTTCCAGCCCCGCCGAATCGAGGATCTCGATATTGCCGCGGCTGTAGGTGATGAGTTTTTGCTGTTGCAGCGCGCTGGCCGCCTTGGTCACGCCGACCCGCCGCACGCCCAGGGTATGGGCGAGAAATTCATGTGTCAGGTGAAATTTTTCCGATTGCAGGCGGTCGCGCGTGATCAGCAGCGAACGGGCCAGGCGCGCCTCGAGCACGTGGAAGCGGCTGCACACGGCAATCTGGATGGCTTGCGCCAGCAAGGTGTCCGTGTAGCGGTACAGCAAGCGCTGCAGGGACTCGAGCCGGGAAAACTCGGCGCAGAACTGGGCCCGCACGATGCGGCTGGCCGTGCCGGAACGTTGCACCACGGCACGTACTTGCGCCTGGTCGTGGCCCAGCGCGACGGAAGCGCCCAGCACGCCTTCGCGGCCGACGGAACCCACTTCCAGGGTCATGCGGCCTTCCGCCACGGCCAGCAGCGAAATCAGGCAGTCGCGGGGAAAGTAGATGTAGTCGATAGGCTGGCCCGGTTCGTACAATACCTCTCCCACCTCGACCTTCACGGTATCGAACAGCGCCGCCAGGTGCCGCGAGTCGTGCTCGGGCAGGCTGGCCAGCAAGCGGTTGCCGGCGTCAGGCGCGCCCGCGGACGTGCCCAGGCCGGATCGGCCTGCGTCGCGGGAGACGGTCATGCTGGCAGTCGTTGATGGCATTGCTTTTCCTTGGTGTCGTTACAACTCGACATAATTTTTACCTAGCCTACGGTGCGGCAATGCCCCTGTATGTACGGTGACGCACGGAAGCACGGCAAGCGGCGCAGCACACTGGCAACAGACGCACATAACACGCTGAACACGCACTACCCATTTCATTATTTATAAAAACCAAGGAGCTTTCCATGACGACCACCACCAAATCCCTCCACCCGCTGGTGCTTGCCGCCGCCGTCGCCGTCCTGCTGTTTTGCGGCGTGGGCACGGCTGCCCTGATGGGCTGGCTGCCTTCTTCCCAGGGCGATAGCCAGCCACTGGCGGCCAGCACTTCGGCCGAACAGCTGGCCAACCTGCAGGCGAACCAGCCAGCGGCTGGCGCGCAGCCGCTGGACGCCCTGCCGCCACAGCAGCAACAGCCCGTGCGCCAGCCGCAGCCACAACAGCCACAGCAGCAGCCACAGCAACAATACGCGGCAGCCCCTGCACCACAGGTGTGCGGCAATTGCGGCGTGATCGAAGCCATCCATGAAGTCAATACGCGCGCCGAAGGCAGCGGCGTGGGCGCGGCCGGCGGCGCCGTCGTCGGCGGCTTGCTGGGCAACCAGGTCGGCGGCGGCCACGGCAAGCAGCTGGCCACCGTGCTGGGCGCCGTTGGCGGCGCCGTGGCCGGCAACCAGATCGAAGGCAGCGTGCGCGCCACGCGCAGCTACAACATCGTCGTGCGCCTCGACAACGGCAAGACGCGCACCGTGCACCAGAGCGCCGCGCCGAACTGGCGCCAGGGCGACCGCGTACGCGTCGTCAACGGCGCCTTGCGCGCCATGGGCTAAGCGGCCGGCGGCAAGCAGGCCGCCCGCCAGCGTTGCCAATTCAACACACGCCCGGCCTGTCCGGGCGTTTTCTTTTTGATCATGTTCGTTGGCGTACAGATGAGTTTGCCGTCGCGCGAGATGATGCACTCAGGAAAGTTCAACGGATATTCGCCACAAGGAGCAGCGATGGAAAACGACAAGGCAGGCAGCAACAGGATGTGGCTCGGCTTGATTGGCGGCGGCGTGCTGGCCACCGCGCTGGGCTTCTGCGCGCTGGATCTGGCGCCGCCAGCGGGCGGCCCCGTATTTGGCGTCATGCTGTTGCTCACGGGCGGCATGGTCAGCTGCCTGGCGGGCGCCGTCGGCATGGCCGGCATACTGGCGTGGGTGCCAGGCATGGCCGACGAACACGCCGACCGCCCCCGATAGTTGAGCCTTGTGTACGACAGCGTACAGAACACAGGGGAAACAAAGTGGACACTTAGTCATGGCATCAGCGTTCAGCGACCCGGTCGCCGCGCAATGACAAGCACCGATGACGGCGCAAGGCCAAGGCAGCCGCCGTCATCCACACATCACTCTCGGAGGACACATCATGCTGTATACAATCGCCGTCGTACTCATTATTCTTTGGCTGCTGGGCCTGGTAACTTCCTATACCATTGGCGGCTTCATTCACATCCTGCTGGTGGTCGCCGTGATCATGGTGCTGCTGCGCCTGATCAGCGGGCGCGGTTTATAGCCCAGGCCGTTAACATGGCCAGACAAGAGCGGCGCGCGTGCACACGGGCGCCGCTCTTTTGCCGCCTTTCAGGTGTCGTGTGCGCGCGCTGGCACGCGGCGGCATTTTGCAGTAACGTGTACGGGTAGTCCTGGGTATGTCCCAATAACAAAACAAGGAGAAAATCCATGAAAGAAACCTTCAACAAAGGCCCCGGCGCCAAATCCCTGATCGGCATGCTGGTGATCGCATTGGCCGCCAGCGGCTGCGCGGATATGTCCGCCACACAACGCGGCACGGCCACGGGCGCAGGCATCGGCGCTGGCCTGGGCGCCTTGATCGGCGGCACCACCGGTGGCGGCAGCAGCGGCCGCACGGCCGGCGGCGCCCTGCTGGGTGCGGCAGCGGGCGCCGTCGTCGGCAATATCTGGTCGAACCGCATGGAAAACCAGAAGCGCGCGATGGAACAAGCCACCCAGGGTACTGGTGTGCAAGTGACGCAGACGGCCGACAACCGCCTGAAAATGGAAATCCCAAGCGACATTTCTTTCGACACCAACCGCGCCGACATCAAGGGCAACTTCCGCCCCATCCTCGACCGCTTCGCCGCCACCCTGAATGAAAACCCGAACACCACGGTCAGCATCATCGGCCACACGGACAGCACGGGCAGCGATTCCATCAACGAACCGTTGTCGGTGGAACGCGCGGCCCACACGCGCGACTACCTGGCCATGCGCGGCGTGTCGCCAACGCGCGTCGTCACGGAAGGCCGCGGCGCCCGCGAGCCGATCGCCTCGAATGCGGATGCGGCCGGACGCGCACGCAACCGCCGCGTCGAAATTTATGTCGCGGAATTAGCCCCACGCTAAGCTGACACACGTCAATAAAAAAAACCCGCCGGCAAGTGACCTTGCCGGCGGGTTTTTCTATGTAAAACGGCTTATTTCGACGTCGTCGCCTTGGCGCCGCTGTCGCCCTCTTTCGCCACCTTGGCGAAATCGCCCGCCGTCACGATCGAGACGGCAGCCGGTTTCAGGTACTCGCGCAAGCCCTGGTTCACTTGCGCCAGGGTCAAGGCGGCTACTTTCGCTTCCAGGTCCTTGTCGTAGGCCATGGTGCGGTCTTCGGCAAGGTAGCCGGCCAGCGCGCGCGCCAGGCCCGCATCCTGCGTGCGGCCCACTTCTTCCGATTGCAGCCAGCCTTTCTTCGCCTCGGCCAGTTCCTCTTGCGTGAAACCGTCGGCCAGCACCTTGGCGATTTCCTCGCGCAGGGCCGCTTCGACCTTGACCGTATTTTGCGGCGCGCTGATCGCATACGCCATCCAGTAACCGGCCGGTTCGCGCGACGGGATGCTCACTTGCGAGCCGACGCCGTACGACAGGCCTTCCTTCTGGCGGATGCGGTCGGCCAGGCGGCTGCGCAAGGCGCCGCCGCCGAGCATATGATTGGCGATCAGCAAGGCGGGATAGTTGGCGGCGTCATCCTTGAGGGGCATCGGCTGGATGGCGAACAGCACGCTGTTCGCCTTGTCCGGCGTTTCCAGCGTGACTTTCTCGCCGCTGACGGGCTTGACGGCGTCGGGGATGCGCACATACGGCTGCTGCGCCTTCCAGCCGCCATACAGGCTGGTCACTTGCGCCTTCAGCGCGGCCGGGTCGAAGTCGCCCACGGCGGCAAAGGTGGCGTTGGCGGCGCCATAATACGCGCCATGGAAGGCTTTCACATCGGCCACTTTGATGGCTTTCCATTGCGCCAGATCAAACGGCAGGGTCGCCACGTGGCGCACATGGCCTTCCGGCGTGGCGTCGAGCAGGCGGCGGAAGGCGTTCACGGCCAGCGGCTGCGGTTCAGGCAATTCCTGCTCCGCGCGGCCGACGCGCTCGCGCTGCAATTCCAGGAACTCCGTCTCGCTCAAGGCCGGTTTTTGCAGCACTTGCGCCAGCAGGTCCATGGCGGCCGGCAAGTTCTCGCGCTTGCCCGTCAGCATGGCCGTGACGCCCTCGGCGCCGCCCGAAATGGCCACTTGCATGCCCAGCTGGTCGAACTTGTCCTTCACTTCCTGGCGCGACAGTTTATCCGTGCCGCGCGACAACAGATTGGCCGTGTAGCTGCCCACTTGCGCCTTGCCGCGCAAGTTTTCTTCGCTGCCGATCTGCAATTTCAACACGACGCTGACGGTATTGCCCTTGGTTTTCTTCGGCAGCAAGGCGCCTTTCAAGCCGTTCGGCAAGGTGAAGCGCGTGGTGCGCGCCTCGATATTGTCGGGGCTGGGGTCGAACGCCTCGCCCTGCGCCACGACGGCCCGGCCCGTGTAGCCGGCCAGTTGCGGCGCCACGTCGGCGTAGGCCGGCACGACGGTGCGGTCCGGCGCATCGGTGGGGATGAAACGGCCCAGGGTGCGGTTCGAGCTCTTCAGGTATTTCTCGGCCGCCGCCTGCACCTGCGCCGTCGTCAGTTTATCGAGCTGGTCGCGCTGCAGGAAGAACAAGCGCCAGTCGCCGGCCGCCAGCGATTCCGTCAGGGCGATCGTCATGCGCGCCGTGTTGGAGGTGATCAGTTCGACCTGCTTGTTCAGCTGCTGTTTCACGCGCGCCACTTCCGCGTCCGTGATCGGCTGCGATTTCAGCTCTTCCAGCACCTTCAGCATGGCCGCTTGCGCCGCATCGAGGTTGCCATCGACGGGCACCAGCGCGCCGAACAGGTTGTAGCCCGGCTCCAGGTTGCTCACCGAGTTGTATTCGATCTTGCTGGCCAGCTTGGTTTCCACCAGCGCCTTGTGCAGGCGGCCGGCCGGGGCATCCGTCAGCACGTGACCCAGCACCTCGATGGCGACGGCGTCCGGGTTGCCGGACGGCGCCACGTGGTAGCCGGCGCCGACGAATTGCGTGCCGCCGCTGCGGCGCACCGTCACGGCGCGCTCGCCATCCTGCACCGGTTCGGCCGTGTAGGTCGGCTCGATCACGCGCGTGGGTTTCGGAATCTTGCCGAACAGATCATTAATCTGTTTCAAGACCTTCGCTTCGTCGAAGCGGCCCGCCACCATCAGCACGGCGTTATCCGGCTGATAATATTTATGATAGAACGCGCGCAAACGGGGAATGTTCACCTGCTCGATGTCGGAACGGGCGCCGATGGTCGACTTGCCATAGTTGTGCCAATCGTAGGCGATGGCCTGGATGCGTTCGCTGGTCACGCCGATCGGGTCGCTCTCGCCCATCTCGAACTCGTTGCGCACGACGGTCATCTCGCCCTTCTGCGTTTTCGGATTCCACAGGTCGTTCTGGTCGATGGCGGCGTTGACCATGCGGTCCGCTTCCATGGCCAGCATCTGGCGCAGGTTGTCGTCGTTGGCCGGGAAGGTGGCGTAGTAATTGGTGCGGTCGTACCAGGTGGTGCCGTTGAACTGCGCGCCCGTCGAGTTCAGGATCTCGACCGGGGTTTTGGTGCCCTTCCTGACGCCGAAATTGGCGCTGGGCTTGAACAGCAAGTGTTCGAGCAAGTGGGCCATGCCCGTTTCGCCATAGTTTTCATGGCGCGAGCCGACCAGGTAGACGATGTTGGTGGTCAGGGTAGGCTTGCTGGCATCGGGAAACAGCAGCACGCGCAAGCCATTGGCCAGCCGGTATTCGGTGATGCCTTCGACGGACGTGACTTTGACGGCGGCGGCGCGGCTGGGTGCGGCCTTGCCGGTTTTCTGGGTCGGCACGGCGTCCACCGGGGTGGCGGCGAGGACGAACGACGGCGAAAGGATGCCGGCGGCAAGCAGGAGGGCGGTAATGGGTTTCAAGGCAAAGTCCTGGTAACACTACGTTATATAAAGAAGCGCAAGCGCCATACGATACACACGCAAAAATTGCCACCGGCCCGCGCTGCGTCTTCGCCGCCCAGGGAAACTATTGCTCTCGCAATTTACGGCATACTTATCAGTTACGCAAGTCCTGTCATCAGGCTGTTATCCACCCGTGTTATACTCGTGGTTCCAGAACTATCTGCCTGTATATGAGACGAGCTCTCGTCCTGCTCTGCCTTTTTGTTTTCATCGCCTTACCCCAGGCGTTCGCCAGCATGGCCTACGCCAGCCCTTCCCCATTCCAGCATGCAATCGCGGCCGGCGCTACCGCTGCGCCCGCCTTCAGCATCGATTGTGCCGACGCCAGTGTCCATGCGGGCCTGCCTGGCGACAGCTGCGATAGCGACAATAGCGAAGAATGCGACAACGACCCCATCACGCTATACCCGACCTCGCGCCAGGGGGCGCCATTTTGCGCCATCATTTGGCAAGCGGGACCGGGCGCACTTGCCGAAGCGGACGTGCGGCTGGCCACCCGGCCGCCGCGCGTCCGCCTCTGAACACATGCATGCAGCACCCATCACGCCCGGGGCAGCAGCCGCCAGGCAAGCTTGATACTTATTGACTTTACAAGGTTACACACATGGAATGGTTATTTGACCCGACAATCTGGGTCGGCCTGCTGACGCTGGTCGTACTGGAAATCGTACTGGGTATCGACAACCTGATCTTCATCGCCATCCTGGCCGAGAAACTGCCGCCGCACCAGCGCGACAAGGCCAGGGTGCTGGGCCTGACGCTGGCCCTCGTCATGCGCCTGGGCCTGCTTTCGCTGATTTCCTGGCTGGTCACCCTGACCACGCCATTGTTTTCCCTATGGACATTCTCGTTTTCGGGGCGCGACCTGATCCTGCTCGTCGGCGGCCTGTTCCTGCTGTTCAAGGCCACCACCGAGCTGCACGAGCGCCTCGAAGGCGTCACGCACGCCCAGACGGGCCCGAAAGTCTACGCCGGCTTCGGCCTCGTGGTGGCGCAGATCGTCGTGCTCGACGCCGTGTTCTCGCTCGACGCCGTCATCACGGCCGTCGGCATGGTGGACAACCTGTACGTGATGATGGCGGCCGTCGTCATTTCCATCGTCGTCATGATGCTGGCGTCGAAGGTGCTGACGCGCTTCGTCAACGCCCACCCCACGGTCGTCGTGCTGTGCCTGAGCTTCCTGCTGATGATCGGCCTGTCGCTGGTGGCCGAAGGCCTGGGCTTCCACATTCCGAAAGGCTATCTGTACGCCGCTATCGGTTTCTCGATCGTCATCGAATTTTTCAATCAACTGGCGCGCCGCAACTTCCTCAAGCTGCAGTCGAACGCCCCGCTGCGCGACCGCACGGCGCAAGCCGTGTTGAGCTTGCTGGGCGGGCGCAAGGGCCGCGAAGCCGTGGAAGAGCACGAAGTCAAGGAAGTGCCCGATGCCTCCGCCTTCGGCGTGGAAGAACGCAATATGGTCAGCGGCGTGCTGACCCTGGCAGAACGGTCGATCCGCTCCGTGATGACGCCGCGCGGCGACGTCTCGTGGGTCAACCTGAACGACAGCAGCGGGAAGATGCTGCAATTGCTGCGCGACACGCCGCACAGCATGATTCCCGTCTGCAATGACGACCTCGACAACGTGGTCGGCATCGCGCGCAGCAAGGACCTGATCGAGGACCTGGTATCACGCGGCAAGATCGACCCGGACAGCATGCGCGAAGCCGTCGTCGTGCCGGAAGCGGCCGGCGTGCTGAAAGCCATGGAAACCCTGAAGCGCTCGCGCGGCCAGCTGGTACTGGTGGTCGACGAGTTCGGCACCGTGCAAGGCGTGCTCACGCCGATCGACATCCTGGAAGCCATCGCCGGCGAATTCCCCGACGAGGACGAGCAGCCCGACGTGGAGGTGCTGGGCCCCGGCCACTGGCGCGTCGACGGCGCGACGGACCTGCATTACCTGGAGCAAGTGTTCGAGAAAGAAACCTTGGTCAGCGAAGACGGCGAATACAACTCGCTGGCCGGCTTCCTGCTGGCGCACTTCGAGAACATGCCGGCCGTGGGCGAAGTGCTGGAACTCGACGACTTGCGCTATGAAATCGTCGAGGCCGACGAGCGCCGCATCGCCTGCGTGGACGTGCGCCGCATCGAGCCCGATCACAGTTTGTAACACAATGGCAAGCGTGCTCCGCTTGCCATGCCGTATGCTGGGGTCTGCCCATACCGGAGACCCCCACGATGAAACGATTCCTGCTACGCCTGAGTTTACTGGCCTGCGCCGCCATCGGCGCCCACGCCGGCGCCCAGGCCGCCTCGCCATCCGCCACCATCAAGCCGGGCCTGTGGCAAGTCGACAGCACGATGGCGTCGCCGGACGCCGCCACCGACAACGCCATGTCCATGCTGCTGCAGCAACTGGGCAACCTTCCCCCCGATCAACGCAAGCAACTGGAAAGCATGGCCGCCAGCCGCGGCATGGCCATGCCCACCGTGGGCGCCGACGGCGCCGTGCGCGTGACGGCGTGCGTGACGCCGGAAATGGCCGCGCGCAAGCAGATTCCCACGGGCCAGCCCGGCGATTGCAAGTCGAAGAACAGCGACATCGCGGGCGGCATGCAGGTGTCATTTAGCTGCGCCAACCCGACATCGAGCGGCGAAGGCCAGGTGCGCTTCCATGGCGACCAGGCCTTCGACATGCAGCTGGCCGTGACGACCAGCGCGCGCGGCACGCCGGAACGGGTGAACGTGACGAGCAAGGGCAAGTGGCTGGGGGCCAGCTGCCCTGCCCCTGCCGCGGCGGCAATTCAGAAGCCGTGACGGAAGCCCATATTAAAAGCCGCGTCGCCGCGTCCGCCGTCGCTGGCATTGCCCACCGTGTAGCGGGCGCCGTTCTTGTTATGGATCTTCGCGTAGGACGCGTAGAAATCGCTGCGCTTCGACAGCGAATACGTGAGGCCGACGGCAAGCTGCGTGGCGTCGCGGTTGGCCAGGTCGCGGTCATCCTTGCGCACCCATGACGCCAGCAGCTTGAAGCCGCCCACCGGCACGGACACGCCCAGCAAGGTGTCGCGGCTGTCCGAGGACGACATCGACAGGGCCAGCGCGCTGTAGGCATTGTTCGGGTCCCACGGCGAGCTGCCATAGCCCTTGTTCACGCCCACGGCGGCAAAGGCGGTGGCCCCTTTCAGGTCGATATTGGCCGCGATCAGGGTGTTACGCGACGACATGTCGATGGCGGGCAAGGTGCCGGAGGCGAGGATGAAGTTGTTCTTGCGCTGGTGCGACACGCTGACGTTCACGGCGCCGGCCGAATAGCCGAGGGTGGCGCCATACGCGCGGTTGTTGGCGCTGCTGTATGGCGACTCGCCAAAGCTGTAGATGGCGGCGGCGGACACGCCGCGCAAGGCGGGCGTCACGTATTTGACGGTATTGTCGTAGCGTTTCACGCTGTAGCCGGCCAGGTTGCCGGCGCTGCCGGCCATGCCGCCCTTGAACGGGTCGGCCACGTCGGTGAGGGTCAGGTATTGCAGGTTGTACTGGCGTCCCAGGGTCAGCGCGCCCAGGCGGCTGTCGAGGCCCACGTAGGCCTGGCGTCCGAACAGACGCCCGTCTTCCGATTGGCCCGTGTCGTTCTGCACGCCCACTTCCAGCGTGAATACGGCGGACACGTCATTGCCCAGCGCCTCGCGGCCCTGCACGCCCAGGCGCGAGCCGGACGCGACGCCGCCGGACACCTTGGCGCCGGCGCAACTGGCGGCACAGCCCCGTTCGGCCACGATGCCCGCGTCGAGCACGCCGTACACGGCAACGTTACCGGATGCGGCACTGCCCGCGCCATCGGCAGCCTGGGCCGTCGCGCCCAGCGCGAAAGGCCCCATCCCTATCACAGCAAGCGCAAAATACGAGGTCTTCATGATAAATATCTCGGCAACGTGGGTGAAACTTCCCGGTATTGATCAGGACATGCGCTGTGTGTCTGATCTTAGTGTTACCTTATCCTCGCTTTTTGTCCAGCCATCCGTGCGTTGTACAACAGAAACTTCAGCTTAGCCCCCGGAAAAGAGTCGTGCACTGACAACACGCAAGAGTGAGCACGATTCGCGCAATTTGCGGCACAATGGCGTGAATTGCAGGCCCTGCCGTAAAGCAATGTTCGGTGGCGAACGTTGCGCGATCCGACGCAGGCGGTACACTACTGGTTTTACCGACAGCGGCTCGCCCGTTTTTTCTGCATGCTAGCTATCCTCGAACGCATAGACCCCAACTCCAGCAATATCGACTTGCTGGTGGAATTATTCAATTCACTGCGTCCCAAGCGCGCCCACGACAGCGCTACCGCGATCGCCAACGTGCGCACCCTGCGCCAGCTTCTCAAAGGTAACCCCGCGCAAGCGCGCGCCCTGCACGAATACGTGCTGCGCGTGCTGGCCGCGCGCCGCCACGCCAGCCTGTACACGGACATCGGCGTGCTGTCGAACAGCGGCTTTTTCACGGAATTGAAACGCCGCATCGCCTACCGCATGCTGCCGCCCGCCCTGGGCGACGAATACCTGAACGACGCGCTCGACCAGGTGCTGTACCTGAAGACCGATTATTTGTGGATCAGCAACGTGCCCGCCACGGACTGGCTGGAACTGTTCGACGTGCTCACCAGCGACGACATCGAACTGGCCGTCGGCGACGGCAATATCATGCTGCCCGGCATGCTCGACGCCATCCGCACCCTGTCCTACCGCGTCTGCGCCATGGGCCTGGAACCGGAGCTGACGCGTTTCCATAGCGAAATCGAAGTGTTCCAGTCGCCGTTCATGGTGCAGAACACGGAAGTGAACGCCTATCTGGACGCCTATACGAACTTGCTGCACGGCGACATCGAGCACATCGAAGATGCGCGCCACTTGCTGGTGATGCTGGACCAGTGCGACGCCGTCATCGCCAAGATCCGCAAAAAAGCGCTGTACCAGGGCACCAGCATTCCCCTCACGTATTTATTGGTGGCATTGGCGCAAAGCATAGACCGCCTGCGCAAGCTGCTGTTCCTCGTCGACACGAGCGGCGAATTGCCCGCATCGAACAACGTCGACATCGCCGCCATCACGGTGGACGCCACGCAGGACTGGCACGATGCGCAGCCCGTCAGCCGCCGCCGCGCCGGTTCCGTCGCGCTGGCGCTGGAACTGATCCAGGCGCACAACAACAAATACAAGGTCAGCGACCTGTTTTCCGACAATATCAACTTGCTGGCGCGCAATGTGACGGAAAACGCCAGCCGCACGGGCGAGCACTACATCGCGGAAAACCGGCGCGAAATGGGTGCCATGTTCCTCTCGTCCGCGGGCGCGGGCGTGATCATCGGCTTCATGGCCCTGTTCAAGATATTGATGTCGTATTTGCGCTCGGCGCCGCTGGTCGAAGCCTTCATGTTCAGCATGAATTACTCGATCGGCTTCATGTTCATCCACTTGCTGCACTTCACGGTGGCCACCAAGCAGCCGGCCATGACGGCCTCGCGCATCGCCGCCGGCCTGCACAGCAAGGATGGGCGGAACATCGACCTCGACAGCATGGCCGAGCTGATCAACAAAGTCTTCCGCACGCAAAACATGGCCGTGCTGGGCAACCTGGCGACCGCCATTCCCACGGCCTGGCTGATCGCGCTCGGCTACAAGGCGATTACCGGGCACAACCTGGTGACGCCCGAAAAGGCCATGCGCTTGCTGCACGATATAGACCCCATCGGCAGTCCCGCCATCTTCTATGCCATGATCGCCGGCGTGTGCCTGTTCGTCGCCGGCCTGATTTCGGGCTACTATGACAACCAGGCCCTGTACACGCGCTGGGCGCAGCGCATCGCGCAATTGCGCGGCCTGGGCAAGGTGATCGGCCAGGAGCGGCTGCAACGGCTGGGCCTGTATTTGGAAAACAACCTGGGCGGGCTGATGGGTAACTTCTATTTCGGTATCCTGCTGGGCTCCATCGGCACCCTGGGTTTCCTGATCGGCTTGCCGATCGATATCCGCCACATCACCTTTTCGGCCGCCAACTTCGCCACGGCCCTGGTGGGCCTGGACCACAACATGAGCTGGCAACTGGCCATCAAGTCGCTGTCGGGCATCTTCGCCATCGGCACGGCCAACTTGCTGGTCAGCTTTGGCCTGGCCCTGTGGGTGGCGCTGCGTTCGCGCCAGGTGCGCTTCAAGCACGGCATGCAATTGTTGAAGATTCTGGGCAAGCGCTTCCTGCGCTCGCCCATCGTTTTCTTCTTCGGCTCGAAAAACCCGCCACCATTGGCACTGCTTGACGACTCGGCAAACCTGTCCCCCACGACCAAGGCTCAAAAATGACCGTTCGGCGCATGCAACCCTGCCTCACCGCCCTACTGCTGTGCTGGACCCTGGCTGCATGCGCCGCGTTGCCGAACGTTAAAAATCTCAACACCACCCTGGAACCCGTGGCCAAGCCCAAGGTGATCACGGGCAAGGGCGCCGTGCTGAACGTCAACAGCCGCGCCGCCCTGCTCAACAAGCGCTGGGCCAGGTCCGGCATGGACTTGAAAGCCCAGGCCGCGCTGGAAGAGGCGGCCACGGGCGTGCCTTTGATCAAGGGCAACAAGGTGACGCTGCTGTTTGACGGCCCGCAAACCATGGCCGCCATGTTCCAGGCCATCAGCGAAGCGAAGAACAGCATCAACCTGGAAACGTATATCTTCGACCAGGATCCGCTGGGCCTGAAGTTTGCCGACATGCTGATCGAAAAGCAGCAAGCGGGCGTAACGGTCAACGTCATCTACGACAGCGTGGGCACGCTCGGCGTGCCGCAAGCCTTCTTCGAGCGCATGCGCGCGGCCGGCATCCACCTGGTGGCGTTCAACCCCGTCAATCCCGCCAAGCTCAAGGGCGACGACTGGAAGATCAACAACCGCGACCACCGCAAGGTGCTGATCGTCGACGGCAAGACGGCGTTTACGGGCGGCATCAATATCAGCGACACCTATGCGAAAAGTTCGTTGTTCCGTTCGAAATCGAAAGCCACCGACAAGAAGGACGTGGGCTGGCGCGATACCCACGTGAAAGTGGAAGGCCCCGCCGTGGCCGCCTTCCAGTGGCTGTTCATCCGCACCTGGGCCCAGCAAGACCAGGCAGACTTGCCGGACGCGAATTATTTCCCGCCCCTGTCGGAAGTGGGCGACAAGCTGGTGCGCGTCGTGGCCAGCGAGCCGGAAGGCGGCTTTGAAATCTACAAGGCGTATATCCTGGCCATCCAGGAAGCAAAAAAATCCATCCACATCACGTCCGCCTACTTCGTGCCCGACCAGCAGACGGTCGATGCGCTGGTGGCCGCCGCGAAACGTGGCGTGGACGTGACCGTGGTGCTGCCCGGCGTGTCCGACAGCGGCCTCGTGTTCCATGCGGGACACGCGCTGTACGATCAATTGCTGGCCGGCGGCATCCGCATTTTTCACTTGAAACTGGCCGTGCTGCACGCCAAGACGGCCGTCATCGACGGCGCCTGGTCGACCGTGGGCTCGACCAACATCGACATGCGCAGCTTCCTGCATAACAGCGAGCTGAACGTGATCGTGCTGGGCGACAGCTTCGGCCGCGAAATGGAAAACGCCTTCCAGGAAGACTTGCGCGACTCGGAAGAGATCACCAAGACGAAATGGGAAATGCGGCCACTCTCCGACCGCATGAAGGAGTGGGCGGCGCGCTTCATGAACTACTGGCTGTAAGGGAGTTGCCGTCAAAAAGTCCAGGGCGTTGTTGCATTGCCTCGCCGTACTATTCGTACTGTCTTCGGCAACGCGCCTAGCCCTGGCCATTTTGCCGGCCACTCCTGCTACCGGTGCAGGTCGGCGCAGGTCGGCTTAGCGCAGCGTAAGCCGACATCAGCGTAAGCCGACACCATCACGAAAACCACCACCACCACCGCCAACAATAGCGTCGGATTACGCGCGACTTCGCCCCGCTAATCCGACCTACAGCGGCCGCAAGCTGGCCCACACCCCGCCCTGGCGTTCGAACGCTTCCGTGCTGACCTTTTCAAAATCGGCGCTGTCGTCATTCCAGCTATAGCGCTCGACGCGAATACAACTGTTTTCCACGCGCAGCACATTGAAGGAGTTCGACTCGCCGCGCCCCCGCGTGGACGTGGCCGTGCCCGCCTGCACCATCAGGGCGGCGTAGCCGTCGATCTTGTAGCGCGCCGAGGTATCGCCCGCATGGCTGGCGTGCAAGTGGCCGGCCAGCAATAAATCCACGCCGCATTCGGAAAACATCTGCAGCGCCAGCGGCGCGCGCTCGACCAGATCATCCTTGTCGAAATGTTCGGGCAAGTCAAATGGATGATGCGTGACGATGATGCGCGTCAAACCGGGCGGCAAACGGCCCAGGCGTTCACGCAGGACAGCGATCTGTTCGTGGCTGATGCGGCCATCCTTGAACGTCAGGGAGCGGGCCGTGTTGATGCCCAGCACGGCGATTTCCTCGTCCACATGCTCGGGCGACAAATCGTCCGTCACATGGCGCCGGTACTTCACGAGCGGCGTCAGGAAGCGGGAAAAGACGTTGTAGAGGGGCACGTCATGGTTGCCCGGCACGATGATCTGCGGCCCCGGCAAGCTGTCGAGAAAGTGGCGCGCCTGCTGGAACTGGGCGCTGCGGGCGCGCTGCGTGAGGTCGCCCGAGACCACCACCACGTCCGGCTCCAGCCGCTCGACGAGCGCGCGCAAGGGTGCCAGCAGGGCCGCGTCGACCCTGCCGAAATGCAAGTCGGACAAATGCACGATGGTGCGCATGGCCTTACTCCCCGGCAGGTGCCGGTACGGGCACCAGCACCGCCAGCGCGGCCGTACGGATGCGGTACCGCAACGGCGTATTCATGACGGTCACTTCGCCATCGGTGGCCACGCGCAGGCGGCGGTGCCGCGTGGCGATCTCCAGGTCGGTGGCCGTCAGCACGTCGAAATCCTTGGCCTGCGACAACTTGCCGAACAGTGCATGCAAGGCCAGCTTCAGCAAGCCCAGGCGGCCCGGACGCTGCGCCACGTACAGGCTCAGCTGGCCACCGTCGAGCCGCTCGCGCTCGCCGATATTCAAGCCTTCCATCAGGTATTCATTATTGCCGATGAACACAAACGGCGTGCGCCGCGCATGCACGGCGTCGTTGAGCTTCAATTGCACGCTGAGGAAGGGATAGCGGCGCAAGGCTGCCAGCAGCGCCCAGCTGAAGGCCAGCCACTTGCCCCGCCCCAGCCGGCGCTGCTGCTTTTCGCGGTCGCGCACGATATCCGGATACAGGCCCAGGCTGGAATTGTTCAGGAAGATGCGGCCATTGACGTCACCCACGTCGACCTGGTGCGGCAAGCCCTGCGCCACATTGGCAATCGCCGCATCGAGGTCGAGCGGGATATTCAAATCCTTGGCGAAATGGTTCAGGGTGCCCAACGGCAAGACGCCAAACGGCGTGCCGCTGCCGACAACGACAGACGCGACGGCATTGATGGTGCCGTCGCCGCCTCCGGCCACGACGATCGGTGCGCCATCGCGCAAGGCTTGCTCGGCCGTGGCGATCATCTCGGCGCCGCCGGCGGCCAGCGTGATGGCGGCATCGAGTCCCACGGCGGCGAATTTCGCTTCGAGCCGCTGCGCCCAGTCGGGCGCGTAGCCGCAACCGGCGCCCCCATTGATGATGACTGCGATCTTGCTCAGGATGGTTTCCCCTTATCTGGTTTGCCGGATATGCCGGCGGCGGCGCAGGGTCGACACGCCGGCGATGCAGATGGCCAGCCAGCCATAGCTTTCCGCCATGGCCGCCAGCACATCGCTCAGGTAATGCGCGCCCAGGTAAATGCGGCTGAAACCCACGAGTGACGCCATCAGGAAGGCGCCCAGCGCGATGGCGATGCGCTTGCCCCAGGCGCCCGGCGCCGTCTGGCAAATCAGGTAGGCGGCCAGCAAGCCGTACAGGGCAGTCGAGGTGGCCGTATGGCCGCTGGGAAAGCTGTACGTGCTCAAGGCCGTCTGCAGGATGGGTTCATCAAAACTGGGCCGCGCGCGGACAAAAATGTACTTTAACAGCAGGTTCAAAAACATGACGCCCGGCATGGTGATGAGCAGGGTAAACAGCCAGTAATTGGCGCCCTTGCGGTGCAGATACCAGCCCAGCAGGGTCGCCAGCGTGATGGCGCCGATCACGCCATGCATGTGCGTGACGACCAGCAGGACGCTGGTGATCCACGGCACGGCATGCTGGTTGAACCAGTGCGCCACCTGCAAGTCGATCACGGTGATCTGGGCCATGCCCATGACGGCTTCGGCGATCTCGTGGAACACGACGATGGCCACCAGCATCAGGACCACGCCCACCGTCAGATGCAGGCCCAGCTCGCCCTCGGGCGACAGGCGCGCCTCGGCGAAGCGGCGCAGTTTCGTGGTCCAGCCCGTGGTCATGCCCATGTCATTTTTCTCTTGCAAACTCATCTCTCTTTCATGTTCCCGGTGATGATCAAAAAAACCACACTAGTAAAAAATACTGTTTATTCATACAGTAGCTGTGTTTTCGTACAGTAGTTATGCTATTCTGATGACTCGTTCAACACATCTCCCTCAAAGGAATTGTCATGGCAACATTGAATAGCGGTTTTGGCTCACGGTTCGGCCTGGAATACGCCCCAAGCTCTTTCCTCGTCCGCATGGGCAAGCGCGAAATCCTCGTCTGCCGCGACTTCCGCAAGCGCTACTACACCGTCAATCCCCTGATCGAGTGCGGTACGGGCATCGAGCCGGGCTATGTTGAAGTGCTGCTGATGCGCCGTTGGCTCCTCATCTTATCCAAGGCGCATTAAATACGCCGTAAAAATCTACTGCGCGGCGCGATTTGCGGCCTGCGATGCTCGCTGTACTAAAGTACAGCTGCGCTTCTTAGCCACAACTCGTTGCCGCTCGCTACGATTTTTCTCGGCGTATTCCGAGGCTTTCGACAACCTTGCTTGAAAGCCTAGCCCGGCCACGCCGGGAACGCCCAGTACCGGCCAGCGGCAACGCCGGCCGACCCCTCATTACTGTGTGCGTTCCGGCGCGGCCGGGCTGGCAGGTGTTTGCACTGGAGGCACCTTGTCAGACACATTCGCTTCGTACCACAGGGTCACGAACAGCACCATCACGACGGGGCCGATGAACAGGCCCACGAGGCCCAGGGTTTCCACGCCGCCCAGAATGCCGAACAGCACGGCCAGGAAGGGCAAGCGGGTGGCGTTGCCGATCATGCCGGGGCGCACGAAGTGGTCCGCCACGAACAGCACCACGGTGCCCCACACGGCCACGCCGATGGCGGCGCCCACATTGCCCTGAAACACCAGCAAGGCGGCCGCGCACAGGTAGGCGAGCGGCGCACCGAACGGGATGATGGCCAGGATGCCCGTGGCAAACGCCCACAGGGCCGGCGACGGCAAGCCGGCGATGGCGTAGGCAATACCGATCAACACGCCTTCAGCCAGTCCCACCAGCACCAGGCCGTTGACGGTGGCGCGGATGGCCGTGGGGATCTTTTGCGCATAGCGGCCCCACCGTTCCGGGCGCAGGAAATGGCTGCCGACGGCCGTGATCTGGCGCGTCAACGCCTCGCCATCCTTGTAGAAGAAAAACAGGCATAAAAACGCCAGGCCGAAGTCGACCAGGCGGTGGAACACGTCCGCCCCCAGCACCTTGAGCATGTCGCGCGCGGAATGAAAGCCGCCCACGGCGCTGCCCGCAAAGAAGTGGCCCAGGCCATGGGGCTGGCTCAGGGTGGCTTGCCACCAGTCGCCGATGGCATTGCCGGCCAGCGGAATATGCGCCACCCAGCCCGGCACGGGCAAGCCGTCGGTGTTCGCATGGACGACGAAATTGGCCAGCACGGGCACTTCGCGCGCCGCCTGCGCCACGCCGAACAGCACGGGAATGATGAAGATGCAGGCGAACGCCAGGGTCAGCAGGGCAGCGGCCACGATGGTGCGCTGGCCCAGCGCCGCGCGCACGCGCACATACAAGGGCCAGGTGGCCACGCACAGGATGCCGGCCCACACGAGCGGCAAGAAGAAACGCTGCATGACGAAGGCCGTCATGGCGATCAGGGCCAGGGAAAAGCCTGCGCTGAGCATATCGCGCTGGGTATCGTTCATGCCACTCCATTCGTGCCCGGCGCCATGGGCCGCCGGTATTCGCTATGCGCCACATGCGCAGGCGTAGCGTAACACGGAGATTCGCTGATTTACACGAGGCCCAGTTCCACCGGCTTGACGCCGGCAAACACATGGTCGAGTTGCGCCGGCGTCAAGCCGAAGGTGCGGCGCAGCAAGCCGCCCAGCACGGCCCGGTATTCATTCAGCACGGGCATGTCGCGGTTCTGGAACAGCGTCGCCTGCGACATCGCCACCTGCTCGCCCGCCACCTGTTTCCCCTGGATGCCGCCGCCCAGCACCCAGAACACGCTGCCGTGGCCGTGGTCCGTGCCGCGGTTGCCGTTTTCGCGGAAGGTGCGGCCAAATTCGCTGACCACCACCACCACGGTATTGCGCCAGGCGCCACCCATTTCCTGCGAAAACGCGGCCAGCCCCCGTCCCAGCTCGTCGAAGCGCCCGGCCAGGTAGCCGTTGGCGCCGCCCTGCCCCACATGCGTATCCCAGCCGCCCACGTCGACGAAGCCGATATTGTATTTGTCCTTCATCAAGCGGGCGATGCGCTGCGCCTCCAGCTCAAAGCCGCGGGTAGAGATGGCGTTGCGGTTGGCCGCCTGCATCTCGCCCGTCAACTCCTTCGTCACATCAGCGCGCACGGCAAAGCCTGCGCTGACCGGTTGCTGCAAGGGCGTGCCCCGGTACATGGCTGCGATGACCTGGCTTTGACGCGCATCGATGCCTGCCTTGCCCACGGAGCGCAGCGCCATGTTCGGCACTTGCATGCTTCCCTGGAAGATCAGCGGCAGCTGGTCCGTGAAGGAAATGGCGTGCTTGCTGCCATTGAGGCTTTGCGCCAGCCGGTTCAGGAAGCCCGAGCCGAAATCGCGGCGTCCGCCCAGTTCCTGCCCCAGTTCGATGCTGTCCTGCGTCTCGAAATGGCTGCGCGTCAGATCCGTCGTGCCGGCAAACGGAATGAAGGCCGCCTCGCCGCCGTTGAACAGGGGATAGATGGTCTCGCGCAAGGCCGGATGCAAGGCCCATTCCGCGGTCAAGGGCAGCGCGCCGTTTTCCTCGCCCGGTTTGGCGATGGCGATATTCGGCCGCGACGCATAGTAAAAATCGCTGCCGACCGGCACCAGCAGATTGTTCGCGTCATAGCCGCCGCGCAAGAAGACGAACAGCAGCTTCGCATCCGTGGCCGGCGCGGCCAGCAGGCTGCCCGCATGCGACAACAGGGGCGCGGCGGCCAGGGCTTTCAACAGGTCACGACGGTTCATGGCAATCCTTTCAATCTAGCGGTGCATCATTTCCGGCGAAGACAGGAGAAAGGTGTTCCACTCCTGCGGCGAAGCGGCCTGATCCAGGGCCTGGAGAGTGGCCGGGCTCAGGCCTGGCTGCAGCGCCTGGTAATACAGGGCGCTGGCCAATTGCGGAAAGGCGACTTTTTCCTGCGGCTGCGGGCCATCCGTCTTGAACAAGCCGGCGCTGCCCGAGCCGATGGTGCGGGCAATATCGAAACGCGTCGTCATCTGGCCGGGGCTGGCCCAGGCGGCGTCCGTCAGCGGATAGCCATCGGGCGTCTGGCGTCCGTACAGAGGCTGGCCCATGCGCGACAGCCAGCTCAGCATGGGGCCCGCGTTCAGGATGGGCTTGTCGTCATAGCTGAGGCGCACGGCCGACACCACGTAATGCATGGGGTCCTTGAATTTCTTGCCCAGCGACTGCCTGAATTCGGGGCTGGTGAACATCGTCTGCAGCACGTCGGCGATCATGCCGTCGCTGTGCTGGAAGGTGGCCGCCATGCGTGCCACCAGCGCTTCGGGAGGGTTATCTCCCACGAAATACTGGGCCAGCTTGCCGCTGATGAAATGCGCGGTGGCGGGACTGCGGCTGAGGCGATCCAGCGCTTCATCGAGCTCGGCCAGTCCCCTGCCCTTCACCGTTTGCCCGAGGAATTGCTTGTCGCCGTAATCGTGGCGGTTTGGATTGAATTCGAACAAGCCCCGGCGCACGTATTGCGACTGCAGCGCCGGTCTCACTTTCGGCGTGTCCGGTCCCAGGTTCACGCCCACCCCGGTCAGGATGCGCGCCAGCTCCTGCACGTCCGCCTGGCTGTAGCCGCCGTTGACGCCCAGCGTGTGCAGCTCCATCAGCTCGCGCGCATAGTTTTCATTGATGCGCTTGGCGGCGTTGGCTTCATTGTCCAGGTAGCGCAGCATGGCCGGATGGTGGACGGTGGCGCCCAGCAAGTCACGGAATTTCCCCAGCGCATGCGGCGCGATGGCGTTCGCCTCGTAATCGCCGACCATGGCGCGCAAGTTGTGCTTGCCTTGATGCACGCTGAAATGGTTGAGCCAAAACCAGCTCAGTTGCTGCTGCAACTGATTCGGCGAATACACGTCCAGCAACAGCGAGCGCGTGGCCGCCTCGCGCGCCAGCCGGTTCAGTTCCTGCTGATACTCCTTTTGCGCCTGCTGCTTCGCCATGTCGTCCATCACGCCGGCCGACTCCTTGCGCTTTCGCTCCACGGACATGACGAGCTGATCAAGCGGCACCTGGCTGATGCTCATGGCGTCGATCTGCGCGGAGATGGCCGGCGGCAAGAGCGCTTTTCCTGGATGCAACTGCGCCTGCAGCCAGGCGTTCCAGCCTTGCTCCTGCATCTGGCGCACGCTGCCCCCGTTCACACCCCAGCTGACCCGTTCCAGCATGGCCACGTCCTGCGCGGAACTGGTGTGCGCGGGACTGGCCTGCGCGCGATGACCGGCCTGGACGGCAGGTCCGGTCGCGGCGCAGCCGGCCAGCAAGAACAGGGAAAGCAAGGTCGTCGGCAATAAGCGGTGCGGGGTCATGGCGGTCCTTCAAGCGGTTTCATGCAGAATGCTTGAGGGTACGCCCAGGTTGACCTGCGCATGATTGCCATTTGCAACGAGTTGTAATCAAACGCAATGGCTCGCCTAGCGATTTCGCGCAAGAGCGAGCACATTAGCACTGAATAATCTCGGATAAAATGGTATCGGGAGTATGGCGTATTGCAATGGCATTCCGTCTTTTCTCTCAAACCAGACATTATCCATACAATACGTCCACATTAAAAAGAAATGAAAATATTATTTATCGCTGCATTAGGAACGTTATCGCTCATTCAAGCGCCGTCAGCCTTGGCGGAGAATCTCAATGGCAAAACCCTGTATGTACAGCGCTGTGCCGTGTGCCATGGCGCGGAGATCAAGGGAACGGGGCCATTGGCAAATAAAAGCAATCCGCCCACGCCGGACCTGACCACCGCCGCATTCAAAAAACGCCTCAAGGATTATCCGGGCGTGATCGTATCGTCGGTCATCCTGCGTCCGAATGGCGATCTGATTCCCAAGACCTTGAAAGAGAATGGCGTCAAGATTGCGCCATATGCCTGGCGGGTAAAGGATTTTCGCGATTTGAATCAATACATGAGCGATGTGATTTTAAAAAATCACTGATACCAGATAAACAACACCCTCCGGTCAATTCTGCTGTTTTAATAACTGCGCACATTTATCGCGCAGGAAATCGCGCAACTGCAGCACGAGCGGCGTCACCTGCGCCCGGTGCGTGCAGACCAGGTGCAAGGGCGTGGCCTCGCCCGCCACGTCGGGCAACAGCGCTTGCAGGCGGCCGGCGTCCAGGTCGCCCGCCACGTCGAGCCGCGACTTATAGGCGATACCCAGGCCCGCCACGGCCCAGCGGCGCACCAGGTCGGCGTCGTCGGCGCTGCGGTTGCCGCTCACGGGGACCGTCACTTGCTCGCGCTGCGGCAGGCGGTAAAAGGTCCAGCGGTCGTGCAAGCCGTCTTCCAGCGCGAAACGCAGGCAATTGCGCTGCGACAAATCTTCCAGCGCCAGCAGGGGGCCGTAGTCGCGCAGGTAAGCGGGCGACGCCACCAGCACCCGGTCGTTGGCGGGCGCGATGGGCATGGCGATCAGGCTCGAATCGTCTTGCTGGCCATAGCGGATGGCCACGTCGACTTGCTGGCGCACCATGTCGGCCACCCGGTCGCTGACACTGAGCTGGTAATGCAGTGTCGGATGGCGCAGCTGGAATTCGTCCAGCCAGCCCAGCATCAGATTGCGGCCCAGGTCGGAGGGCATGGCGATTTTCAAGGTTCCCCCGAAACCGTCCTTGCCAGCCAGCAGTGCATCGTGGCCTGCGCGCAGCAGGCGCAAGGCTTCGCGCGCGTGCTCCAGGTATTGCGTGCCTTCCGGCGTCAGGCTCAAGGAACGGGTCGTGCGGGCCAGCAGGCGCAAGCCCAGCGCCCCTTCGAGGCGCTTGACGGCGGCGCTGGCCAGCGCGGGCGAGATGCCGATCTCGCGCGCGGCGGCCGACAAACTGCCCCGGTCGGCCGTGCGCACAAATACCTGCAAGTCATCGAGTCGCAGCAATTTTCAGCATTCCTTTGAAAGTGTTTCGGTACGCGCCCCCTGTTTCCAGCGCGGCATTGCCGCCATCATACGGTATCCACTCAACGAGGAAGCATATGAAAGCCATCGCCTACCACCACAGCCTGCCCATCACGGATGCCGACGCCCTGCTCGACATCGAGCTGCCCATGCCCGTCGCCACGGGGCGCGACCTGCTCGTCGCCGTCAAGGCCATTTCCGTCAATCCCGTCGACACCAAGGTGCGCAAGAACCGCGCCCCAAAAGATGGCCAGCCGGAAGTGCTGGGCTGGGATGCGGCCGGCGTCGTCACGGCCGTCGGCCCCGACGTCACCCTGTTCCAGGTGGGCGACAGGGTCTGGTACGCGGGCGCCATCAACCGCCCCGGCAGCAACAGCGAATTCCAGCTGGTCGACGAGCGCATCGTCGGCCACATGCCGGCCAGCCTGGACTTTGCCCCGGCCGCCGCCCTGCCGCTGACGGCGATCACGGCCTGGGAATTGCTGTTCGACCGCCTGCAGCTCAGCCGCGACAAGAGCCTGACGGGGAAGTCGCTTCTCGTGATCGGCGCAGCCGGCGGCGTCGGCTCCGTGCTGGTGCAACTGGCGCGGCAATTGACCGGGGTCACCATCATCGGCACGGCCTCGCGCGCGGAAACGGCCGACTGGGTGAAGGAATTGGGCGCGCACCACGTGATCGACCACAGCCTGCCGCTGGCGGGGGAAATCACGCGCCTGGGTTTGCCGCCAGTCGATTATGTGATCAGCCTGAACCAGACCGACCGGCATTTCGAGCAGATCGTCGAACTGATCGCGCCGCAGGGCAAGTTCGCCCTGATCGACGACCCCGAGCACATCGACGTGCGCCAATTCAAGGGCAAGAGCGTGTCGCTGCACTGGGAACTGATGTTTACCCGTTCGCTGTTCCAGACGGCCGACATGGTCCAGCAGCATGCACTGCTGGAAGAGCTGGCGCAGCTGGTGGACGCCGGCGTCATCAGGACCACCCTGGCCGAGCGCTTCGGCACGATCAACGCGCAAAACCTGAAACGTGCGCATGCCCTGCTGGAAAGCAATACGGCAAAAGGCAAGATCGTGCTGGAAGGGTTTTAAATTCAGGTAATCAAAATGGCCCGGAAATCATTGACGTTGGTCAATGTCGGGCCCGTGATCACGGAATCTCCCAGCGCCTGGAAGAAGCCGTGGCCATCGTTGTCGTCCAGGCTGTCGCGGGGTTTGATGCCCAGCGCCCACGCCCGTTGCAGGGTGTCCGGCGCCAGGACCGCGCCGGCGATGTCTTCCTGGCCGTCGACGCCATCCGTGTCGCCGGCCAGCGCGTGGATGCCCGCATGGCCATCGAGCGCGATGCCCAGCGCCAGCAGGAATTCCACGTTACGCCCGCCGCGCCCGTTGCCGCGCACGGTGACGGTCGTTTCACCGCCCGACAGCAGCACGCACGGGGCGGGAAACGGCTGGCCCCGCTGCGCCGTTTGCAGCGCGATGCCGGCCATCACCTTGCCCACGTCCCTCGCCTCGCCTTCCAGGCTGTCGCCCAATATATACGGCGTGACGCCGGCCGCGCGCGCCACCTGCGCCGCCGCTTCCAGCGCCATCTGCGGCGTGGCGATCAGGGTCGTGCGCGTGCGCGCCAGGCGGGGATCATCGGGTTTCACGGATTCGCCGCGCCCGCTTTCCAAGGTGGCGCGTATGCTGTCCGGCAAGTCCATGCCGTAGCGGCGCACGATGGCCAGCGCATCCTCGCATGTCGTCACGTCGCCCACCGTGGGGCCGGACGCGATGTCGCCCAGCTTGTCGCCGGGCACGTCGGAAATCGCCAAAGTGATGACCTGCGCCGGATGGCAGGCGGCCGCCAGGCGCCCGCCCTTGATGGCGGACAAATGGCGGCGCACGCAATTCATTTCGCCGATGGTGGCGCCGGACGCCAGCAGCGCGCGGTTCAAGGCTTGCTTGTCGGCCAAGGCGATGCCATCGAGGGGCAAGGCCAGCAGCGACGAGCCGCCGCCCGAGATCAGACACAGCACCGTATCGTCGGCCTGCAGGTTGCCGACCAGTTCCAGCATCCGGCGCGCTGCATCCATGCCGGCCTGGTCCGGCACGGGGTGCGACGCTTCCACGATCTCGATGCGTTCGCAGGGCACGGCATAGCCGTAGCGCGTGACGACCAGCCCGGACAGCGGCCCCGGCCAGTGCCGTTCCACGGCTTGCGCCATGGCGGCCGACGCCTTGCCGGCGCCGATGACGATCAAACGGCCCTTGGGCGCGGGCGGCAGATGGGGCGGTATGCAATGCGATGGCTGGGCCGCTTCGATGGCGGCCTGGAACATGGCTTGCAGCAAGGCGCGCGGCGCCGGGGTGGTCGTCATGGTCAATTCCTCCGGTTCGATGACAGCTTCGTTCAACGGTTCACGATGCGCGCGGGAACGCGCAGCACCAGTATGGCGCCCAGCAGCATGACTGCGGAAAGAATATACAGGGCCACGTCGGTGCCGCCCGTCGCATCCTTGATCCAGCCGACGAGGAAGGGGCTGACGAAGCCCGCCACCTGGCCCAGCGAATTGATCAGCGCCAAGCCGCCGGCCGCCGCCGCGCTGCCGAGAAACGCCGTCGGCAAGGGCCAGAACATGGGCAGGCCGGACAGCGCGCCCATGGTCGCCAGCGACAGGCCGATGAGGGCGACGACCACGTTGCCGTGCGCCTGGGTGGCCAGCAGCAAGCCGCACAGCGCCATCAGCAGGGGGCCGCTCAAATGCCAGCGGCGTTCCTTGTGCTTGTCGGCCGAACGGCCCACCCAGATCATGAAGATGCTGGCGCACAGGTAGGGAATGGCGCTGACCCAGCCCACGGCAACGGGGCTGGCGAAACCCAGCGACTTGACGATGGTGGGCAGCCAGAAATTGATCGCGTACACGCCCATCTGGATGCAGAAATACACGAGGCCCAGCATCCACACGTGCTTGTTGCGCAGCACGCTGGCGAAGGTGTCGGCCGTGTTCGCGCTGTTGCGGCGCTGGCGTTCGTCCTCGTCGAGGTCGGCGCGCAGCAGCTGCTTTTCTTCCGCATTCAGCCACTTCGCCTGGGCGATGCCGTCGTTCAGCAGCACATACACGAGAAAGCCCAGCAGCACGGTGGGGATGCCTTGCAACAGGAACATCCATTGCCAGCCGGCCAGGCCGCCGTGGCCCGCGAACGATTGCATCATCCAGCCCGACAGGGGGCTGCCCAGCAAGCCGGAAATGGGAATGGCCGACATGAACAGACCCATGATGCGGCCCCGGCGCGAAGCGGGATACCAGTTCGTAAAGTACAGCACGATACCGGGGAAGAAACCCGCCTCGAACACGCCCGTGATGAAGCGCAGCGAGTAAAACGCGGCCGGCGTGGTGACGAACATCAGGCAGGCCGAGGCGACGCCCCAGGCGATCATCAGGGTGCCGATGACCTTGCGCGCGCCCAGGCGGTGCAGCAGCAGATTGCTGGGCACGCCGCTGGCCACGTAGCCGATGAAGAAAATGCCGGCGCCCAGGCCGTACACGCTTTCGCTCCATTGCAGCGCATCGAGCATTTGCAGCTTGGCGAAGCCGACATTGACACGGTCCAGGTAATTGAACAGGTAGCAGATGAAGATGAAGGGGATCAGATGCAAGGTGACCTTGCGGTAGGCGCCTTCGCGCACACGGTCCTGCGCGGACGCGCCGGCGGACAGGCTGGCGCCTGGATGGGTGGTCATGGGTGTCTCCTGACTATTTTTTTATGGAATACGAGCAGCCCATCGTACAATCGCCCAGAGAAACAGTCATCGTGCGGATGCATGAAGAAATACAATGCTGAATCCGATGATTTCATGCAAATGCACAAGTTCATAAGGCAGCCCTCCATGCCAAGCATCGACTTTCCCCTGGCGCAAGACATCGTCCAACGCACCATGCACATCATTCCCTTCAGCGTCAACGTCATCGATGCGCGCGGCGTGATCCTGGCCAGCGGCGACCCGCAGCGCGTGGGCGACCTGCATCCGGGCGCGCAACTGGCGCTGGCCCGGCGCGCCAGCGTGGAAATCGGCACGGCCGACATGACCAGGCTGCCGGGCACGCGGGCCGGCATCAACCTGCCCTTGACGGTACGCGGCGAAATTTGCGGCGTGCTGGGCCTGACGGGCGAGCCGGACGCCGTGCGCCAGTTCGGCGAACTGGTGCGTGCCATGGCGGAAATGATGCTGGAGCAGGCGCGGCTGGTCAGCGAATTGCAGCACGAAAAGCGCTACCGCGAGGAATTCGTGTTCCAGCTCGTGTACCGCACGGGCATTTCGGATGCCAGCATGCAAGCGTGGGCGGCGCGCCTGGCGCTGGACTTGCGCGTGCCGCGCGCCATGTTCGTGCTGGAAATTCCCGATGCGCGGGAAGGCCCGGGCGAACGGCTGGACCAGGTGCTGACGCAGTTGCAGCAAGTGCAGTCCGACCTGTCGGCGCGCTGGCCCGCCCTGCTGATGGCCGTCGTCTCGCCGGGCGAACTGGTGCTGCTCGACGCCTTTCCCGCCAGCGGCCCGCAGCAGGCGCGCGCGGCGCAAGCCAGGCAGCGCCTGCTCGAACTGCACCAGGTGGCGCAGCAGGCGCTGACGCCGCCCGCCACCCTGTCCATGGGCGTGGCCTTGCCGGGCCTCGATGGCGCGACGGCGTCGTATGAATCGGCGAAGCAGACGGCGCGCGTGGGACGCGCCCGCGATGGCGAACAAGCCACTTTTTCCTACCTGGAACTGAGCCTGCCCGTGCTGCTGTCCGGCCTGCAAGCCGGTTGGCAGGCCGAGCAATTGCGCCAGACCCTGGCGCGCCTGCAGGCGCACGACCGCAAGTCCGGCACCCTGATGCGCACCCTGGCCGCCTGGTTCCGCCACCACAGCCACCCGATGGCCACGGCCAGGGCCCTGCACATCCACCGCAACACGCTCGATTACCGGCTGCAAAAGATCGCCGAACTGACGGGGCTGGACCTGGACGACACGGATGACCGCCTGCTGCTGTATGTCGCCCTGCAACTGAACTGACGCACGCCGTCTACAATGGCGGCTGACCGCACAACAGGAATAGCATGAACGACGCCATCGAATGGACCAGCCTTGCCCGCACCTTCGGGCTGTTTACCGTCACGGCCGTGGCCGAACTGCTGGGCTGCTACCTGCCCATGCTGTGGCTGAGCAACAAGGGCGGCGCCTGGCTGCTGTTGCCGGCCGCCGTCAGCCTCTTGCTCTTCGTGTGGCTGCTGACCTTGCATCCGGCCGCCAGCGGCAGGGTGTACGCCACGTATGGCGCCATCTATATCGCCACGGCGCTGGGCTGGCTGTGGCTGGTGGACGGCGTCACGCCCGCCTGGACCGACATCGCCGGCGTGGGCCTGGCCCTGGCCGGCGCCGCCGTCATTGCCATGGGACACAAGGCGGCATAATTACGCCGCATGCTGGCGGAAGTTCGTTTCCGCCGACCACGCCGCGCTGGCGCGGGCCAGCAACACGGCTTCGCCATCGGCCAGCCAGTCGTCCGCATCGGCGATCTTCCACATGGCTTGCAGCAGCTTGCGGCGCAAGTCCGGGTCCGTGATTTCATCGAGCAGACTGTCGATCACGCCATGGGCCAGCTGCACCGCGCCATGCACGGTCGAGGTCAGCATGTCGTCGCACAAGTCTTGCAGCAGTTGCTGGAAGGCGGCCGGCGCTAGGTCGATATGCTCGAGGATCTTGCTGCGATGCATCGCTTGCAGCTCGGCGCCGGCCAGGTTGCCGTCGACCACCATCATCAGGGCCAAAATACGTCCCGCTGCCTGGGGACTGTTCGTTTCATAGGTACGCATGATTTTCCACTCTTTCTATTAGTCAATTAAAAGGCACGCCACCGCCAGGCGGGGCGCGCCGTACAGCATTTACTTCTTCTCGCTGCGGGTGATGAACACGCTGGCCACGCAGCTCGACACGATCAGGACCGCCACCACCAGCAAGGACGCTTCCACCGGCACGTGGTACCACGGCATGACCAGCATCTTGGCGCCGATGAACACGAGCACCATCGCCAGGCCATACTTGAGCATGTGGAAGCGGTCGGCCACGTCCACCAGCAGGAAATACAGTGCCCGCAAGCCCATGATGGCGAACAGGTTCGACGTGAAGACGATGAACGGGTCCGTCGTGATGGCGAAGATCGCCGGGATCGAGTCCACCGCGAAGACCAGGTCCGTCACCTCGATCAGGATCAGCACGAGGAACAGCGGCGTGACATAGCGCAAGCCACCCTTTGCCACGAAGAAACGCTCGCCGTGGTCGCCATCGGCCACCCGCAAGTGACGGCGTGCAAAACGCAGCACCGGATTGTTCGCCACGTCCGGCTCCGCGTCGGCCGCCACCAGCATGCGCATGCCGGTAATCAACAGGAAGGCGCCGAACAGGTACAGCACCCAGCTGAATTCGCTCACCACCCAGGCACCGGCCATGATCATCACGGCGCGCATGACGATCGCGCCCAGCACGCCGTAAATCAGCACGCGGCGCTGGTACTGGATCGGCACCTGGAAGGCGCTGAAGATCAGCAGGAAGACGAACACGTTATCGACCGACAGCGCTTTCTCGATCAGGTAGCCGGAGAAAAATTCCAGCGCCTTCTGGTTGGCGATCTCGGGACCGGCCGTGCCGTTCAGGTACCACCACAGGCCGCCGTTGAACAGCAGGGCCAGGCTGACCCACACGAGCGACCACGTCGCCGCTTCCTTGACGCCGACCTTGTGCGCCTTGTTGCCGCCAAAGACGAACAAGTCCAGCGCCAGCATCACCAGGACGAAGGCGATGAAGCCGGCCCACATGGGTGCCGTTGCAATACTTTCCAGGCCGTTCATCGGCGGCCTCCGCAATAATCTATTTGTATCCTGACGTCCATGACACTCTCCTTGCATGAATTGAGCAGCCATCATAGCCTTCTTACAAACATCGAACAAATCGAATATAATTGACAAATACATCGAAAAACTCGATGTATTAACGTACCAGGAGCAGCGATGTCCAACCTCAACTTCAAGCACTTGCGCTATTTCTGGATGGTGGCCAAGACGGGCAGCATCGCGCGCGCGGCCGAGCAGCTGCACCTGACGCCGCAATCGATCTCCGGCCAGCTCAGCGAATTTGCCGACACCCTGGGCGTGGAATTGTTCCGCCGCAGCGGACGCCAGCTGGAGTTGACGGACACGGGCCGGCGCATCCTCAGCCATGCCGAAAGCATTTTCAGCACGGGCGATGCATTGCTGGAAATTGTGCGCGACCAGTCGCGCACGGCGACGACGACGTTTCGCGTGGGCTGCGCCGATTCCGTGTCGAAACTGATCGCCTGCCGCCTCGTCGAACCGGCGCTGGGCCTGGCCGAACCGCTGCGCATGATCTGCCGCGAAGGCCGGCTGGCCAGCCTGCTGGCGGACCTGGCCGTGCATCGGCTGGACCTGATCATCGCCGACCGCCCCATGCCGTCCCACTTGAGCGTGCGCGGCTACAACCACTTGCTGGGCGAAAGCGGCATGACCCTGTTCGGCACGCCGGAGCTGGCCGCCACCCTGACGGGGGACTTTCCGCTATGCCTGGACGGCGCGCCGCTGCTGCTGCCCGGCGAGGACTTCGCCATCTACGGGCGCCTGCTGCAGTGGCTGGGCGACAACCACCTGCACCCGCGCATCGTCGGCGAGTTCGACGACAGCGCCATGATGCAGGCCTTCGGCCAGTCCGGCGCGGGCCTGTTCTTCGCCCCCACCGTCATCGCGCCCCAGGTCTGCGAACAGCATGGCGTGGTGGCGCTGGGCCGGGTCGACAGCCTCGTCGAGCAGGTCTACGCGATCACCACGGAACGCCGCCTGAGCCACCCGGCCACCGTCGCCATCAGCCAGAGCGCGCGGCGCGAGCTGTTCGTGTAACAGTCCCACACCAGCAAATACATTCGAACAAATATATCTATATAATGGCAGTCCTGCCCGACGCCCTGCGCGCCCCTTCCTGGACTTGCCGCAATGAAACACTTGCACGACATCCCCTCTGCCTTCAAGCATGAATTTGCCAACCCGCGCCTGTGGTGGTCGCGCGCCGTCGTCGTCGGCATGGCCGCCATCGCGGGCCTCGTCGTCGTGGGCTTTACGTGGCTGGCCGAGGAAGCGCTCGACCTGTTTCTCTTTTTTAACGGCAAGGCCTGGTGCTTCGCCCTGCTGTGGACGCCCGTTTGCGCCGCCCTCCTCGTCTGGCTGACGCGCCGCTATGCGATGGGCGCGGCCGGCTCCGGCATCCCGCAAGTGATGGCGGCGCTGGATTCGGCCGTGGCGCCCGGGCAGCGCTCGCTGTTCGTCTCCCTGAAACTGAGTGCCGCGAAGATCGTCCTGACGGCGGGCGGCTTGCTGGGGGGACTGTCGCTGGGACGCGAAGGCCCGTCCGTGCAGATCGCCGCCGGCGTGATGCTGGCCGCGCGCCGGGCGCTGCCGCGCCATGCGCAGGTGAGCGCCCATTCCCTGCTGGTGGCCGGTGGCGCGGCCGGCATCGCGGCCGCCTTCAACACGCCGCTGGCGGGCGTCATGTTTGCCATCGAAGAATTGTCGCGTTCGCCCGAGCAGCGCAGCAGCGGCCTGATCGTGGCTGGCATCGTGCTGGCGGGCATGATGGCCGTGTCCATCCACGGCAACGCCACGCATTTCGGCATCATCCACCCTGGCCCCATCGGCCTGGCGCTGGCCCTGCCGGGCTTGCTCGTGACCCTGGTCGCGGGCGTGGCCGGCGGCCTGTTCGCCCGGCTGCTGCTGGCGTCCGCCCGCGGCAATCCGCTGGGAAAACTGTCCGCGTGGAGAAAAGGCCGGCCCGTACTGTTCGCCGCCGTCTGCGGTGTGCTGGTGGCGGCCATCGGCATCGCCAGCCACGGCGCCACGTTCGGCAGCGGCACCGTGGCCACGCGCGCCATGCTGGAAGGCTCGTCCGACGTGGCGCCCGCCTTCGTCGCTTTCAAATATGTGGCGACGTGGCTGACCGTCTGGTCGGGCGTGCCAGCCGGCATCTTCGCCCCCTCGCTGGCCATCGGCGCCGGCATCGGCCACGATATCGCCGTGCTGCTGCACTACCCGCACGCGCCCGCGCTGATCGCGCTGGGCATGGTGGGCTTCCTGGCCGCCGCCACGCAGGCGCCGCTGACGGCGTTTATTATTGTCATGGAAATGGTCGACGGCCACGGCATGGTGCTCAGCCTGATGGCCTGCGCAGTCGTCGCCAGCACCGTGTCGCGCGTGCTCAGCGAACCGCTGTATGGGGCGCTGGCGCAATTGCAGCTACAACGGCTGCCGGCGCCGCCGCACTAGAAACTGCTGCAGGGGCGCAGCAAGCTGCCATCCTGCCATGCGCAGACGGTGCGCGTGCCATCCTCGGTCCAGCTGCGCTCCAGGCCGTGCTTGCGCCCCTGCACGTAATGCAGGCGCGACTTTTCACGGCCGTCCGGCCACCAGGCCTCGTACAGGCCGGTGCGCTGCCCGTCCAGATACGCGCCCCGCTCGGCCAGCCTGCCGTCCGGATGAAACGCTTCCACTTTGCCCGTCAGCACGCCATCAACAAAATGCGCGCGGTTGCTGACCTGGCCATGCGCGTCAAAGCTCAGGTATTCGCCATCGGCGGGCTGGCCCGCCTCGTACCGCAATGCATGACTGAGCTGGCCATTCGGATGATAGTGGCTGTGCATGCCTTCGTACTCGCCGCCGCGGTAAGCCTTGCGGCTTTGCACCGTGCCATCCGCATACCAGGCGACGTTGACGCCGTCGAAGTCGCCCTCCCCATTACGCTCTTCCAGCAGGCCCAGCTGGCCATCGGCGAAATACACGCTGCGCTGATGGACATAGTCGGGCCGCGTCGTATCCGCGTCGCGCAGCCAGGCATCCATGTGCAGCTTGCCTGGCGGCTGCGCGAAATGCAGCTGCCAATGCCAGGCCTGGCGTGCCGCGTCATGCCGCAGCGGCGCGCGCTGCTCGTACATGGCCGCGGCGGGCGCCACGGGCTGGTAATCCTCGTCGAAATACAGGGAAGCCGGCGACTGTTCGGCAGGCAAGGCCGGGGTGGCCAGGGAAATGGCGGAGGAACCGGCCAGGACGGCGGCCAGCAAAACGGAAGTGAGTATCTTCAATGCATGCTTTCATCAACGGTGCGACGGCGCCGATGATAAGGGCAAGCGGGGCGGTCCTGCCACACGCTTGCGCGTGATTACATGGTGAACGGAAACGGTTGCATGCCCGCCTGCCTGTCATCGGGGGCGACGACGGCCAGCAAGGCGCTCAAGCCCTGGTTCAGGTGCGCGAGGCTGTCCGCATCGAGCTGGCTCAGCGCGCTGGGCAGCAAGCCGCGCGCCGGCTGCGGCGCGCCGGCGATGACCGCCTGCCCTTCCGCCGTCAGGGTCAGCGTGACGACGCGCTGGTCGGGCTGGTCGCGCGCCTTGCGCACATAGGCTTTTTTGACCAGCGCGTCGACCAGGTTGCTGGCCGTCGTCTGGTGAATGGACATCTTGCCGGCCAGCTCGCCCATGCGCAGGCCCGGGCGCTCCAGCAATTCCTGCATCACCCACAATTGCGCGCCCGACACGCCGCATTGCTTTTCGATCTGCGCCGAGTGGCGCTGCGCCGCGCGCATGACGACGCGCATGTTTTGCAAGGCCATGCCTTGCGCCTTGGCCAACGCCGAAACTTCCGCTTCCACCACCATTGCCTCCAGTTATCGCGCCGGCGTCGCGCCTGCTGGCGGGCCGGAATCCCTGCATGATACCTGCAAAAGCGCTGCAAAGGCAGGCGACTTCTAGCGCATGGAAACTGGTTCGCCGGCCTGCCACGCCTGTTCCAGCACCAGCTTGCCGGCCTGGTCCCATTGGCGCTCGATGCCATGCTGCTTGCCGTGTTCGTACGGCACGATCTGGCGCAGGCTGCCGTCGTCGTACCAGGTCTGCAGCAAGCCGTGGCGCTGGCCGTCGCGCATGGGAGTGACCTGGGCGCGCACGCCGTTGTCATGCCACTGCGTCACGTCGCCCTGCTCGCGCCCTTGCGCATCCTGTTGCCAGGCAACGGCAGGCTTGCCATTGCTGCCCCACTTCTGCATGCTGAGCAGCTTGCCCTTGCGATACAACGCCTTTTGCGCCAGCTGGCCATTGTCGTGGCTGTCGAATGACCAGCCGTCGGGCTCGCCATTGCGCCACATCGTGCTGGCGAGTACCTTGCCATCCTCGGCCAGGGTGACGGCCTCGCCATCCTGCTTGTCATCGACAAAATGGCTGCGCTGGAACAGCTTGCCATCGGCATAAAACACTTCCTGCACGCCGTTCATCCTGCCGCCCTTCAGGAAGGCGCGGCTGCTGACCTTGCCATTCGGACCGTAAGACACATACTCCCCATCGGCCATCTGCTGGCCGTGGTAGGTGATGCGGTTCATCAGCTGGCCATTCTCATGGTACGTTTCCGAAATGCTGTCTCGCCCGTTCGGCAAGGCGGTCACCCGCTGCTGGACCTGGCCATTCTCGTAGTACACGCTGCCGCCGAGCAACTCCTCGCCCTGGGCATCGAAATAGGTTTCGCGCAGCAGCTGGCCATTCTCGTGGTAGTACTTGCGAAACTTCACGAACTTGACCTGGCTTAAGTCCAGGTCCCTGGCATAGGTTTCAAAGGCCAGCACGCCCGGCGTGTCGGGAAACTCGAGCCGCACATGCCAGGCGCCCAGCGCCTCGTCGCGCACGGGCGGCGTGCGCAGCGCATACACGGCGCGGCGCTGATCGCTGGGCATGAAATTTTCATCCAGATACATGGTCCTGCCTTCTTCTTGCGCGCGCTCGGACGCCGTTGCTGGCAAAGGCGTATCTTCCTGTGCCGCCAGCGGCAAGGCCGTACCCATGCCCAGCGCCGCGGCCAGCAGCCAGCGCATCGTCTGTTGATTCTTCATATTGCTCCATTGTTCATGTTGCTTTGCGGCTGCCATCATAAAGGCAAGCGCCGTTCGCCATCGTCACGATTGCCGCCCGCATGAAAAAGGCCGGGACGGACCTGCTGGTCCGGCTCCGGCCTGGCGCATCGGCTGGCGCAGGATGCGCCAAGTATCCGGTTTCAGCCCACGCCATCCTTGACCGGCGACAACTGGCTCGCATGCAGGCGCGCATACGCGCCGCCCTGCTGCAGCAAGTCCCCATGGCTGCCCGATTCCACCAGGCGACCGCCCTGCATGACGACGATGCGGTCGGCGCTTTCGATGGTGGACAGGCGATGGGCGATAACGATGGTGGTGCGGTTGCGCATCAGCACTTCCAGCGCCGCCTGCACCGAGCGTTCCGACTCCGTGTCCAGCGCGCTGGTCGCCTCGTCCAGCAAGAGAATCGGCGCATCCTTGTACAGGGCGCGCGCGATGGCCAGGCGCTGGCGTTGCCCGCCCGACAGGCGCGAACCATTCTGCCCTGCCTGGGTCTCATAACCTTGCGGCAGTTGCATGATGAAGTCGTGCGCATAGGCGGCGCGCGCCGACGCCTCGATGCGGTCCTGGTCCGGGGCCGGGTCGCCATACGCGATATTCGCCGCCATCGTGTCGTTGAACAGGATCACGTCCTGGCTGACGAGGGCGAACTGGCGCCGCAGGGCCAGCAAGGCGTAGTCGCGCAGGTCGACGCCGTCGAGCAGGATCTGGCCGCCGCTGACGTCGTAGAAGCGCGGCAGCAAGCCCAGCAAAGTCGTCTTGCCGCCGCCGGAACCGCCCACCAGGGCCACCGTTTCGCCGGCGCGGATGTCGAGCGTGATGTCGCTCAAGGCCGTGGGCGCATCGGGATCGTCGCTGTTGTAGCGGAAACTAACATTCTGCAAGGACAGATTACCTTGCACGGCCGCCGGGGCGATGGTGCCCGGGTCCGGTTCCAGCGGCGTGTCGATCAGGCCGAAAACGGACTCGGCCGCCGCCAGGCCCCGCTGCAGCGGTTCATTGATCTTCGTTAAATTCTTGATCGGCGACTGCATGGCCATCAGCGCACCCATGAAGGCGACGAAGGCGCCCGGCGTGATGGCGCCGCTTTGCGCGCGCAGCATGGCGAAATAGATCACGGACGACAGGGTAATGCCGACGAGCATCATGATGAAGCCGGAATTCATGGCCGAGGTGGCCGCGTGCTTGACGGCCAGCTGGCGGTTGCGCTTGACGACGTCGACGAAGCGCGCCTGTTCATAATCCTGGCCGCCGAAGATTTTGACCACGCGCTGGCCGGCTATGCTTTCGTCGAGCACCGAGGTCAGCTCGCCCACGGCTTGCTGCGAACTCTTGCTCAGGTGGCGCATGCGCCGTCCCGCCAGGGTCACGACGATGGCCACGATGGGCATCGAGGCCATGCAGAACAGGGCCAGTTTCACGTCTATGCTGAACAGCAAGATCAGATAGCCGACGGTGGCGACGGAATCGCGCACCATCACGTTGAGCACGTTCAAGCCCGCCTGCGACACCTGGCTGGCGTCGAAGGCCACGCGCGACTGCGTCAGGCTGGTGGTGGTGGTATCGAAAAAGCGGCTGGGCAGGCGCATGATGGTGGCGAACATCTTTTCGCGCAAGTCCGCCTGCACCCGGCTCGATAGCCAGACGGAACCGTAATCGCCGGCAAAGCTCGACACCATGCGCAGCACGGCCAGGCCCAGGATGGTGGCGGGAATCACCCACAAGTCCACCTGCCCCGCCTGTGCCGGCAGGAAACGGTCGACCCAGCCCTGCAGCATGCCCATCACGCCGGACGCGGGAGCGACCTGCGTGCTGGCCGTCGCGCGCATGGCGTCGACGACGTTTTGCAATTGCCTGATTAATAACACATCGGTGGCGGACGCCACGCCCACGGCCAGCAAGGTGGCGGCGACGATGGCGCCATAGCGGCGAAACTGGCCGGCCAGGCGGAAGAACAGGAGGCGACTTTGCTGCATGCAGGTGAGAAAAGAGAGGGTAAAGCGTGATTCTAACCGTTGCCAGACTTACCTAGAGGAAAGTCGCACCTTGCCGGTGCAGGACCGGCAAGGGAAATGCACGGACGATCAGCTCTTCGCCACTTTCCACGCAGCCGTGCCCGCCTTGCAGACCTTCAGCTTGAGGGTCTGTTCCTGGCCCTTGGCGTTCAAGCCCACCTGCACCTTGCGGCAGGTTTGCGCATCCGTCTTTTGCGTGTCGCTGGCTGTGATATCGGCGGCGATGCGCACGGAATTGCGCAAGCCTTCATTGCTCCATTGCACGGTTTCGCCATCTTTCTTGTCATTGAGCACGTCGGTGACGGCCTTCACGAAGACGGGCTTGTCGTTCTTGTTCAGGTAAGCCATCGGCGTATCGGCCAGGAAACCCAGGCCGACGGCGGAGGCGGAAGCGCTGAAGACGACGCTGCCGAAGATCAGGGCGGACAGCAGTGTGGCGGGACGAATACGCATGGAAAACTCCTTTAAAGTAAAAATAGGGACCGCCGGGGCGGCCCTCAGCCGGCATCCGCCGGCGAAATACCCACGGCCAGCAAGGCGTCGATGCTGGGCACAAAATAGATCGCCGACGACAGCGCCGTGGAAAAATCCAGCAGCCTGTCCGTCTTGGTGACGCCATCATAGCCTACGCCGTACATTTGCCGCAGCATGCCCATGCTTACCGTGATGTCCTTGCAAAAACCGACAAACATGACGCCCGCCTCGCCGGCATTGGCGTAATTGGCATTGCGGCGCACGATGTCGACTTCCTCGCCATCGCGGATGAATTGATTGCGGCCCACATGGGAATCGACGGGCAGCGGCGACAATTCATGGCTGCCGGCCTTGGTGCGGCCCCAGACCTGCTCCGCCGCATGCACGGGCAAGGCGCGCAGGCGCTCCACGTCCATGCGCCATTTCTGCAGCAGCACGGTCGAGCCGCCCGCGCCCGCCTCGCCGTCCGGGATGATGGCCACGCCGTGGGCGCGGAACGGATTCGGGTTCGCAACGCCGTCGGCGAAGCCGTCAAACGTTACATTGTTATGATACGGAAAACACACCTGTTCGCTGGCCAGCTCGGCGAAGGGGCTCAGCAAGGCGAGCGTCGTGCGCATGCTGTCGTACAGAGTGGCCGCGTTCGACTGCGTGATCCAGACCCAGAAATCGTGCTGGGTGGCCGGCGCCGTCTTGCCGTTGGCGCCCACCAGGTCGTGCGCGAACGACGCCATATTGTCGGGCACGCAGCCGGGGCAGGCCGCGCGCCACAGCTCGGGCTTGAAGCCCAGCACCACATTGGCCGTGCCGCCCGTCAACTGATGGTGGCGGTTCAGGGTGGGGTCCAGGATGCCCGTGACCTCCGATTCCCACAGCTTGCCCAGCACCCTGAACAGCCGCTCCGGTTCGACGCCGGCCTTCACATTGAACTGCAAATGCACTTCGTCGCGCGCGACGACGGACAACATGCTTTGTGGAATTGCCATGACAGAGGTTCCTCTTTTTCGTTTTCCAGGTGAATCTTAAACCAGAAGTGCCGGATGGTAGTTTCATTTTGGCAACATGCGATGACTGTCACTATCGGCAGTCATGAATTGGACGATAATGCAATGACGTGGAGCAAGAATAAGAATGGATACCATTGCATGAAATTGTATGAAAAGCTCGTCGGCGACATCGAGCAACTGGTGGCCAAGGGCGTGCTCTTGCCCGGCGAACGCATTCCCTCCGTGCGCCAGACCAGCCAGCAGCACAAGCTGAGCATCACCACGGTGCTGCGCGCCTACGTCAAGCTGGAAGGCATGGGCGTGATCGAAAGCCGGCCCCAGTCCGGCTACTTCGTGCGCCAGCGGGCCGGCGACGCGGCCGCGCCATCCCTGTGCATGCAGGCGTCGCATCCCAGCCCCGTGCCGGCGGAAGTGCACGTCAGCCGCCTGGTGTTGTCGACCCTGCGCTCGATCGGCTTGCACGACGCCATACCGCTGGGCTCGCCCTACCCCGACCCGTCGCTGTTTCCCTGGGAACGCATCAACCAGTATGCGGGCGCCGTGGCGCGCCGCAACCGCGCCTGGAGCGTGACGGACGACCTGCCGCCGGGCAACCCGCAACTGATACGCGAAATCGCCCGCCGCTACATGGAAAACGGCCTGGCCGTCGACCCTGACGAAATCATCGTCACCGTGGGCGCCACGGAAGCGATCAACCTGTGCCTGCAAGCCGTGGCCAAGCCGGGCGACACCATCGCCGTCGAATCGCCCACCTTCTATGCCATGCTGATGGCCGTCGAACGGCTGGGCATGAAGGTGGTGGAAGTGTCCACCGATCCCTATGAAGGCATCAGCATCGAGGCGCTGGCCGACATCATGGCCCGGCAGCCGATCGCCGCCGTCATGGTGATGCCGAACTTCCAGAATCCGCTGGGCTTTCAAATGTCCGACCAGCGCAAGCGGGCCCTGGTTCAGTTGCTGGAGCAGCACGACGTGCCCGCCATCGAAAACGGCGTCTACAACGAACTGTATTACGGCGACGCCCATCCGTCCTCGCTCAAGTCCCATGACCGCAAGGGCCTGGTGCTGCACTGCTCCTCGTTTTCCAAGAGCCTCAGTTCCGCGCAGCGCGTGGGCTGGGCCCTGGCCGGGCGCTACCGGGGCAAGGTGGAGGAACTCAAATTCCTCAACACCCTGGCCACCTCCTCGTTCCCGCAGCTGGCCATCGCCGAGTACCTGCAAAACGATGGCTACGAACAGCACCTGCGCCGCACCCGCAAGGCCTATGCCCAGCAGGCACGCATCATGGCCGCCGCCGTGCTGCGCTTCTTCCCTGCTGGCACAAAAATCTCGCACCCGCAGGGCGGCTACGTGCTGTGGGTGGAATTGCCCGGGGACATAGACTCCATGCAGCTGTACCGGCGCGCGCTCGAATGCAAGATCACGGTGGGCCCGGGCCGCATGTTTTCCGTCAGCCAGGCTTACAAGCATTGCATCCGCCTCAATTACAGCTATCCGTGGAGCGTGGGCGTGGAGCAAGCCATTATTCTGCTCGGTAAGCTCATCACCGAATTCCTGTAGACCATTCACCCGCCCACCAGCGACATGCGCACGGTGGGATACTGCTTGCGCCCGCCAAGCTGGGCCAGCGCGCCGCGCACTTCCGAGTAGCGGTCGCCACGGCGCCGCCAGTGCTGGCGCAGCAGGCTTTCCAGCCCTTGCGCGGAATCAAGCAATGGCCGCAGGTCGAGGCCGTCGTGGGCGAACAAACAGGTAAACAGCTTGCCGTCCGACGACACGCGCACGCGGCTGCAGTCGCCGCAGAACGGCTGCGACACGCTGGAAATGAATCCCACTTCGCCGCCCCCATCGCGGTAGCGGTAGCGGCTGGCCGTTTCGTGCAAGAGGGGCTTGCCTGCGCCCATCGCCACGAGGGGAAACTCGGCGGCGATCAGCGCGCGCGCCGCCTCGGACATGACGACGTGCGTGCGCGACCAGGCGCCGATGCCGCCCACGTCCATGAATTCGATCAGGCGCAGCACCACGCCCGTGTGGCGGAAGTGGCGCGCCAGCGGCACGATCTGGCTGTCGTTGACGCCTTTCTGCACGACCATGTTGACCTTCACGGGCGTCAAGCCCACGGCTTGCGCCACCTCAATGCCGTGCAACACTTTCTCGACGGGAAAATCGACGCCATTCATGCGCTGGAAAATGCCCTTATCCAGACTGTCGAGGCTGACGGTGACCCGCTCCAGGCCCGCATCCTTCAGCGCACGCGCCTTGGCCGCCAACAAGCTGCCATTCGTCGTCAGCGCGATGCGCACGGCGCGCCCGTCCGGCGTGGTCAGCCTCGCCAAGCGCTCGATCAGCCGCTCCAGGTTCTTGCGCAGCAGCGGCTCGCCGCCCGTGATGCGGATCTTGTCGACGCCGAGGCGCACGAAGGCGCGCGCCATCGTTTCGATCTGGTCGAAGGACAGGCGCTCGCTCGATGGCAGAAACGGATAATCGCTGGGGTACAGCTCGGCCGGCATGCAATAGGTGCAGCGAAAGTTGCACTGGTCGATAACGGAAATGCGCAAGTCCGTCAGGGGACGGCCCAGCATGTCCACGCACGGTTCGATATGGTCTGGCTGCCGGAGCGCCGGCGGCGGATACAGGATGGTGTTCATGGTGCTTCCCCTCGATAGGCATTCGTCTGGAAGTAGCATAGGACGAATGGGGGCAGGCAAAGAGGTACAGTCCGGCGCCAGCCGATAGAGTACAGACGCGCCGCTACTCTTCTTGCGGTGGAGTAAAGACGCTGGCGCACAGTTCCGCGCCCGCCGCGCTCAGTAGCGCGCTGCCGCCGCTCTCGGCAGTGGCGAGCACCACCAGTCCCGCGCTGGACAGCGCATTGAGCTGGCGCAGCAAGGTGCTCATCTGTACTCCTGCCCGCTTGGCCAGCTTGGCCAGCGACCACGGCTTCCCCGGCGCCTCCTGGCGCGCCTCCCACAGCAGCGCCAGCAGCGCTATCAGCGCCGCGTCGATGCCGTCTTCCCTGTCTTCCTTGTGCATGTTTTTCTCCATGTCGACATCATAAATCACAGCCCGCGCCGGCGCGACCGGCATCGTCATCTTGCCATCTGTACTCTGTTTTTTTGTCCTGAACTGTGCGCCTACGGGGCAAGCCGCCGCCCCTACCATGTGATTGTCCCATCGCATACCACCAGGAGAGTCATCATGAGCAAGCCAAAGTCCGACGCGCGCATCGCGCCCTACACCCATGCCGCGGCCGGTTGGGGAGCACTCAAGTACGTGGCCATCAACCTGTTCAAGGAAAAAGTCAGCGCGGGCAATTACCGCTCGCTGTTCGAGCAAAACCAGCCCGACGGTTTCGACTGCCCCGGCTGCGCCTGGCCCGACCGCGAACACGCGTCGACGTTTGAATTCTGCGAAAACGGCGTCAAGGCCGTGGCCGCCGAATCGACGAGCAAGCGCGTGCGCCCGGAATTCTTCCAGGAGCATACGGTCACCGAACTGATGGAACAGTCGGACTATGAGCTGGAACAACATGGCCGCTTGACGGACCCCATGGTGTACGACGCGGCCAGCGACAAATACCAGGCCATTGCCTGGGACGACGCCTTCGCCCTCGTGGCGCACCACCTGCACGCGCTGGACGACCCGAACCAGGCCGCCTTCTACACGTCTGGCCGCGCCAGCAACGAGGCGGCCTTCCTGTATCAACTGTTCGTGCGCGCCTACGGCACGAATAACTTCCCCGACTGCTCCAACCTGTGCCACGAAGCGACGAGCCGCGGCTTGCCGGAAACGGTGGGCATCGGCAAGGGCACGGTGCTGCTGGACGATTTCGAGCACGCGGACACCCTGCTGCTGTTCGGCCAGAACCCGGCCACCAACCACCCGCGCATGCTGGGCGAATTGCGCGAAGCGTCGCGCCGCGGCGCCGTCATCGTCTCCATCAACCCGCTGCACGAGCGGGGCCTGGAGCGCTTCACGAGCCCGCAGCATCCGCTGGAAATGCTGACGGGCGGCAGCACCAACATCTGTTCGCTGTTCATCTGCCCCACCCTGGGCGGCGACTTTGCGCTGATCAAGGCCATGGCCAAGCGCGTGATCGAACTCGATGACGAGGCCATCGCCCACGGCCAGGAGCGCGTGCTCGACTGCGATTTCATCGCCGAGCACACGAGCGGCTTCGATGCCTTCGCGGCCGACCTGCGCGCGGAAAGCTGGGAGGTGCTGCTGGCCGAATCGGGCGTGGCGCGCGACAAGATCGAAGAATTGACGCAGATCTATGTGAAGGGCAAGGCCGTCATCGCCACCTGGGGCATGGGCGTGACGCAGCACAAGAATTCGCTGGCCACCGTGCAAATCCTGTCGAACTTGATGATGATGCGCGGCAATATCGGCAAGCGCGGCGCGGGCCTGTGCCCCGTGCGCGGCCACTCGAACGTGCAGGGCGACCGCACCATGGGCATCGAGGAACAGCCAACCAAGGAATTCCTCGACCGCCTGGGCCTCGTGTTCAACTTCGAGCCGCCGCGCCACCACGGCTACGACGCCGTCGGCACCATCGAAGCGATGCTGGAGAAAAAAGTGAAGGTGTTTGTCGCGCTGGGCGGCAATTTCTCGATGGCCACGCCGGACACGCCGCGCACCTGGGACGCGCTGCGCTCGTGCGACCTGACCGTGCATATCGCCACCAAGCTCAACCGTAGCCACCTGGTGCACGGCAAGGATGCGCTGATCCTGCCGACGCTGGGACGCACGGAGATCGACGTGCAGGAAGGCGTGGCGCAGGGCGTGACGGTGGAAGACTCGATGAGCATGGTGCACATCTCGTTCGGCATGAACCAGCCCGCCTCGCCCAATCTGCGCTCGGAAATCGCCATCGTGGCCGGCATGGCGCAATCGACCCTGGGCAGCGAAAAGATAGCCTGGCTGCGCTATGCCGGCAACTATGCCTTGCTGCGCGATTCCATCGAGCAAGTTTTCGATGACTTTTTCGACTACAACCTGCGCGTGGCCAAGCCGGGCGGCTTCCACCTGGAAATCGCCTCGCGCGAAAGAGTGTGGAAGACGGAAAGCGGCAAGGCGCAATTCCTCGTCAACGCCGTGGAACTCGACACGCCGATCCACCGCGCGCGCCAGCAATACGGCGAGCGCCTGATGGTGCTGATGACGACGCGCTCGCACGACCAGTACAACACGACCATCTACGCCATGGACGACCGCTACCGTGGCGTATTCGGCCAGCGCCGCGTCGTCTTCATCAACAAGGACGACCTGGCCATGCTGGGCTTTGCGGCCGGCGACTGGGTCGACCTGATCGGCGTGTGGCATGACGGCATAGCACGCCGCGCCGACCGCTTCCTGCTGGTCGAGTACGACATTCCGCGCGGCTGCATCGGCGCCTACTACCCGGAAACCAATCCGCTGGTGCCGCTCGACAGCGTGGGCCACGGTTCGCGCACGCCGACCTTCAAATCCATCCCCGTGCTGCTGGCCCCTTCGGCCGCCGCCAGCTGAACAGGAGAACGCCATGTTCGGTTTCGATACCCTGGACCTGTCGCGCGCGCAATTTGCGATGACGGCCATCTTCCACATCCTGTGGCCCATCCTGACGATCAGCCTGTCGCTGTTCCTGTTCGTCGTCGAGGCGCTGTGGCTGCGCACCAGCGACCCCGTCTACTACCGCCACGCGCGCTTCTGGAGCAAGCTGCTGGTGCTGAACTTCGCCGTCGGCGTCGTCAGCGGGATTCCCCTGGAATTCCAGTTCGGCACCAACTGGGCGCCGTTCTCGCACCATTCCGGCCAGTTCATCGGCAACATCCTCGGCTTCGAGGGCGCCATGGCCTTCATGCTGGAAGCGGGCTTCATCGGCGTCATGATGTTCGGCTGGGGCCGCGTACCGAAGGGCGTGCACCTGTTTGCCACCGGCATGGTGGCGCTCGGTTCCAGCATTTCCTCGTTCTGGATCATGGTCGCCAATTCCTGGATGCAGACGCCGGCCGGCGTGCGCGTGCTCGACGGCAAGATCATCGTCACCGATTACGTGGCCGCCATCTTCAATCCCGACATGGCCTGGGCCGTGGGACACATGTGGGTGGCCGCCGTGGAAACGGGCCTGTTCGTCATCGCCGGCATTTCCGCCTGGTATATGTTCAAGCGCCGCGAACCGGCCTTCTTCGCCCGCTCGTTCAAGCTGGCCCTGATGCTGCTGCTGGTCATCGCGCCGCTGCAAGTGTGGCTCGGCGACTCGAGCGGCGTCGACGTCTTCAAGACCCAACCGGCCAAGGGCGCGGCCATCGAAGGCCATTGGCACACGAACCGCGATGGCGAAGGCGCGGCCTGGTCCCTGCTGGCCTGGCCCAACCAGGCGGAGCAAAAGAATGACTGGTCGCTCGAAGTGCCCGGCATGCTCAGTGTGATCGCCACGCATAGCGCGACGGGCAAGATCACGGGCCTGGCCGACATCGCCCGCGCAGACCAGCCGCCCATGCTGCCGCTGCTGTATTACGCCTTCCGCGCCATGGCCGGCATCGGCATGTGGTTCGTGCTGCTGTCGTTCTGGACCTTCGTGGCCTGGCGCAAGGTGGGCGGACGGGTGCAGGAGTTCGTGCCCAAGCGCAAGCTGCTGCTGGCCTGGGTGCTGACGATTCCGCTGCCCTACATCGCCGTCGAGTGCGGCTGGATCGTGCGCGAAGTGGGACGCCAGCCGTGGGTCGTGTACGGCTTGCTGCGCACGCGCGACGCCGTCTCCGACGTGGCGGCGCATGCCGTGGCCGGCAGCATGCTGATGTTCTTCGTGTTTTACATCGTGCTGTTGGTCACTTTCTTTGTGTTCGCCAAGAAATGGCTGCAACAAGGCCCGGACGTGGCGCTGCCGCCGCCCGCCACGCAGATGCGCACCTATCAATCAAGGAGTGTGTAATGGATATCAATTCGCATGCCATGCTGGGCAATGCCTGGTTCGGCCTGATCGGCCTGATGCTGGTGTTTTACGTGGTCACGGACGGCTTCGACCTGGGCGTGGGCATCCTCAGCCTGTTCACGCGCCGCGAGCAGGAGCGCAACCTGATCTTCCAATCGATCGCCCACGTGTGGGACGCCAACGAAACCTGGCTGGTGGTGGTGGGCGGCGCCCTGTTCGGCGCCTTTCCCAGCGTCTACGCCACCTTGCTGGAACAGTTGTACATCCCCATCATGCTGCTGATCGCCAGCCTGATCCTGCGCGGCGCCTCGATCGAGTTCCGCCATGCGGCCGGCAACAAGCGCCTGTGGGACCTGATCTTCGGCGTGGGCAGCCTGCTGGCCGCCGTGGCGCAGGGCGTGGTGCTGGGCGAAATCATCACGGGCTTGCAGCCTGGCTGGCTGAGCGGCATCTTCACGGCCTGCACGGCGCTGGGCGTGGTGGCCGGCTATTGCCTGCTGGGCAGCACTTACCTGATCAAGAAGACGGGCGGCCAGCTGGAAGCGGCGGCGCGCCGCTACGCCATGGCCAGCGTGCTGGCGACGGTCGCGGCCGCCATCGTGCTGTCGGCCGGCACCATGGTCTTCAGCGCCATCGGCCACGACCGCTGGGCGCAGCCGGGCGTGTTCGGCGTGCTGCTGGCCCTGGCCGCCATCGCCGCCAGCGCTTTTATTTACATCCTGTGGGCCGTGCACGTGAACGGCGTGCGCGGACCATTCCGCGGCGCCATCGTGCTGTTCCTGGCGTCGTTCGCGGGCCTGGCCGTCAGCTTCTTCCCCGACCTCGTGCCGGGCAAGCTGAGCATCGCGGCGGCCGCGTCCGACGAACCGACCCTGATCTTCATGCTGATCGGCATGGGTTCCATGCTGCCGATCATGATCGGCTACAACCTGTTCCAATACTACGTCTTCGAGGGCAAAGTCGTGCCCCAGAAACATTAACCGGCATCACGGCATGCGTATCCCATCATGATTATCCGTCCCACCACCAACTGGTTCCGCATGCTGTTCGTCTGGGATGGCTCGGTGCTGCAAGCCATCATCCCGCAATTGCTGCTGATGCTGGTCGTCAGCTCGCTGGCCCTGCTGACGGATGGCCGCATCTTCGGCGTCAAGATTCCGCTCGATACGGCGCCGTTTCCCATGGTCGGCATCAGCCTGGCGATCTTCCTCGGCTTTCGCAACAACGCCAGCTATGCGCGCTTCGTCGAGGCGCGGCATATCTGGGGGCAATTGCTGATCGCCGCGCGCGCCCTGGCCTCGCAGGCGCTCACTTACCTGCCGCAGGCAACGAGCGGCCTGGAGCATGAATTGCTGCTGCGCCGCCTGGTCGCCTTCGTCTACGCGCTCAAGCACCAGCTGCGCCAGACGGACCCGCGGGAAGACCTGGCGCGCTACCTGCCGGCCGAGGAAGTGCAGCGCTTGCAGGGAGTCAACTTCAAGCCCGTCGCCGTGCTGCACACGGTGCGCGCCATGCTGCACGACGCCGTGCAGCGCCAGCCGGGCCAGACGCAGCTGCTGTGGATGCTCGACACCCAGCTCAACGACCTGGCCGCCACCGTGGCCGGCTGCGAGCGCATCAAGAACACGCCGATACCGTATCCGTATGGCGTGCTGGTGCACCGCACCGTCTATATGTACTGCTTCCTGTTGCCGCTGGGCCTGGTGGACGCCATCGGCGTGGCCACGCCCCTCATTTCCGTCTTCGTCGCCTACACCCTGTTCGCGCTGGAAGCCATCGCGCAACAGATCGCCGAACCGTTCGGCCTGGCGCCCAACTGCCTGGCCCTGAACGCCATGACGCGGGAAACGGAACGCTCGCTGCTGGAATTGCATGGCGACCCGCTGCCGCCGTCGATACGGCCCTGCCCGCGCTATCAGATCGATTAACCGAAGGAGAAGAGCATGGAATGCGATATCGATATCACCACCATCGAACGCGACGGTTACCTGGACGTCCCCATGGTGCGCCACCAGGCTGGCGTGGCCACGGCGGGCCGCGACATGGTGGCCGAGGAGTATCCCGTGGCCCTCGTCTACAACGGCATCGCCCACGCCGTGATGATGGCCACGCCGCGCGACCTGGAGGAATTCGCCGTCGGCTTTACCTTGACCGAAGGCATCGTCGGCAGCGTGCGCGACATCTATGACCTCGACGTATGCTGCGGCGAAGACAGTGCGGAAGTGCGGCTGACCATCGCGCAGCCGGATTTGATCAAGCTCAAGGCCCGCCGCCGCGCGCTGACCGGGCGCACCGGTTGCGGCGTGTGCGGCATCGAAAGCCTGGCCCTGCTGGACCTGGTGCCGGAAAAGATCACGCGTCCCCTGCCGCCGCTGGTCGCCAGCAGCGCCATCCTCGGCCGCGCCGCGCGCGAACTGCTGCCGTACCAGGATTTGATGCACAAGACGGGCGGCGTGCATGCGGCCGCCTGGTGCACGGCAGAGGGCGCCGTGGTCAAAGTGTTCGAGGACGTGGGCCGGCATAACGGCCTGGACAAGCTGATCGGCTACCTGGCGCTGCACCGCATCGCCATGCACGACGGCTTCGTTTTCCTGTCGAGCCGCGCCAGCTATGAACTGGTGCGCAAGTCGGCACGCATGCATATCGGGCTCGTCGCCACCATCTCGGCGCCCACCGCGCTGGCCATCCGCATCGCGCGCCAGGCCGGCATGCAGCTGGCCAGCTTTTGCCGCCGCGACGGCTTTGTCGAGTACACGGCGGGCGAAGGGGAAAATAGCAGCCAGCATGCGACTTGAGCTGCCAATGCTACATTTTTTTCCGTAAAGCAAGTGCACGCTTGACTTGGCGACACGGCAGGCTTTCAATGGTAATAGTTTCCTATTATTAACTTTGCCTGCCACCACACTCCTGGCGCGGCAGCGATGAAAGGATGGCGGCGATGGCCCTGGCACAAGAGCAGCACCTGGCGGACACCTGGCAAACGGGCGGCTTGAAGCCGCGCGCCTGCGACTGCGGCGGCACCGTCTTCACCATCCTGCACCAGCGGGTGATGGCGGACATGCGGCGCCGGCAATTTCTCGGCGGCGCGGCCGCCATGCTGGCGCCCTTCATCGGCTTGTCCACCGGCAGCGCCAGCGGCAGCGCCAGCGCCCAGCAGCCGCAAACGCAGGAGCGGCCGCTGCTGCTGACCAATCTGCGCCTGTTCGATGGCACGGGCAAGGCGCCCCGCTCCGGCCTCCACGTGCTGGTGACGGGCCCGACGATCACCGCCCTGCTGCCGGCCGGCGAGAAGGTGGAAGGCGCGCGCGTGATCGATTGCCAGGGCAAGCTGGTGATGCCGGGCCTGATCGACGCCCACTGGCATACCATGCTGGCCGCCATCAACCAGGTGACGGCCATGACGTCCGACGTCGGCTATCTGTACCTGGTGGCGGCGCAGGAAGCCCGGCGTACCCTGCTGCGGGGCTTTACCTCCGTGCGCGATCCTGGCGGCCCCGCCTTTGCATTGCAACGCGCCATCGATGAAGGCATCGTCGACGGCCCGCGCATCTTCCCGTCGGGCGCCATGATTTCGCAAACGTCGGGCCATGGCGACTTCCGCCTGCGCTCGGACATCCCGCGTGCGGCGAATGCGCCGCTGAGCATCGCCGAAACGGCGGGCATGGCCATGATCGCCGATGGCGAAGCGGAAGTGCTGCGCCGCGTGCGCGAGCAGCTGATGCTGGGCGCGACGCAAATCAAGATGATGGCCGGCGGCGGCGTCGCATCGACGTACGACCCGCTCGACAGCACGCAGTATTCGGAGCGCGAACTGCGCGCGGGCGTGGACGCGGCCGCCGACTGGGGCACCTATGTGATGGCGCACGTGTACACGCCGAAAGGCATCCAGCGGGCCATCCGCGCGGGCGTGCGCAGCATCGAGCATGGCCAGCTGGCCGACGACGAGTCCGTGCGCATGATGCGCGATGCGGGCACGTGGTGGAGCCTGCAACCTTTCCTGCAGGATGAAGACAGCAATGTGTATCCCGATGCGGCGCGCCAGGCCAGCCAGAAGATCGTTGCCGAAGGCACGGTGAAGGCGTATGCGCTGGCGCAAAAGTACGGCATCCGCACGGGCTGGGGCACGGACATCCTGTTCAACGCGAAAAACACGCCCACGCAGGGCCGCCAGCTGGCCAAGCTCACGCGCTTTTACGATCCCCTGACCTTGCTGGCGCAGGCGACGGGACAGAATGGCGAATTGCTGGCCCTGTCCGGCCAGCGCGCGCCCTACCCGGGCCCCCTGGGCCGCCTGGCCGCGGGCGCGCTGGCCGACTTGCTGGTGGCCGATGGCGACCCGACGAAGAACCTCGATTTCCTCGCCCAGCCGGAACAAAACCTGCTGCTGATCATGAAGAACGGGCGCATCTACAAGGACACATTGGGCGCGCCGCTGGCGGGCTGAGGGCTGGCGCGTTGGCAACGGCGGCGGCTTGCCGCATAATGCGCCCATGTTCAAACTGACTTTTCTCGGCACGTCTTCCGGCGTGCCCACGCGCCACCGCAACGTCACGTCGCTGGCCCTGCAAACGACGCACAACCGCGACTGGTGGATGATCGATTGCGGCGAAGCGACGCAGCACCGGCTGCAGCGCCTGCCGCTGTCCGTGCACGACCTGGTGGGCATCTGCATCACCCACGTGCATGGCGACCACAGCTATGGGTTGCCGGGCCTGCTGGCCAGCGCCTCCATGACGGGGCGCAAGAAGCCCCTGCTGCTGATCGCCCCGGCCGCCATCAAGGCCTGGATCGACGCCACCCTGCTGCACACGGAACTGTTCCTCACGTACCCCTTGATTCATATCGACGTCGACAACGCGCCAGTCGTGCACGAGGAAGCGGGCTTGACCGTTTCGCGCCACGCGCTGTCGCACCGCGCGCCGAGCGTCGCTTATCGTTTTGCGCTGGAAACGAGCAGATGGAAGCTGGACAAGGCGGCCCTGCAGGCGGCGGGCGCGCCGCCCGGCCCCGCCTGGGGACTCTTGCAGGCGGGCCAGGATGCGACCCTCGACGATGGCACGGTCTTGCGCGCCGCCACCTTCCGCCAAACGGAAACGCAGCGCGCCACGGTGGTGATCGGCGGCGACAACGACACGCCAGCCTTGCTGGCGGACGCCTGCGCCGGTGCGCAACTGCTCGTGCATGAAGCCACCTACACGGAAGCGATGCTGCAAAAGGTCGGCCCCGGCCCCACGCACAGTTCCGTGCAGCGCGTGGCGCAGTTCGCCGCAGCGGCGCGCTTGCCGAACCTGATCCTCACCCACTTCAGCGCCCGCTATCACCATGCGGAAGGCATGGCCGAGCTGGAAGCGGAAGCGCGCCTGCATTACCCGGGCGAACTGTTCCTGGCGCGCGACTTCGACAGCTATGAACTCGATGCGGCTGGCGTGCTGAGCAAACTGCCGGCGAAATCCAGTGGGGATTGATGCCGTACTACGGATGCATGCAGTATGATCATACTCCGCCTGATGCTAGCGCAAGAATAACGCCATGAAACTGATTGCCCTGCTTTTATCGCTGATTGCCACCTCGGCGAATGGCGGCACCTTGCACCTGGACAAAGCCGCGACGGGCAAAGTGCGGCAAGCCGCCGATATCCGCTATGTCAATCACGATGAAAAACAGACGTACCGGCTGAAAATCGGCAAGCAATGGAGCGCTGGCCATTGCAGCAGCAGCGGCACGGGCAATTTGCACGCGCTGCTGCTGGACATGAACTTCGACGGACATGCCGACCTGTGGGTCACCGGCTACACGGACAGCCAGGGGCGCATCCGCTGTTCCGATGTCTGGCTGTGGGATGCGTCGGCGAAACAATACCGCTTCAACAAACCACTCTCGGCGATTCCGAATCTCGATATCAGCATCGCCGATCAGGGCATCGCAGGCGGCATCGCCAATTGCGGCTGCGCGGCGCAATGCTTTTATGAAGACAGCTATGCCTGGCGGGCCGGCAAGTTAATTGCCATTGCGCGGCGCGCACAGGATTGCGAGCGCTATCGCGAATATCGCTTGAATGACAAAAACGATTTGATTATCGTCAAGGATGAAATCATCGATAGCAGCAACCCCGGCCAGCAAGCCATCGAGCATACAAACGCCCATGACTGGCAGCGCCACGCGCAAACCATGCGCAAAGCCTGGGAGTAAATCCTTCACCACCATCGAACAATGACCGCAGACATGACGACACATCCAGCATCGATTACTTTCCACGCCGCCAGGGCGGAAGACACCCCCGCCTTCATCGACTTGCGCGGCAAGACGCGGCAAAACGCCATCCCCAGGGAGCGCCTGGCGGACGTAGGCATCACGGCCGACTCCTGGGCGGAAATGATGCGCTCGGGCAGCCTGCCTGGCCAGGTCTGCCATCACGATGGCCAGCTGGTCGGCTACTGCTTTGGCGAGCGCGACACAGGCGAAATCATCGTCCTGGCCCTGCTGCCGGCATTCGAAGGCCTCGGGATCGGCAAGACCTTGCTGGCATTGGTGATGACGGAACTGCGCGCGCACGGCCATCAACGGCTGTTCCTCGGCTGCTCCAGCGACCCCGCCTCGCGCTCCTACGGCTTTTACCGCTACCTGGGCTGGACGGCGACGGGCGAGACGGACAAGTACGGCGACGACGTGCTGGAGTTTCGCTTGACGGCCTAGGCGGTCAAGCGATTGGCATCCCACACGCGCAGGATGTGCGTGATGGCCGCGTCAAACACGGCGTAGCCCACGCCATCGCGCGCCTGGATCGATACTCCCGACAAAAAACCGTCGAACACGGCCGCCAGCGCCACCCCATCCGTCTGCGCGGATAACTCTCCGCTGGCCATGCCCCGCTCGACGCAATGCGCGAAACCGGCCCGCGTGCGCGTGCGCGAAGCGGTGAGCGGCGCGGCCACGGCCGCATGTTCGGCCGTCGGCGCGCTCATGCAACCGAGCGCCACCATGCAGCCGGGCGGATGCCCCGGCTCGGACTGCATCGCCGCCGACTGGCGCAAGGCCAGCTCGATGGCCGCGCGCGGCGCCAGGCCATCGTCCCACAGGCACTCCGTCACGCGCGCGAACGTATCCAGATAGCATTGCGCCGCCTCGCGGAACAGCGCTTCCTTGGAGCCGAACGCCGCATAAAAGCTGGGCGCGGAAATGCCGCCGCCCAGGCTCGCCTTGAGCTGGCTCAAGGACGTCGATTCATATCCCTGTTGCCAGAATAAAAACATGGCCTGCTCGACCGCTGTCTGCCGGTCGAACGTGCGCGGCCGTCCCATTTGCGCCATTGCTCGCTCCTTTTCGTCTACTTACATACTACTCGATACAGAAGTCGTTGACAACGCGGCGCGCCATCGCCTATATTTATACCGATCGATATATATGTACCGCCGCGACGGTCCGGGGCACTCCTGCGCCCGGCCGACTCGTCACCCTTCCAAGGATTTTTCTTTGAATCACGCTACGCTCACCACCGGAACCAGCCCTGCGCTGGCCGACCGTCTCCCCGTCGCCGGCCTGCTGGCCCTGGCCATGACGGGTTTTATCTGCATCGTCACGGAAACCTTGCCTGCCGGCTTGTTGCCACAGATCAGCGCGGGACTCGGCATCAGCGCCGCGCTGGCCGGGCAAATGGTCACGGCTTATGCGCTGGGCTCCCTGCTGGCGGCCATTCCGCTCACCATCGCCACGCGCGGCTGGCGCCGCCGCAATGTGCTGCTGCTGACCATCATCGGTTTTCTCTTGTTCAATACCGTCACGGCCCTGTCGTCCCACTACTGGCTGACCCTGGCGGCCCGCTTCTGTGCCGGCATGGCGGCCGGGCTGGCGTGGAGCTTGCTGGCAGGCTATGCGCGGCGCATGGTGGCGCCGCACCAGCAAGGCCGCGCCTTGGCGCTGGCCATGGTGGGCGCGCCCGTCGCCCTGTCCCTGGGCGTGCCGCTGGGCACCTTGCTCGGCTCCCTGGTCGGCTGGCGCGCCGCGTTCTGGATCATTTCCGCACTGGCATTGATCCTGATCGCCTGGGTGCTGGCGAAGGTGCCGGACTACCCGGGCCAGTCCGTCCATGAACGCCTGCCCCTGCGCCGCGTCTTTGCGACGCCGGGCGTGCGCCCGGTGCTGGCCGTCGTCATCGCCTGGATGCTGGCGCACAACATTCTCTACACCTACATCGCCCCGTTCGTGACGCCGGCCGGATTGACCGAGCGGGTCGACCTGGTCCTGCTCGTCTTCGGCGCCGCCGCCATGGCCGGCATCTGGATCACGGGCAAGCTGGTCGAGCGCCACCTGCGCGCCACCGTGCTGGCCAGCCTGGCCGTGTTCGCCGCGACGGCCCTCGTGCTGGGCCTCGCAGCGCACGTGCCTGCCGTCATCTACCTGGGCATGGCCGTCTGGGGCTTGTCCTTTGGCGGTGCGGCAACGCTGTTGCAGACGGCGCTGGCCGACACGGCCGGCGGCGGCGCCGACGTGGCACTGTCGATGAATGTGGTGGCGTGGAACGGCGCCATCGCGGCCGCGGGCGTGGTGGGTGGCGCCCTGCTGGAAACCTGGGGCGCGGGCGCCTTCCCGTGGGCGATGCTGGCCTTGCTCATGCTCGCTTTCGTGCTCGCCTGGTCGGCCCGCGCGCACGGTTTCCGGCCGGGACGGCGCAGCGGCGGCGCGCCCGTGGCCGGGCATTGAGCATCAGCGCGCCGCAGGGACGCTCATGACGCGGGGCACGTGTCCCGTATGCGCGAGGAAACGGACCAGGGTGGCATGCGGCAGCGCCACGGTGGCCGTGTTGCGCAGCGGATGGGCTTGCACAAAAGCAGCTTCCCATACGGCCTGGTCCATTACCAGTGCCACCGCCTGCGCACTGTCGTGTATCAGCGCAAGCAGGCTGACGGCCCCGGGCGTGATGCCCAGGTGCTGCAACAGGCGCTCGGACGATGCCATGCTCAGCTTGCTGACTGGCAGCAAGCGCCCCAGCGCCGCCAGGTCGATGCGCTTGTCGAAAGGCACGATGACGAGAAAATGCCGCCGGCCCTTCTCGTCGCGCACGAACAGGTTTTTCACCATCAGGCCCGGCATGGGCGGCACGTGAACCAGTGCTTCATCGATGGTGTGCACGGCCGGGTGCTCGACGAACTGGACATCGCCGGCGCTGCTTGCCAGCCAGCGGGACAGGGTTTCTTGCATGGTCACTCCTCAGCGCGAACGAATGCGCGATGAAGAGATTGTAGCGGCGCGCCGCGTGGAACGCTTGCCGTCAAGGCTGCTTGTCGGCCTTGTCGGCCGCCGCCAGCCCCCAGTCATTCCAGCCTTCGCCGAACAGCTCGATCGGATGCTGCGTGCGCTCGGAACCATTGCCGCAGCGCATGGCGTCCGGCGGACAATACTTGTCGCAGCCCCAGCAGATGCGTTCGGGGTTCTTGGGGTTCAGGGGAAAGGGCTTGGCCATGGGAGGCGATCGTGGTCGGTTGAGGGTTCTTAGCCGACTCTAGACCTGGCGCGGATGGCGGTCAAACGAATTTCAGTGGGGAATTTGTCCGGGATCAAGGTTGTGCGGATAGTAGAACATCGGCACGGCGCCATGCCCTACTCTTGATCTTTCCGGACGAATACGGCGACTTCCAGCACGCTCCGCGCGTAGTTGACACCACCGTCCGCCGCAGGTTGCGCCTTGAGTTCGTCCAGCGCATACACCATCGTCACCGTGGCACCGGCCACGAACAGCTCGATGTCCTGCCTGCGGTGCGTGTAGATGCTCTCCTCGACTGTCGAGCCATCGGCCAGGCGCAAGGTGAAGCTGTTGACTTGATCGCCACGGCGGCTGTCCTGCCCCGCGAAATACGTGCGCTCGATGCTGCCCGTCACCGTTTGCGTCTGGATGCGGCCGGCATTGATGCTTTCCCACCACGCTGCAGAAGCGAACAAGCCGTGCCTGCCTTTCAAGCCCATGTGAGGCCTGGAACTGTCGAGGGTGAGGGATTGGGTCTTGGCGACCCGACCGGGGTCTTGGGCCAGAGACTCGGCGAGGGTGTAGACGGTTTTCATAGGGCGCGGGTATTCCTGCAAGCGGTCGCTCAATATTTACGCCGGATGATGTAGGCATTGCCGGCAGGTTCAAAACCGAGCGTCGGATAGTAGGACATGGCATCCGGGGCGGAAAGCAATATCAAGGACACTTCGTCGCCGATGATGGCCTGGGTACGCTGGACAAGTTCCTTGCCGATGCCCAAGCCCTGGTACTGCTTGTCGACCGCCAGATCCGACAGATAGCAGCAATATGCATGGTCGGTCAGCGAGCGGGCCAACCCCACAAGCTCGCCATCCACCCATGCCGACAGCAGCAGGCAAGGCGCGGCGAACATGCGCGCGATTCTCGGCAGATTATCGGTCGGGCGCTTGATTCCAGATTGATCAAAAACACGGACGACATCGACGGGGTCCAGGGGGAAATTGTGACGATATTCTACGGTGATGTTTGTCATGGGTTCAACAGTGGAAAGTGATCGTACATGGGCGCAGCTTGTTTCTGCAAACATTGCTCATGTCGGCATATGCATTGAATAGTATGCCAGTGGCGATGACTGAGGGCTGTTTCCGTCCCCACCAAGCCCCTGACGCTTATTTAAACGCCCGGAATTTCAAAAAGCGTTGGCCGTCATACTCCACCTCGCAATCAAATAGGAAGCCGATTCTTGCCAGCCCCTTGACACGAGTGCGGCTGGGCGGCAGCAGGATGCTTACCGGGCCAATACCCAGTTCCAGCCGGCTGCGCATGAAATGGCCCACCAGCGCAGGCCCATGTCCCCAGAACCCAGGGAGCAACACCAGTGCGAGATCAGCTTCGCCCCCTTCCTTCTGAAAACCGCCCCAGCCGGCAAACGCGCCATCAATACGGATAGCCCAAGGTCCATAGCCATTCGCTTGCCACTGCGCATCCTTGCCTTTCGCCCATTCCGTAATAGCGCTGTCGGTCCAACGTTCTGTGGCGAGCGGCATGTGGCGGATGACGTCCGGGTGGTTCCACAGATGGAACCATTCTTCATTGGGAATATCGGAGAGCGGGTGAAAAGTGAAAGCCATGTGCGTTTAGTCAATTGCATGAGAACCCGATGAACTCATCATCGTGCCATGGAAAGTACGCAATCGCCAGTGAAGAAAACAGCTAGGGTCAGGTCCGCCTTCAGACACTGACTGATGCTTAGGGTGCTGTGACAACTGGCTCAGTCGAAAAGCTAATTGGAATCACAAACGCGCGCCTGCGGCGCACGGGGCTGCCGCGCAGCGGCAGCAGGTGGAGGATTCGGGGCGGGCCGGGCCGGTAGGCCCGGCCCTTCGAATCTCACACGCAGGGCGCGAAGGCGCCCTGCTCGCTTCCGCCAGGCAATAAAAAACCGCCTGAAGGCGGTTTCTTTATTTCTTGGAGGCAACGGTGTAATGCGAACAACTAGGCTTCATGCGGCTTTCACGCACCATGCAACAACCATACCTACTAATTTACCTACACACACAAAATCCCAGGCACCGAGCGCCGTCGGCCAACAATACATCGCCTCCCCCTGAAATAAATTGCCTATTAAGCAATATTTTGTGATTTCGCAATTAGATATTACCAAGACTGCGGAACAATGCCTGTCATCCCCCCACTCAAATCTCGGAGACATCATGGCACTCGACGTATACCTCCAAATCGATGGCATCAAGGGCGAATCGACCGACTCCGGGCATCCAGGCTGGATTGAAATCACTTCGGCACAGTGGGGTGTCACGCAACCCAAAAGTGCGACCGCATCGACTGCAGGTGGCCATACCGCCGAGCGGTGTGAGCATCGATGCCTTTCTATCACCAAACTGGCAGACCTCTCCTCACCCCTCCTGATGCAGACCTGTTCTTCCGGCAAGACGATCCCCAAGGCCAGGCTTGAATTCATGCGTGCCGATGGCGATGGCAGGCCTGTCAAATACTACGAGGTAGCGCTAGAAAACGTCTTGATAGGCAATATGGAGCAGATCGTATATGAGGGCAGCGTCTTGCACGACGCTATTGGATTGAAATTCTCAAAAGTAGTCTGGAAATACACCCAACAAAAAATTGGCGGCGGCGCCAGTGGCAACACGACCGGCGGCTGGAACCTATCGACCAATCGCATGGCCTAGCAGGAGCGAACCATGCTTGAAGTCCAACGCAAGGATAAACGTGGTCACTTCATCATTCCGCAAGCCCCGGAGGATGCCGGTTATTACGTGTACGGCACCCCGGGCGGCGGTGCTGGCCAATATGCCCACCCGACGATGATGACCGCGATCCTGCGAGTAGAGCGGGAATGGCAAGCTATCGATAAGCGCAAATTCGGTGTGGGGAACATCAGCTTGGCCGAAGGCGTGAAGTACAAGGGGCATGCAACGCATCGAAGCGGGCTTGAGGTCGACGTGCGTCCGCTGCGCAAAGACGGTCGTCAGGTCGCAGTTCATTGGTACAACGAAGAGTACGACCAGGCCGCAACGGCCAAGCTCATCGAGCTATTTCGCCTTTACTCGTCCGTCGCCTTAATCTACTTTAACGATAGTCATATTCCATTCGTGACTCATCTGGCAGAGCACGATCATCATTTTCACGTGAAGCTGCGAGGCTGACATGCAAAAAATCCTGGGATTGCTACTTGGCGCCACAGCACTACTCTCCTTGGCCTATGCAAATGACAACATCGGTTGGACATGGGAATACAAGCCGTTTAAAGGCGCATACCTTATCTATTCCGGAGAACTGGGGGAACAAGAGGCGCCCACCCAGAAGGATCGTAAACTCGCCATCGAAGTTACGGGACAACTGGCACGCGACATGTTCGATTCGATGTCTCCAGATTTCAAGCCGACATGCAGTAATGAAAAAGGCGACCGCGATCGACGCAAAGGCAACCTTTATTGCACCTATCATATTGGCGAAGAATACCGCTGCTTTATCGGCCTGAATCTGCGGACTGGCAAGAGTATTGGGGCAGCGTCATGCTGACGTTCGGGTAACGACAGCAAGGTCGCAGGGAGGCAACACAGCCCCACCAGGGCGCAAACTCAGCCCATCCCTGCTCGTCCACACCACCCGCACAAAAAACCGCTCAAAGTGCGTCAAAATGCGTCAAAACGCGCGCGCCCTCTTCGCCCCGCCGCGCCAGTCCTCATGCGCCTTTGGCCATGGTGCAAATTTGAGTCAAAAGCCCCCTATATAGCGGGCAGGTGTGGAGGGGTGCCGGGGTCATATCTGACATTTGGACACGGCCTCAGCTTTTATAGAACGGGCGTCGTGAAATTTACCCTGGTTTCAAGCCCAAATCTGCTCAAGCCCCCCGCCACCGCGTGCGTCCGCATGCGGATTTCGGCATCATGCATTGCGTGAACACCGATCTGTCCGGCCCAGCCATCACCTTGGCCGTGCTCATAGAACAGGTAAGCGTCGCGCGCGCCCATCGATCTCGCCAGTTGCCGGCGCCCTGCGTGGCGGAAGTGCGGGACGTCGAAACTATCCCCGCAGCGGGCAAGGAACATCTGCTCAGCCTGCTGCGGGAAACCCGGCACGCTGCCGTCACAGCCCTGCCGGCTTTATACAACACCGCCCATCGCACCACGTGCCCGGCGCTCACTCCACGGCTGCCTGCTGATATAATACTAACAATCAACTAATACTTGGCAATGAGCGCCTCAAGGCTCCCGCAACCGTCTGTGTAACGCCAAGCCCAGCCCATGCGCTCCCTTTTCGACCACGAGATCATCACACAGCTGCACAGCGGTGCCCGCTCGCGCGTCTACCGTGCCAGGGCCGCCGATGGCACGGCGTTGATCGTCAAGATGCCGAATCAGCAGTTCCCCTCCTTTCAGCAACTGGCGCAGTTCAAGCGCGAGTATGCGATCGCGCGCCGCTGCCGCCATCCTGGCGTGGCGCATCCGCTGGCGCTGCAGCTGCACGGCGGGCACTGGACGATGATTCAGGAAGATGCCGGCGGCGTGGCGCTCGACCAGGTGTTGCGCGCGCAGGTGGCGGCGCGCAGGACGCCGTCGCAGCCCGCATTGGCGCTGGACGTTTTTTTCGACATCGCGCTGCAACTATGCGCGGCACTGGACGAGGTCCATCGTCAGGGCGTGATCCACAAGGACATCAATCCCTCCAATCTGGTGTGGAATGACGAGCGGCGCCTGCTGCAGCTGATCGATTTCGGCATCGCCTGCGAGCTGCCCTGCGAAAGCCATGGCGTCGTCAGCCTCCAGACCCTGGAAGGCACGCTGCGCTACATGGCGCCGGAACAGACCGGGCGCATGAACCGGCGGGTCGATTGGCGCGCCGATTTCTATGCGCTCGGCGCCACCTTGTACGAATTGCTGACTGGCCAGGCGCCGTTCGAGGCGGGCGACGAGATGGAACTCGTGCATTGCCACATTGCGCGCAGTCCGGACTGGTCGCACCCGGCGCTGGCAGGCTTGCCCGGCCAGCTGCTGCCGATCATCCAGCGGCTGCTGGAAAAAAATGCCGATCAGCGCTATCAGAGCCTGCAAGGCTTGCGCAGCGACCTCGCGGCATGCCGCGCGAAAAAGCCGGCGCAGGCGCTCACGCTGTCCGACCACAATGGCCGCTTCCTGGTGCCGCAAACGCTGCGCGGGCGCGAGGATGCCATCGCCATGCTGCTGGCGGCGTTTGAACGCAGTGCCGCCGGCGCCGGCGAAATGCTGCTGGTGGCCGGCCATTCGGGGATCGGCAAGTCGGCGGTCGTCAACGAAGTGCAAAAGCCCATCATCGCCCGGCGCGGCTGCTTCCTGTCCGGAAAATGCGACCAGTTCCAGCGCGACGTACCGTATGCCCCGCTGGTCCAGGCCTTCCAGGGGCTGGTGCGCCAGCTGCTGGGCCAGCCCGAGGAAACGCTGCGGCAATGGTCCGCGAAATTGCACCAGGCCCTGGGCGGCGGCGTGGGCGTGATCGTCGAGCTGATTCCCCAGCTGGCCCTGATCGTCGGCCCCACCGACGCGCTGCCCGCGGCGGCGCCGGATCAGGCCCAGCTGCGCCTGGACCGCTTGTTTCCCCGCTTCGTCGAAGTCTTCGCCTGCGCCGGGCATCCGCTGGTGCTGTTCCTCGACGACCTGCAATGGGCCGATGCGGCCACGCTGCGGATGATCGAACTGCTGATGGTCTCGTGCGACAAGAGCCACATGCTGTTCATCGGCGCCTACCGCGACAACGAAGTGGGCGCCGCGCATCCGCTCATCGCGCTGCGCGACAAGCTGCTGGCCCGGGACGTGCGGCTCTCGACGCTGTTACTGAGCGCGCTGACCGAGCCGCAGGTGGCGCAAATGGTCTCGGCCACCGTGCGCGTAGCGGCCCCCGATTGCGCGCCACTGACCAGCATTTGCTACCGCAAGACGGCCGGCAATCCCTTTTTCCTCAACCAGTTCCTCGCCGCGCTCAATGAGACGGGCCATCTGCGCTACCGGCCGGCCGACGATTGCTGGGACTGGGACTTGCCGGCGATAGAACAGGCCAAGTACACGGACAACGTGGTCGAGGTGCTGCTGGAGAAAATCCGCCGCCTGCCCACTCCGACGCAGCACCTGCTGCAACTGGCCGCGTCCAGCGGCAACCGCTTCACGCTCGACACGCTCACCCTGGCGGTGGGCCGCGCGCCCCGGCAAGCGCAGCAAGACCTGTGGCCGGCGCTCAGGGCAGGATTGATCCAGCCGCTCGACGAACGCTATAAATACGTCGATGGCGACACCGCCGCGGGCAACAGCGGCGTCAGTTACCGCTTCCTGCACGACCGGGTGCAGCAGGCAGCCTACCTGGTCGCCGATGCCGCTACGCGCGTGGCCAACCATCTTCTCGTCGGCCGCCTGCTGCTGCGGCATGCGCTGCCAGAGCGACAGGACGAGACACTGTTTGACATCGTCGAGCAGCTCAACGCGGGCCGCGCGCTGATCGACGAGGCGGGCGAGCGCGTGCAGCTGGCGACGCTCAATCTCCAGGCCGGCGTCAAGGCGCGACGTTGCGCCGCGTTCCAGTCCACCCTGGAACACATGCGCATCGGTCTCGACCTGCTGCCGGATCAAGCATGGAGCGTCCACGCCGATCTCTGGCTCGAGCTGCAGCTGGGCGCGGCCGAAGCGGCCTACCTGTGCGGCCAGTTCGACGCCGCCGAGGCGATCTACCCGCTCGTGCGCGCCCGTGCCTCGAACCCCTTGCAGCAAGTGCGCTGCATCGCCATCCAGGCGCACCAGTATCAATTGCAGGGCCGCCTGCTCGACGCCATCGCCGTGCAGCGCGACGGCCTGGCGCTGCTGCACATCGACATTCCGCACGAGGTGGCGCACATGAAGGCGCGCTTCGCCGACATTCTCGCCGACATCGGGCGGCAGCCTGGCGCGCATGCGCCCGAGACCTTGCTGGAAGCGGGCGACATGTGCGAGCCGGACGCGGTGGCCGCGATGCAGATGATGCAGGGCCTGTGGATGGCCAGCTACTACGCCGGCCAGCAGGATCTCAGCGCCCTGATGGTGGTGTCGATGACGCGCCTGTCCATGCAGCGGGGGACCAGCGATTCCAGCGCCGTCGCCTATGTCGGCTACGCGCTGATGCTGGCGCTGTACAGCGACGACATCGCGCGCGCCTATGACTTCGGCGCGATGGCGATGGCCCTGGCCCGGCGGCGTGCCAACCTGCAGACGCGCACGCTCACGGGCTTGATGTTCGGCGCGCTCAGCAGCCACTGGACGCAGCCGTTGCGCAACTCCGACGCCCTGTACGAAGAAGCGTTTGGCTGGGCGCTGGAAATCGCCGACTTCGTGCAGGTCGGCGTGGTGGCGGCCGTGCGCGCCACCGACCGGATCATCCTGGGCGACTACCTGCCGCACCTGATGCACGACATCGAGCACGACCTGGCGCTGATGCGCGCCAACGGCCAGCAGGCGATGGCCGATTGCTGCGTCGCCGCCGCGGTCCAGCCGATCAAGTGCCTGATGGGCCTTCTGCCCCGTCATGCCAGCTACGACGATGCCGTCTTCAGCGAGGCAGGCTTCCTCGCACAATATGGCGACTCGACACTGTACCGCGCCTACTTCTTGCAAGGGAAGATACGCAACGCCTACCTGTTCGACGGCGCCGACGCCGAGCCGCTGGCCGGCCAGCTCGGCATCGTCACGCAGATCATGCGCGGCCAGGCCAAGGTGGCCGAGTGCAGCTTCTACGCCGCGCTGATCCTGATCCGCGCCCTGCGTCGCGCTCCCGCGCGCCCCGACACGGGCGCCGTGCAGGCGGTGATCGGCACGCTGCAAGCGAATCTCGCCGAGTGGGCCAGGCAAGGCTCGGACAATAGCGCCGCCAAACATCTGCTGGTGATGGCCGAGATGGCGCGCTACCGGGACGACCTGCAACTGGCCACCCGCCTTTACCAGCAGGCGATCGACGCGGCCGGCCTGGCGGGCTACGTCAACATGCAGGCGCTGGGCAATGAACTGTGCGGTGAATGCTGGTCCGACCAGGGACAGCCGCGCGTGGCCGCCGTCTTCGTCAGGGACGCCATCGCGCATTATGGCCAGTGGGGCGCGCAGGGCAAGGTGGCGCAACTGCGCGAGCGCCATGCCGCAGCGCTGTCAAGGATGGATGGCCGCGCCACGCAGCGCCATTCGGTCTCCCATACGCATGGTAGTGCCGCGCTCGATCTGGTGTCGCTGCTGAAGGCGGCGCAAATCCTGTCGAACGAAGTCGGCCTGCGCAACGTGCTGACACGCCTCATTTCCATCGTCTGCGAAAACGCCGGCGGGCAGGTGGCGCGCCTGCTGCTGCTGTCCGAGGGCCGCTACCAGCTGGAAGCCAATCTCGATGGCGATGGCGTCAGCGTGCTGCAAGCGCGCCGGCTCGACCTGAACGCCGCCAGCGACCCGCAATTTCCGCTGTCGCTGCTGCGCTACGTCATCCGTACCGGCGCCGAGGTGATCGAAGACTGCATCACGGACGCCTCGCGCTTTGCCGCCGACCCGTACGTGCAGTTGCAGCGGCCGCGCGCCGTCATGTGCCTGCCGATCCGGCACGGCGGCCAGATCGACGGCATCCTGTACTTCGAGAACCGGCTGGCCGAAGCCTCGTTCACGGAGGAGCGCGTCGCGTTCCTGCGCATGCTCGGCGCACAGGCGATGATCTCGATCTCCAGCGCCAGGCTGCACGACAGCCTGGAACGGCGCGTTGCCGAGCGCACGGAACAGCTGGAAGACGCGAACCGCAAGCTGGCGACCCTGTCCATCACCGACGGCCTGACGGGCCTGTCGAACCGGCGCCATTTCGACGACGTGCTGCGCGCCGAATGTGCGCGTGCCACGCGCGTCGGCCAGCCGCTCGCCGTCATCATGCTCGATGTCGACTACTTCAAGCTATTTAACGACCGTCACGGCCACCAGGCCGGCGATGCCTGCCTGATCCGGGTCGCGCAGGCGCTGGCGGCCGGCATGCGGCGCGCGGGCGACCTGACGGCGCGCTACGGCGGCGAAGAGTTTTCGATCGTGCTGCAGAACACCGGCGCGGACGAAGCGCGCCAGATCGGCGCAGCGCTGCGGCGCGCCATCGAAGATCTGGGCATCGTCCACGCGAACACGCAGGCGCGGCTGGTGACGATCAGCGTCGGCATCGCGGTCCAGTCGGCGCCGGGCGCCGCCGATCCGGACGCCATGTTGCGCCTGGCCGATGCCGCCCTGTACCAGGCCAAGGATGCGGGACGCAATTGCGTGGTGCTGAGGATGCTGCCGCCTGGCTGAGCGGCACGCGGCGCGCGCCATGTTTCACGGCGCGGGGCGGCGCCTCACTCGCTGCCATGACTGGTCTCGCGCGCCTGCGCCTGCGCCGTTTCCTGCGAAGAAAAACCGTTGAAGAACAGGTTGAGCAACACGGCGACGATGGCGGCCAGCAGGATACCGCTGTGCAGCAAGGGCGACAAGGCCTTCGGCATGTGCTGCGCATATTGCTCGGCCACCAGCGGCAGCATGCCGAAGCCGATCGCCAGGGCCACGATGAGCAGGTTGTTGCGGTTGCTCTTGTAGTCGACGCCGGCCAGGATGCGGATGCCGGTGGCGGCGACCATGCCGAACATCACCAGCCCTGCCCCGCCCAGCACGAACGCCGGCACGGCTTCGGCCGTCTGCGCGATCTTCGGAATCACCCCCATGACGAGCAGGATGAGGCCGGCCGCCACGCAGACCCAGCGGCTGCGCACGCCCGTCACGCCCACCAGGCCCACGTTTTGCGAGAACGAGGTGTAGGGAAAAGTATTGAAGATGCCGCCGATCAAGGTGCCCAGGCCATCGACGCGCAAGCCGCGGCTGATATCGGCCTGCGTGATGCGCTTGTCCGTCATTTCTCCCAGCGCCAGGAACATGCCCAAGGACTCGATCATGACGACGATCATTACCAGGCTCATGGTGACGATGGCGACCACGTCGAAGGTCGGCATGCCGAACTGGAACGGCGTGACGATGGCAAAGGCCTTGGCGCCGGCCACCTTGGCGAAATCGGCCTTGCCCAGCGCAAACGACAGGGCCGTGCCGGCGATGATGCCGATCAATACCGCGATATTCGACAGGAAACCGCGGCCATACTTGGCCACCAACAAGATGACGGCCAGCACGAAGAAGGCGATGCCCATGTTATCCAGCGCGCCGTAGCCGGGATTGGCGATCAGGGGCGCGGGGCCGGCCGGGGCCGGCAAGCCGGCCGCCGTGGCGGCAGCGGCCATCTGGAGGAAGGCGGGATCGGCAATCTGCGCCATGGCGGGTGGCCCGCCCATGGCCCAGTTCACGCCCACGCGCATCAGCGACACGCCGATCACGGCGATGATGCTGCCGGTAACCACGGGTGGAAACAGGACCAGCAGGCGGCTGATGAAGGGCGCGATCAGCATGGAGACGACGCCGGCGCCGATCACGGCGCCAAAGATACCGGTGATGCCCAGCGCCGGATTGTTGGCCATGGCCAGCATGGGACTGACGGCGGCAAAGGTCACGCCCATCATCACGGGCAGGCGGATGCCGAAGGTCTTGCCGATTCCCAGGGACTGGATCAGGGTGACGAGGCCGCAACAGAACAGGTCGGCACTGATCAGTGCCGCCACCTGTTCGGGCGGCAACTTGAGGGCGCGGCCGACGATCAGCGGCACGGCGATGGCGCCCGCATACATGACGAGCACGTGCTGCAAGCCCAGGGTGAACAGTTTGCCCGCTGGCAGCACTTCGTCGACAGGCGATGGCGCGGCAGGAACGGCGCCTGGCACGCCGCGGTGGATGGATTTCAGACGGGGAGTGACCATTTACGCTCCATTTCCTGGGTGACCACGCCCCGGCTGGGCGCAGGTGAAGGGGAAAAGCAAAAGAGAAACGGGACGACAGGAACACACTGGCGGCGGACGAGGCATGCGAAGCTCCCTGGATAGGACAACCAAGGTATGCCAAGCACGCATCGTGCCAGGTGGATTGTATATAGAAATTGTGGCAAAAAATCATCAAGGATCGGCCAATCTGGCGGCGACTGCACCGTTTTCTCGCATGCCGCCCCGCGCCTGCACCTGAAGGCGGCAAAGGCCGCAGCGCTGGCAGGCCGCTGGCGACGGATGGCTGGAAGCTGAAGTGGAGGTGGAGGTGGAGGTGGAGGTGGAGGTAGAGGTGGAGGTGGAGGTGGAAAGTGAAAGTGAAAGCTGGAATCCGCTGACCGGTGCTTGGCGCCTATCCCAGTAGATGCATACCTCCCCTGCTGGTGCCTCTGGGCAGCGGGGACGACGTCGAGCGCCGTCGCAGGTTCGCCACCCGTCCTCCTCGCGCCCTGGCCGCGTTCCTGATGCGCTGCCAGCAGACGATGCGCCCTACCGGGACAGGCTCTTAGCCACCAGAGCAGGCTTCAAGCAGCGCTTCCAGCTGGCGCACATGGGCGGCACGCAATTGCTCGCGCGCCAGCAAGGCTTGCACTTGCTCGAAAATGCCGTGGGATGGCACCGCCGGCAAGGCGAGAGCGACCGGGAGCGTGGCGATACAGGGCGCGCTCACCGGCCAAGTTTCCACGTTCGATGCGGGCGCCCAAGCCGCACAGCCGGTCAATACACTCACCAGCAATACCGTTCCGGCATACTTGATACTCCGCCTGCTTGCCAGCCATCCGCTACTCTGCTCACATTGCGGCCGCCTCATGGCATTTCGCTGGCGATCAGCGCCTCGGCCGCGCGGCAAGCGTCGCCACCTGGCTGCAATGCCAGGATGCGCGCCGCTGCCGCCTGGGCGTCTGCCTGCCCAGCCTGCGCGCTGGCCAATGCCTGCCGGGCCCGCTCCGACCTGCGTGCCCCCTCGTCCCGCATCACATTCAGCGCCTGGGTCTGGCGCCGCAACAGGCCCTGCACCTCCTGCACTTGCGTCGCGCATGCGGCACGGCCCGCTTCGCGGCCCCAGCGCTGCGCGCAAAACACGGCGGCACCCAGCAACAGCAACATGGCCATAATGCTCAACGACGGCTTCATGCCAGCACCTTGCGCGCCGCTGCATACCAGGCCAGGCGTTCGGCCAGGCCGTTCACGCCGCCGTTGATGCGGCGCGTCACCCTTTCCTGGTCGCCCGCGTCGGCCAGGCGGTTCAAGCCGCGCGATTGCCAGAACCAGCCCGCCGAGCGACACGCGAATATCGTTTGCTCCAGCAGCTGCGGCGCCGCCAGCAAATCCAGGCCCAGCGCCACGCCGCACGCGGCATAGTTGGCGCGCCCCGTCACCTGCAGCAAACCGCGCCCCTTGAAACGCACGCCATCGCCGGCGATCACATTGCCCAAGTCCGCCCTTCCTTCATAGGCCGCGCCGCTGGCCAGCTCGCGCACATAGCGTAACTGTCCCGATTCGTGGCCCACCTGCGCCAGGAACGATGCCTGGCGCAGCGGTGTATCGATGCTGAACTCGGTCATCGCCGCATTCAGGGGCGCCAGGAACAGCGTAGCGCGGCGGCCGGCCAGCGGCATGATCTGCATCAATTGCGCGCCTGTCACAGCATGCCCCGCACATCCTTGACGGCAGCGGCCGCATCGGCCGCCAGTTCGCCGATGTCCTTGCCGCGCCGCTTGTCGAACCAGCGCACGCAGGCGCCCAGCACCCACCAGGCGGGCAAGCCGGCCGCCACCATCAGCGGCGCGGCGATGAACAAAAAACCCGTGGCCGGATCGCCGCCATACAGGCCCGCCACGGTCTTCGCGCTGTCGAACAGGCTGGGCCACCACGACAGCACGGCGGCCACCAGCGCGGGGCCGAGGAAGGTGGAAATGATGATGCTGGAACAAAAACGAATGAATGCCTCCTTGGTGGACTGGGGCCACATGAACATGAAGCCCAGCGACGTGGCGGCGGCGCCGGCCAGCACGGGCACGCCAAACAATTTGATCAATGCGCCGCCGGCGGCGGTAGTTTCGAGGGCCATGATTGCCTTTCAGGTGGTGGAAATGAAAAAACCCGCCGAGGCGGGTTGGGATGTAGCAAGCGCAGTCTCAGTCTTTATGCCACCTTCACGATGACACGGGCGCGTCCATCCTCTTCGATGGCGATGACCTTGCCGATGGCGCGCAGGTATTGCTGGAGCGTCATGTCTTCCTCGTTGATGGCAATGCCCGCAATGCCCTCGCCTTGCTGCACCGGCAAGATGAACTGTCCGGAAGTAGCTCCCAGGACGTTGCATGGCACCTGACCGGCGAAAGCGATGCGGTCGACCGTCTGGCGCAGCGCTTCGAGTGCCGCATCGAAGGCAAGCCCGGGAGCCTGCCGAACAGCCCACTCTTCATCCGTATCGCCTGCCAGCGGCACCTCGCGGTATACGGCAGCCTTGGCGGGAATCGCTGGCGTGAGCAGGGTGAGGCCATCGTAGATGGCCTCGACAGCTGGTTGCGCCTCGCTGACCAGCTGCGATTCAACGCGATCAACAGTACGCGTCACGGATGCCGGACGCTGGCCAAGTTGTTGCGACCATTTGTCGCCGCCGACCATGCAAGGATCCGTGGATTTCACGGCAAACGAGATGGCGTCGGCCCAGCGATCGGTCAGCTTGCCATCCGCGCCGATGCCGATCAACTGACCTGCCGCGACGATGCCGCATGCAGGAGACTTGAAAATGTATTCGGCATAGTCGGCGCCGCCAGCGTTGATCGTCCCGCTGGCGTTAATGCTACGTCCCGTGTTGGTGCTTGCATTTACAGACACACTACACGCCGAAGCGGACCCCATTGCCCCTGCCGATACATAGAACGTCGTGCTGTTTGGGATTCGGAGGTTAGTCTTCCCCTGCGACTGGTCAATCCCTCCTATGATACTTTCGCTCCCCATTGCTGGAATGGGGCCGACTTGTATCGCACTAGAGACGATGCGTGCCGATGAAGACAGGGTGCCTCGAACCGCTAAATCTCCTGCCCCGCTGATGACCATCAGATCAGCACTTTCCAAGTTGCTCTGGACATCAATTGCACGCAGGCGCAGGTCGTATGACACATAGGTGTACGTGCCGTTAGATGTGGACCGACCAGATGACGTGTACCACCTGAACTGCCCCTGATACGATAAACCGTTTGTGCCCCCGACCCCTAGCGCCGCCACCAGCGATGGCGATATACCTCCCTGGTGCGCCGCCCCACGCAGCATTGTGGGCGCGTCGCCGGGGGCGGGGGCGCCAGGAGTCACAAATGCAACACTGCTGAAGCTGACGATTGGCCCAGACAAATTGCCGCCAGTCAGTGGCAGCGCATTGTACGGTCCCGCCGCAAACGCCCGATCCATTTCATTCAGTTTCTCGTTGACGTTGGGCATACCGTCATAAAATTTATCCGCCATTTAGATTCCTTCAATTTGTAGTGGTGCTGAATAAGTGTCAAAGTACGGCGTAGCTACCGCGTCGCTATTGCTGGCTTTGCCATACAGCATGTAGTCCTGCTCCAGCAGCGGATCCGGATTTTCCGGGAACAAACTGAACAGCATCGCCTTGCCCTTGCCGTTCTCGCGCAGGATGCGCATGAAGCGCGCGCGGTCCATCGAAGTCAGGTGCGTCAGATTGATGCTCAGCTTGTCGCTGCTCGTGCCCAGCGCGGTTTTCAGGTTGCCCGCACCCGTGCGGTAATTTTCACTGCTATCCTGCGTCTGCAACTGCGCGCCATACTCGGCGTTGTATTGCGGTGACCAGTAGTTGCCCACCACCAGCCGCGAGATTTCCAGGTAGCCTTCCGGGCTTTGTGGCGCAGACACGTCGATCACTATCCGGCGCACGCGCACAGGGGCGAACCATGTCACGCCGTCGGAGCCGCCGCCGCACGGCCAGGTGTTTACACCGCCCCACTGATAGGCGTTCCAGCCGAGCGGCAGAACGCCCCAGGGATAGGAGCCATGCACGGCAGCCGGGCACGGGAAGATGCTGCCTGTGTCGAGTACCGGCACGGCGTCGCCCGGCTGGGCATAGCCGCGCACGCGCATGCGCGCGCTGCTGGTCATGTTGGTGGAGATCAGCGCCACGCAGGCGATGGACTCCTGCGTCAGCCAGGTGGCGGTGATGGTCTGTGCAGTGCCGCTGGCGCGCAGCACGGCGTTCTTGCTGTCGCGCTGCAGGTTGGCCGGACCAAGTTCGCCGGTTTGGCTTGATGCCGTCAGCACCGCGCGGTCAGCGGCGTTGTCGTGGATGATGCGAAGATTGCTCATGGCGGCAATGCCCCTTCCAGAATGAGGTAAGTGATTGGTGAAATAAACCCAGTGGCAACGCCGATAGGCCCGGTGGCGGCAATTTCCCGGCGCCGCTTCGACAGCATCACCTCGACTATCCCGGTACTGGTGGCCGAAATGAAAAAACCCGCCGAAGCGGGTTTGAGAGGGATGACTGCCTGGTCACACGGCCTTGACCATCACATAAGCCCGGCCGTCCGGCTCGATCGAGATCACGCGGCCGACCGCCTGCAGGTATTGCTTCATGCTGAGATCGTCCTCGTGCACGGCGATGCCCTTGATGCCGGCGCCGTCCTGCACCGGCACGATGTAATCACCAGGCTGGGTACCCAGCACGTTGACCGGCACGCGGCCGGCGATGGCGATGCGGTCGACCTTCTGGCGCTCGACTTCCAGCGCCGCGTCGAAGGCGGCCATGGCTTCGGCGTCCTGCAGCACGGCGGCGTTGTGGGCGGCCAGTGCGATAGCGAAGGTGGCCTGTTTATCGGCCCATTCTTCATCGGTATCGCCGGACTCGGTGACCACATCCTCGTATTCCGGTGGATTGGTGCCGAGAACTGGCTGCTGCGTTAGCACGTCTTCTCGGCGCAGGGGCTGGCTCGGCGCTGTTCCTGCCTGGGGCGATGGGCGCTGCCCTATGTCATTCGCCCAGGAATCACCACCGACAAACGAGGGCGCGGTCGATTTGATCGAGAACATGACAGCATCGAACCATTGGTCGGTGACTGTATTGTCGGCTGTGATACCGACTATTTGGCCGGGGGAGACGACACCGCAGGCCGGGCTTTTGAAAACGTATTCGGCATAATCATTGCCTGACGTATTGACTGTACCTCCGGCTGATACGCTACGACCTGTAGCGGAGTTCTTGCCTACATATAGTACCGCTACCGGTGCCGACCAACTTCCTACCCCTTCAGAGGCTAAAATACCTACACTTGGCGCAGGGGCATTATCAACACCAAAATATATAATCTCTGCTCCTTGCCCTGTCCCACGGCAGATATTATGTCGCAGCAGAGAAGGGTCGCTACTTCCTGCCTTGAGCAAAGGAACATAAACCGTGCCATTGCCAGTAATGGAAAACAGTGTTGGGGTGAAGTTCCCTGAACCCACATCACGAGCCTTAAGCGCCAGTTTGTATCCCAATGCGAATGGGCTGGCATTTTCACCTACGGATACCACAGCATTGAAGAAGCCGGCGTATGAGATACCCGTATTGCCGGATACACCAATACGAAGGGCTTCTGCCTCTTGTTTAGCTGCCATTGAGTGCGCTTTTGGCGCGCCTGCAAGGTACGACACTGAAGACGTGTTACCGTCTTGCGCACGCACTTCGACAATGCTGTCAAAGCTCGTACCTTGCAGAGTGGTTGGGGCGTTACCCATACCACGCGAACGAGGGGAGCGATACAAAGGCTCCGATGGGCTTGCGGAACTATCCCATACTGGCGTGCCAGTCACTGTGTCCACCGCAACTGGACTGGTATAGGTAGTGATCTGCATTCCCATCAATTGGAAAGATGCCTGAGCAAAACCACCTGCCAAAAAGAACAGGTACACCGAGACTTTGCCATCTGATTCCAAGTACGCCAAGAATCGTACATTAACCGGGATGAAGCGGCTGGACGACCATTCGACGTTCACACCTTCAGCTGCCGTAGCGACACGACTGCCAATGATGATAGTCATGGCTGTCAAATCATAAGCGCCCCACCCCCCTACCATTGCATCAATACGCAGCGATGAGTACGTGCTGGAAACCGTAGGCTCCAAGGTTGCGATTTTATACAGGCGCTGACCTTGACCACCTTGCAGGTAGTTGTATCCATACTTGTTCGCCATTCCTGCACCAACACTAATAGGAAATTGTGACTTAATTGGCGTTGCAGTATCAATCCACGCGGCATCAATATATCCATTCGGCCCGCCAAGTGGCGACCGCCCCACGGCGGGCGCATACGACGCCACCACGGCGCCCCGCCCCGCCAGCTCATTCAGGCGCTGGATCGTATCCTTCTGACCATAGTAAAAAAAATCACCCATTACAACTCCTCGATTTCGATGTTGGTGGCATAAGCCTGGAAAGATGGCGTGGTGATGGCGGCCAGGTTGGCCAGACGGCCATACACCTGGTGCGCCTGCTCCAGCTCGACATCGTCGCTATCCGGATACAGGCTGATGAAAAGCGGGCGCGACAGGCCGTTGCCGCGCACGATGCGCCACAGTTCCGCACGGTCCAGCGGCGTCATGTGATCGAGCGCCAGCGACAGCTTGCGGTACATCACGCCGCGCTCCACCTTCTGTTCGCCGGCGCCATTGCGGTACTGGCTGCTGGTATCGACTGGCGTGATACCGGCGCCATACGACGCGTTCTGCTCGGGACTCCAGTAAGGGCCAGCCACCAGGCGCGCGGCCTCGATGTAGCCGGCGGGATTGTCAGGGTCGGCCAGGTCGATCACCAGCTTCCTGATGCTGCGCATCTGAAACCAGCAGCGGGCGTAGGTACCGCCGCCATAACTGTAGGCATTCAAGCCCAGCGGCAATGCGCCCCAGTCCCACATGCCCAGCCGCGCATACTCGCACGCTGGCATGACGCCACTATCGATGGCAGGCGCAACATCGCCGGGCTCGATATAGCCGCGGACCCGTATGGTTGCCCCTGGAGTCAGGTTGCAAAACGGCAACGCCACGCCGCCGATGATTTCCGGTGACGACCACGTTGCCGTGATGCTCAGCGATGCGCCGGTTGAGCGCAATACCAGAGACTTTCCCTCGCGCTGCAGGTTAGCCGGGCCAAGCGCACCGGCCCGGCTCGATGCGGTCAACATCGCGCGGTCGGTGGCATTGTCGTAGATGATGCGCAAGTTGTTCATGCGCCCACCTGCGCTGGCCAAACAATGGCCTCAAGCGCATCAAAAGAAGCGGCGGCAGCGATCCGCCCTCGCAAGTGAAGGGCGATGGCGAACGCCGTGGCAACGTGTGCTCCCAGGGCTGCGCCGACGGCGATCATGCCGGCCGCGTCGAGCGTCAGGTAGGTGTTATCCGACAGGGTCCAGTCGATGCTGTATGGCTGGCCGGCAGCCTGCGCAATCAGGGCCATGTGCGCGGCTCCAACGATGCGATCCTTGTCTGCCTGGTACAGAACGCCTCCGCACGTGAAATCTGCGGCTTCAGCCACGCTACGTGCCGCCTTGATGCGCGCCCAGGTACGAGCTTTGACGCTATCCAGCGTTCTTGCATCTATCCACATGTCCGCCGCCGCATCGTATTCGTGATGCTCGCTGGGCTGTGGCGGCAACATCTCGCCGGTGCGCTCGTTCGTGTAAGTGCCGTCACGGTTAACGATGATTGTTTCCATTAAAAATTCCTTGCGATCACAATCGCCTGACATTGTTTAACATAAAGCTTGCCCATGTCCGCAGCAGTAAGGTACGCATTGGTGCCGGAAACGCCGAACTGGACGGTGTCACCCACGTTGATGTCCAAGGTAAGTCCGTAGACCGTTGCGGCAGGGCCATCTCCGCCCTGCCGCTCCTGGACTCCGCTCATCCAGAGCCAATTCCCACCATTGATGCGGTACCAGATGCTCAATTGATCGTCGACCACCGCCGTGCAAATGATTGAAAAAAATACACGACCAGAGCGGATACGGAGCGCGGCAGGCCACCCTGGAGCGTTGTGCTTGAACAGCACTTCCAGATTGGTAAATACAGCCGCAGAATTGAGCGACGACGCCTCAACAAATACCCCGGATGCGGACGATTGCAGGGAAATCGATGGATAACCGGGCTCGAAAAATGCAGTTGCAGCGGAGGCAGTGCCAACAGACACGCGCGCAGACGAAAGATCGCCTGAAAATGTACCTTTCACAGCGTCCAGCTCACCGGAAAATTTTCCTTTGGCTGCATCCAACACACCAGAAAATGTGCCCTTCGCCGCTTTTAACTCTCCCGAGAAGGTGCCCTTGACGCCGTCCAGGTTGCCGCTGAAAACAGCACTGCCATTGATGATGGAAAAGCCAGGCGCATAGATATTGCCTGCCGCATCGATCTGCACATACTTTCCCAGGCCCGGATTGCCAAACAGCAATCCACTCTCGCTCAGATGGAAACCGCTACCGCCATTGCTTGGCCATGCATAGGTACTGGTGGGATAACCACTACCGCCGTGCAGCGTCGCGCTATAAATGTCTCCTGCCGTGACTTTGCCAAGATCGGCGCTGATTGCGCTCAACTGCCCCACCTTCAGCGCATTCAGATACGGCGCCGCCCACTTGGTCGTGCCGCTGGCCGGATTGAAAATGCCATCGGACCGGTACAGCGATTCACCCGCGCCGAAAGCCTGCGGCGACCCCTCCCACACCGTGCCAGCGCCCCAGGTATTGATTGGCGGGAAGGACGCATCCCCCTGTGTGCTGATCGTCGCCGGCGCGCTGGCCAGCGACAGCAGCGTGGTCTTGCTGTAGGCAACGCGCGCCGAATTGCCGGTTACGCCATCGAAAATCTTGCTGACCGTCTGGCTGGCCGTATAGGTCAGGCCGTCGACCACGATGGTCGCCGTGACCGTCACGCTGTCGCCCACCATGCCGCCATAGGTCATGCTGGCCACATTGCCGACGCGCGTCAGCACGCTGGCATTGCTGGCGGAAAAGGCCACCTGCCCCTGCATATTGATCAGTCCCGCCGTGAAGTCGATGCGCGCAGGCGTGGCAATTGTCGTGGCCGCCACCTTGAACGCCTGCGCCGTGGCCGCCAGCAGCAGCACGCGGTCGTTCGCAGGCTGAAAGCGCGGCACCGTGTTCATGATCATCCTGTCACGTTCCCCCACGATGGCGCTCATACGAGCACCCCCACCGTCACTCTGCCCGTCAGCCAGAAGCGCGACAGCAGCACGACCACGCCCGGTACGCCATCCTGCAAGCCGAAGCGCTCAGCGCGCAGAGTTACGGGCTGTCCCAGTTCCAGCATCATCATCTCGGGTTCTCCATCGAATTCATAAATGGTGCGCGGCACCTTGCTCAAGGCCAGGCGCCGCTGCGCTTCCGCGAGGGCGTCGGCCCGCGTCTTCAGACAGGTATCGATCTGCACCGGGTCGTCGCTCAGGCGGTAACGCGCACGCACCGCCTCATCGACCACCGTCTCCGTCAGCCATTCCGTGGCGTACAAATCCGCATGCGCGGGCGGAATGCTGGTCGTCAGGCCAGCCTGCAGCGTGTAGTTGCGGTCGAAGCCGATCTTCACGGCGGCCGTCACCGGCACCCGCTGCGCGGGACGCAGCGAGCGCTCGCGCATCTGCTCCGGACCGATCGCCAGCGGCACGCCGGCGGCCGGCAGCGCGATCTGCACCAGGCGCAGCTGGCCGGTGCGCGACATGATCGCCTGGGCGCCCACGCTGGCCGCCAGCTGCTGGATGGCTTGCGCCTGGTTCGTCCGGTCCGCAACATACAGACCCACCGGCTGCGGGTGGGCCGCATCGAAGGCGGCCAGGTTGACCAAGTCCAGGTCGTCCGGGGTAAAACGGTCGGCCGCCTTGCCGTAGGCGGTGGCGATGCGCCGCACCAGCGGGGCGATGCGCGGCGCATAGCCGCCGCCCTTGTCGCCTTGGACGCTGGCCGTGATCGTGGTGGAAAACGGATCGGTGGTCAGATTGAAGCGGCCCGCCTGGTCATTGAGCGCCACGGCAATCGGCTTGCCGTTGGTGCGCACCTCGAACGTCGACTCGACCGCGCCGAGAAAACCGTATTCCAGGGTGGCCGGATTGGTCAGCAAGGGCGCCACGTTGTGGCATTCGCCAAACGGTATCGGCAGGATGGCGTCCTTGTTTGGCGTCGTGCCCCCCAGCTTGGCTTCGGAAATCGGCGTATTCAGGCGCTGCAGCTTGTCGCGCAGCACCAGGTTGACCGACTCGCGCCCCGCACTTGCCACGTCGGCGATGATGCCGTCGAAGACCAACTGGAAGTCGGCGCGCGGCCACGATGCATCGCCGGCCCAGGCCTTGATCGGCCGGTTCATCCAGACGTCATCCAGCCAGTCATCAAGAGCCCCGTCGGCGTTATCGAGTTCGATATCGCCGCCCGACAGCCCCGCCTCGCCGGACAGGCTGACCTGTTCCGTGAAGGCCAGGCCGCCCTTGGCCAGCGGCTGGTACGCGGTATTCGCCGGCACCTCAGCCGGGCCCGTGACGTAGGGCCGCGAAGCGATATACCGCGTCACCTCGTTGCCGGCCACGTTCACCTGCGCCTCGATCAGCACCATGCGGATGGCCGACGGGCTTTGCAGCCAATCCTGAAATTGCGCATCGGTCATGCGTATTCTCCTTTCACTGCATTGGCCCAGGCGGATGCCCGGGACGATTTATCCACGCCATCAACCACCGTCCTGGCGGCGTTGGCGTTCGATTCAAAGGTGGCCTGGATGGTGGCGCCCGTTTGCGCCCGCTGGTCGGCGCGCAAGCCTTCCAATTCGAGGCGCATGGCCTGGTTGTCTTCGCGCAGGCCGCGGATTTCGGCGACGAGAACCTCGGAGCCGGCGTTCGCCGCCGACGAGTAGCGCACGGGGTCGAAGACTGCCGCTGCGACAGGGGAAGTCATCGGAGCCAGTGCCGCGACCACGGGAGGATTACCGAGTTGCACACCCAGATCCGCCGCACCGCCCATCGCCGCCCGCAGGCCGGCAATGGCTTGCGCCACCGTCAGCACGCTGTCGTTGATGGTGATCAGGCCCGACACCTGGGCATTGAGCGCATCGAGGCTGGCTTGCTGCACGTCGACTTGCGCGGCAGCCCATTTCAACGCTTCCTTGTTCGCTTCCACCACGCGGGCATAATCGGCCGCATAGCGGGCGTCGGACGCGTTGACCACCTGCGATGCCGTCAAAAATGCCTGCTCGGCGGCGGACAAACCCGATTGCGCCGTCGCGTCGCCCGCATTCGCGGCCGCCAGGGTTTTCTCGAACTGGGCCCGTGCCTCCGCATACTTCTGCTCCGGCGTCAGCGTCGACTGGGCCCCCAACGCCATGCTGGAGTTCAGGCCATTCAGCGTCGTCACCCACGATTTCGATTTCTCCAGCGCCGACTTGGCCGCCGCCGATTCCGTTTCATACGCCTTGGCCAGCGCATCCTTCGCGCTGGTCACTGCCTTGACGGCCTGAATCTGGTCGAACAATCCGCGATTACCGTCGGCGATGCTGGCGCGCTGGGCGGCCAGCAATTGTGCTTCAGTCTTCGTCAGTTCGTTCAACTGCTGCTGCAGGTCCTTGCGCTCGCCGGCAATGTCGCTGGCCGTCTTGCTTGCTTCGCTCAATTCGCCCGTAGCGGCGGCCAGGTCAGCGGCATAGTCGGCCGCCTTCTTGAACGGCTCGGCGATGGCAAGCAGCTGCACGTACATGTTCTGGCCAGCGACCGTGTTCAAGTCCTGCGCCAGTACCAGCGCCTTGAACTGCTCGCTGGTTGTCACGCCGGATTGCCCCATCGCCGCCATGGCGCTGCGCACCGACTTGGTGACGGGGTCCATCTGCTCTGCCTCGCTCAGGAAGTTCTGCACGAAGAAGCTCGTACCGCTGGTCAGGGTATCGAGGTCGCCCGCCGCGTGTATCAAGCTTTCGCTCAGCGCCACGGCGGCAAGACCGGATGTGTTGAACGACTTGCCCAGCACGGCCAGCACATCCGACACCTGCATGTAATTGTTCGCCACACGCGCCAAGGTTTCCAGGTAGCCCTCGCCCACGGCCTGGTATTTTTCCAGGCCGCCCACGCCGAACTTCGCCATGTCGTCGCCCAGCTTCGAAAAGGCCGCTTCCAGGGCTTTTTGCATTTCCTCGCCCTTCAAGTCCTTCAGGCTGATCTTGCCCAGGCTGACGACGAAGGTGTTCAAGCGCGCCGAGAAGGCATCGCCACCCATGCCAAGGGAATCGGCTGCCGCGACGATACTCGTGCGCAGGCCCAGCACGATTTTTGTAAATTGGTCATTCGTTTCCGCTCCCATGGCCGTGAGGTTCGTGGACTTCTTGTCGCTGGAAAACCAGCCGCCGGACTTCTTGATATCCACGTAGGAATTCACATTGAAGCCGGATTTTTCCAACGTGCCCAGGCTCGACGAATTGGTCACGATGCCCACATCCTGCACCGTGGTCTTGCCGCCAAAAATGCTGCTGACGACATTGCCGATGAAGCCGCCGCTGGAGCTGCCTTTGGTACCCAGCGCGGCGGTCAGAATATCCGAGCGCACCAGCAGGCTGCCCAGGCTACCGATACCCGAGACGATCTGCTTGAGCGAGATCACCATCGATGAGGAATACGCCAGGCCCAGGCCGGAATTTTTCTCCATGATTTCCAGACTCTTGGCGATCGATTCCGATTTCGCGGACGAATCACCGAGCACCGTGCCGGTGCCGTTGGCGGCCTGGCGATCTTTGGCCGTCGTGTCGACGCCGCCACCGCCGCCGCTGAAGGCGCCGCCCAGCACGGCGGCAATCGCCGCTGCCGCCGCCGCATAGCCCCACGGCCCCATGGAACTCATGAAGGACATGAACACGCCCGGCACCTTGGCCGCATTCTGCGCCGCCTGGCCGGCGGCCACTGCGCCCGTCTCCGTTGCCTGGCCGACGACCACGCCTGCAGCGGACGAGCCAGATACAAACAGGCTGGTGGCCAGTTTTTGCAGTTGGCCGGCCATCTCCACCGCGCGAAACGCCTTTTCGGCCCCTTCCATCAACTTGTAGCCCGTGCTGTTTTCCTTGAAGAAGCCCTTGGCCGCACCAGCCATGTCGCGGTATCCCTTGATCTGCGCCTTCGCGCCATCCTCGCGGGCTTTGGCATGCGCAGCTTCTTGTTTGGGCTTGTCGTCCTTGGCGTCCGTGAGTCCTTCGCTCAGGGTACGTTGAATGTCACGCTGTGCCTTCTGATAATCGGCAAAGGCCGTGCCCAACTTGCCGACCGCCGCCGCTGCCTTGCCAAACGCTTTTTCCAGCGCGTCGCCCATGGCCTTGGCGCCATCGACCGATTCTTTCCACGTTTTTTCATCCGCCGCCATGTTGTCGGCACGCATCTTGGTCTCCTTTGCCGCGGCCTCCTCGTCGCGTTTCTTCGCTGCCGCTTCCTTCTCCTGGCGCGCCGTTTCCTCCAGTTGCGCCAGATCGGCGTTGACTTGCTGCTGTACGCGCAGCTGTGCCGCACCCGCCTCGGCGATCTTGTTGACGTTTTCCTGGCGGCCTTGCGCCGTCTTCGCCTGAAAGCCTGTCAAGACCTCGGCCTGTTGCTGGTAGGCTGCCACCTCTGCATCTCCGCGCGCGCGGATCGCCACGCGGCGGCTCGCAAAAAACTCGTCCTCGCTCAAGGCACCGCCCTTGCGGCGCGCTTCGTCAAGCTTGGCCTGCTGGTCATAACCCTCGTTCTTGATGCGCAATGCGCTTTGGATCGCTTGCAACTCACCTGCCAGCACGGCATCACGGGAATCGGAACCTGCCTCTGGAGGGGCTGCAGTCCTGGCAGGTGCGGCAGTCCGGGAAGGTGCCGCAAACGAGGCTCGCATATTCTGCCGCAGCTCTTTCTCCTTTTCGGGCGAAAAGGAAACACCGGCGGCCCTGGCATTGGCCAGGGTCTCTTCAAGCTGTTTGATTTCCGCTGTTTCGCGCTGCGCCCTGGTGACATAGCGCTTCTGCATTTCGTCCAGCTCCTTGACCGCCTGCTTGCCCTCGGCATTGCGTTTCGATTCGTCCTGGTCGGCCTTCGCCTTTGCTTCCCGCTGCGTCTTCTTGTTCGTCGCCACTTCCAGGGCCCTGGCCTGCTCCTGCTCGAACTGTTCCATCTGGACGCCTGTCAGGCGCGCGGCCGGGTGCGTGCCGGGAACCAGTTGACCCGTGCGGCGCACTTCAGCCGTGCGTTTCTTGATTTTTTCAATTTCGTCTTCCGGCGTCTCCTCGCGTCCGATGGAACGCATGCCATCCATGAAGCTGGACCAGAGATTCTTGCTACCTTGCAGCAAGGTGCCGATCATGCTGAGCTTTTCAGCCCGTTTTTGCAGTCCCGCATTGATCAAGTCGCTCGCCATCACCATGGCCTCTTGCGTCTTGCCTTCCTTTTCCAGGGCGGCGATATGCGCGTACTGGGCACCTGTCAGGATGTTGTAATTCTTATCGTGCGTATCAACCCAGTTGGTGACGCCGTCCGCCATCGTCGCGAAGTCCGCCGCCACGGCACCGGCCGACTGGCCATTCATTTGCGCCATGGTAACGGCCGCCGCGCCCACGGAATTAAGCGCTTCGCTGGTGAACTGGCCCGTTTCCACCAAGGTCTGCAAGACCGCGCGGGTATCGCCCAGGCCGCCCTGGCTGGCATCGGATACCGACGCTACCATGGTGTTGAACTGCCCTTCCGTGATGCCGGCGGCATTGCCGGTCAGCTCCAGGGCGCGGGAAAATTTATCCGATTCCAGCTGGCCTTGTACGAAGGCCTCAGCCACAAAGGCCGCCACGTCGGCCGCCATCTTCAGCGCCAGCAACGGTCCAGCGCCCAGGCGCGTCATGGCCAGTTCCGTCAAGCCGGTGGCATTGGCCATCTCGCCCAGGCCATCCTTGATCTTCCCGATGTCGGCGTTCAATCCGGCTTCGCCGATCTTGGCCGAAGCCTTGGTAAAGCCATTGACCGCCTCAAGTGCCTTGAGCAGACCGTCCGCGGCGTCGCTGCCGCCCGCGCCCAGGGCGATGTTCGCGTCGGCCGCCGTGCGCGCCGCTTCGGCCTGCGCGCGCACCCGTGGTTCGAAGTTGCCAAACTTGCTGCTGGCCTTCTCAACCTGTTCGCCTGTCTGTTTACTGGCGGCTGCCAGGTCATTCACTGCCTGCGTTCCCGCCTTGATCTCCGCCGCATTCACGGCAAGTTTTAATTCTGTTATCTCTGGCATGGTTGGCCCATAAAAAAAGGCCGCGCATGGCGGCCGGGTTGGAAAATGCGGGTCAGCCCGCCGCATGCTGGTGCGACAGGAACAGCGCGTCGAGCTGGTCCAGCAGCTGGTGCTCGAACGGCTCGATGGCGATGGCGTGGCGCGCCTGCCAGGCGAGGATTTCCGTGCTGGCGATGGGATTGACGGCCATGCCGTTCTGGCGCTTGCGGTTCAACTGCGCGAACCATTCCCACACGTGGGCCAGCTCGAACGGCATGGGCGGCGTCGCCTCTTCGGGCGGCGCGCGGTACAGCGGATGGCGCCGGGCCGCGTCGATATGCTCGCCCTTGGCATGGCCGTCGGCCGCCCGCGCGCCGCGCTCGAACTGGTGCCCGGCGTAGCGCAGCAGGCTGGCCGTCAGAGTTTCAAAAAATTCGACTCGTTTTCCAGCGCCGTGGTGACCTTTTCCTGCCAGGTCGGATATTTTTCAAAGGCCGCTTCCAGCAGCGCGGCATCGAGCGGCACGGGCGCGCCATTGCTGGTGAAACCGTACCAGCCCGTGACCACGGCCAGGGCCAGGCGCTTCTGGTTGCCGTCGATGGCTTGCACCAGCAGTTCCGCGCCTTCGTCGGTGGAGGCGTCGATGGCCGTCTTGCGGCGCGCCGATTTTTTATAACCCTCGGCGCGCACGGCGTTGTTGGCCAGGCGGTATTGTTCGCTGTTCTTGCCGACGATGGTCAGGCCGGCCACCGCTTCGCCATCCGCGTCGAAGATGACGGGCACGTCGAAGGTGACGGGAGTGGCAGCCGCGTGGATATTGCCGATGTCGAAACCTGCCTGGATTTTTTGTGCGTTGTTCATGTGTGCTGCTTTCTGGAGGAAGTAGAAAAATATAAAAAAAGGCCGCCATCGCGGCGGCCCCGGTGCAGGCGCTAGTCGCTTACAGCGCGCTGTCCTGGATGCTCAGGGTGGTCGCTTCATGCTGCGCGTCGGTGCCCTTGTAGCGCAGGACGTCGAAGGCGCAGGTGACGATCTTGTTTTTCTCGCCGTCGTCGATCTTGGCCGAGGTGATCTTGATGCGGCCCATGGCCAGCGCCAGCACGTCGGCCATCGGCGCCGTGCCCGACGCCATGGCGTAGGCCAGCGGGATTTCCGTCTCGGACTTGAAGTAGTCGAGGTAGGTGGCGTCCTGCAGCAGCACCGTGAACTGGCCCGAGCCCATCACCTTGCCGCGCGAGGCGGCCGTGGCGTATTTCGAGCCGATCACCGGATCGACCTTGACCTGGCCATCGAGCGAGACGGACATACCGGTGCAGATCTGCGACGGGATGCCGTTCACGGACAGCATGGCCGTGGCGCCCGAGAACTTGCCGGAACCCGGCGCGGCCAGCGGCGTGGGGAAGTACGGCACGGCCGTGGTCGGGCCTTCCGCCTTGCCCATCAGGGTGAAATCGAGGCTGGTGATGCCATTCGGCTGCACGGCGATGTCCATCTTGCTGACCAGCTGGTCGACGAAGCTGCGGTGCACGCCGATCTTCGGGTCCTGCACTTCGGCCGTGAACCAGTCGGTGGTGTGGCCCGTCAACGGGGTGAAGCTGCGCTTGCCCACGGCCGCCACGCCGACCGAGTCGCCGGCCGCCTTGACGATCATCGCCGAACCATCCATGAACTGGCCATTCAGGTTGGTGGCAGTCACCGACGTGACGAAGAAGTTCTTCGCGTTGTTGGCGGCGGCCGGCGCCGTCATGCCCGTGATGCGCACCACGCTGCCGGCGCGGAAACCCTCCGCCAGCCAGGAACCGGCGCTGCGCGTCAGGCCCGTGGCGGCAGCGGCGATGGTGGTTTGCGCGGCAGCCACGCCGCCGGCCGTGAAATCGCGGCGCAGCAGCGCGGCCATCAGCGGTGCATACGTGCCGCACGCCGCTTCGGCCTTGATGGCGCCCGTGGTGCGGAAGTTGCCCAGGCGGGTATCGCCCTGCTGCTGGCTGGCGTCGATTTCGGCGCTCGCGTATTTGTCCGCTTCCGTGTCGAAAGTGGCAGTCACGCGGGGATAAATCTGGCCGCCGCCGGCGGCGGCCTTGCTGCCTTCGGCGCTTTGTTTGCTGATAACGATCAAGCTGTCGATACCGTTTGCTGTCGATGCCATAGTTGTAAAACCTTTCGTGGGATGAAAACCGCCGGAGCGGCCTTGTGGGAAAAACTGAAAAATGGGCGATGAAACGAAAAAGCCCGCACACGGTGAGGTGGCGGGCTGGCGTCCGGATGGCGCGGGGCCATGCCGGACGGAAGTTGGGCGAAGGGGCCATGAAGGCCGTTCGCTGCGCTGAATTCCCCTATCGGTGTCGCGCCGAAAGCGCGTCTATTACGAGTGGAGAAGCATGTGGTGTACTGCGGTGTGACGGGTGTTGCCGGTGTTGCGGTTGCTGCGTGATCGAGACTCTATTGTAGGGGTGTTTTTTTCAGCGCCAGGCATATTGCAAAAAATTTGTCAGTGACCGAGGCGGCGCATTGCGCGGGCGCCGTGCGACTGGAAGATGGCTTCCAGTTCGCTGACCATGTCCTTGATGCGTTCGAGCTCGAAGCCGCCGGAGCAGCTGATGGCCGCTTCTCCGCCGCCGTGGCACGCCTGGCAGACGACGGGCGCGCCGGCCTGCATGGCGGCGACGACGCCCGTGCCGTGGCAGACCTTGCATTTGCTGTCGAGCCAATGCGCGAGCGACGCCTCGGCCACGCGGCGGTACAAGGTATTGGCCGCCTGCGCATCCCAGGCCGTGTGCGCCTTGACCCAGCGGCGCGCGCGGCCCTTCCGCGTCACGGCCGCCGTCCAGGCGCGCAGCAATTGGGCCAGGTTGCCCGCATTGCCCTCGAACAGGCGGCTGATGGTGCCGTCCGCGTATTTGACGCGGCACAGCAAGGCGCCCATGTCGCCGGCCAGCGCGGCGGCCGCGATCACGTCCAGGTCGTGGTGGACGGCATCGTCGCGCAGGTTCCGCGACGACAGCGATGCGATGAATTTTTCTGCAAATCCCATGATTTCTCCTCGTTGATACTAATCTTGATTTTCTTGCGCTGGTCCGAACAGCGCCGCCACCAGCGGATCGCGGCTGGCCGTGCCGCGTGCCCAGCTGGCCGTGCGCCTCACCTGCGGAGGCAGTTCGGCCCAGCCATCGACATCGTCATCCTGCTCGCCCAGCGCGTACAGGGCGGGCCGCTGGCGCCCCGGTTCCGTGCAATGGCGCTGCGCCAGATGGATCTGTCCCATGCCGCACATGTGGCGCAGATAGCGGCTCATGGTGCCCGCATCGAGTCCCAGCAAGGCGGACAACTGCGCCGCGCTGGCCTGGCCCTGCTCGCGGATGTACTGCGCGATGCGGGCGATATGCAGCTGCGACTTCTTGCTGCGTCCCTGTAACTGGCGCCCCTGCCGTGGCGCCGCCCTGCTTTCAACCAACTGACTGCTGTTCAACATCTGCCTGACCTCCCGTGGTGTCGCCCACCGGCAAACGCTGTAGTGCGTTTGCGACAGGCAACGATTGGACTTTATCAATCGCTAATGTTAAAGTCAAGCATTTGGTAATTTATCAAACGGTAAATTTCAGGTTTAATGTGGAGATGAATATGTATCAATACAGACGCGACCGCCTGCTGGCCCTGATCCGCGAGCACTACGACAACACGCGCAAGAAGATTTCCGACGTCAGCGGCTGGAGCGAGGCGCGCATCTCGCAAATCCTCTCGCCCACCTACCGCGAAGGACGCGCCTTCAGCGAAAAGATCGCGCGCAAGCTGGAAGCGGACCTGCAGCTCGACAGCATGTACTTCGACCAGGGCGCGGCGCCCGACCAGGCGACGCTGGCCGCGCGTGCCTTGGGCGCGCCGGGCGAAGTACGGCCGGTGGTGGTGGTCGATGGCGAGGACGAGCGCTTTTACCCGATCCGCAAGGTGAAACTGCGCCTGTCGGCCGGCATCACGGGCTTTGCCATCGAACCGGAGACGCACGACGGCAGCACCATCAGCGTGCCGCGCAGCTGGGTCGAGCGCAATGGCTACCACCCCGAACGGCTCGTGGCGATCAAGGTCAAGGGCGAGAGCATGGAGCCGGCCCTGTTCGAGGACGACGTGGTGATCATCAATACGGCCGACAACCGGCCGGCCGACGGCGTGGTGTTTGCCGTCAATTACGAAGGCGAACCGGTGGTCAAGCGCATGGCGCGCGATATCGGCGAATGGTGGCTGACGTCGGACAACCCCGACCAGCGCAAATACCACCGCAAGCTGTGCCGCGGCAATGAATGCCTGATCGTGGGCAGGGTCGTACGCAAGGAAAGCGACCGGATTTGAGAACGGGGTTTATCGATTGATAAACCCCATTCCCATCATGGCGCTGACGCCAGCGCCGCCTGGATCTGCTGCAGCGCTGCCGGATCATCCATCGACGTCAGGTCGCCCGGGCTGCGCCCTTCGCAGATGGCCTGGATCGAACGGCGCAGCAGCTTGCCCGACCGCGTCTTCGGCAACTGCGCCACGAACAGCACGCGCGCAGGCCGCGCCACGGCGCCCAGCTGGCGGTCGACGACGGCCATCACTTCGCGCTCCAGCAGCGCCTTCGCCTCGACGCTGTCGACACCCTGCGGATTCTTCAGGATCACGAAAGCCATCGCCACCTGGCCTTTGAGCTTGTCTTCCACGCCCACCACGGCCACTTCCGACACGTTCGGATGGCTGGTGATGCTTTCCTCGATTTCGCGCGTGCCCAGGCGGTGGCCGGCCACGTTGATCACGTCATCGGTGCGTCCCAGGATGAAGTAATAGCCGTCCGCATCGCGCACGCCCCAGTCGAACGTGGAATACACTTGCCGGCCGCCGAAGGTGGACCAGTAGGTGTCGACGAAGCGCTCGTCATCGCCGTACACCGTCTGCATGCAGCCGGGCGGCAGCGGGCCTTCCAGCACCAGCACGCCCTTCTCGTTGGCGCCGCACTCCTCGCCAGTCGCCTCGTTGAGCAGCTTGACCTGGTAGCCGTACATGGCCATGCCCGGGCTGCCCAGGCGCGTCGGCGTGTCGGCCACGCCCTTGGCCACCGACAGGATCGGCCAGCCCGTCTCCGTCTGCCAGTAGTTGTCGATGATGTCGACCTTCAGTTCGTCGGCTATCCATTGCGAGGTGGTCTCATCGAGCGGCTCGCCCGCCAGGTACAGCGCCTTCAGGGAAGACAGATCGTACTTGCGCATCAGTTCCACCGGATGCTTGCGCAGCACGCGGATGGCCGTCGGCGCCGAGAACATGCGCGTGACCTTGTATTTCTCGACGATGCTCCACCAGATGCCCGCGTCGGGACAGATGGGCAAACCCTCGTACAGGATGGTGGCCATGCCGGCGATCAGCGGGCCATACACGATGTAGGAATGGCCCACCACCCAGCCGATGTCCGAGGTGGCAAAGAAGGTTTCGCCGGGCTTGCCGCAGAAGTTGTACCGCATCGACGACGCCAGCGCCACCGCATAGCCGCCCACGTCGCGCTGCACGCCCTTCGGCTTGCCCGTCGTGCCCGAGGTGTACAGCACGTACGACGGCTCGTTCGATTCGAGCCAGGTGACGGGCACCCGCGCGTCCAGGTGCTGCTCGCGCAGGGTCGCGTAATCGACGTCGCGCTCCGGCGTCAGTGCCATCGGCACCAGATGGCGGTCGACCAGCAGCACCTGCCGCGGCTTGTGCGCGGCCATGCGGATGGCCTCGTCGAGCAGCGGCTTGTAGGCGATCGCCTTGCCATTGCGCGAACCGGCATCGGCGGAAAACACCAGCTTGGGCTGCGCATCGTCGATACGGCTGGCCAGGCTGTTGGCGGCAAAGCCGCCGAACACCACGGAATGCACGGCGCCGATGCGCGCACAGGCAAGCATGGCGAACGCCGCCTCGGCGATCATCGGCATGTAGATCAATACGCGGTCGCCCTTGGCCACGCCCAGTGACTGCAGCATGGCGGCGCAGCGTTCCACTTCGCGCTGCAGTTCGCGAAAGCTGTAGCTGCGCTCGGTGTTCGTTTCGGTGGAAATGGCGATCAGGGCTGGCGCATCGCCCTGGCTATCGACCCAGCGGTCGACGGCGTTGTGGCACAAATTGGTGGTGCCGCCGACGAACCATCTGGCGAATGGCGGCCGGGAATAATCGAGCACTTGCGAAAACGGGGCATGCCAGGCTATCTTGTCCGCTTCCTCGCGCCAGAAAGCGTCAGGCGTGTCGATCGAGCGTTGATAAAATGCTGCGAAATTCATGTCTCCTCCGGTGTGCGTATTCTTCCTAAAATGCGTCGCCGGGCACGCGCACGCACCCTTCCATCAGCACGCGCGCGCTACGGCTCATGATCGCCTTGGTGACGCTCCAGTCGCCATCGACCTGCTGCGCTTGCGCCCCCACCGTCAGGGTGCCGGAAGGGTGGCCGAAGCGCACGGCGTTGCGGGGACCGCCGCCCGCCGCTAGGTTGACCAGGGTGCCGGGAATGGCCGCCGCCGTGCCGATGGCGACAGCGGCCGTGCCCATCATGGCGTGGTGCAGCTTGCCCATCGACAGGGCGCGCACCAGCAGGTCGATATCGCCGGCTGACACATTTTTCCCGCTGGACGAGACATAGCTGGCCGGCTTGGCGACGAACGCCACTTTCGGCGTGTGCTGGCGCTTGGCTGCCTCGTCCAGGTGGGAAATCAAACCCATGCGCAGGGCGCCATGCGCGCGGATGGTCTCGAAACGGGCCAGCGCGGCCGGATCGCCATTGATGGCGTCCTGCAGTTCCGTGCCCGTGTAGCCGATGGCGTCCGCATCGACAAAAATCGTCGGGATGCCGGCATTGATCATCGTGGCTTTCAGCGCGCCGATGCCGGGCACGTCGAGGTCGTCGACCAGATTCCCGGTCGGGAACATGGCGCCACCGCCACCCTCCTCCTCGGCGGCCGGATCGAGGAATTCCAGTTTCACTTCGGCGGCCGGGAAGGTCACGCCATCGAGTTCGAAGTCGCCCGTTTCCTGCACTTCGCCCTGCGTCATGGGCACGTGGGCGATGATGGTCTTGCCGATATTGGCTTGCCAGATGCGCACCGTGGCGATGCCGTTTGCAGGCACGCGCGCGGGGTCCACCAGGCCGCTGGCGATGGCGAACGAGCCGACGGCGGCCGACAGGTTGCCGCAATTGCCGCTCCAGTCGACGAATGGCTTGTCGATGGAGACCTGGCCGAACAGATAGTCGACGTCATGCTCAGGCTTGCTGCTTTTCGCCAGGATCACCGTCTTGCTGGTGCTGGAGGTGGCGCCGCCCATGCCGTCGATCTGCTTGCCGTACGGGTCGGGGCTGCCGATCACGCGCAACAGCAAGGCGTCGCGCGCCGCGCCCGGCACTTGCGCGCTGGCGGGCAAATCCTGCAGGCGGAAGAACACGCCCTTGCTGGTGCCGCCGCGCATGTAGGTGGCGGGGATCTTGATTTGGGGGGTGTGGGTCATTAAAGTTCCTGCGTTGAATTGCTGATTAAACCCAGAGGCAAAGAGCTGGGGTCAGACCCGGCGGGTCTGACCCCTGATTTACGTTGCATCAATCGTGTACTACGCGGCTTTCGACGACTCCAGGAAATCCTGGGCGAATCGCTGCAGCACGCCGCCGGCCTCATAGATCGACACCTCTTCCGCCGTGTCGAGGCGGCAGGTCACGGGCACTTGCACCGTTTCGCCGCTCTTGCGGTGGATGACGAGGGTCAGGGTGGAGCGCGGCGTGCGCTCGCCCACGACGTCGTAGGTTTCGCTGCCATCGAGGGCCAGGGTCTTGCGGTTCACGCCCGGCAAGAACTCCAGCGGCAGCACGCCCATGCCCACCAGGTTGGTGCGGTGGATGCGCTCGAAGCCTTCGGCCACGATGGCTTCCACACCGGCCAGGCGCACGCCCTTGGCGGCCCAGTCGCGCGAGGAACCCTGGCCATAGTCGGCGCCGGCGATGATGATCAATGGCTGCTTGCGCTCCATGTACACCTCGATGGCTTCCCACATGCGCGAGATCGTGCCTTCCGGTTCGATGCGCGTGAGCGAACCCGCTTTCACCTTGCCGTCCTCGATGACCATCTCGTTTTTCAGGGTCGGGTTGGCGAACGTGGCGCGCTGCGCCGTCAAATGGTCGCCCCGGTGCGTGGCGTAGGAATTGAAGTCTTCCTCGGGCAAACCCATCTTCGCCAGGTATTCGCCGGCCGCGCTATCGAGCATGATGGCGTTCGATGGCGACAGGTGGTCGGTGGTGATGTTGTCGCCCAAAACGGCCAGCGGACGCATGCCTTTCAAGGGGCGCGCGCCAGCCAGCGCGCCTTCCCAGTATGGCGGGCGGCGGATGTAAGTCGTCTGCGGGCGCCAGTCGTACAGGGGGCTGACCTTGATGCCGTCGTCCGCCTGCGCGGCGAACATGGGGATGTACACCTTGCGGTACTGCTCCGGCTTGACGCTGGAAGCGACGATGGCGTCGATTTCCTCGTCGGACGGCCAGATATCCTTCAATAAAATCGGCTTGCCGTCCGGAGTGATGCCCAGTACGTCCTTCTCGATGTCGAAGCGGATGGTGCCGGCGATCGCATACGCCACCACCAGCGGCGGCGAGGCGAGGAAAGCCTGTTTCGCGTACGGGTGGATGCGGCCGTCGAAGTTGCGGTTGCCCGACAGGACGGCCGTGGCGTACAGGTCGCGCGACACCACTTCATCCTGGATCACGGGGTCGAGCGCGCCCGACATGCCGTTGCACGAGGTGCAGGCGAATGCCACCACGCCGAAGCCCAATTGTTCCAGCTCCGGCATCAGGCCCGCTTCCTGCAGATACAGTTCCACGGTTTTCGAGCCGGGCGCCAGCGACGATTTCACCCACGGTTTGCGCGTGAGGCCCAGGCGGTTCGCATTGCGCGCGATCAGGCCGGCGGCGATCATGTTGCGCGGATTGTTCGTGTTGGTGCAGCTGGTGATGGCCGCGATGATGACGGCGCCGTCCGGCATCTTGCCCGGCTCGTTTTCCACCACGCCGGAAATGCCGCGCGCAGCCAGTTCCGACGTCGGCACGCGGTTGTGCGGATTCGACGGCCCGGCGATATTGCGCACCACGGACGACAGGTCGAAGCTCAGCACGCGCTCGTACTCGGCGTCTTTCAGGCTGTCGGCCCACAAGCCCGTCTCTTTCGCGTACAGCTCCACCAGTTTCACCAGCTCGTCGTCGCGGCCCGTCAGTTTCAGATACTTGATGGTTTGTTCGTCGATGTAGAACATGGCCGCCGTGGCGCCGAATTCCGGCGCCATGTTGGAAATCGTGGCGCGGTCGCCCAGGGTCAGGTGCGAAGCACCCTCGCCGAAGAATTCCAGGTAGGACGAGACGACCTTCTGCTTGCGCAAAAATTCCGTCAGCGCCAGCACCGTGTCGGTGGCCGTGATGCCCGGCTGCGGTTTGCCCGTCAGCTTGACGCCGATGATGTCGGGCAGGCGCATCCACGAGGCGCGGCCCAGCATCACGCTTTCCGCTTCCAGGCCGCCCACGCCGATGGCGATCACGCCCAGCGCATCGACCATCGGCGTATGCGAATCCGTGCCCACCAGGGTGTCGGGATAGGCCACGCCATCCTGCACCTGGATCACGGGCGACATGCGCTCGAGATTAATCTGGTGCAGGATGCCGTTGCCCGGCGGGATCACGTCGACGTTCTTGAAGGCTTTTTTCGTCCAGTCGATGAAGTCGAAACGGTCTTCATTGCGGCGGTCTTCGATGGCGCGGTTCTTGGCAAAGGCGTCGGGATCGAAACCGCCGCATTCGACGGCCAGCGAATGGTCCACCACCAGTTGCGTGGGCACGACGGGGTTGACCAGGGCCGGGTCGCCGCCCTGGGCCGCGATGGCGTCGCGCAAGCCGGCCAGGTCGACCAGGGCCGTCTGGCCCAGGATGTCATGGCAGACGACGCGCGCGGGGAACCATGGAAAATCGAGGTCGCGGCGGCGTTCGATGAACTGGCTCAGCGATGCGTTCAGGGTGGCCGGGTCGCAGCGGCGCACGAGGTTTTCCGCCAGCACGCGCGAGGTGTAGGGCAAGGTGGCGTAGGCGCCCGGGGCGATCGCATCGACGGCGGCGCGCGCGTCGAAATAATCGAGCCCTGTTCCGGGCAAGGATTTGCGGTGCAGCGTATTCATAGTCGTAAGCATTATTTGCGGTCCTTGATCGGCACGAATTCCAGGTCTTCCGGGCCCACGTAATTGGCGCTCGGGCGGATGATCTTGTTGTCGATGCGCTGCTCGATGATGTGGGCGGCCCAGCCCGACGTGCGCGAGATGACGAACAGTGGCGTAAACATCGCCGTCGGCACGCCCATCATGTGGTACGACACGGCCGAGAACCAGTCCAGGTTCGGGAACATGTTCTTGATTTCCCACATGACCAATTCCAGGCGCTCGGCGATGTCGAACATTTTCGTGGAACCGGCTTCCTGCGACAGCGAGCGCGCCACTTCCTTGATGACTTTATTGCGCGGGTCCGAGATCGTGTAGACGGGGTGGCCGAAGCCGATCACCACTTCCTTGTTGGCCACGCGCTCGCGGATGTCCGCTTCCGCTTCGTCGGCGTTGTCGTAGCGTTTCTGGATGTCCAGCGCCACTTCATTCGCGCCGCCGTGTTTCGGTCCGCGCAGCGCGCCGATGGCGCCCGTGATGGCCGAGTGGATGTCCGAACCCGTGCCGGCGATAACGCGGCTGGTGAAGGTCGAGGCGTTGAATTCGTGTTCCGCGTACAGGATCAGCGAGGTGTGCATGGCTTTTTCCCACGACGCCGACGGTTTTTCGCCGTGCAGCAGGTGCAGGAAGTGGCCGCCGATCGAGTCGTCGTCCGTTTCCACTTCGATGCGCTTGCCGTTATGGCTGTAGTGGTACCAGTACAGCAGCATGGAGCCGAACGATGCCATCAGGCGGTCGGCGATGTCGCGCGCGCCCGGCGCGTTATGGTCGTCCTTTTCCGGCAGGGTGCAGCCCAGCACGGACACGCCCGTGCGCATCACGTCCATCGGGTGGGCGGCGGCAGGCAGCGCTTCCAGCGCCAGTTTCACCGCCGACGGCAGGCCGCGCAAGGACTTCAATTTGGCCTTGTAGCCTTTCAATTCGGCGGACGTCGGCAGCTTGCCGTGCACCAGCAGGTAGGCGATTTCCTCGAACTCGCAGCTGTCGGCCACGTCCAGGATGTCATAGCCGCGGTAGTGCAAATCGTTGCCGGTCTTGCCGACCGAGCACAGCGCCGTGTTGCCGGCGGTGACGCCGGACAGGGCGACGGATTTTTTAGGCTTGAAAGTGGCGGCTTGCGGTGCGTTCATTGATTTCTCCAAAAATTGACTAGTCTCGGTTGCGTCACTGCGGGGCCGGCATGCGGCCCCTGCTTCTTTACTTTTCTTATTTCTTTTGCGCGGCGAACAGCGCGTCGAGCTTTTGCTCGAAGTCGTGGTAATTGATCGATTCATACAGCTCCATGCGCGTCTGCATGGTGTCGACGACGTTCTTTTGCGTGCCATCGCGGCGCAGCGCGCGGTAGACGTTGTCGGCCGCCTTGTTCATGGCGCGGAAAGCCGACAGCGGGTACAGGGCCAGGCCCACGTGGGCGCTGCGCAGTTCGTCCAGGGTGAACAGCGGCGTGGCACCGAATTCCGTGATGTTGGCCAGAATCGGCACGTTGACGGCCTTGGCGAACGTGGCGTACATCTCCAGGTCGGTGATGGCTTCCGGGAAGATCATGTCGGCACCGGCTTCCACGCAGGCGACGGCGCGCTCCAGTGCCGCTTCCAGGCCATCGACGGCCAGCGCATCGGTACGCGCCATGATGACGAAGTTCGGGTCCGTGCGCGCGTCGACGGCCGCCTTGATGCGGTCGACCATTTCTTCCTTGCTCACGATTTCCTTGCCCGGACGGTGGCCGCAGCGCTTGGCGCCCACCTGGTCTTCGATGTGCAGGCCGGCAGCGCCGAACTTGATCATCGATTTCACCGTGCGCGCCACGTTGAAGGCGGAGGAACCGAAGCCCGTGTCGGCATCGACCAGCAGCGGCAGGTCGCACACGTCGGTGATGCGGCGGATGTCGGTCAGCACGTCGTCCAGGCTGGAAATGCCCAGGTCGGGCAAGCCCAGCGAGCCGGCCGCGACGCCGCCGCCGGACAGGTAGATGGCCTTGTAGCCGGCGCGCTTGGCCAGCAAAGCGTGGTTGGCGTTGATGGCGCCGACGACTTGCAGCGGGGATTCTTCCTGGACGGCCTTGCGGAACGCGGCACCTGCGGAGTATTGAGTCATGTGTTCACCTTATGGGTTTCGGATGGTCGCGAATGTTTCACGGAGTGGCTATGAACATGGGTATTGCAAATGCCGTGCCAGGCCGGCGCGGCGCGGCGGAAAACCCGTGGCGGCAGAGTGAAAACAGGGGATAAAGGGCCAGCCAGCGCCGCTCCAGGACTGTTCCGCCAGGGAACAGCGAAGTCACGTTTAACCCGCACAATGTTTCATTTTTGTTTCAATATTTCATTTTGAAACATCGTATTGAAACATGCAACACAGCTGGCGGGCAAGGAGGCAGGCAGGCCGACGTGCTGCCGGTCGCGCGCAAAAAAACAGCCGGCGGATGCCGGCTGCGGGAACACAATGAATGAAGGAATAAAGAACTACGCCAGCCGCACCAGCGGGTTGGCGATGATGTTGTCGATCTGGCGCACGGCTTCCTCGCAGGCGGCGGCAATGGCGCCGTCCTCGTCATCGCGCACGAATTGCATGGTCGAGCCTTCGAACACTTCCAGTCCTTCCGCGGTGGCGCGTTCGATGTCGCAACTGGCCGACCATTTGCCGTCGGTGGTGGGCACGGCCAAGGGAACGATTTCCCAGCCTTTATAGTGAATTTTTGAACTGCTATCCATGGGGTGCCTCCTTCGTGACTGACTCAATAGTGGAAATCGTAGCATGAAGCGCCGCAGGCGGCGACGAGTTTCACGCGCCGCGTCGCAATCAGGCTAAACGATTTACGCTGGCTCAAGGACGCAGCAGATTATCCACTTCCGTCCTGGCCACTTCCAGGCCGGCCGTGCAAGCCGTCTCGGGCGCAGCATAACCACCCAGGGTGCGGCTGCGCGTGATCGCCCGCGCCTCGGACTCACCGTCGCGCTGCAGGCGGTAGGTAAAATCCCAAAGATCGTCGTTATCTTTTTGCGGGGTCACGGAAATCGTAAAACCACGGTACTGTTCGCTTCGTGCAGTGATATCGTTCATGAATTCCTCCTTGGAAAAATGAGGTTACCATGCTGCAAGCGGCAGGGTGCGCACGACTGTGACGGGCGCTTATCTGTTTTTTGCATGTCAAATGTCAATTTGCAACATTTTTTCAGCGAACTCTGGCGCTATAATGCCTTTCCCAGTCCCGTCCATCCCTTGCCCGTTCCTTGCCGCCGTGATGACTCCACAAATACAAGCTTTCTTCGACCCCGCCACCTCCACCGTCACCTATGTTGTATACGAGGCCGATGGCCGGGACTGCGCCATCATCGATTCCGTGCTCGACTACGATCCGAAGGCGGGCCGCACGTCGACCGCCTCGGCCGACAAGGTGATCGCCTTCGTGCGCGAACACGGCTTGCAGTGCCGCTGGCTGCTGGAAACCCACGCGCACGCCGATCATCTTTCCGCCGCGCCCTACCTGCAGCAGCAACTGGGCGGCGACGTCGCCATCGGCGCGGCCATCCAGACGGTACAGCGCGCCTTCGCCCAGGTTTACCACCAGGACGGCGCCAGGGCCGACGGCTCGCAGTTCGACCAGCTGTTCGCGCCCGACCAGGTGTTTCATATTGGCAAACTGGAGGTGCGCGCCCTGCACGTACCCGGCCACACGCCGGCGGACCTGGCGTACCAGATCGGCGACGCCGTGTTTGTCGGCGACACCCTGTTCATGCCGGACGTGGGTTCGGCCCGCTGCGACTTTCCCGGCGGCTCCGCTTCCCTGCTGTACCGCTCGGTGCAGCGATTGCTGTCGCTGCCGCCGCAGACGCGGCTGTTCATGTGCCACGACTACCCGCCCAACGGCCGCGCGCCGCGCTGGGAAGTGACGGTGGCCGAACAGCGCGCCAACAATATCCACTTGCGCGACGGCATCACGGAAGAACAGTTCGTGGCCATGCGCACCAGCCGCGACGCCACCCTGGACATGCCGACATTGATCTTGCCCGCCATCCAGGTCAACATCAACGCGGGCAAGCTGCCCGAGCCGGAAGAGAACGGCGTGCGCTACCTCAAAATACCGCTGAACGCCATCTGACCATCCCGGCGGTCCCCGCCCGCCGCGCCGCCTTTCTTGACACCACGCAAGTTCCACCTCAGGCAATCCGCATACAGTGCAGATTGCCTGAGTTCGCTTGGGCGCCGCCCTTCCTCTTTCACGTTGACGGAGCGCCCGCATGTCGCCCGACCCTACGCTGGATCGCCATTGCATCCTGCTCGCCGAAGCCGAAGACACGACCTTGTTCAGCCATGCGCTGCTCCAGGCCGTCACGCGCCTGCCCCGCCCCGGCATCGTCATCTTCGTGCATGGCGTCAATTCCGACGGCGAATGGTATGAGCAGGCCGAACAAGGCCTGTGCGCCGGCCTGAATGCGCGCCTGAAACGCCGCGACGAGGATCTGGCGATCCCGGGCCCGGCCGCCGGGCAGATGCAGGCCGCCACTTACGCGCGCGAATTGACGGATGACGGCTTCCTCAACCCCAAGCGCAACGCCACCACCTTCCTGCAGGCGGACAACGCCAATTCCCCCGTGATCCGCTTCCGCTGGGGCTACAAGGCCAACGGCGAGGAATTGCAAGCGTTTGGCGACGGCATCTATCTCAACGAAAAGAATTACTGGGGCGGCGGACCGTTCGCCAACGGCTGCAGCGCCCTGCCCGATCTATGGGGCAAGGGATTGTCCGAGGAACTGTTCCTGTGGATGCATATCCAGCACATGAACCCGACAAATGACCGACAAGTGTATGCCTGTCCGCCGCGCCCGTATTTCGTGTTCGCCGCCTGGCGCCTGGCGCGCCTCGTGCAATCGATCAGGGCTTGCCAGCACGACGCGCCCGTCACCATCGTCTGCCATAGCCAGGGCAATATGGTGGCCATGGCGGCCGCCTTTCTCGGCGAAACGCTGGGCGCTTCCGCCGTGGCCGACAGTTACGTGCTGTGCAACCCGCCCTACAGCCTGCTCGACAGCAATTTCACGGAAAACTGGGTCAGCGGCCATTTGACGGACGAACATGGCAACACGGGCCGGCAAAAATACGCGGCGCGCACGCAAACCTTGAAAGCGTTTTTCAACATCCTGCGCACCCGCTCCGCCATGCAGCAGGATGCCGCCTTGGTCGACGAATTCAGCGCCAATCGCAAGCCTGAACGCAAGGACAGCTATACGGCCGCGTTCGACCGCGCAGACTACGGCTTGCACGGCTCTACCTATGGCAGGGTCACCCTGTATTTCAATCCGCACGACCAGGTGATTTCGGCCACGCCCGTGCAGGGCATAGGCTGGCGCGGCATGTCGGCGCAGGAAATTGCCGATACGGGTGGCGAAGGCGTCTTCACGCAGCGCGTGTTTGCGCAAAACCACTTCGTCGGCCAGGAAAATGAACAGGACTACGATATCTGGCAGCGCAATGGCCAGCCCTTGACGCCGGACAGCCCCGATTTCTGGCACCCGCGTTCGCTGCTCGCCGAGTACTCGATCGCAAAGGGCATGCGGGCCAGCAAAGGCATCGGGCGCAAGATACTGACTTTTTTGTTCGCGCCCATCGTCATCATTCTCGCCAAGACTGCCGGCACGCGCATCAACGCCCTGCCACCCAAGTCCTGGCGGCTGCCGATGAAGGCACCCAGGCTGCCCGAGGCATTCCTGCCGCACTCGAAGCGCTTCGCCGACATCAGCGAACAATTTGACGAAGGCTGCGATGCCCCGGCCGACTCCCTGCACAAGGAACGCGCCGCCGATGCCGATGACGCGTATGCGCCTTACCGTTCCCAGGGCAAGGGCGATGTGCACACCGAGGCGGCGCTGCGCTACGAACAGAACGGCATGCTGCGCATGCAGGCCAGGCGCGACGGCTGGGTGGAAAAAGGCAAGCCTGAGACGCCGGTGGACCAGTCGGAGGAGGCTTCCAAGGAATTCAAGGCCTGGCGCAAGCAGGAAATCCGGAACTACCTGGCCGCCAATATCGACACCCACGCCACCGATCACTCGACCATCATGACCAATCCCGAGCATGCGGAAAAGGCGCTGGCGTATGACGTGGCGGTGGGGGTGTGCACGATCAGGCAGGAGGATTTGCGCGAATTAAGGGTTGCGGCGGATTGGAGCCTATTGAAAGGCGCCTCTTTCGAGTCTAGCGAGTTCTTTGAGTACTACGACAATGGCACATTTAAAACTGTCCCTTTATTTACTTGGGCAAATGACAAAGACAGCCCCGCCAGAAAGCCGAAAGGCATCATAGACGAACGCCAGAATGCCAAGCCCGCCAGCACTCCCAGCAACTTTGCGCTGAGGACTGACGGTGCGTAAATTCATTGCCACGCCGCGCCAGCGACTGGCCTGGGCCCTCGTCACATTTCTCTTCGTCATTTTCCTGGCATGTTGGTCCATCTGGGCGGGCTATGCCGATCACCAGAATGTCCATTCACCTGGAGACTTCATGAAACAGTTCCTCGCGCTGCCCACGCTCGCCGCCTGCTCCATGTTTGCGCTATTGACGGCCTGCGCCATGAAGCCGACGCAGAAAGAAGACGGCCTCCCAACAACCACTGTCCAAGCTCCCTTCCGGGCACAGGTCGTGGGCCTGCAGTGGCTCAACCCTCTGCAACGGCGCGACTATCCCACCGAGTGGCAACTGCTCTGGACGCTTGGCCTGGCCAAACCCAACATGAATGACGATATGGTCAGGACGGATCCCAGGGGTTTCAGCACCTTGCAGGCCGTCGCCCCCATTGCCCACGATCTCGATGGCAGGGAAACGTTCAAGGGCTATCACCATAAATATCTGCGCGAGCTAATGAGCAATTTCCACGACATTTACTATTCCAGCCCCACCTACTTCTACCATGTCTACCCCAAGGATAAAAAACAGAACTGGCGCGAACTGGCAGGCATCCGCGTCGAATATGCTCTGCCTGAAGGAAAATTCGATCTGGCAGAAGTGCACCAATTCACGCAGCAAACCATCACCAACACCTTCAACATCGGCAACCCCCACTTCCCCACCCTCTGGACCCGCGCCACCCCGCCCGACGTGCGCATCACCCTGGGCGGCAACAATGCGGGCTTCGTCTCCCTGCAAGCCGCGCTGGCCTACCTGAAAGCGCATCCGGATCAAACCGTGTGGGTCATGAACTGGGATGCGCCGAGCCGGCCGAAGACCATGCAAATCAATGAAAACCTGGTGCTGCTGGTGCTGGCCGGCCCCGATTACAAGACGGAGCGCGCGGCGCTGGCGTGGATAGGCTATCCGGCCACGAAGAACGTGGCCGATTTTGAAACGGGCAAGGACCAGCCTCCGCGCGCAGTGCAGGCGTGGCAGGCCGTGTTTGCCGAGGCGGCGCGCCATGGCGGCAAGACGGAAGAAGACATCGGCTACGTCATCCACGATGCCAATAAAACCCTGCCCACCTCCTCCGACCGGCTGGGCCAGCTGGCGCACGCGCTGACCCTGGAAGTGCCGGACGTCGACTTCCTGCCGCAGACCTTCAATACGCCGGCCCTGCTGGGCGAAATGGGCGCCGGCACGGCGCTGACCAACGTGGCCCTCGCCATCGCCCATGCGAACCACGTCGGCAAGGCCGTGCTGGTGGCGGGCACCAGCGATCCTGACGGCGTCACGGGCGTGCTGGTCACGCCGCCGGCCAGCGTGCGCCCCATCGATCACGACCAGCCCTGGTTCCGCGCGCGCGGGGAGAATAACGCCTATCTGCCCTGGTGGGGCATCCGCCACGACACGGCGGACGACATGCAGGGCTATTCCAAATAAGGCGCTGCGGTGCTACACGGCCCGCACGCCGCGCCACAGCTGACGCTGGCCCATGTTCACCCGTTCCATCTCGCCCGAGGCCAGCAGCCGTTCCAGCGCGGCCTCGACCACGTCCGGCGGAAAACTGCCGCCCAGCCACCACTGCGCCACGCCTTCGGGCGTGTCGACGCCGTGCGGGCGGATGGCCAGGTAGGCGCGGATCTGGCCGCTGGCGGTCTCGATGTGGGTGTCGTTTTGTGTCATATCAATCCTTGTGGGCAAAGTTGCGAAGATTCCGGCAAGGCAGTCACCCGCGTCCCTTACTCGCCCTGCTCCGGCGCCCGCCCGATCTCGCCATCGAGATTGGCCAGGAACCACGCCAGCGACGACATCAGCGCCACGTTGCGCTTCAGGTTATCCGGGTCGACCTTGTCCAGCGTGTCGGCCGGCGTGTGGTGGTAGTGGAAGTAGCTGTGGCTGTCGACCAGCGGCTCGAAACTGGGCACGCCGCCCGTTTCCAGGCGGTGCAAGTCGCCCGTGCCCAGCGCGTCGCGGCGCGTGAAGGCGTGCGCGCCCATCGGCTGCAGGGCGGCGCGCAGGGGCGCGAACAGTTTTTCCGACTTCGGCCCCACGCTGGCGAGGATGCCGAACGGGCGGCCGGCGCCGCTGTCCATCTCGATGGCGGCATACTGCTTGCCCAAAGCCTGCTTGTGCGCCTCGAAATACGCCTGACCGCCGCGGCCGCCATTTTCCTCGTTCATCCAGGCGATCACGCGAATGGTGCGGCGCGGCCGGTAGTCGAGCTTTTTCAGGGTTTCCACCACGCCCATGGCCGCCACCACGCCGGCGCCGTCGTCGTGCGCACCCGTCGCCAGGTCCCAGGAATCGAGGTGGCCCGACACCACCACCACTTCGTCGGCCTTGTCCGTGCCCGGCCAGTCGGCGATGACGTTGTAGCTGTCGGCGTCCGGCAGGTTTTGCGGCGTCAGGGTCAGGTGCATTTTCAGGGGGCCGCGCGCGGCCAGGCGGCCCATCAGCAAGGCGTCTTCCACGGTGACGGCGGCGGCGGGAATGCGCTTGTTCTCGTCCAGGCCCGTGGCGCCCGCGTGCGGGATGCGGAAATTCGCGCCGCCGACCGAGCGCACCAGCGCGGCGGCCGCACCCAGGTCGGCCGCCGCCTTCGGCCCGAGGAAGCGCGCGCGCGAACCCTGGCCATAGGTGACGCCGGCCAGGCCCCGCTCGGCCATCTCCTGGTCGAACGGCGTGTCGATCAGCACGATGGCGCCCTTCACTTCCGCCGCGCGCGCCTTGAGGTCTTCCAGGCTCTTGACGATGATCACGGGCGCCGTCAGGCCGGCGGTCGGCGTGGCGCCCGAACCGCCCAGGGCGGTGAGCACCACGCGCTGCGACACGCCCTGCGGACGGCCCGCGTAATCGACGATTTCCGCCGTTTCCACGCCGCGCACCCAGTGCGGCACTTTCACGGGCTGCAAGGTGACGGTGGCGCCCAGCTGGCGCATGGTGTCGGCCACCTGCCGCACGGCGGCGGCCGCGCCGGCGGAACCGGACAGGCGCGGGCCGATCAGATCCGTCATGTCGGCCAGGCGGGTGTACGCCCAGTCGCTTTGCAGCGCGGTGTCGCGCACCTGCGCCAGCGCCTGCGGCGCATTGCCTGGCGCGGCGGCAAAGGCGCCGGCGCTGACGATGCAGCCAAGGGCAAGGGATACGGCGGAACGGCGCAGTGGGGCGCCAGTCAGGATGCTATGCATGTGTTCAAATCCAGTCAACGAGGTCGAAGCGGGTACGCCGTGGCCATGGGCAAGGCGCGACTTTTTCCACGATAGCGTATTTATTCTGTCATTGCAGCAACTTTTAAGGGATCGATTGCCTGTTTCCCCCGGAGTCGATTACCATGCAGATCGTGATCGCTACCGGATACCGCCATGCTCAAGGGAACACTCTGTACCGTCAGGCATTTGCAGGCCGCCGACCTGAACACCTATATTTCCCTCGTCAACGACCTGCCCTCGCGCGGCGAGTTTTTCTCGATGCAATTCAAGTCGCCCGAGGCCATGCGGCGCGACTTCCTGCAATCGGGCTTCGTCACCGAGGACAGCGAACTGTTCCTCATTGAGGACAAGGCCCAGCACATCATCGGCACGATCACGCACTTCAAGAGCCGCACGCCAGCCGCGCGCGAGATCGGTTACCGCCTGTTCGACCGGCAGCGGGACGGACAGGGCTACATCAGCGAAGCGACGCGCCTGCTGGTCGACTACCTGTTCAAGGCTTATCCGTATCACCGCCTGGAGCTGCTGATGGACCCGCTGAACGTCGGCTCCGAACGCATCGCGCAAAAGAACGGCTTTACTCAGGAAGGCTTGATGCGCCAGGCCTTCTTTATCAACGGCGTGATGCGCGATGTCAAAATGTACAGCCTGCTGCGCCCCGAATGGCAGGCGCGCCTGCGCTGACTTGTTACCGCCGGGGCGGGATTGTAATAAGTTGTATTAGACGTGGAACAAGCGGGTAGCAGCAGATATAGTCCAGTTCATGCAGATCATTGTGATCTCGCCGGAATGGAAGGAAATGCCATGTTGAACAAGAAACTCCTGGGTGCGGTAATGGTAGCGGCAGTGGCTGTGTCTTCGGCCGCAGTCGCCGGTGACCGCGACTTCAATACCGTTGCGGGCGCCGTAGTCGGAGCGGCCATTGGCAACAGCACCGGCGGGCGCAATGGCGCGATCGTCGGTGGCGTGCTGGGCGCCGCCGTCGGCAACAGCATCAGCACGAATGACCGCTATTACGACCGTGGCGGCTATCGCGGCGGTTACCGCGAAACCTATTATGCGCCGGCGCCGCAACCGGTGTACTACGCCCCCGCCCCGCAGCCCGTGTACTACGCGCCGCCACCGCGCTACTACGGCCCGCCGGCTGTCGTCTACGTGCAACCGGGCCGCGGCTACTACCGCGACTATGACCGCCGCGACTACTATGACCGCGGCCACGGCCACGGTCATGGCTGGGGCCATCGCCGTTAAGCGCCGCCCTGCGCCTGCACCATGAAAAACCTGCGCCAGCCTGCTGCCGCAGGTTTTTTTGCAATGAAAAAAATTTGGCAAATTCCACACTACGGATGCGCCGTGCATCCGGTGACATCCCGATAAAGTTCCAATTTCTCCGGACGCAATACGTATATTTGACGCCACACTGATTTAACGCAGGCGGTATTGGACCAGCAATGGCGTCATCTGCCAGTTGCTCCTAATCTGGAAGCTGGCTTTGACTGCCTCCCGGATAACAGCCATGTGGGACCTCTCCTCCATCCGTACGCACCTTGTTTCATTGAGCAACGATTTTTTTGCAGGCCTGCCGAGCTATAGCAAGAGAGTGCGCGTCAAAGGCAAACACAAGAGCCAGCTCCGGCGAAGAGTCGACGGGTATCAGCTGGCGCGCTTCGTCCACGCCTATTTTTCCCTCTATTTCGAAGGCATCGAAGCCTATGGTGATGCTTTCAACGGGACAGCGCACTATTCTCACGTTGACTTCGGCAACCTGGATGTCAAGGGCGCATTCGAACTCACGGAACTCCCTGCCCATTTTGTCCGGCACTACGGCATGCTGCTGCAATTCCATGCCTCTCATTTTGACACCTTCGACGCCAGATACCCTGAAGAGGCAGGCATCGTCATGGATATCGCCTTTGATGGCGGCCATATCGAACGTCTTTGCACTGTACGCTGCCATTTCAATGCCCGCGACACCTGGATCGGCACGGTACATCCGGATACGTCGTTCCAGCTTAGCGCTTGCAAAATTGAGTTGCTGTACGCATCCAGGGTGCGGTTTTCCTCCTTGAAACTGATTGATACGGTGGTTGCCGACGAAATCCAGCTTAACTATTGCATAGTCGAAGAGGCCGTTTTTGACCGGCTCAGCGTCAACAGGCGCGCCGCCTTCCTTGCCTGTACATTCTTACAGCCGCCCAGCACGCATGGGGCGACTTTCCCCGGCGATACGACGTTTCATGCCAGTGAATTTGGTCCCCACGTCGGATTGCTTTCCCCATTTCGGCGCTATGGCGCCTGGGATGGGCTGTATCAGCGATACCGGGCCCTGCGTGTGATCATGAAGACTGCCGGCGCTGTCCGGGAAGAGGCAATGTTTTTCGGTATGGAAATGCGCATGCGGCGATTGGCATTCGCCGCACATGGCAATCCGTACGTCAAGCTGTTGCAAATAGATTTTTTGCTCTCTTATCTATATGACGTCGTGTCCGGCTATGGCATCTCGATCAGGCGGGCCATCGTTACACTGCTGAGTTGGAATCTTCTGTTCTTTTTAGCATTTCTGTTGCTCTTGCCTGCGAACTGCGCTAACACTGCAGAGTGCGCGAATGCCGGAGGATCCTGCCGGGCAATCGAAGTGAAGGACGGCAAGATCACCTCCGCTCAGGCTCCAGGAATATGTACGGCTGCAACGCTGGCAGTACAAAACGCTATCAGCCCTGCCTCGGTGTTAAGCAGCGGTTCGGCGGTGCGGGTACACAGCGGCCTCTTGATTGTTCTCTCTCTGCTGCAGTCCATCGGCTCATTGAGCATTGGCGCCCTCCTTCTGCTGGCGATTCGGAATAATTTCCATCGTGGCAGCTAAGTAATCTCCAGGAAATTATCGTGAATTTATAGCAAACAGAAGTGAATGTGATGCAAGGCGCCCGGCGCGACGCAGTGCGAGCACTGCAAGCGATGGGTAACGCAGCAGTGCGCCACTTATGGAAGCTAGAAAACACAAGAATTTATTGGGGCTTACTTAGCCTTGAAAAGAGCGGCCCGTCAATCAGCCGCCACCAATAAGATAGCGACACAAGATAGATACGCGCCAGGGAACGCGGCTTGATTATTTAATAGACAAGCAAGGTATCACCCCTGCACAATATCGGCTAAGCTGTATCCTATGATCAACATTGCTGGCCGCCCGGACCGCACCAACCGATGCATTTAATCAAAGACGCGCTCGATTTCGGCCCCTGGCTCGACGCCGCCGCCGGCAGCAGCGTGGGCGCCGGCCCCTGGCCGCGCCGCGAGAACCAGGACAACTTCCTGCTGATCGATGCGACGGGCCACGCCGTCTGCCTGTCGGGCCAGGCGCCGTTCCACTGCCAGGTACCCGGCTGGCCGCGCGGCCATGTGCGCGCCGCCGTGCTCGACGGCATGGGCGGCCACGGCCAGGGGCGCGAAGCGGCGGAAGCGGCCGTGCAAGGCTTGCTGGCCATCCCTGCCTGCCTCGACACGGCCAGCCTGGCAGCCAGGCTCGACGAGCTGCACACGCGGCTGCAGGACAGTTTCGCCAGGACCGCGCCCGACCAGGCGCGCCCGCCCGGCACCACCCTGACCTTGCTGGAAGTGCCGCCCGGCGAAGCGCCGCTGCTGTATCACGTGGGCGATTCGCGCCTGTATGAAATTGCCGACGGGGCGGCCGGCATCCTCACCGTCGATCACGTGCCGGCCACCGTGTACGCCATGCGCGGCGCGCTCGATGAGACGCGCTGGCGCGCCGCCGTGCACGGCGAACACCACCCGCAAATCTCGCAGGCCTTCATTTTAGGCAACGCCATCAGCGACAGCTTGCAGCTCGACAAGCCCCTGCGCGGCCTCGATGCGGCCACCCTGCCGCCCTTCCTCGCCCACCTGGGCGACCGCCGCGTGCTGCGCGTGCGCCCCGACGCCCATTATTTGCTGGCCAGCGACGGCTTCTGGGCCTGCGAGGACCCGCTGGCCCACACGGCCCGCTGGCCCGCCTTGTGCGCCGGCAAGACTGCGGCACAGGCCGTCAACGCCCTGTTCGACGATTTTCTTTCGCATCCGCCCAAAGGCTTGTATAGCGACAACATCACCATGCTGGCGCTGCGCTTCGATGCGGCGTTCAGCGCCCCAGGCGGCTAGCGGCCAGATAGCCGGCCGTCGCCGACACGGCCGACAGCACGGCGCCCCAGGCCATGTCGATCGCCGTCAGGGCCAGCGGCCAGTCGCGCAAGGTCGCATAGTTGCTCAAATCATAAGTTCCGTAGGCCAGCAGGCCGAGCAGCGCGCCCAGTGTTGCCGCCGTGCGTACGCGCCGCGCGCGCAGGCCTGGCAAGATGGCAAAGACCAGCAGCCCAGCCACGTACAGCAGATAAAACAGCACGGCCGGCGCCCAGCGGGGAGACTCCGCCAGCAGCGGCCCCAGCGCCGCGGCATACACGGGTTTCATCAGCACCGCCAGCCACAAGGCGTCGATGGCGAGGAAGACGCACAAGGTGGCGCCATAGGCAATGGCAAGCTGGAGCGGGCGTTGGACAGGCATGGTCATCTCTCGGCGTCAGGCCGCGCATGGGGGTAGCGCTTGCGCCAGCATAATGCAAAACGCCGCCACGCTGCCGGCGCCCCGCAAAAAATCAACCACGGCCACGGCGCACACGCGCATTGATGGGAAGCGACGCCATGCCATATCAAAATAACATATCCAGAAAGATATTAAATGTGCTTTTGAGCAATAGTTTCCATGGCATGCATGACCAGCTGTGACCAGGGGCATGAATTTGGGCAAAAAGAGCGCATTCCGGCGCTGCGGAAGTTGCCAAGCGGGCGCAAAAGCGCGTAAGCTCTCATGTATAACAGAGGGCAAAATATCGCCGCTCGATTCGAGTCAGAATGTCATGAAAAAATGCAGCAACCCGGAGCACCCGCACTGTACGTTCTGGGTCTTGCCTGGGGAAACAGTCTGCGCGGGCAACCACCCGCAAGCGACGACCGCCCCCAGCAGCTACGACCTGTTGACCGCACTGCGCAGCACCCGTTCCGAGCCCTCGGCAACGGCGCTTCCGCGCGCCCCTGCCCATGACGCCGTCTTGCAAGCCGTGAACCGCGATGTGCCAGCCTGCGCCGCGCCTGCGGCACCGGCGGCCTACCAGCCCGTGCAAGCCCATCTGCACATCAGCGGCTTCGATCCCCGCGCGGCGGGCGGACGGCAAACCCTGAAAATGGAACTGCGCGGCATGAGCGCCGCCTGCGCGCCGCAGCTGACCTTGCGCCTGCGCTCTGACCTGATCCCGCGCGGTGCCGTCCAGCATGATTTCCTGCGCACCACACGCGGCGACTGGCGTCCCGTGTTTGTCGAGTTTTCCTCACGCAACAAGGAACACGGGCAATATCAGATCGACGTGGAAGTGCGTAGCCATGTCGATGGCGCCGTGGCGCAAAAATGGGTATGCACCTTCGTCATCCTCGTGCCGCGCCGCGACGCCACCCTGACGGAAATCCACCAGATCTTCCTCAGCACGCACAAGAACGTGCGCGTGATGGCCGACGACGCCTCGATCGCCCGCGTGACGGGCGGCGACGGCTGCAACCTCGACGTGACGGCGCGCAATGCCGGCATCGCCCACGTGGATTTATCCGCGCCGCAAGGCAAGATCGACATGGGCTTTACCACCATCGCCTGGGACGAGGAGCTGATCGAAGTCGACCTGCCCGCCGCCAGCCACTGCCATCCGCACCCGAGCCAAGCCGCCTGCCTCGTCAATGCGGCGCCGGAAGCGGGCGAGCAGCGCCAGATCCGCCTGTTCGCGCTGGAAGAATGCATGCTGGGCCGTTTCGAACTGGTGGACCCGGAAGCCGACGTGCTGCTCAGCCATTTCAGCCCGGACGGCCAGGATAACAATGGCTTGACGCGCCGCCTGTCAGGGCGCCATGCCATCATCCGGCGCGGCCAGCAAGGCTTTGAAATCGAGGACGTGTCGCGCTACGGCGTGCTGCTCGACGGCGTGTGGCCCGGCAAGCACAAGCCCGTCGCCCTGCGCCTGGGCATGCGCATCGAATTGTCGGCCAGCATCAAGGGCATCGTCGTGCTCAGCGTCACGGCCCTGCTCGCGCATGGCGTGATCCTGCACCGCATCGACCATGGCGCCCGCGCCGAGTGTTTTTATTTGCTGCTGCCCGAGGCCCAGCCTGCACCGGCCAGCCACCTGGCCACGCCGCAGGCCAGCTGCCTGCCCGTGCTGTTCCACCGCAACGGTGGTTTCTGGCATCTGGACACGGCCAGCGGCAAGGAAACCGCGCTGGCCCCGTCCACCGCGCTCGACAAGCTCAGCGGCTTCGCGCGGCACAAGCGCTTCGCCAGCGAACCGTATCCGGAATGCTGGATCATCCGCACCGAAGGTGCTGCGCTGTGCGAGAGCAGCGCGCTGACAGCATAGCAATCCCCCCATACGCCAGCGCCTGAAAAATAGTCAATGCAACGCAGCTATGGACCTTCGGACGCTAGCGCGGCACCAGTACGAGAAAAATCATCGACAAGCCCAGAATAAACACCGCTTCCAGCGTAAACACGATGGCGGGAATCTGCAGTTCGCGCGGGATTTTCATGGCGACACCTCTTCAAAACGTGGGACTGCCTTCAGCATAGCGCGCCGTGCGCCAATTGCATTATCAGCCACACAATAGACTTGACCGCCCGGCATGACTTGCCGCCTTAGCTGCCCAGGCCTTCGCTACACACAATTTAACAATTTCATAGCAGATATTCTGCAATTAGCACCCCTCCACCTCCCTCAATACTGTATATTTGTCCAGTTAATTTCCTCCCTGCATTTCACACAACGCCCGCATGGCGTTTTACATTTTATGGCTTCCAATAAAGCGCATCATGCGACCGGTTGGGCTGCCGGCGTGATCGCCGCGGCCCTGGTCGCGCACGCCGGCGCCGGTGGCCCCTATCAAGTGCTGAGCATGCTCGCCTTTATCATGGGCGCGCTGGGCGGCACGGCGCCGGACTGGCTGGAAGTGGCCTGGTGGGCGCGCACGCACCGGCTGTGGATCACGCACCGCACCTGGACCCACTGGGGCCTGGCCTGGATCGCCCTGCTCGTCTACACTTGGATGCAGTTGCCGCATCACCTGTGGGCGCCGCCCCTGTTCGGCTTTGCCGCCGGCGGCATCATGCATTTGCTGGCCGACTGGCCCAATCCGCTGGGCGTGCCGTGGATCTTCCGCCGTCACTCGCTGCGCTGGTGGAAAAGCGGCCGCCACGACATCATCGTCATCATCGCCGCCTGGCTGGCCGCCACCGTCGTGGCCGACCACGTGTTTTTTGACGGCATCCACCTGCGGCGCACCGTGCTGGCGTTGCAAGGCTTGCTGCACTGGTCCGCCACCGCGCTGCAGCAAGCCTGGGCGGATCTGCAACAGTGGCAGGAGCGCTGGCGCCTGGGCGGCGACGCCAATTGACGCCGGCGCCGTGGCAATGTGATAATGAGTATCATTCTCAAACAGCCCAGCCAGCCGGCACCCCGCGTTCCGTCAGCCCAGCCCTTCCCTTGCCTGGAGAACGCAGTGAGTACCGTCCGCCCCGTCCATGCCATCGACCTGAGCAAGCTGTACAGCGAGCACCACGGCTGGCTGTATGGCTGGCTGCGCGGCAAGCTGGGCAACCGCGCCGAGGCGGCCGACCTGGCGCAGGACACCTTTTTACGCCTGCTGGGCAAGCGCGAGGTGACACCGCTGCGCGAGCCGCGCGGCTACCTGGCGACCATCGCGCGCGGCTTGCTGATCGACCGCTACCGGCGCCAGGCGCTGGAACAGGCTTACCTGGAAGCGCTGGCGCAGCAAGCCGAGCCGACATCGATGTGCGCCGAAACGCATGCCATCATCATCGAAACCCTGCTCGCCATCGACCGCCTGCTCGACCGCCTGGGCGCGCGCACGCGGGCCATCTTCCTGCTGGCGCAAATCGAGGAGCTCAGCCATGCGGACATCAGCCGGCGCCTCGGCGTCTCCCTGCCGACGGTGAAAAAACACCTGGTGCGCGCCTACACGGAATGCCTGATGCTGGCGGCCACATGATGTCTGGCACGGTTACCGCTTCCGCGCCCATCGCCCGCAAGGTGCTGGCCGCCGCCGCCCACTGGCATGTGGAACTGCAGGGCGGCAGCGCCGACCCTGCCGCCCTGCAGGCATGGCGCGACGCCAGCGCCGAGCATGAACGGGCCTGGGAGCTGCTGCAACGCATGGATGGCCAGCTGGCCGCGCTGCAACCCGCGCTGGCCCTGCCCGCGCTGCAGGCGGCGCGGCAGCGCCGGCGCGCGGCCGCGAAAGTGCTGGCCATGCTGGTGGCCGCCGGCGGCGGCATCGCGCTGGGCCAGGCGGGCCTGCAGTCCGGCGCATGGCAAGCCCTGACGGCGTCCTTGCGCACGGCGCCGGGCCAGCGCCGCCACGTCACCTTGGCCGATGGCGGGCGCCTGGAGGTCAATACGGATAGCGCCCTGGACGTCGCCTACAGCGCCACGCAGCGCCGCATCCGCCTGCACCATGGCGAAATCATGATTACGACGGCGCCCGATCCGCGCCCCTTCCTCGTCGACACGCCGCACGGCGTGATACGCGCGCTGGGCACGCGCTTCGGCATACGCTGCGACGACGATGGCGGCACCGTCAGCGTTTTCGAGCACGCCGTGGAGGTGCGCTGCGCGGCGCGACCGGACGCCGTGCGGCGCCTGGAAGCGGGGCAGCATCTGCGCTTCGGCGCCACCGGCGCGCAGGAGATATCGAGCATGCCCGCGCACCAGGACAGCTGGCTGCGCGGCATGCTGGTGGCCGCCGACTGGCCGCTGCAACAGTTGGTGGCGGAGCTGGCGCGCTACCGGCGCGGGCGTCTCGTCTGCGACACCAAAGTGGCGCGGCGCCCCGTCACGGGCACCTACCGCCTTGACGATATCGACGCCGTGCTGGAAAGCCTGTGCGCCTCGCACGGGCTGCAAGTGACGTACTTCACGCGCTACTGGGCCACGGTGGCGGCCCGGCCGGCATAATTATTTGCAGTTTTTTTGCGCCAGGGGTTGGTGTTTCGCTGCGCTGCTTCGGCTTGACAAGTAAGACGCCGATTCATAGGCCAATTCTTATCCCTTAGAGCAGAAAGACCGAGCATGCAGCTGACCACCCCCGTCCTTCATCCCGCCGCGCGCGCCATCCGCCTGGCCATCCTCGCCATGGCGTGCACCGTCCCCGCCGCCTTCATCGCCGCGCCCGCACTGGCGCAAGGCCAGGCCGCCGCCGCGTCACAAAGCTACGCTATCAACGCCGGCCCGCTGGCCACCGCCCTCAACGATTTTGCCGTGGCCGCCGGCGTCAGCCTGTCGACCGATCCGGCGCAGACGCGGGGACTGCGTTCGTCCGGCGTGCGCGGCAGCCACACGGTGGCGCGGGGTTTCGCCCAGGTGCTGGCCGGCAGCGGCCTGGAAGCCGTGCAACTGCCGAACGGCGCCTACGTGCTGCGCCAGGCGGCGCCCTCCTCCGCCTCGGCATCCAGCGTGGAAAAGACCATGGCGCCCGTGACGGTCAGCGCCAGCATGGAGCGCGACCCCGTCAGTGAACACAGCAACTCGTATGCGGCGCGCGCCGTCACCGTCGGCAAGGGCGTGCAAACCCTGCGGGAGATTCCCCAGTCCGTCAGCGTCGTCACGCGCCAGAAGATGGACGACCAGAACCTCAACACCATCGACGCCGTGCTGGCCAACACCACGGGCATCACCATGTACGACAGCCCGATGGGCGGGCGCTACGTGTATTCGCGCGGCTTCATGGTGGAGACGTACCAGTTCGACGGCGTGAACCGCGCCATGTACTACCCGCAGGCGAACAGCTTTACCAGCAATACGGCCATGCTCGATCGCGTGGAAATCGTGCGCGGCGCCACGGGCCTGTTGCAGGGCACGGGCTCGCCCGGCGCCGCCATCAACATGGTGCGCAAGCGCCCGCTGGGGGAAAAGCAGGTGCAGCTGGCGCTTGGCGCGGGCCGCTGGAACGACGTGCGCGGCGAAGTCGATGTCACCGGTCCGCTGAACGCGTCGGGCAGCATGCGCGGCCGCGCCGTGGCCGCGCATGAGCAGCGCGATTATTTCTATGACGTGGCCGACAGCCGCACGGACGTGCTGTACGGCGTGCTGGAATTCGACCTGGCGCCGGGCAGCAAGCTGACGACGGGCGCCAGCGACGAAAAGCTGCACTCGACGCCGTTCTTTTCCGGCATGCCCCGCTACCTCGATGGCAGCGACCCGAAGCTGCCCCGTGCAACCTTCCTGGGCGCCGACTGGAACCGCTGGAACAGCAAACAGACGGCCGTCTTCGCCGAATTCGAACACCGCTTCGATGCCGACTGGTCGCTCAAGGCCAGCGCCAACTACACGCGTGAGCGGCATGACGTGAAATACATGTTCAGCCAGGGCGCGCTCGATCCCGCCACCCTGGCCGGCATGATGATGTACGGCGGCGTGTTCGACTACGGCAGCACCAACAAGGGCATCGACCTGTCGCTCGATGGCAAATTCAACGCCTTCGGCCGCCGCCACGGCTTCAGCGCCGGTATCAGCACGAACCGTCTGGAAAGCGACAGCGATTTCAGCCTGGCCCTGCTGCAGCAAGCGAACAAGCCGCTGCAGCCGAATCACGGCGTGGCCGAGCCGGGCGACGCCTGGTTCCGCGCACACAGCTACCGGGGCGACCCCAGTGTGACGAAGATGACGCAGACGGGCGCCTACGGCGTGGCCCGCTTCAGCGTCAGCGATCCGCTCACCGTGGTGGCCGGCGCGCGCGTATCGAACTACAAATGGAGCAGCGTGTACCGCGACACGGGCGAGGTGTACATCGATCCCTACCGCGAAAACGGCGTCGTCACGCCGTATGGCGGCGTCATTTACGCGTTTGACAAGCGCTGGTCCGGCTACGCCAGCGTCTCCGACATCTTCCAGCCGCAGAACCAGCGCACGGCCGACGGCGCCCTGCTCGACCCGCTCAAGGGCCGCAACCTGGAAGCGGGCGTGAAAGGTGAACTGTTCGACGGCAAGGTGAATGCCTCGCTGGCGCTGTTCCGCATCGAGCAGCGCAACCGCGCGGAACTCGACCTGGTGAATACCTGCTCGTCCGGCACGGAATGCTATTTCTCGACGGGCAAGGTGCGCAGCGAAGGCCTCGATGCGGAAATCAGCGGCGAAGTGGCGCGCGGCTGGCAGCTGTTCGCCGGCTACACCTTGAACAATTTTAAATATCTGGACCAGACGTCGAGCGCGGGCGTGATGTTTGCCAGCACCTACTCGCCGCGCCACATGCTGCGCGCGTGGAGCGATTACCGCCTGCCCGGCGCCTTGCAGCAGTGGAGCGTGGGCGGCGGGGTGAATTTCCAGACGGAGAGCTCGCGCATCACGCGCGACGTGACCGTGGCGCAAGGCGCGTACGCCTTGTGGAGCGCGCGCGCCGCCTGGCAGATCGACCGCAACTGGACGGCGGCGCTGTCCGTGACGAACCTGCTCGACAAGCGCTACTACCAGACGGTGGGTGCACCGGCCTGGGGCAATTTCTATGGCGAGCCGCGCAAGGCCGCATTGACCTTGCGCGCGCGCTTCTGAACGCCGTCAGGTCGCCGGGCGCAATGGCGATTTCGGCAACGGGATGAATTCCGTCTCGCCCGGCACCTGCCCCATGCGCTGGGCGCTCCAGTCGTCGGCCGCCTGCGACAAGCGCTCCTTGCTCGACGAGACGAAATTCCAGAACAGGAAGCGGTGGCCGTCCAGCGGCTCGCCGCCGATCACCACGAACTGCGCCGGGCCGCCGCCCGCCGTCACGACCGGCACGGCGCCCGCCTCGATCAAGGCCATGGTGTGCGGCGCGAGCGCCACGCCGTCGAGCAACACTTCCCCGCTGATCGGGTAGATGGCCGCTTCCGCCGGCAAGCCTTCCAGCGCCAGCGCCTTGCCCGCCTGCAGCGCCACGTCCAGGTACAACGTCTGCATGTAGGTGCGCACGGGCGAGGTCCGGCCGAACGCCGCGCCGATCAACACTTTCACGACGGCGCCATCGAGCGGCACGACGGGAATGTCGGCTTGCGGCGTGTGCGTGAAACTCGGCTCGTCTTCTTCATGCGCCTTCGGCAGCGCGGCCCACAGCTGCAAGCCGTGCGTGCGGTGCGGCTGGCCGGCCAGGTCGTGCGGCGTGCGCTCGGAATGCACGATGCCGCGCCCGGCCGTCATCCAGTTGATGGCGCCCGGCTCGATGCGCTGGTACGAACCGATGCTGTCGCGGTGGTCGATCGCGCCCTCGAACAGATAGGTGACGGTGGCCAGGCCAATATGCGGATGGGGGCGCACGTCGTGGTTGGCTTCGGGCGCCACGTCGATGGGGCCGAAATGGTCGAAGAAAATGAAGGGGCCGACGGCCTGTTTTGCCGCGGAAGGCAGCAAGCGCCGCACGACGAAGCCGCCGCCGAGGTCCTTCTCGTGGCTTTTCAGGATGGCCGCGCTCATGCCAGCACCGTCGTGATTTCCGTGGTGACGGCCGTCATCAGCTTGTGGATCGGGCATTTGCCGGCTACGGCCAGCAACTCCTGGCGCTGCGCATCCGTCAGGTCGCCCGTCAGGTGCAGCGTGGCGGCCAGGCGGTAGACGCCCTTGCGCTCTTCGCTGGCGTCGCGCTCCGTGCTCACTTCCACGTGTTCCAGGGGGATGCCCTTGTGTTTGGCGTACCAGACGACGGTGAGCGCCTTGCAGGCCGACAGGGCGGCGTCATACAGGTCGTGCGGCGACGGGCCGGCGTCGCCGCCGCCCTCCTCCACCGAGGCGTCGGCGGAAATGATGTGATCGCGCACGTGCACGATGTGGCGCATGGCTTGCGACTGGTCGCGGATGGCTTTGATGGTCATGGCGTTCCTTGGGGCGTTTGGAAAGCCACAATTTACACCGTTTGCCCGCTTGGCGCAGCCTGCTGCCCGGCTACCTGGTCATTTGATACGGAACCGGGCGTCGACCGCCCGCGCCATCTTCAGGCCAGGGCGCCTGACTTGACGCTTTCACCGCCCCCTTGATCGAGCGTGCGCGCCACCCGGAATCCCACGATGTCGTTCGACAGCACGGTGGAAAAGCCGTTGCGCAGGGCCGAACGCAGGTAGCGCGGGTGGTACAGCCAGGAGCCGCCGCGCAGGATGCGCCGGCTGCTGTCGCTGCCCTCTTCCCAGGCGCTGCCATCGACGGGCGCGCCCTCGTAATTGTCGTGCACCACGTCCTGCACCCATTCCCACACATTGCCGTGCATGTCGAACAGGCCCCAGGAATTCGGCGCGAAGGTGCCCAGCGGCGTGGTGCCGCCCCGGTACACGCCGCGCGGGCCGCCGTTGTAAACGTACAGGCCGTCATAGTTGGCCTGTTCCGTGCTGATGGTGTCGCCCACGTTGAAGGCCGTGCGCGTGCCGGCGCGGCAGGCGTATTCCCATTCCGCCTCGCTGGGCAGGCGGTAATGCCGGCCCGTGCGCTCGCTCATCCACGCCAGGTACAGCTGCGCGTCATTCCAGCTCACGCCCACCACCGGGTGCAGGTCGGTCTGCACGAAGCCGGGATTGTCCCAGTCCGTCTCGGAACCGCCCGCCCATCCCGTCGCCTTGACGAAGGCGCGCCACTCGCCCACGCTGACGGGGTGGCGCGCCAGCGCGAACGGGCGCTCGATGCCGACCCAGTGCCGCGGCGTTTCGCGATCCAGCCATGACTGCTGCGAGCCGGCCTGGATGGCCGCCTTGTGTTCCGTCTCGTGCGCGCCCATCTGGAAGCGGCCGCTGGGAATGAGCACCAGTTCCGGCCCCTGTCCCGCGCCATCGAGAAAATCATCGCGCAAGATGCCTTCCGCATCGGCCACCGGTTCCACCCGTTCCGCGGCCGCTGCCGGCGCAGCCGCGGGGACAGTTGCGGCGGCGCGGCTGGCCTCTTCGCGGCGCGCGCGTTCCTGCTCGGCGCGATAGGCCGCCTCCGCCTTGGCGACGATGGCCTTGCGCTGCAATTCCTGGTGTTCCTGCAGTGCCGTGGCGGCATCGGCTTCGCGGCGCGCGCGCAGCTGGCCGCGCAGCGCTTCCTTGCGCAGCTTGCGCGCCTCTTCCGCTTCGAAATGGCGCTGCGCCTCCTGCTCGCGGCGCAGCTTGTCCTGCCGCTGCTTTTCCAGCGCCGCCGCCTGGATTTCCGCCTTGCGGCGCTGGTCCAGCTCTTCCTGGCGTATGCGGGCCTGCTTGAGCTCTTCCTCGCGCGCCTGTTCGGCGGCCAGCGCCGCCTGCCGTTGTTGCTGCGCCACGCGCGCCTGCTGCTGGCGCGCCTGTTCCGCCAGTTCTTCGGGCGACGGCCCGGCCGCGCGCTCCAGCCCTTCGAGCAAGGCTTGCACGGATTGCGGCCGCAGTTCCGCCGTCAAGGAAAACCCGTTCTGCAAGACTTGCCACTGCTGCGCGTTGAGCGCCTGCGGCGCCGACGGCAGATGGCTGGCGCTGCGCGCATCGTCGAACGGCATGCGCGCTTCGAGCATCTGGTAAATCATCACGGCCACCGCATATACGTCCAGGCGCGGGCTGGGCTGGCGCTGGTTGGCGCCGGCCTCGGGCGCCCGATAACCGTGCGTGCCGGCGTTCGGCATGTCCAGCGCCAGGCTGCTGTCCGCATTGCGCACGCGCGTAGCGATGCCGTAGTCGAGCAGCTTGACGTCGCCCTTCGCCGTCAGGAAGACATTGCCCGGCTTGATGTCGCGGTGCACCAGCTTGTGCTTCTCCCACGCATACGACAGGGCCTCGGCCACCGGCTGCAGCAATTGCTGCACGGTGGCCAGCGGCAGCGCGCCCTCGCGCGCCAGATAGTGCTCGAGGTCTTCGCCATCGAGGCATTCCATGATGATGAAATAGCTGGCCGTGGCCGGGTCCTGCGCCCACTCGTAGACGCGCACGATGTTTTCATGCGCGAGCTTCCGGGCCTGGGTCGCTTCCTCGATCAGCAGCTTGGCGTGCGTGGCGCTTTGCGTCAGCTGCGGCGGCAAGATCTTCAGCGCCACCATTTCGCTGCTGCCCAGCTCCGCGTGCGTGGCCAGGTCGGTCGCTTGCCACACCTGCCCCATGCCGCCCGTGCCGATCAGCCGTTCGAGCCGGTAGCGGCGGTTTTGCGGGCCGATTTCCTGGCCCGTCATGAAGCCCAGCTCCGTGCCCTGGCGCACGGGCGGCGGCGCGGGCGCAGCTGCGGTACCGGGCGGCGCGTACTCGGCGTCGAGGATGGCGTTCTTGCGGCGCTCAAATTCCTGCTCGCTGAGCAGCCCGTCGTCGTGGAGGGCGCGCAGTTCCCGCAGTTTGTCTCGTGCTTTTTGCATCATCGGGGGCGAAACGCTTCCATCAAGGCTGCAGGGCGACGCCGCAGGCGGCGCAGAATTTATCTTCCGGATGGCCGGCGCGCAGCGCATGGCCGTTCTTGCAGCGCAGCGGCGCGCCGGCAGCGGAAGCCGCGCCTGGCTGCAGCGCCTGCGCCACGGCCACGCCCAGCTGCGCCTGCGCCGACAGGCCGTGCGCATGCGCCGCGTTCTGCAGGTTGATCAAGTCCAGCTGCTGGCGCCGTTCCCGCTCCGCCTGGCCTTCCAGGTAGCTGCGCTCCCGCGCCACGCCGTCCTGCGCCATGCGCATGGCCTCCAGCGGCGCGACGCTGTTCTCGGCCGCCGCCAGCGCCGCCAGCGCGTGGATCTGCTCGGCGCTCATGCCCGCCTGCAGCTGCACTTTCAGCACCTGCGCCAGCCCGGCCGCGTTCTGTCCGGCGGCCATGGCCACCTTGCCCGTGTCGCTCAAGCTGCCGATCTTTTCGATGCGGTCGATGTCGATGCGCGCCAGTTCGGCCGCATGCGCCTGCTGCGCCAGCAGGGCTTCATACTCTCCCTTCCAGCGCGCGTAATCGCTTTCGCGCTGCTGCGCCATGGCCAGCAGGTCACGCTGCCATTGCGCTTCCTGTTCCAGCTGGCGCAGCTGCTGGCGCTGTTCCTCGATGGCCAGCGCGTCGAGCTGCGCCAGGTGCGCCTGCTGCTGCAGCTGGCGCGCATGCACGCCGTCGGCCTCGATGGTGCGCAGCAGCTTTTCCTGCTGCGCGATGGCGTCCTCGCGCACGCCGCCGCGCCGCAGCGCCGCGACCTTTTCCGCGATTTCCGCCGCCTGCACCTGGGCCGCTTCATCCTTGTGCGCCTCGGCGCGCAGCAATTCGCGCTGGCGCGCCAGCTGCATCTGGTCTTCCCACTCCTGCACCCGCTCCGCCTCGCGCTTGCGCGCCGCGTTGGCCAGCATCTGGCCCTGCCAGGCGGCCTGGTGCTGTTCCGCCTCCAGTTGCGCCTCGCGCTGGGCCGCATCCGCCTCCGCCTGGCGCAGGCGCGCCAGCTGGGTGCGGCGGCCCGTCTCGTCGTCGATCAGCAGCGCGCTTTCCACTTGCTGCGCGATCGACTGCAAATGCACCTGGTGCGTAAAGCGCTGCTGCGCCAGTTGGATCTGTTCGCGCCCGTGCAGCTGCGACAGTTCCAGCTCGCTGCGCATCTTGATGGCGGCCAGCGCCCGCACGTGTTCCCAGTTGGCCGCTTCATCTGCCCGCTGCGCGCCCTTCTGCGCCAGTTCCTGTTCCAGCTCGCCCAGCGCCAGCGCGGCGCCATGGTCGAGCGCCTGGCGCCGCGACTTCGCTTCCAGGATGCGGCCGTACAGGTCGATCTGGCGGCCGCGCAGCGCTTGCAGGCGCTCCGCTTCCTGGTGGCTCAGTTCCGCCTTTTCCACCGTCGCGTCCTGCAGCAGTTCGGCGCGGCGCTGCGCATGGCGCGCCGCCAGTTCCTCGCGGCGGATGCGCTGCCACTCTTCCTCGTCATACAGCTGGTCGAGCTGCTTCATGCGTTCCAGGCTGTGCTGCTCCAGTTCCTGCGCCGGCAAGCCGCCCAGCCACAGGGTGCCGATGCTGGCGCCGGCCTCCCCCTCGCGCTTGTCGTGCCGCAGGGCCAGCGTCTCCACGCGGGCCACGGCCAGGCCGCTGGGCGCCAGGCGCTGCGTCAGCGCCGACTGCAGGCGTTCATTGAGTTCGGGGCGCAGGTCGGCATGCGCGTCCATCTCGCGCAGCGCGCGGCTGCCGATGAATTCCAGCGCAATCTGGCGCACGGACGGCAGCAGCAAGGCGTGCAGATGGGCGCGCGTGACGGCGCCCGGCGCGCGCATGAACTGGCGCGCGAACGCGTCGGGCTGGCCCAGCGCGATGTCCACGCGCAGCGACGCGGCGACGTTCAGCAGTTCCGTGCTGGCCAGACCCGGCAGGTCGAATTCCAGGCTGACGGCGTCGGCGCGCGCGATCAGCACTTCGGCGGCGCGCGCCGGCAGCAGCGCGGGCAGGCGCGCGAAGAAGGCGGCGCTGTCGTAGTCGCCGGCCGGTATCAAGGTGAAAGCGTCCGATTGCACGATCCAGGCGCGCGACTGGGCGGGTACCTGCAGGCGCCGCGCGGCGCTGCCAAACAGCGAGGACAGTTCGCGCACGCCGAAAAACAGGGCCAGTTGCCCATCAACAAGTTGCCATTGATTGGCATGCAGCACCGCGTCGCTGTCGGGTGCCCCCAGCGACAAGCCGCATTGCGCGCAATAGCCGGCGGCGGCACCGTTCTTGTGCTCGCAGCGCGGGCAGCGGGCGCCGCCAAAACCAAACAATTGGAACATGTGTGACTCCTGATGATATTTTTATCCACGCGACGGGGCCGCCATGCCGATTCTAGCAGGACAACTGGCCCTGCACTTGCCGCGCGCGGTAGTGTGCAGTGTCAAATAATGCCACGCGGCAATTACATTCATATGCCCGGATACAGGGCGAATTAGGCCTCAATTCAAGCGGTCGCCCGCCTGGCCCGCGCACAGGCATTTCAGCGCCGTTTTTTTGCAGGCCATGCCGCCAAAACCACGGCTGGTCGCATGCGCATGGCGGTCAAGCGCGCGCATGGCTACAGTGCATGCATACCCACCCGCCACCCGAAAGGAAGCATCATGAACACGCCAAAAAGCGCCCTGAAAAACATGGAAGCCATTTTCACCGTCGCCGTCGCCATCGCCTGCGGCGCCAGCTATGTCAGCTTCATGCAGCCATCGGCAGCCAAAACGGCCGAAGCGGCCGAAGCAGCACAAGCGAACGCCATCCCCGTGGTGGTGGTCAGCGCCAAGCGCCTGACGGAACAGGAAAAGAAAATCTCGCTGATCGAGGAACGGCAAGCCTTGCTGGGCAATGCCACCGCCAGTACCCTGTGAGCCACCGATGCCGACCCCACGCCGCCTGGCGCACTGCGGATAGTCGCCGCGCCAGGCCGCCATGTGCATCGCATTTGTATCGGCCACGGATACACGGACGCACAGCATTGTGTCAAATGTAATAAGTTGAATCAAAGGCGAAAAAACGCCAGCAAGTGTCTATAGTCCATTTCACGCAATCACCGGAATGGAGCACACAATGAAACCCATCGCACTCTACGCAGCAGCCATGCTTGCCATCAGCACCGCGGCCTTCCTGCCCGCGCAAGCCATGGCGCAGAATCAGCTCGGCGTCAGCATTGTCGTCGGCAACGCCCCGCCCCCGCCACGGTTTGAAAGCGTGCCAGCGCCGCGCGCCGGCTATGTCTGGGCGCCCGGCTACTGGAACTGGGATGGCCAGCGCCACGTCTGGACCGGCGGCGAATGGCTGCGCGAACGGGGCGGCAACCAGTACCGCCGCGCCGCCTGGATACAGGAAAACAAGCGCTGGCGCCTGGACCGTGGCGGCTGGGTCGCCGCGCAGGTGCAGCCCGTGCGCTATGACGAGATCCGCATCGCCCCGCCGCCGCCGCGCCGCGAAGCCATCCCGCGCGCCCGCCATGGCTATGTCTGGGCCCCGGGCCACTGGGAATGGCGCAGCCAGCGCTACGCCTGGACACCGGGCGTGTGGATCGCCGAACGCCCCGGCTACGTGTATGCGGCGCCCGCCTGGAACCAGCGCGACGGCCGCTGGCAGATGGAGCAAGGCCGCTGGTCGCCACGCGGACCGAATGGCGACCGTGACCGCGACGGCATCCCGAATCGTTATGACCACGACAATGGCAACCGCCGCGACCGCGACGGCGATGGCGTGCCCAACCGCGACGACCGGCGTCCGGACAACCCGAACCGCAGCTGACACGCGGCTGTAGTGACCGGCAAGGCCTCCCATCGCGGTGGCCTTGTCATTTTCCGGACACATCCGTGTATTAACATCGCGCGACGATCAATCACACTGCGCGAGAAAGATTCACGATGGCGATGGAAACTGCCGGTTTCACCTACGGTTCGGACACCTCGGGCCTGGTCTGGGGCTTCCTGTTTGGCCGCGAGGCGCAGCCGCTGGCGCTCGACTCGACGGCGGCCCTGGCCTGGCTGGCCGATGGCGCGGCGCGCCCGGCGCAGGAATTCGTCTGGCTGCATTTCAATTTATCGCATGCGGCCAGCGAAAAATGGCTGATGACGCATACGCGGCTGGCCGACGAATTCTATGAAACCCTGCACCAGGGCTCGCGCTCGACGCGCATCGAACAGGCGGAAAACACCCTGATCGCCGTGGTCAACGATGTGGTGCACAATTTCTCGTTCGAGGCCTCCGACATTTCCACCATGTGGGCCAGCGTGGCGCAAGACCTCGTCATCACGGCGCGCCGCGCGCCGCTGCAGTCGATCGAGCGCCTGCGCCAGGCCGTCATCAAGAACCACGAGCCGATCCGCTCGTCGGTGGAGCTGCTGATCCACCTGCTGCGCGACCAGGCCGACGTGCTGGTCAACATCGTGCGCGACGCCGTGGCGCGGGTCGACGATATCGAGGACCACCTGCTGGCCGGGCGCCTGGTGCCGAAACGCGAAGACCTGGGCGCCATGCGGCGCGTGCTGGTACGGCTGCAGCGCCTGCTGGCGCCGGAACCGGCCGCCCTGTTCCGCCTGCTGCAACGCCCGCCCGTGTGGGTCTCGGAACTGGACAGCCTGGAATTGCGCCAGTCGACGGAGGAATTTTCGGTGGTGCTCAGCGATATGTCCTCGCTACAAGAACGCATCAAGCTGCTGCAGGAAGAGATCGCCGCCAGCGTCAACGAGGAAAACAGCCGCAGCCTGTTCGTGCTGACCATCGTCACCGTGCTGGCCTTGCCGATCAATATCATCGCCGGCATGCTGGGCATGAATGTGGGGGGAATTCCGCTGGCCCAGCACCCGCAGGGTTTCTGGATCATCGTTGCCATCATCGTCACATTCACGGTCGTGGCGGGATGGCTGGTGGTGCGCGTGCAACGCAATAGCTGAGTATTTAGCTGACTATCGGAAACACGGCCTGGCAGGCGAACGGCAGGCGCCGTCCGCCATCACTGCTTGCGCGCTTAGCGGTGGTATTCGCCAGCCCGCTCAGGCTGGTAAACGATTTCCTCGATCTTGACCTTTACCACGCCGCCCGGCATGGGCCAGGCGATGCTGTCGCCGACGGACAGGCCCAGCAGCGCGCTGCCGACGGGCGCCAGCACGGAAATGCGGTCGGCCTGGCCTTCCACATCCTTCGGATACACGAGCGTCAGGCAAAACTCTTCCTTGTTTTCCACCGTGAAGCGCACGGTGGAATTCATCGTCACGACGGTCGGCGGAATCTCTTGCGGCTCGAGCACCTCGGCGCGGCCCAGCTCATCGAGCAAGGCGGCCTTGTCCGGAGACAGATTATTACCCAAGGCATACAACAACGCTTCCAGTCGTTCCAGGTCTTGTGACGACAAAATAATTTTTGGTTTTTTTTCCAAGATATCCTCACTATTGATCATTAGGGCGACGTCCGGTTTTGCTGGCGGCAGCTTGCTTGGCCGCGGCAGACAAAACAAACAGCAGCAGAACGTCCATCATCAGCGGATTATGGACGAACTCGCGGAGCAAGGCCATAGCGTTCTCGCATTCTTCATTAAAATTTATTAAAATCAATGACTTGCAATGCGCCATACGGGCAAGAAAGTTAATCCGCGCCGGGATGGCGGCGACATGGAGTTATTCTTGATGACACTTTGTTTATTGTCAGCATGTTTTTAAAGAAAAAAACGGCTGGCAAAAAAAGGATTAGAATTCAGCTTGGATTATTATTAGAAAGACACGCCTGCCTTTTTCCGCCTGTCTTGCCACCTTGTCCGCTGCCACCGGTGTGCGGCATGGACACTAAATTGCCGCGCGCCCTGTACTTTCACGCTGCAAAATGACAATATGTCGGCCTTAACAACACGTTGAGAGTTCCGGCTCACTTCGGTTTTCATCAGACTGGAACGTAAAGTATGGCAGGGCGAGGCGGGATCACAAGGGGCGGTGGCAAGCGGGGCCGGCAGGAGAATGCGTCATGATGGCGCCGTTGATGCTGCCGTCGGCGCAATTGCGCGGCGACCGGATCGCCAAGCTGAACTTGCTGGCCGCGGCGGCCATGCTGGCCATGGCCAGCCTGCTGCTGATCCTCTTCCAGTTGTTTTCCCTCCAGGCATCCTTCCAGCGCGCGCTGCGCATCCAGGCCGACATGCTGGCGCCCGCCGCCACCCAGGCCATGCGCGAGGACAATCGTCTTGCCGCGCAACAAGTCCTCGCCCCCCTCGCCGCCGCCCCGCATGTCCGGCAAGCAATCCTCTACAGCCCCTATGGCACGCCGTTTGCCCGCTACGCGCGCAGCAGCGCCGATGCCGCGCCCGCGGCGCCGCGCAACGGCCTGCACTTCGATTACCTGGACGGCAGCGCCGCCATCCTGACGGCCTTGCCCGGCGGCGGCGCGCTGTACCTGCGCGCCAGCCTGGCGCCGCTGTGCGCCAGCCTGGCGCAATTTGCCGCCTTCGCCCTGCTGGTCTGCCTGTGCGCGTTCGGCCTGACCTTCCTGATGGTGCGCCGCACGCGCACCGCCGCCCAGGATGCGGAACGCCATTTGCATTATCTGGCCCATGTCGACCCGGTCACGCAACTGCCGAACCGGCATGAATTCAACGACGCCCTGGCCTACGCGCTGGCGCGCGCCGACCGCCAGGACAGCAGCGTGGGCTTGCTGCTGCTGGACCTGGACAACTTCAAGATCGTCAACGATACGCTGGGCCACCACTGCGGCGACCAGCTGCTCAAGCTCGTCTCCGAGCGCCTGGTGGCCATCCTGCGCGGCACCGACATCATCTGCCGCATCGGCGGCGACGAATTCGTCGTCATCGTCGAACCGGCCGACGACGCCTCGGAAATGGCCAGCGTGGCGCGCAAGATCCTCGCCGTGCTGGCCGCGCCGTTCGACCTCGAAGGCCACCAGCTGTATGTCAGCGCCAGCATCGGCGTGAGCCTGTATCCGTTCGACGCGCAGGACGTCGCCACCCTGACGCGCAATGCCGATACGGCCATGTACCACGCCAAGCACCAGGGCAAGAACCGCTACGCCGTGTTCAAGGCGGAAATGGAATTGCGCGCGCAGCGCCGCCTGCGCATGGAAGCGAACCTGCGCCGCGCGCTGCAAAACGAGGAACTGTATCTGCACTACCAGCCGCAGATCGACTTGCGCAGCGGCCGCATCGTCGGCGTGGAAGCGCTGATACGCTGGAACTGCCGCGACATGGGCCAGCTGAGCCCCGCCGAATTCATCCCCGTGGCCGAGGAAAGCGGCATCATCGTCGACCTGGGACGCTGGGTGCTGCAAAGCGCCTGCCGCCAGGCGGCCCTCTGGTGCAAGGCGGGCCTGCTCGATTCGCTCGAGCACGTGGCCGTCAACCTGTCGGCCTGCCAGGCGCGCGACCCGGGCCTGATGGACGATATCCGCGCCATCCTCGACGAAACGCAACTGCCGCATGGCTTGCTGGAGCTGGAAATCACGGAGGGCGTCCTGATGGACAATGTCCACGCCAACGTGGAACTGATGCGGCGCCTGCAGGAAACGGGCATCCACCTGTCGATCGACGATTTCGGCACCGGCTATTCGTCGATGTCGTATTTAAAACGCCTGCCGATCGACCAGCTGAAGATCGACCGCAGCTTCGTGCACGACCTGCCCGGCGAGGGCGAGGCCATCGTCACGGCCATCATCGCCATGGCGCACAGCCTGCATCTGAAAGTGGTGGCCGAAGGCGTGGAAACGCTGCAGCAGGTGGAGTTCCTGAGAAAAGCCGGCTGCGACAACGTGCAGGGCTTTTTCTTCGCCCGCCCCATGACGGCGGCGCAGTTGACGGCCTTGCTGCTGGAGCGGCGCGACTGGAGTACGCGCACGATCCTGCCGGCGTAAAAAAGGGCAGAACTGCCTGTTCTGCCCCTGGTCGCTACGTCAGAGTCATCAGGCCAGCTTGGCCGAATGCTCGCGCGTGGCGTGGAATTTCAGCTTCGGCCAGCGCTCTTCCGTCAGGCGCAGGTTCACGCCCGACGTGGCCAGGTAGGCCATGTTGCCGGCCGCATCGTAGGCCACGTTGTGGCCCAGCGCGTTTTCGAAATCCTGCAGGATGCGCTTGTCGTCGCAGCTGACCCAGCGCGCGCTGCTGATGCTGGTGCCTTCGAACACGGCGTCCACGCCATACTCGTTGAGCAAACGGCTGGCCACCACTTCGAACTGCAGCACGCCGACGGCGCCCAGTACCAGCTCGCCGCCCTGCACCGGCTTGAAGACCTGCACCGCGCCCTCTTCGCCCAGCTGCTGCAAGCCCTTGTGCAGCTGCTTGATCTTCAGCGGATTACGGATGCGCACGGAGCGGAAGAAGTCTGGCGCGAAGTACGGGATGCCCGTAAACGTCAGCATCTCGCCTTCGGAAAAACTGTCGCCGATCTGCATGTTGCCGTGATTCGGCAAGCCGATGATGTCGCCCGCGTACGCTTCTTCCACCTGTTCGCGCGACGACGCCATGAAGGTCACCACGTTCGACACCTTGATCTCGCGCCCCAGGCGCAAATGCTTGACCTTCATGCCGCGCTCGAAACGTCCCGAGCACACGCGCAGGAAGGCGATGCGGTCGCGGTGGGCCGGGTCCATGTTGGCCTGGATCTTGAAAACGAAGCCGGTGAATGGCTGCTCGGTCGGATCGACGGAACGCACGGTGGCGTCGCGCGGGCGCGGCGCCGGCGCCCAGTCGACCAGCGCCGAGAGAATCTCGCGCACGCCAAAGTTGTTGATGGCCGAACCGAAGAACACGGGCGTCTGCACGCCGGAGAGGAATTCCTCCAGGTTGAACGGGTTCGACGCGCCGTGCACCAGTTCCACTTCCATGCGCAGCTGATCCATCTCCAGCGGGAACATCTCCTGCAGGCGCGGGTTGTCGATGCCCTTGATGATTTCGAAGGCGCCGTCGGCCTTTTCCTCACCGGCCTTGAACAGCATGATCTCGTCTTTCAGCAGGTGATACACGCCGCGGAAGTTCTTGCCCATGCCGATAGGCCAGGTGACGGGCGCGCACTGGATCTTCAGCACCGATTCGAGTTCGTCGAGCAGGTCCAGCGGATCGCGCGTCTCGCGGTCCATCTTGTTCATGAAGGTGACGATGGGCGTATTGCGCATGCGGCACACGGCCAGCAGCTTGATCGTCTGCGCTTCCACGCCCTTGGCCGCATCGATCACCATCAGCGCCGAGTCGACCGCCGTCAGCACGCGATAGGTATCTTCCGAGAAGTCCTGGTGGCCCGGGGTGTCGAGCAGGTTGACGACGTGGTCGCGGAATTCGAACTGCATCACCGAGGAGGCGACGGAAATGCCGCGCTGCTTCTCGATCTCCATCCAGTCCGAGGTCGCGTGGCGGCCCGACTTGCGCGCCTTGACGGTACCGGCCATCTGGATCGCGCCCGAGAACAGCAGCAGTTTTTCCGTCAAGGTGGTTTTACCGGCATCCGGGTGGGAAATGATGCCGAAGGTGCGGCGGCGCTGCACTTCGCGCGCGATCACGGCCGGCGCCTTGCTGCTGACCGACGCTGCGGCGATGTCCGCGTTGTCAGTGGAATCGGGGGTGTTGCTGTCGTTCTCGTTGGCCATATTGGTGACCATAATATGGCCCTCGCAAAAAACCCTCGATTTTACAGAAGGATCGGCCTTCCGTGTGAACTGCTTCACTGTGGCGACCAGCAAAATCGCCCACTTCATCAAGGGGTCACAATCCGCAGGCAACATTGCACTGCAGAAATGTTGTCACCCTACCCTGGAAACCCGATGAAAATGCTCCTCACCCCCGCCATCCGACTCATGCAGCGCTTGCGCCTGCTGCCCAAATTCATGCTTGTCTGCCTGGTCTTCCTGCTGCCGCTGGCGCTGGCGACCACCCTGCTGATCTCGGAGCTGGGCAAATCGCTGGCCCAGGCGCAGGATGCGCAACGGGGCGTGGCCTATGTGCGCCAGCTGCAGGAAGGCACGCGCCTGCTGCAGCAGCGGCGCGGTCTCGAGCACTTGCGCCTGAGCGGCAAGGCGGGCATGGACAACACGGCGCTGAACGCGCGCATCACGGCCGCGCTGGCGGCCCTGGCGCGCCTGCCGGCCGGCGCCGGCCTGCCCCAGGCGGCCGAGCTGACGAAACAGTGGCAAGCCCTGCTGGGCCGCCAGGCGGGACTCGCCGCGCGCGACAGCTACGCGGCGCACACGGCGCTGCTGCGCCAGGCCGCCAAACTGGGCCAGCTGGTGGCCGACCGCTCGCACCTGAGCCTGGACCCGGACGCGGGCGCCAACCACCTGAGCGCCGCGTTTACCGCCACCCTGCCCGACCTGGCCGAGAGCCTGGCCGACATCGCCGGGCGCGGCGCGGCCTACATCGACACGGGCCTGTTCGAAGCGAATGAAGATCAACTCGTCAACGCCAACGCCCTGATCGCGCGCCATGAGCTGGAACGCCTGCCGGCCCGCTTCGACGAAATCCTCGCCGCCAAGCCGGCGCTGCGCGCCAGCCTGCAGCCGGCCCTGAAAGCCGTGCCGGCCGCGCTGGCCTTCCTCGAACGGACAAAAAATGAAGTGACGAATTCCTACGACCAGACGTCGGGCGCGCAATTCCACGCGGCCGGCATGCAGGCGATCGACGCCCTGCAAGCGCTCTCGGGCGCCTCGGCCACGGCGCTGGACGGCTTGCTGGCGCAGCGCATCGCGCGCGACGAGGCGCGCCGCGCCCTGATCCTGGCGGCCATGCTGCTGGTGCTGCTGGCCGCCGCCTACCTGTGCGCGGGCTTCTATGCCGCGTTCGCGCGCGACGTGACGCAATTGCGCGTGGCCGTCGGCGCGGCGGCGGCGGGCGACCTGTCGCAGCGCATCACCTCGCAGGCGCACGACGAGATCGGCGACCTGGTGCGCGACTTCGGCGCCATGACGCATGGCCTGGCCACGCTGGTGCAGGAAATCCGCGGCGGCGCGGCCGTCATCGCGGCGGCCGGCGCCGATATCGCCCAAGGCAACGCCGCCCTGTCCGGCCACACGGCCACGCAGGCCGATGCGCTGGGCGCCACCGTGGACTCGATGCGCGAGCTGACGGCCACCGTGGGCCGCAACGAAGCCCACGTAGGACAGGGGCGCACCCTGGTGGCGACAGCGGCCGACGTGGCCCTGCGCGGCGGCCAGACCGTCGGCGCCGTGGTCGAGACCATGGCCTCGATCAAGGCCAGTTCGCACAAGATCGTCGACATCATCGGCGTCATCAACGGCATCGCCTTCCAGACGAATATCCTGGCCCTGAACGCGGCCGTGGAAGCGGCCAGGGCCGGCGAGCAAGGGCGCGGCTTTGCCGTCGTCGCATCCGAAGTGCGCAGCCTGGCGCAGCGCTCGAACGAGGCGGCGCTGGAAATCAAGCGCCTGATCGGCGATTCGGTGGCCACCGTGGATGCGGGTGGCGAGCTCGTCAATGCAGCCGGCGCCACCATGCGCCAGGTCGTCGATGCGGTGCAGCAGGTGGCCGTGGTGATCGGACGCATCAGCAGCGCCGGCGCCGAGCAGAATGGCGAGATCGCCCGCATCAACGGCGCGCTGGCGCAAATCGACGACATGACGCGCCAGAACGCGGGCCTGGTCGACGAGGCGCGCGCCGGTTCGCAGCGCCTGCACCAGGAAGGCGAGGCGCTGACGCAGGCCGTCAGCCGCTTCCGCCTGGGGGAACACGAGCTGCCCGCCACGCGCCAGGCACCGGCCGCGGCCGTGCGCGACGGCTTGCCCAGCGTGCGTCCGGCCGGCCTGTGGAGCGCCAACAAGCCACGCGTCATATCACAAAATCGCGCGGAACGGCGCAAGGCTAGCTAGGCTAAAGTGTGGATGTAGGACAAGGACTACAATTTCGCCTCAAAAGAGACTACAAAGTGGCGACTGCTAATCTTATGTTCGCCACTTACATAAGCTTTTAAAGTAGCTACATCGCGATCTGCACCGCGCGGCCGAAAAAAACACCGTACCCAGATGGAGCCGGCAAGTTTTTTTGACCAGCAACGCGGCAATCGCACTCCGATGTAAAAAGCCTGTGAGGAATACTATGAGCCATGTTCAACTTATCGCCCCGGTCCAGAAGAACCAGCTGCTGCCGCGCGCCATGCCGGCGGCCGGACGCGAAATCAAGCTTGCGTCGCGGGTTAGCCTCAGCAGTGCCCAACAGAATGAATTGCTGGCCGCCCTGCCGCGCGCCGCGCTCGAATCGCTGTTCGAAGACCTGGAGCTGGTGGAACTGCCGTTCGGCAAGGAATTGTATGCCTACGGTAACAACCTGGAATACAGCTATTTCCCTACCACCGCCATCATTTCGCTGCTGTACGTGATGGAAGACGGCGCCACAACGGAAATCGCCGTCGTCGGCCATGAAGGCGTGGCTGGCGCCTCGCTGCTGGCAGGCGAGCGCGCCATGTGCACGGCCGTCGTGCAAAGCGCCGGCTATGGCTACCGCCTCAAGACGCAAAGCTTGCGCGACGCCTTCAACCAGGGCGGCGCCCTGCCCCAGCTGCTGATGCGCTACACGAATGCCCTGTTTGCGCAGATGGCGCAGAACGCCGTTGGCGGCCGCCACAGCTCGATCGAGCAAAAGCTGTGCCGCTGGCTGCTGGACCGCCTGGACCGTTCGCCATCGAACGAATTGAAAGTCACGCAAGAGCTGATCTCCATCATGCTGGGCGTGCGCCGCGAAAGCATCACGGCGGCCGCCGGCAAGCTGCAGGAGGAAGGCTTGATCCATTATCGCCGCGGCAATATCACGGTGCTGGACCGCGCCGGCCTGGAATGCTATGCGGGCGAGTGCTACAAGGTGGCCAAGACGGAATACGACCGTTTGCTGCGCGACGTCTCGCGCTGCTGATGAACGAAATCAAAGCGACATAAAAAAATGGCCGGGCTGCATGCCCGGCCATTTTTTATACTCGGAAGAATTCAGACGCTGGCGTCTTCATTGATCTCGTCCGGCTCCGGCGCCAGCGGCAAGGGAATCACGGCTTCCACGCAAGTACCCTTGCCGGCCGGCCCCTGGCGCACGGTGAGGGTGCCGCCGAGCAGCAAGGCGCGCTCGCGCATGCCCAGCAAGCCGTGCGACATGGGCTTTTGCAGCGCATCTTCCGTGATGCCGATGCCGTCGTCGATCACGCGCAGCACCAGGCCGTGTTCATTGCGTTTCAAGGTCACGCTGACCATGCCGGCACGCGCATATTTGAGGATATTCGTCAGCGATTCCTGCACGATGCGAAACAGGGCGATCGTCAAGGTGGCTTCGCGGTTGTCGATATTGATGGCCACGTCCGTTTCGCAGCGAACCGAACTCATGCGAGCAAAATCCTCGCAATAGCTTTCGATGGCGGCGCACAGACCCAGGTTGTCGAGCAGGCTGGGGCGCAAATCCTCGACGATGCGGCGCTTGAGTTCCACCGTTTCCAGCAAGGTCGCCTTGGCGCGACGCAATTGCGCGGCCAGTTCCGGCTGCGTGTGCGCCAGTTGCTGCGTGACGGCGCCCAGGTCCATGCTGATCGACGTCAAGTTGGCGCCCAGTTCATCGTGCAATTCGCGCGCCAGGCGCGCCTTTTCCACTTCATTGACGCTGATTAAATGACGCGACAGCACGGATAACTGCTCGGTACGTTTGCTGACCGTCGATTCCAGGGTGTCATTGGCGTTTTGCAGCGCATACTCGACGGCCGCGCGGTTCTGGAAGCTGCGCCGCACCAACTGGTAAAACATGATCAGCACGAGGATGGCCAGGGCATTGATGCCGATGCCGAGCAGCACGGCTTTCTGGTACTCATGGTAAAAGGCGGCGCTGCCCGACGACAGCGCCTCATTCTGCTCGCGCGTCATGATCACCACTTGCAGGCGGATCTCGTCCATGGTGGCGCGGTCATCGGTCACGCGGGAAATGTTGACGATCTCGGCCAATCCGCCCTGCTTGTAGACGTCGATCGATTGTTGCAGCATCGCCATCTTGCGACGGATCAAACTTTTCAGCTGGCCCAGGTTTTTCAGTTGGGTGGGACTGCCCGCGAGCAAGGTCTGCAGCTCGTTGAATTCATTCTCGATTTCGGTGGCGGCGGTCTTCGACGGCCCAAGATACGTTTCGGAGCCGGAAATGAAATAGCCGCGCAAGCTGCTTTCCGCATCGAGCACGAGCACGTTCAAATACTGCAGGCGGTCCGCCACGCGGGCGCTCTGGCTAAGCAAGGCGTTCGTGCCCTTCAGCGACTGCAAGTTATGATAGAGACTGAAACCATTGAGTACAAGCAGCAAGGCACACGTGACGCACAGGATCGTCTTGTACAGGGGCAGGCGGTGATGCGGGGCCGGTTCAGCGGTGAAATACATCCTGATGTGCATCCTTAGCAAGGTTCGGCGCGGGAGAGAGCGCCAGCGCCGGCCAATTATAGTCCTCGCCACAAACTGCTGCACTGCACAAGTCGTGCTGGCCAGCTGGCTGAGCGATCATGTTTCCATGATCGCACCGCAGCGCTAGTCAAGCAAATTGTTTTTCATTGCGTAATAGGTCAAGTCGCTGTTGGATTGCAAGCCCATTTTTTCCATGATGCGCGTACGGTAAGTACTCACCGTCTTGATGCTCAGCGACAAGGCCACACCGATATCGGACACGGTGGCGCCGCGCGCCAGGCGCAGGAAGACCTGGAATTCGCGGTCCGACAATTCCGTATGCAGGGCGGCATTCGTGTCGCGGTCGAACGACTGCGCCAGCAATTCGCCCACGGTGGAGCTGACATAGCGGCGCCCCTGGAACACGGTGCGCACGGCCATCATCAGCTCGTCGGCTTCGCATTCCTTGTTCAGATAGCCATTCGCGCCCATCTTGAACAGGTTCAGCGCGTATTGCTGCGCGGGATAGCCGCTGAGTATCAGCACGGGCAATTCCGGCTGTCCCTGGCGGATCGTGCGCAAGGTATCGATGCCGCTCTGATCGGGCATGGCGATATCGAGCAACAGCACATCGCAAATTTCGCGGCGGGCGATATCGAGCGCTTCGCGCCCGGTACCGGCTTCCGCCACCACACTGAAATCGCTCGACGACGAAAAAATCTGTTTGAATCCAGCTCGTACTATTTGGTGATCATCACAAATGGCAACGCGTATCATTGTTTCCCCTTAAATTTTCCTGGCCTGGGAAAGACTACCGGAACCTGAACGCTGCTCCGGCCTAGCGTCACTAACAAAAACGCAACATTAACAGTATATTCAAAATATGGCGCGCCGCATGGCTGCGTCAGCGCCGGGGCGGAGCGCCCAGGCAGTATCGTCAAGCGGTACCGGACAACCCCACCTATATTGGTACAAATCTTATTTTAGCAAGTTTAAAATCGCAATTAATTCATTGCGTATCCACACGCGGTCCAGCGGCGCTTCCTGCGGCACGGCAGGCATCGCCGGCAGCACGGGCAGCTCGTCGGCGATGGCATGCGATGCGCCACGGCTATCGAGCTTGTTGCGCGCGCCACTGATGGTAAAACCTTGCTCGTACAGCAATTCGCGGATGCGGCGTATCAGCAGCACCTCATGGTGCTGATAATAACGGCGGTTGCCACGTCGTTTGACCGGTTTGAGCTGGGAAAACTCCTGTTCCCAGTAGCGCAACACGTGCGGTTTGACGCCGCACAACTCACTCACCTCGCCGATCGTGAAATAGCGTTTCGCCGGAATGGGCGGCAAGGCGATCAACTCGGTTTTACTGATGCGCTCGTTCATCGCCACTCACTCAGGCAGCACGTGCCAGCGGACTGGTCTCTTCGACCATGCTCTTCAGCTTCTGGCTCGCATGAAAGGTCACGACACGGCGCGCCGTGATGGGAATCTCTTCGCCCGTCTTCGGATTGCGGCCCGGCCGCTGCGGCTTGTCGCGCAACTGGAAATTGCCGAAACCGGACAGCTTGACGGCTTCGCCACGCTCGAGCGCATTGCGGATCTCGTCGAAGAAGGTCTCGACCATATCCTTCGCCTCGCGCTTGTTCAGGCCCACTTGCTCGAACAACAGTTCGGCCAGTTCCGCCTTGGTCAAGGTGGGTAAATCTTTTTCCGCTTCCTGGCGCACTTTGGCAACCAGCATGGCCCGATGCAAATCGGCGGCCAGTGCGGATTGCAGTACGGCGGAATCAACGTCGCTGTTATTAATTTTCCTGCCCTGCCTTTTCTGTGCGCCCGAGCCCGCCACATGGCAAGCTCGTCTACGGTTGACGACGGAAAGGCCGTCACGCAAGGCGACGGCCAGTCCGGTAATTACGAACGCAGTTTCGCGTCGTGGCCCTGCTTGGCCGCATCGATGAGGACAGCCATCAGGCCATCGACGACATCGTCTTGCAGGGTGTTTTGAGTATCTTGCAAGCTAATCCGGAAAGCAAGGCTTTTTTCATCCGCTTCCAGACCTTTTCCACGATATTCATCAAATAAAACAATGGCTTGCACGATACGCGCTGCCGGGCTCGACTTGGCGGCGGCATGGAAGCTGTCGAGCAGATCCTGCACGGCCACCGATTGCTTGACGACCACGGCCAGGTCGCGGCTGGCGCCAGGGAATTTCGAGATTTCCTGGTACACGGGCACGACTCTTTGCGTCAAGGCGGCGGCGTCGACTTCGAACAGCACGGGCGCCAGCGGCAAGTCGTACTTTTGCATCCAGCGCGGGTGCAATTCGCCGATGAAACCGATGACCTTGCCATCGAGTTCCACGTTCGCCGAACGGCCAGGATGCAGGGCCGGATGTTCCGCCTTGGTGAAACGCAAGACCAGCGGCGCGAACAGCGCTTCCAGGTCCGCCTTCACGTCGAAGAAATCGACGGTGCGGGACGGCTGGCCCCATTGCTCCTCAGCCACCGCGCCGTAGGCCATGGCGGCCACGCGCTTCGGCTGGGCGTAACCGGCCACCGACAGGGGACCGTTCTCCACGCTGTCGTCGCGCTGGTAGATGGCGCCCACTTCGAAGATGCGCACGCGGTTCGTCTTGCGGTTCAGGTTGTAGCGCACATTGGCGATCAGGCTGCCGATCAGCGACGAACGCATCACGCTCATCTGGCTGGCGATCGGGTTCTGCAATTTGATCGGATTGGTGTTGCCCGAGAAATCGCGCTCCCATGCCGTATCGACAAAGCTCATGTTAACCACTTCCTGGAAGCCCAGGTCGGCCAGCGCATGACGTACCGCAAACAAGGAGCGGGTATTTTCCGGGGCGATTTGCATCACGTTCGCGGCCACGGGCGGCAAGGTCGGGATGTTTTCAAAGCCGTACACGCGCGCCACTTCCTCGATCAGGTCTTCCTCGATCTCGATGTCGAAACGGTAGCTGGGCGAGGTCACGGAAAACACGCCGTCGGCCAGGGTGAATGGCAGGGCCAGGCGCGTGAAGATGTCGGCGATCAGCTCGTCGTTGAGCGGCACGCCGATGACTTTTTGCGCGCGCGCCGTGCGCATGGTCACGGGCTGGCGTTGCGGCAAGTTCACCACGTGGTCGTCGACGGGGCCGACGGTCGTGGCCGGCGTGCCGCAGATTTCCACGATCAGGGCCGTGATGCGCTCGATGTGCTCGACGGTGGTGGCGAAATCGACGCCGCGCTCGAAGCGGTGCGCCGCATCGGTCGAGAAATTCAGGCGGCGCGCACGGCCTTGAATGGCGTTCGGCCACCAGAAGGCCGCTTCCAGGTAGATGCTGTCCGTATCGTCCGACACCGAGCTGGCGTCGCCGCCCATGATGCCGGCCAGCGATTCGATTTCCTGCTCATCGGCAATGACGCCGAGCCACTCGTCGACGGCAATGGTGTTGCCATTCAACAGCTTGACGGATTCGCCCGCCTTGCCCCAACGCACGTCGAGGCTGCCGTGGATCTTTGCCAGGTCGAACACGTGGCTGGGACGGCCCAGTTCCAGCATGACATAGTTCGAAATATCGACCAGGGCCGACAGCGGACGCTGGCCGCTGCGCTCGAGGCGCTGCTTCATCCAGTCCGGCGTGGCCGCACGGGCGTTCAAGCCGCGGATGACGCGGCCCGTGAAACGGCCGCACAGGTCCGGCGCGCTGACTTTCACGGGCAGGATTTCATCGCTGGAAACCGGCACGGTGCGGAACTGCGGCGCATTCAGGGGCACGCCCGTCAATGCCGACACTTCGCGCGCCACGCCCAGCACGGACAGGCAGTCCGCCTTGTTCGGCGTCAACTTGATGGTGAATTTCAAGTCGTTGAGCGCAAAGTAATCGCGGAAATTCTGGCCGATCGGCGCGTCGTCCGGCAACTCCAGCAAGCCGGCGTTTTCTTCCGACAATTTCAATTCGCGCGCGGAGCACAGCATGCCTTGCGACTCGACGCCGCGCAGCTGGCCCACCTTGATTTCAAACGGCTTGCCATCGGCGCCAGGCGGCAGCACGGCGCCGGCCATGGCGCAGACGACTTTCAAGCCCGGACGCACGTTCGGCGCGCCGCAGACGATGTTGAGCATGGTGCCCGTGCCGACATCGACCTGGCACACATTCAGGCGGTCCGCGTTCGGATGTTTTTCCATCTCCAGGACCAGGCCCACCACCACGTTCGAGAACGGCGGGGCGACAGGATCGACGTCCTCGACTTCGAGACCGGACATGGTCAGCAGATGGGCCAGTTCGTCCGAAGTCATCTTCGGATCGACCATGGTACGGAGCCAGTTTTCGGAAAATTGCATAATCAAGCCTTCAAAGGGTCAAAGCTCACAGCGCGAGCGCACAGGCGCTCAAGCGCCATGAATCAAACGGAACAACGCTTAGTTGAATTGCTTCAGGAACCTTAAATCGCCTTCATAGAACAGGCGCAGGTCGTTGATGCCGTAACGCAGCATCGTCAAGCGTTCCAGGCCGGAGCCGAAAGCAAAACCGATGAATTTCTCGGGATCGAGGCCGAAGTTCTTCACCACGGTCGGATGCACCTGGCCGGCGCCCGACACTTCCAGCCAGCGGCCTTTCAAAGGACCGGAGCCGAAGGCGATGTCGATCTCGGCCGACGGTTCCGTGAACGGGAAGTACGACGGACGGAAGCGCACCTGCAGGTCGTCCGTCTCGAAGAAGGCCTTGACGAAGTTCAGGTACACGCCCTTCAGGTCGGCAAAGCTGATGTCTTCGGCGATCCACAGGCCTTCGACCTGGTGGAACATCGGCGAATGGGTGGCGTCGCTGTCGACGCGGTAGGTGCGGCCCGGCGCGATGACCTTGATCGGCGGCGTGTGCGTGCGCGCATAGCGCACCTGCATCGGGCTGGTGTGCGTGCGCAGCAGCAAAGGCTTGCCATCGGTGTCGTTGCCATCGATGTAGAACGTATCCTGCATGGAACGGGCCGGGTGGTTTTCCGGGCTGTTGAGCGCCGTGAAATTGGTCCAGTCGTTTTCGATTTCGGGGCCGTCGGCCACGTCGAAGCCGATGGAGCGGAAGATTTCCTCGACCCGCTCCCACGTGCGCATCACGGGATGGATGCCGCCGGGCATGCGGCCACGGCCTGGCAGGGTCACGTCGATCGCTTCGGCGTTCAGGCGGCCTTGCATCTGGGCATCGGCCAGCGCATCACGGCGCGCCGTCAGCGCGTCCTCGATCCGCACTTTGACGGCGTTGATCAGGGCGCCCTGCGCCTTGCGCGCATCCGGATCCAGCTTGCCCAGGCCCTTCATCATTTCGGTAATCTGGCCAGTCTTGCCCAGGTAGCGGGCTTTGGCGTTTTCAAGTGCGGCAGCGTCTGCGGCGGCGATAAAGTCAGCCTGGGCCGAGACGACGAGTTCTTCTAGGGAGTTCATGCGGCATTTCCTGTTTTGGACATCAATTCTGGACTCAGTTATCTAAAATCCAATAATCAAAAACGGAAACGGGGCATAAGGTTCACACCCCTGCCCCGCTCTTGATGACAACCGACCTAATCTGCTGCGCGTCGTGATTTACGGTGTGCGATGCTCACCGTACCTCCGTACGGTTGCGCTTCTCGACCGCAACTCCCTTCCGCTCGCGACGATTCTGTCGGTCGCCGTTCTAACGTCACCCTGCGGATGACGTTGTGCAATGACCGATGCTTACGCAGCGATTTTTGCTTTCACTGCGTTGACAATCGCAGCGAATGCTGGCTTGTCCATCACAGCCATATCGGCCAGGACTTTACGGTCCAGTTCGATATTTGCTTTTTTCAAGCCGTTCATGAATACGCTGTACGTTACGCCATGCTCACGGGAAGCGGCGTTGATACGGGCGATCCACAGGCGGCGGAAAACGCGCTTCTTGTTGCGGCGATCGCGGTAAGCGTATTGGCCAGCGCGCATAACTGCTTGCTTGGCAACACGGTATACACGGCTGCGGCGACCACGGTAGCCTTTAGCTTGAACAAGAATCTTCTTATGACGGGCACGAGCTGTAACCCCACGTTTTACTCTAGGCATAGTAACTCCTTAAATTGAGTGTGAGATTAAGCAGTCGGCATCATACGCATGACGGATGTGACATCCGATGCGTTGATGTTACGGGTACCGCGCAACTGACGTTTGTTTTTGGTGGTTTTCTTGGTCAGGATGTGGCGTTTGAACGCGTGACCCGACTTGACTGTTCCACCTGGACGCACGCGAAAACGTTTTTTCGCGGAGCTTTTGGTCTTCATTTTAGGCATAGCAATCTGTCCTCTTACGGACAGCTCCATTTATAACAGGATTGCAGGTGGCAACACGACGCTGCGCTTAGATGCCTGCTTTCACATGTTGTGCAGCGGATGCGAGTCCGCTACAGTTCACGCGGCCCGGACATCACTGGCCGGGCCGCGCAAATTCTGCCTGGGGCTTGACGCCGCGCCAATGCTGGCACGCGCAGTTTCCACCCACAGTAAAACGCTATTGTAACTTACTTCTTCTTCTTAGGCGAAAGAACCATGATCATTTGGCGGCCTTCCATCTTCGGGAACTGCTCGACCTGGCCGTACGGCTCCAGATCGGCTTTCAGACGTTCCAGCATGCGGAAGCCAATATCCTGGTGCGCCATCTCACGACCGCGGAAACGCAAGGTGATCTTGGTTTTATCGCCGTCCTCAAGGAACTTGATGAGATTACGCAACTTGATATTGTAGTCACCATCATCAGTCCCCGGACGGAATTTGACTTCCTTCACGAGGATGATCTTTTGCTTCAATTTGGCTTCGTGAGCTTTCTTTTGCTCCGAATACTTAAATTTGCCGTAGTCCATCAAACGGCACACCGGTGGCTGCGCGGTAGGCGCAATTTCCACCAGGTCGACGTTTGCCTCTTCCGCCAGGCGGAAGGCTTCGGCCAAACTTACGATACCGAGTGGCTCGTTATCGACCCCGCTTAAACGCATTTCAGGGGCAGTGATTTCGCCATTGATGCGATGTGACTTGTCAGTAGCTATTGTAATTTCCTTTAAAAATCTTGTAAGACGGTCGTGCAGCGAGTTTCCTCGTCAGGCCTTGGTGTCGACTTCCTGCTTGAGTCGCTCTATCAGGGCATCGACGGACATGACGCCCAGATCGACATTGCCCCGCGCCCGCACGGCCACTGTATTCGCATCCCGCTCTTTGTCGCCAATCACTAAGATATAAGGCAATTTTTGTACGGAATGTTCACGTATTTTATAGGTAATCTTCTCGTTACGCAAATCAGCCTGTACGCGCAGCCCCGCTTTGCGCAGTTTTGTTGTAACTTCCTGTACATAGTCGGCTTGAGCGTCGGAAATATTCAACACCGACACCTGCACTGGCGACAACCACAGCGGCATGGCGCCCGCATAGTGTTCGATCAGGATGCCGATAAAACGTTCCAGCGACCCGACGATCGCGCGGTGCAGCATGATCGGCACCTGGCGCGTGTTGTCCACGGCCACATATTCGGCGCCCAGGCGGCCCGGCATCGACGGATCGATCTGCACGGTGCCCACTTGCCATGCGCGGCCCAGGCTATCCTTCAGGTGGTATTCGATCTTCGGACCGTAGAACGCACCCTCGCCCGGCAATTCCGTCCATTCCACGCCACAGGCGCGCAGGGCCGAACGCAGGGATTCCTCGGCGAAATCCCACGACTCTTCCGTGCCGATGCGGTTATCCGGGCGCAAGGCCAGCTTCACATCGATGTTCGTGAAGCCGAACGCCGTGTACACATCCATCGCCTGCTGGTGGAAGGCCGTCACTTCGCCGGCGATCTGCTCTTCCAGGCAGAAGATGTGGCCGTCATCCTGCGTGAAGCCGCGCACGCGCATCATGCCATGCAAGGCGCCCGACGGCTCGTTGCGGTGGCATTGGCCGAATTCGCCGTAGCGCAATGGCAGGTCGCGGTAGCTGCGCATGCCGTTGTTGAAAATCTGGATATGGCCAGGGCAATTCATCGGTTTCAGCGCATAGGCGCGGTTTTCCGATTCCGTGATGAACATGTTTTCACGGTAATTATCCCAGTGACCCGTTTTTTCCCACAGGCCACGGTCGAGAATTTGCGGCGCCTTGACTTCCTGGTAGCCATTGACCTGGTACACATTGCGCATGTATTGCTCGACTTGCTGCCAGATCGACCAGCCTTTCGGGTGCCAGAAGATCAGGCCCGGCGCTTCTTCCTGGAAATGGAAGAAATCGAGCTGCTTGCCCAGTTTGCGGTGATCGCGCTTTTCCGCCTCTTCCAGGTTATGCAGGTACAGCTCCTGGTCTTCCTTCCTGGCCCAGGCCGTGCCATAGATACGCTGCAGCATCTCGTTTTTCGAGTCGCCGCGCCAGTAGGCGCCGGCCAGCTTCATCAGCTTGAACACTTTCAGCTTGCCCGTCGATGGCACGTGGGGGCCGCGGCACAAGTCCGTGAACTTGCCTTCGGAATACAGCGACACTTCCTGGTCGGCCGGGATCGAACCGATCAGCTCAGCCTTGTAGGCTTCGCCGATGCCCTTGAAGTAGTCGATGGCTTCGTCGCGCGCGACCACCTTGCGCGTCACCTGCTCGTCCTTCTTGGCCAGTTCGGCCATTTTCTTTTCGATCGCGACCAGGTCTTCCGGCGTGAACGGGCGCTTGTAGGCGAAGTCATAGTAAAAACCGTTGTCGATCACGGGACCGATGGTCACTTGCGCTTCCGGGAACAATTCCTTGACGGCATACGCCAGCAAGTGGGCCGTCGAGTGGCGGATCACTTCCAGGCCATCGGCGTCCTTGTCCGTGACAATCGCCAATTCCGCGTCTTGCTCGATCAAATAGGAGGTGTCGACCAGCTTGCCGTCGACCTTGCCGGCCAAGGCAGCCTTGGCCAGGCCGGTACCAATATTGGCCGCAACCTGGGCCACGGTGACCGGGCCGTCAAATTGACGGGCGGAACCATCGGGAAGTCGGATTGTAAGCATATTGATCTCCATGTCGGCGCTGGCGCCAGGTAAAACTGCAATGTGTGATGGGTAAAATAACTGAAAGGAAAACGCAGACGCAAAAAAACGCGGACTAGCCGCGTTTTTCACTTTCTTGAGACAAAGGAAACCCGTTCGACTAGCGTCACTCCCAAAGCCTGGTAGTAGTTCGCGGTGTCATAACCGGTTTACCCTTTCTCTCTAACTGCATTCTGGTGGGCGGTGAGGAATTCGAATCCCCGACCCCTTGGATGTCGACCAAGTATTCTAACCAGCTGAACTAACCGCCCGTAAAACTTTTGTTGATCATTGTATTTCAAATGACCGCTTGCGGCTTGCGCCAGCTTAAAAACCATCTACTGCAAAATTCTGGTGGGCGGTGAGGAATTCGAATCCCCGACCCCTTGGATGTCGACCAAGTATTCTAACCAGCTGAACTAACCGCCCCGAAGACCAGCATTATAGAGAGGCTTTCCCAGAATGACAAGGGCTGTTTTACAGGAAACTTTAATCTGTTTTTCATCCGCTTCCCGGGCGTCAGCCTTCTTTATATAGAGTCGGCCCGGGGCACGCGGAATGCCGCTAGAATCGGGGCATGAACTCCACCTTATTAACCTGGCTGAAAACCCTGAGCCGCATCTGCGGTTTTGAAACGGCCGACTCCTTCCCGCCCAATCACCCCTATGCGCGCACGCGCTGGGATGCCGCGTATTTCGATATCGCTTCCGACGTGAAACCCGACGAGATCGAGCGGCGCATCTGCGCGGCCATCGCCAACACGCCGAGCGTCTTCGCCTATATCACCAATCCCACGCCGCGCATGCAGCGCGCGCTGCTGAACGTGATCCACGACCGGCTGCGGCGCCAGCCCGGCGCGGGCGCCACGGACCTGGTCTTGTTGTTGATCAATGCCTACGCCAGCGAGCACATCACGGAAGCCGTGCCCGGCCTGCGCGCGCTGATCTACAACACGCAGCATGAAGAGACGAACCTGCGCGTGCATGCCATCCTGGAATTACTGGTGGCCACGCCGCGGGGACTGGACGTGATCGATATGTAGTTCAAACATGGTTGGCGGGCACATGGCGCGCCCGCCAACGCATGAACGGCGTTTCCACCACTCTATATAAGAGCCAGCCCGTGGCGACGCTGACAGCGATACTGGCCAGTATCGCCGGCGCACCGTCGGGCCCGTAGCCAAGGTCTTGCAACCAGGGCCGCAGCAGAATGCACACCTGCTTGTGCAGCAAGTAAATCGCATACGACCACAGGGCCAGGCTGGCCGCGCCCGGCACGCGCAGTTGATACAAAGCACAGGCGGGGCTCAGCGCGGCGACCAGCAATAAGGTAAAACTGGCGGCCAGGGCCGGATAGCCGAATACCGTCACCCAATAGCCGTAGTAATCGGTGAGAAACACATAAAACATCAGCGCCGTGCCCGCGATTCCCGCCAGCAAGGTGCGGTTGCCATGGGATGTCAGGCGCGCCCAGACGGCCGGATGCCAGTTCTTCAGCAAGGCCAGCGCCACGCCCGCCACCAGTTCGTCGAAACGGCACCACGAGGCATAGTAGATATACTTGTAATAGCCGAGGCCGCCGCGCGGCAGGTGCACATACTCATCCCAAAGATACGCGCGCACCAGCATGCCGGCGATAAAGCTGGCGGCCACGGCCAACCACGCCCACAGCAGCGACTTGCGGCAAGCTGCAATCAACAATGCCACGGCCGGCAGCAGCACATAGAACTGCTCTTCCACGCACAGCGACCACGCATGGGAAAACGCCGTCCCCGGCGTCAGATTGATGTTTTGCGTAAAGGTCAGGAATTTCCACAATGGCAGCAGTGGGCTATCGCCGCGAAACGCTGGCCACAAATAATACAGGGCCAGCACGACATAGAAGCTGGGCAAGGTGCGCAGGAAACGGCGCGCATAGAAACGCGGCAAGGAAAAGCCGCGTTCGCTGCGCAAGGCCGCAAAGATCTGGTTGCCGATCAGGTAGCCGCTGAGGGCAAAGAACAGGTCGACGCCGACCCAGCCGATTTCGCCCCAGAAGCCGAACGCCCCGCCGTCGCTGACGAACAGCAAATAATGGTTCATGAAGACGAGCACGATGGCCAGCGCGCGCAGGGTATCGAGGCCGTACAGGCGGGAAGAAGAGGAAGAAAACGACATGGATCTCGGCAAGGAAAAACAACGGTGGCGCCGATCATGCCACGGCGACGCCTGCCATGGCCACATTTTTACGGGCGCGCCGCGGGAATCCCGCTAAAATATGCCGACCCCGCTTTCCCCTCCCTGATACCAATAGGATATGTCCAGCATGAGCAGCGCACTCCATTTCAAATCCATCAACTACACGGGCCAGGGCAGCGGCCCGCGCCTGATCGTCACCGGCGCCGTGCACGGCAATGAAACCTGCGGCACCAAGGGCATCCAGCGCGTGATGGCTGAACTCGACAGCGGCGCCCTCTCGATTCTCGCCGGCAGCGTCACCTTCGTGCCCATCACCAACCCGCTCGCCTACGCCAAGGGCGTGCGCAGCGGCGACCGCAACCTGAACCGCAACCTGTTCCCGAACGACCATCCGCAGGATTTCGAAGACCGCATCGCCAACTGGCTGTGCCCGCTGCTGGGCCAGCACGACGTGCTGCTGGATTTGCACTCGTTCAACGCCGACAGCCAGCCTTTCGTCATGGTCGGACCGCGCAACAACGATGGTCCGCTGCAACCGTTTCAACACGAAGACAAGGAACGCGCGCTGGCGCGCCGCCTGGGCGTGCGCCGCTTCGTCGACGGCTGGCTGCATGCCTACGGCCAGGGTGTGCAGCGCCGCCTGGGCAATAGCGACCAGGTGGGCCTGGTCTTGCGCTATGGCGTGGGCACCACCGAATACATGCGCTCGACGGGCGGCTACGCCCTGACCCTGGAATGCGGCCAGCATGCGGACCCGGCCGCGCCGGATGTGGCCTACCGCGCCATCATGAACACCCTCGCCTTCCTCGGCTTCATCGACGCGCCGCAACCGGAGCCGATCGCCGACGCCGACATGGAAGCGCTGAACATGGTCGTCGTGCACGACAAGCTGCATGCAAGCGACCGCTTCATCAAGACCTGGTCCAGCTTTGACAAGGTCAAACAGGGCGAGCAGATCGGCGTGCGCGCCGATGGCACGCTCGTGACGGCCGAATTCGACGCCTATATCCTGTTTCCGGACGTCAACGCGCAAGCCAATGCCGAGTGGTATTACCTGGCGCGGGTGGCCAGCAGCTTTTGATTAATGTCCGACGGACTTTGAAAACAAATTGATCACTAACACGCCGGCAATGATCAGCCCCAGGCCGATCAAGGCTGGCGTGTCCAGGCTTTGCTTGAACCAGAACCAGCCGACGGCGGAGATGAGCACGATGCCCACGCCGGACCAGATCGCATACACGATGCCGGTAGGAATGACCTTCAGGGTCAGCGACAAGCACCAGAAAGCGATGCCGTAGCCGACCACGGTGATGATGCTGGGCCACAAGCGGCTGAAGCCGTCGGACGCCTTCAAGGCGCTGGTGGCGATCACTTCGGCGATGATGGCGATGGCCAGGTAGAAGTACGTCATGGCGAGGCTCATGCTGGCGTCCTTTATTGGGGGCTGAGCAGCTTCAAGCCCAGGATGCCCGACACGATCAGGGCGATGCAGGCGATGCGCGCGGCGCTGGCCGGCTCGCCCAGCACCATGATGCCGAAGATGGCCGTGCCGACGGTGCCGATGCCCGTCCAGATGGCGTACGCCGTGCCCAGCGGCAAGGTGCGCAAGGCCAGGCCCAGCATCACCACGCTGCCCAGCATGGAAACAGCCGTCAGCGCGGAGGGCACGAGGCGGGTGAAGCCGGCACTGTATTTGAGGCCGATGGCCCAGCCGATTTCCAGCAAACCAGCCAATACTAAAATAATCCACGCCATACATTTCTCCCGAGGCGGCAGGGTCGTCCCCGCCATGCAGCCCCCACATCGAGCGGGGTCGTCCCCACAGGAGCAAAGGGAAAAGTATACCATTGGGTGAAAAGTCTTGCCTCCAGCACATTTTCCTGGTGCGGCCGCTCCCATCGAAAGTTGCCAAAGAACCTGCACATGGCGGCATAATTGCCGTATTCATACACTCTCGGGAACAATGATGCTGCTACTGGCCCAACTCCTTACCGCCCTCATCCTGCTGCTGCACGTGTATATCGTGCTGCTGGAAACCGTGCTGTTCGATGCGCGCGGACGCAAGGTGTTTGGCCTGTCGAAGGAAAAAGCGGAGATCGTGCGTCCCGCCATGTCGAACCAGGGTTGCTACAACGGTTTTCTCGTCGCGGCGCTGGCGCTGGGCTTTTTCCACCCGGACGCGGCCATCGCCCATGCCTTCACCGTGTTCGGCCTGGCTTGCATCGCCGTGGCCGGCGTGTGGGGCGCGGCCACCGTCATGACGCGCATCCTCTACCTGCAAACGGTGCCTGCCGTCATCGCCTTGCTGCTGTTCCACTTCGCCTGATTCCTGCCGGGGCGGCCAGCAGGCCGCCCTCCCCTCCTTGAACAATCCACGCCGCCAGCAGCTTGTGCATTTATATCGTATTATACCGATATTGAAATTCACAAAAGACGATCCATATATCGTCTACAGACGAACATCGATCAGGAGAAACACCATGGACATCGACGCCATCCACAAGGCGCTGGCCAATCCCGTGCGGCGACAGATCCTGCAATGGCTGAAAGAGCCGGAGCAGCATTTTGCCCAGCAAGACCATCCGCTGGAATTCGGCGTTTGCGCCGGATTGATCGACCGCAAGCTGGGCCTGTCGCAATCGACAGTCTCGGCACACCTGGCCACCTTGCAAAAGGCTGGCTTGATTTCCCCCAGAAAAGTCGGGCAGTGGAGCTTCTTCAAGCGCAATGAAGCCACCATCCAGGCTTTTCTGGAGCACATGCAGCATGGTTTGTAGCAGTAGCCCCATCCATATCGCCGTCCGCGGCACTCTCGACAGGAAAAATAGCAATCATGGCAACTTTATTCGACCCCATCACCATTGGCAGCCTGCAACTGAAAAACCGCATCATCATGGCGCCGCTGACGCGTTCGCGCGCCGGCAATCCGGGCCGCGTGCCCAACGCCCTGATGGCCGAGTACTACACGCAGCGCGCCTCGGCCGGCATGATCATTTCGGAAGCGACGGCCGTCACGCCGCAGGGCGTGGGCTATGCCGACACGCCGGGTATCTGGTCCGAGGAGCAGGTGGAAGGCTGGAAACACATCACCAAGGCCGTGCATGACGCAGGCGGCCTGATCGTACTGCAACTATGGCATGTAGGCCGCATTTCCGCCCCCGTCTTCCTCGATGGCGACTTGCCCGTGGCGCCCAGCGCCGTCAAGCCGGCCGGCCACGTGAGCCTGGTGCGACCGAAACAGGAATTCGTCACGCCGCGCGCGCTCGATACGGAAGAAATTCCCGGCATCGTGGCGGCCTACCGCCTGGGCGCCGAAAATGCGAAAAAAGCGGGCTTCGATGGCGTGGAAATCCATGGCGCCAACGGGTACTTGCTCGACCAGTTCCTGCAAGACAGCACCAACTTGCGCACCGATAACTATGGCGGTTCGATTGAAAACCGCGCCCGCTTGATGCTGGAAGTGACGGACGCGTGCATCGAGGTCTGGGGCGCGGACAGGGTCGGCATGCACCTGGCGCCACGCCGCGACGCGCACGACATGGGCGATTCCGACCCGCGCGCCACCTTCGGCTATGTGGCGCGCGAGCTGGGCAAGCGTGGCATCGCCTTCATCTGCGCCCGCGAAGCGCTGGGCGAAGACCGCCTGGGCCCCTACCTGAAGCAGGAATTCGGCGGCGTGTACATTGCCAACGAAAAAATGGACAAGGCGGCGGCCGAAACCCTGCTGGCCAAGGGCGAAGCCGATGCCGTCGCCTTTGGCCTGTGGTTCATCGCCAATCCCGACCTGCCCATCCGCCTGCACCGCGACGCGCCCTTGAATCCGCTGAACCCGGATACCCTGTACGCGCCGGATGCCTCCGGCTACACGGATTATCCGGCACTGGTGGCGCAAGCCTGAACGGCACCCTGAAAGCACGCTGAGCGACACTACGCCGCTCAGCCCTTGGCGGCAGGCGCAACGATACCAACGCAACTGACTGCGTGACGATCGCGGCGTCCGCCGCGGCGCCGCCACTCCCCCTTCAGCGCCATCGGCGCCGTACCGGCCGCGCCGGACGACGCGCCTGCACGCTGCTGAAGACGCGGCGTATCACCTCGACCGGTACCGCGTGCTCGCGCAAATAGGCGGTCGCCACCGTCCGCCCCAGGGTGTGATGGAAAGCGACACCCCGCTCGACGAGCTCGGCCATCACTTTGTCCGTTCGCACATGCTCCCCAGTTACATCGTCGCTGCTGTTTTTCATGCCCTGGCTCCCCGTCCGGTGGATCAACACTGCATCAAGTTTTGACCACACTGTGCGCATTTAGTGCCCGACAGAGTGACAAAGCATCGTTAAAATAGCGGCAGCAAGCACCGCGACACCGCATGAATAGCGGCCTCGGCTGCTTGTCGCCATCGCCAGCCCCGTATAGAATGCCTGCGCAGAATTTTGCTTCAAGGAAAATGGCCACCAGCGCCATCCCATTAGAACAGTGTCACTGAAGGGTATCAATGGACGATTTATTTGTACAAGCGGGCGACTTGCCGACCTGGCACCAGCGCTGCGCGCTGCGCGTGCTGCACCTGTTTGGCTGGCGCATGCGCTTTCGCCCCCTGCCCGGTCCGCGCGGCATCGCCGTCGTCTACCCGCATACCTCGAACTGGGATTTCATGGTGGGCCTGTTCGGCAAATGGGCGCTGTCCCTGCCGTTCCGCTGGCTGGCCAAGGATTCGCTGTTCCGCGGCCCGATGGGCAAGGTGCTGCGCTATCTGGGCGGCGAACCCGTCGACCGCAGCACCACCAGCGGCACCATCGGGCGCCAGGCCGAACGCATGCTGGCCGCCGACTGGTACTGGCTGGCCATCACGCCGGAAGCGACGCGCAGCTACCGGCCGAACTGGAAAAGCGGCTTTTACCACCTGGCCCTGGCGGCCAAGGTGCCCTTGCTGCTGGTCTACATCGACTACCCGAACAAGGTGCTGGGCGTCGTCGACCATTTATATTTGACGGGCGACAAGGAGGCCGACATGGCCGCCATCGCCGCCGTGTATGCGGGCCACCAGGGCTTGCACCCGGAAAAGGCGGCGCCCATCGTGTTGTCCGACAAGCGCCCTGGCGCTTAAGCTAGCCCCAGCAACACCACGCCGGCGGCCGTCAAGGCCACGCCGGCGCCACGCAGCATGCGCTCGGCCAGCACCTGGCCGAGGAAACGCCCTGCACCCAGCAGGACAACCGAGGCCAGCATGAAACCGCATGCGGCCGCTGTTGCCGGCAATTCCTGGCCATGCGCATTGCCATGCGCCAGCGCGAACAGGCCCACCAATCCCATGCCGAGCCAGTTCGGCAAGGCCAGCGCCAGCGCGATGACCAGTCCCACCAGCGCCACAGTGGCGGCGATACCCGTTTCCAGGCCGGGCACCGTCAAGCCCGCCATGCCGGCCAGCGCGCCCAGCAGCATCATGCCGAGGAAAGTGGCCGGCTGGCCCCAGCCGCGGCGCTGCTGGCCGCCCCAGATACCCACGCCCAGCATGGCCAGCAAATGGTCGACACCCGTGAACGGATGGGCGAAGCCGGCCAGGAAGCCGGCGCTCCCGCCGTGACCGGGGTGGGCCATCGCTGGCAGGGCCAGCAGGCACAGCGCCGCCACGGCGGCCGTTTTCTTCATCAGTGTTGCGCTCATTGCAGCTCCTTGCCTGGTTGATCGAGCAAACCTTGCTCGCGGATAAAATCGATGACGAGCTGCACGCCGTCGCCGCTGCGCAGGTTGGTGAACACGAAGGGGCGCTCGCCGCGCATGCGTTTGGCGTCCTGCGCCATCACGTCCAGGTTGGCGCCCACGTAGGGCGCCAGGTCCGTCTTGTTGATAATGAGCAAATCGGAGCGCGTGATGCCGGGCCCGCCCTTGCGCGGGATCTTTTCGCCGCCCGCCACGTCGATCACGTAAATGGTCAAGTCCGACAATTCCGGGCTGAAGGTGGCGGCCAGGTTATCGCCGCCCGATTCGACCAGAATCAAGTCGAGCTCGGGAAAATCGGCCTGCATGCGCGCGATCGCTTCCAGGTTGATCGATGCATCCTCGCGGATGGCCGTGTGCGGGCAGCCGCCCGTTTCCACGCCCATCAGGCGCTCGGCCGGCAAGGCGTCCGCGCGCAGCAGGATTTCCATGTCTTCCTTGGTATAAATATCATTCGTGATGACGGCCATGTCGTAGCGCTCGCGCATGCCCTTGCACAGCATTTCGCACAGGGCCGTCTTGCCCGAGCCGACGGGCCCGCCGATGCCCACGCGCAGCGGATTGGAGGATAGTGAGGTCATGTTTGCTCTCTCATAAAATGATTCAGGAACGGTACAGGCGGCTGTACTGCACTTCGTGCCGCATCGACAGCAGCGACAGGCCGGGCGCCCAGTTGCCCATCTCGTCGTCCTGCAAGGTTTGCGCCGCCAGGGCCGCCGCTTCCAGTTCCGGCCGCAGCGACAGCAGCAGGCGCTGGCCCGCCACCTGCCCCAGCGGCACGGATTTCACGCAGACGAGCACCTGGTTTTCCGCCCACGCGAACAGCATGGCCAGCAGCGCCTCTTCGCGCGGAATCGCCAGCGCCGCCACGGCGCACGCATAGGCCGTGGGCAGGGCCACTTCAGGCTGCCCCTGCAGCATGTCGATCAAGACGCCGTCGGCCACGCCCAGCTCGGCCAGGAGCTTGGTCAGCGAATAGCCCATCTGGATGGTTTCGGCGCGAAATTCCGCCGTGTCGCGCGAGGCGATGAAGCGCTCGCTCCAGCGCGCGACCGCGTGCAGGTCCTGCGCCTCGAACGCCTGCATCAGGCGCCAGCACAGGGGCGCTTCCCAGCGCGCCACCACCTGCGCCAGATGCTGGGCGATCCAGTCCCGCGCCGTGGCCGCGTCCTTCACCAGGCCCGATTCCAGCGCCGCTTCCAGCCCCTGCGAATAGCTGTAGGCGCCGATCGGCAGGGCCGGGCTGGCGAATTGCAGCAGATGCAGCAGGGCCGACGCCTGCATCATGCGGCGCCTGGCACGTCGCCCGGACGGTGGATTTTCTGCCGCAGCGGCACGGGTGCCAGCAAATGCTGGCCGTGGCCGTCGTGATGGCCATGGCCGCCGCCGTACGCGCCCGCCTCCGGCTCGAACGGCGCATCTTCTTCCATGACGCTGGCGTGCAAGCCTTCCAGCATCTCCTTCAGCACCACGTCCTTGCGGATGCGCAAAAAGCCGTCGCCCACCTGCGCCTGCGTGTGGCGGTTCCCCAAATGAAAAGCGCAGCGCAGCAGCGTGTGCGCATCCGCGCAGCGCACCAGGTAGGTCGGCTCGCGCGCGGCGACGATTTGCACCACCTGGCCTTCCGGTCCCGTCATGCGTTCGCCGTCGCGCAGCACCGTGCCGCGCACGGTGAACACGGCGACGTCGTCGCCATTCGACAGCACGGCGCGCAGCCGGCATTTTTCGCGCTGGTCGTAGGGCAGCACCAGTTGAGCAACGGCGGCGCGGTGATCGTCCGCCGCCAGTTTGGTATGCAAAGTGAGCATGCTTGTCTCCCGCTTAGAATAGAAAATAACGCTGCGCCATCGGCAGCACGGCGGCCGCCTCGCACACGAGCAGCTGGCCGTCGGCCCGCACGGCATAGGTTTCCGGGTCCACTTCCATGTGCGGCGTGGCGCCGTTGTGGATCATGTCGGCCTTGCGCAAGCCGCGCATGTTTTTCACGGCGATGACGGATTTATTCAGTTTGAGCTGATGCCCGATATCGAGCTCGCAGGCCGCCTGCGAGACGAAGGTAAACGACTTTTTCAGGCCGCCGCCGAAGGCGCCGAACATCATGCGGTAATGCACGGGCTGCGGCGTGGGAATCGACGCGTTCGGGTCGCCCATCTGCGCGGCGGCGATCATGCCGCCCTTGAGTATCATCGACGGTTTGACGCCGAAGAAGGCCGGCTTCCACAGCACGATATCGGCGATCTTGCCCGCCTCGATCGAGCCCACCACGTGCGATATCCCATGCGTGATGGCCGGGTTGATCGTGTACTTGGCGATGTAGCGCTTGGCGCGGAAGTTGTCGCTGCGCGCCGTGTCGGGCGCCAGCGCGCCCCGCTGCACCTTCATCTTGTGCGCCGTCTGCCAGGTGCGCATGATCACTTCGCCCACGCGCCCCATCGCTTGCGAGTCGGACGACATCATGGAAATGGCGCCGATGTCGTGCAGGATATCTTCGGCGGCGATGGTTTCGCGGCGGATGCGCGACTCGGCGAACGCCACGTCTTCGGCAATGGCCGGGTCCAGGTGGTGGCACACCATCAGCATGTCCAGGTGCTCGTCGAGCGTGTTGACGGTGAAGGGGCGCGTCGGATTCGTCGACGACGGCAGCACGTTGGCCTGCCCCACGGCGGCGATGATGTCGGGCGCATGGCCGCCGCCCGCCCCTTCCGTGTGGAACGTGTGGATGGTGCGGTCCTTGAAGGCGGCCAGCGTATGCTCGAGGAAGCCGCCTTCGTTGAGGGTATCGCTGTGCAGCGCCACCTGGATATCCATGCGGTCGGCCACCGACAGGCAGTTGTCGATGGCGGCCGGCGTGCTGCCCCAGTCCTCATGCAGTTTCAGGCCGATGGCGCCCGCGCGCACCTGCTCTTCCAGCGGCAGCGGCAGGCTGACGTTACCCTTGCCCATGAAGCCCAGGTTCATCGGGAAGGCGTCGGCCGCCGCCAGCATGGCGTGCAAATGCCACGGTCCCGGCGTGCAGGTGGTGGCGGCCGTGCCGACGGCCGGTCCCGTGCCGCCGCCCAGCATGGTGGTCACGCCGCTCATCAACGCTTCCTCGATCTGCTGCGGGCAGATGAAGTGGATATGCGTGTCGACGCCGCCGGCCGTGACGATCAGGCCTTCGCCCGCGATGATCTCGGTCGCGCCGCCGATGGCCAGGGTCACGCCGGGCTGGATGTCCGGGTTGCCCGCCTTGCCGATGCCGAAAATCAGGCCGTTTTTCAGGCCGATGTCGGCCTTCACGATACCCCAGTGGTCGAGGATGACGGCGTTCGTGATGACGGTGTCCATCACCTCTGCCGCGCAGCGCTGCGACTGGCCCATGCCGTCGCGGATCACCTTGCCGCCGCCGAATTTCACCTCTTCGCCATGGATCGCGTAGTCATGCTCGATCTCGATGAACAGTTCCGTGTCGGCCAGGCGGATGCGGTCGCCCTTGGTGGGACCGAACATCTCGGCGTAAGCGCTGCGGGGAATGCTGGCCATCTCAATCCTTTCCCGGTGGGGTGTCTTGCAGTTCGCCCATCACTGCGCCATTGAAGCCATAGACCTTGCGCTCGCCCGCCAGCGCCACCAGTTCCACCGTGCGCTGCTGGCCCGGCTCGAAGCGCACGGCCGTGCCGGCAGTGATGTTCAGGCGCATGCCGTAGGCGCGCCAGCGCTCGAAGGCCAGCGCCGGATTGACCTCGAAAAAGTGAAAGTGCGAGCCGACCTGGATCGGCCGGTCGCCCCGGTTGGCCACCACCACGGTGGCCGTGGCGCGCCCGGCATTCAAGCTGATTTCGCCTTCTTCCAATTGGTATTCGCCTGGGGTCATGAGGGGCTCCTGTCAATGTCGCTTGGTTGGTTACGGTATCGGGTGGTGCACGGTCACCAGCTTGCTGCCATCGGGGAAGGTCGCTTCCACCTGGATGTCGGGGATCATCTCGGCGATGCCGTCCATGACGTCCGCGCGCGAGAGTATTTTCGTACCGTCCGACATCAGCTGCGCCACGGATTTTCCATCGCGCGCGCCTTCCATGATGGCGGCGCTGATCAGGGCCACCGCTTCCGGATAATTCAATTTCAAGCCGCGCGCCAGGCGCCGTTCGGCCAGCAGGGCGGCCGTAAAAATGAGCAGCTTGTCTTTTTCGCGGGGAGTCAGGTCCATGGTTTTCCTTGCGTTTCTTTCCTGATCAAGTGTTCCAGATGCGGGGCACGACGGCGTCGCGTCCCAGCATGGCGGGGCGCAGCAGCCGCCAGGCGGCCAGCATGATGCGGCGCGCCGCCTCGCTGTCGCCGCACAGCAGGCGCACCACCACCAGCGCTTTCATGTGCGTGGCGCCAAACGCGGCACCGGCCGGCACGGCGATCTCGCGCACGGCCGCCAGCACGGCGGCCGATACGGGCGTGCCGACGGCGATCAGGGTGGCGCACACCGTGTGTCCCCCCAATCCCAGCGGGCTGGCCATCAGGGCGCCGCCGCCGGCCAGCTCGCCCTGCTCCCACCACAGCAGCCTGCCGCCGCGGCGGATCTGCACCTGCTGGCCGATGCTGCCCGTGTTGAAGATTTCGCCCGAGGCGCCGCGCCCCAGGCAGACGATGTCGCAGCCGATGTAGCCGGCGTCCGGAGCCAGTTCCACCTCGTGGCGCAGGCGCACGCAAGCCTGGTCGAAGAAGATGCTCTCCTGCGGCAGCCACTCGATGGCCGCGCCCCTGCCCGCGCGCAGCACGAGGTGCTGGCCCGAGACGTGGCCGTTGGCGCGGTACCATTTGGCGGCGCCCGGCGACGTGAGCAAGGCGTGCCCGCCCTCGCCCACCGTGGCGTCGACGGCCAGCTGATCGCCACCCACCACGCCGCCGGGCGGATGGATGATGATGGCGTGGCAAACGGCATCGCCTTCCGGATACAGGGGCTTTTGCACGCGCAAGGGACCGCTGTGCGTGCGCTCGACGAGGCGGCTGACGCCATCGTGCAGCGCAAAGCCCAGGCGCAACTGCGCCTGCCAGGCGCCGTGTGGGCTGGCCGCGGCCTGATTCGGCATGGCTGGATGGGTGCTGTCTGGCATGCGGGACTATCGCGTAAATAAGCGATTACCTAAGCAGGATATGTGCCAGCGCCAGGGAAAGGAAAAGTGAGAATCGTGCACCGCGCCGCAGCGGACGCACCGGCATGGTGCATCCGTTGCGGCGCGACGCTCACGCCAGGGGCAGCGTGCGCCGTTCGCGCAGCAGCGCCGTCAAGGCTTGCGCGGCCAGGGGACGGCTGAAATAATAGCCCTGCATTTCGTCGCAGCCGTGTTCCGTCAGGAAGGCCACCTGCTCGCGCGTTTCGACGCCTTCGGCGATGACGCGCATGTCCAGGTTGTGCGCCAGCGAGATGACGGAACGGGCGATGGCCGCGTCGCTGCTGCTGGTGGTGACGTCGTCGACGAAGGATTTGTCGATTTTCAGCACGTCGATGGGAAAGCGCTTCAGGTAGCCGAGACTGGAATAGCCGGTGCCGAAGTCGTCGAGCGAAATGCCCACGCCGATATCCTTCAGGCGCGTCAGGGCCGCCACCGCCTTGTCCGGGTCGCCCATCACCGTGCTTTCCGTGATCTCGATCCCCAGGCAGGCGGGCGCGATGCCGTATTTGCGCAAGGTCGCCTCGACGAAAGGCACCGTGCGGTCCTGCGCGAACTGTTTGCCGGACAGGTTGACGGCCACCTTGATGCTGCCCAGGCCCGCGTCGTGCCAGGCGCGGATCTGCGCGCAGACGCTTTCCAGCACCCATTCGCCGATGGCCGTGATCGAGCCGTATTCCTCGGCCAGCGCGATGAACAGGCCGGGCGGCACCTTGCCCAGCACCGGATTTTCCCAGCGCAGCAGGGCTTCGGCGCCCAGCATGGCGCCCGTGCGCAAGCACATCTGCGGCTGGTAGTGCACTTCGAATTCATCGCGGCCGATGGCGCCGCGCAGCTGCTGCTGCATCGCCAGGCGGGCGCGGATGTCGCTGCCCATGCGCTCCGTGAAGAAGGCGTAATGGTCGCGCCCCATTTCCTTGGCGCGCACCAGCGCCGTGTCGGCGTGGCGCAGCACGTCGTCGAGGCTGTCGCCGTCGGCCGGGCACATGGCGATGCCGATGCTGGTCGTCAGCGCCAGGCGCTCGCCATCGACGCTGAGCTCTTCGCGCAAGCCGGCCAGGATGGTTTGCGCCAGCGCCAGGGTACGCCCCAGCAGGGCATCGTCCTGCAGCAGGATCTGGAACTCGTCGCCACCCTGGCGCACCACCGTGTCGCCTTCGCGCACGCAGCCGGACAGGAAGCGCGCCACCACCTGCAGCGCCTTGTCGCCCACGGCCTGGCCGTGCGAATCGTTGATGTTCTTGAAGCGGTCCAGGTCCAGGCACATCAGCACCACCTGCTGGCTGTCGCGCACGGCGTTCGCGCGCGCCTGTTCGAAGCGCTCGCGCAGCAGCACGCGGTTCGGCAAGCCCGTCAGCGCGTCGTGGTAGGAGAGGAAATCGATCAGATGCTGTTCGGCCTTGCGCTCGCTGATGTCGAGGAAGACGCCGATGTAGTTGACGACGGCGCCGTCCGGGCCGTGCACGGTGGAGGCGCTGAGCAGGCAGGGATAGGTGTCGCCGCTCTTGCGCCGCGTCTGCACCTCGCCCGACCAGCAGCCGCTGCTGCGCAAGCCCTGGCGCATGGCCTGCAGCACCGCTTCGCCCGTGTGTTCGGCGTGCAGGCGCAGGATGTCCGTGCCCACCACTTCCTGCGCCGCGTAGCCGGTGATGCGCGTAAAGGCGGGATTGGCCGTGACGATGACGCCGGCCGGATCGGTGATCAGGATGGCGTCCTGCGTCGCCTCGAAGACCTGGCCCGACAGGCGCAGCAATTCTTCATTGGCGCGGCGGATCTGCACTTCGCGCGCCAGGGTGCTGGCCACCTGTTCCAGTTCGGCCGTGCGTTCGGCCACGCGCCGCTCCAGGTTGGCGCGCTCCTGCGCCAGTTGCAGCTGCGCCCGCGCCAGGCGCACGTGCGCATCGGTGCGGGCGAGGATTTCCTCGGCCTGGAAGGGCTTGGCGATAAAGTCGACGGCGCCCAGCGCGAAGCCGCGCACCTTGTCGTCCGTATCGTACTGGGCCGACAGGAAGATCACCGGCACCTGGCGCAGGGACGGTATCTCCTTCAGGCGCCGGCACACTTCAAAGCCGTCGAGGCCCGGCATGCGCACGTCGAGCAGGATCAGCTCCGGCGGGCGCGCCTGGGCCGTCCACAGGGCCAGTTCGCCGTTCGGCGCCTGGCGCACCGCATAGCCGGCGCCGCCCAGCAAATCGCTCAACAGCTTCAGCGAAGCCGGCGTATCTTCAACGATCAGTACTTCGCCCCTGGCATTCACTTCGGAAAAATCGCGGTGCATGTAGCAGTTCTCTCAGCTTTGGATGAGGCGCGGCGGTCGGTTGCCGCGCTGGACAAGACATTTCTTTGCGATGAACTACGTACTATCATCATAATCTTTATTGCAATTTAGCACCATCCATCGGCGGCACTTAGTCCGTCTTTTCAGTCAATCCGATGTTGTCAGCCCACACTTTTCAAGCGTGCGCCGGCACGCCCTCGTTCTTCAGCAAATCGCACAGCTGGCGGTACTGGTGCTGGTCGAGCATGGCTTGCAGCGGCGCCAGCACGGGTGCCGCCACCGGCGGCAGGGCCGCCAGCAGCAAAGCCACCCTGGCCAGATTCAATTCACGCAGCGCCACCAGCAAGGCCGCGCGCTCTTCCCCGGCCAGCAACAGCAAGTCTTGCGCCCGCAGTGCCGGCGGCGCCTCGGGCGCCGGCGCTGCGGTCAGCGGCATGGGCGCCTGCACGGGCGCCTCGGCCGCCTGCGCGGGAATGCTGAAGCGGAAGGTGGCGCCCTGCCCCGGCATGGACTCCAGCGTCAGTTCGCCTTTCATCAATTGCACGAATTCGCGCGAGATGGCCAGGCCCAGGCCCGTGCCATCCTTCGGTCCCGCGCTGTCGGCCTGCACGAAGGGTTCGAAGATGCGCTGCTGGTCTTCCGGGGCGATGCCGATGCCCGTGTCGCTGACGGCGAACGCCAGCATCCATTGAGCGCCATCGCGCCATTCGCCGCGCACACGCAAGGTGACCTCGCCGCCGCCGGCGAACTTGACGGCGTTCGACATCAAATTGAGCAGCACCTGGCGCAGGCGCGTCGCGTCGAGCAGCACGGCCGCAGGCACGTCCGCGCAATCGAGGCGCAAGGCCAGCCCCTGCTGCTCGGCGCGCATGCCCAGCATGTCCATCACTTCCTGCAGCAGGGGCGCCAGCGCCACCACGGCCGTCTGCGCGTGCAGGCGCCCCGCCTCGCCCTTCGACAGTTCGAGGATCTCATTGATCAGGGTGAGCAAGTGAGTGCCGGAGCGGTGGATGATGGCCAGGTTGCGCTTTTCATCGTCCTGCATGTGCGGAGAAGCGGCCATCAGGCGCGAAAAACCGATCACGGAATTCAAGGGCGTGCGCAGTTCATGGCTCATGTTCGCCAGGAAGGTGCTCTTGGCGCGGTTCGCCGCCTGCGCCTGGCTGACGGCCACCGACAGGGCGCTCGTGCGCTCGGCCACCAGTTCTTCCAGGTGGTGGCGGTGGCGCAGCAGTTCCAGCTCGGCCTCGCGGTGCGCCGTGATGTCGTAGTTCGAGCCCACCAGGCGCATGGGCCGGCCCTGGCCGTCGCGGAAGATCACGGCGTCGGCCTTGATGTAGCGGATGGCGCCATCGGGCCACAGGATGCGGTACTCGTGCGTGAAGGCCTGGCCGGCGCGCAGCGCGGCGCGCAGGGCCCGCTTGGCGGCCGGCACGTCGTCCGGCACCAGCGCCGCGCGCCAGATCGCCGCCGGCGCCATCGTGCTGTCGGCATCGGCCCTGAACTGCGCATACATCTGTTCATCCCACTGCAAGGCGTCGCTGACGACGTTCCAGTCCCAGATGCCGATACTGGCCGCGCCGGTGGCCATCTGCACCCGTTCCTCGCTGCGCTGCAAGGCGCGGTAGCGGCTGTCGAGCAGCGCCACCATCTCGCGGATGGAACGGTACAGCGTGCGCAGCTCGCCCAGGAACCACGCTTTCGGCGGCGTGCCGAACGCCTCGCCCTGCCCCGCCTGGATGCCAGCCGCATACTGGCCGATCGCCTTCAGTGGCTTGAGCATCAGACACCACATCAGCAGCCAGATGCTGGCCACCAGGATCACGTCGAGCGCCACGATCATGGCGCCGATGCCCAGCGCGCGCTGGCGCAGCTGCGCGTGCAGCAGGGCCGGCGTCGCATACACGGCCACGCTGCCGATGACTTGCCCGCCCATCGTCACGGGGCGCCGCTGAACCAGCCAGCCAGGTTCGGCGGACAGCGACGCGAAACTGCCGATGGCGCCAGTGGCCGTGCGGCGCAACACCAGCGCTTCCTTGCCGATGCCCGGCGTCAGGGAGCTGGCCACCAGCTCGCGCTTGCCCAGCGTGCTGCGCATGATGGCCTGCATCTGCTTTTCATCGAGATTCCACAAGGGCAGTTCGATGGCCACGGCCAGCTGGTCCGCGCTGACGGCCAGGCTGCGCTGCAGCTGCTGCCAGCGCTGTTCGCGTTCGGACTGGTAAAACAGCACCGCGAACACCAGCAGCAGCGCGGTGACGACAAAGGTCAGCGCCACGCTGACGGCCAGCACGATGGACACGCCGCCAAGGCGCGCGCCGCCGGATGCGTGAACCGTCATGCGTCTTCGCCCTGCGGCTCGCTGGCCAGCTGCGCCAGCAAGGCGCACAGCGGCTGGTATTGATGCTGTTCCAGCATGGCGGCGACGTGTGCGGCCAGCTGCGGCAGGCTGGTCGCCACGCCGGCCAGCACGATGGCGCTGCGCCGCAAATCGAGGGCATGCACGGATTCGAGCAGCGCCTGCCGCTCGGCCGCGCCCAGCTGGCCCAGTTCCCGCCGCAGATCGAAGGCGATCACCGGCACGCGCGGCGGCGTGGCGGCGGTACGCTGGAAACACACGCCCAGCTGCTGCTCCAGCATGGCGAACAGGTGCGCCTGCTCGATCGGCTTGCGCAGGAAGCCGTCGGCGCCGGCCGCCAGCGCCTCCTGCTTTTCTTCCTCGAAAGCGGAGGCGGTCATGATCACCAGGCGCGGCTGCACCAGCGCCGGCTGCGCGCGCAGCCAGCGCGTCAGCGCCAGGCCGTCCATGTCCGGCATGCGCCAGTCGCTCAGGACCATGTCGTAGCGCCGCGCCGCCAGCATCGCTTGCGCCTGCACGCCGCCGGCCGCCTCCTGCAGCTGGAAACCCAGCGGCGCCAGCAAGCCGGCCAGCAGCTTGCGGCAATTGTCGTCATCGTCGACCAGCAGCACCATGCGCCCGCGCTGGGCCGGCGGCAGGCGCGCCACGCGGCCCGGCGCCAGCGACGCCACGGCCGCTTGCTGCAGCAGCGGCGCGCGCAGCTCGAAACTGAAGCGGGAGCCGGCGCCCAAGGTCGATTCGACGCGCAGCTCGCCGCCCATCAGGCGCACGAATTCGCGCGAGATGGTCAACCCCAGTCCCGTGCCGGCCTGCGCCACCGCGCTGTCGGCCTGCACGAACGGTTCAAAGATGCGTTCCAGGTCTTCTTGCGCGATGCCGCTGCCCGTGTCGCGCACGGCAAACGCCAGCGCCGCCTGCCCATCGCCGTCCGTCCGGCAGGCCAGCGACAGGGTCACGCTGCCCTGCTCGATGAACTTGAGCGCGTTCGACAGCAAATTCAACAGCACCTGGCGCAGCTTGGCGCCATCGAGGCGCACCAGCGGCGGCACGCCGTCGCGCTCGAGCCGCAGCGCGATGCCCTGGTCGCTCGACCGCATGCGCACCATCTCGAGCATCTCATCGAGCAAGCCATTCAAGTCCACGGGACCGGCCTGCAGCTGCATGCGGCCCGCCTCGATTTTCGACAATTCCAGGATATCGTTGATCAAGGTCAGCAAATGATGGCCGGCGCGGTTGATGATCGCCAGGTTATGCTTTTCTTCCTCGAACATGCTGCTCGAATCGGCCATCATCTGCGAAAAGCCGATCACGGAATTCAAGGGCGTGCGCAATTCGTGGCTCATGTTGGCCAGGAAGACGCTTTTCGCGCGGTTCGCCGATTCGGCCTCGGTGACGGCCACCGACAGGGCCGCCGTGCGCTGCTGCACCAGTTCCTCCAGATGGTCGCGGTAGCCGAGCAGCTCCTGCTCGCTGTGCTTGCGCTCGGAAATGTCGACGATACCGCTGCGCACCAGGCGCCGCCCTTCCATCGGCAGGCGCACCAGCCGCACCTCGCAAGGAAAGACGCTGCCGTCGGCGCGCCGCACATTGCGCTCAACGAGGATGGGTTCACCCAGCATGGCGCGGCGCAGATGCTCTTCCATCATCAGTCCCAGCGGCAGGCCGTCGGGTTGCTCGCCCGTGTACAGGTCGAACGGCCCACGCGCCAGCAGCGCCTCGCGCGACATGCCCAGCATGCGCTGCGCGCTGCTGTTGGCGTCGATGAAGCGGTCCTGGTCCAGGTCGTACACGACGATGGCTTCGGGCGCATGCTCGACGAGGATGCGGAAGCGCTGTTCGCTTTCGCGCGCATCGCTCTCGGCGCGGCGCAGGCGGCGGCGCTGCAGCAGCAAGGCGCTCAGCAGGCTCGCCATGGCGAGGAACACGGCGCCCACCGACAGCACGGCGACGCGGTGTTCATGCCACAGCTGCGGCGGGCGGTTGAAAAACAGGGTATGCGGCGGCAGGCGGCTGATGTCGGCGTCCCAGCGCTGCAGCTGTTCCCAGTCATACATGGGCACCGGACGCGCCGGCGGCAGCAGGGCGCCGGGCGCGGCAGGCGCCTTGCCGGCCAATACGGCCAGCGACATCCGCGCCACCTGCTGCGCGGCCTGTTCGATAGGCAGGAGGGAGCCGCCCAGGATGCCCTTGCCGACCGTCGCGTTATACATGCCGAAGACGGGCACGTTCGCCAGCCGCGCCAGTTCCCCGGCAAACTGCACGGGCGTGGCGAGGTTGCCGTCCACGTCGCGGTTGACATTGCCCGCCACCAGCAGCGTATCGGCGGGCAAGTGCGCCACCGCCGCGCGCATCTGGTCCAGGCTCAGGTCATCGAGATAGCGCATGGCCACCTTGCCCTGCCACGCCTGCGCCGCCTGCCGCATGTCGCGTTTCAAGGCCTGGTCGGCCTCGCTGGCGCCGACGGCCATGACGATGGTTTTGGTCTCCGGGAACAGCGCCATGGCTTGCCTCAGGGTGCCGGGAAAATCGACGTTCGCCTTTTGCTGCCAGATGGATGCCGGGCTGCCGGCCGGCAAGGCCTTGCCCGAGGTGTTGATCGCCAGCACGGGCACGCCGCGCGCCAGCGGCGCCAGGTCCGACAGCAGAAAATCGAGCGCCGGCTGCTGCATGGCGATGATGAGGTCAGCCTTGCGACCCATCATCTGTGTGTATCTTAAAAGCAACAAATCCCGCATCTCATTGCGCAGCGCCGGGTCGCCCTGGGTATTCAGGTTCAGGTGCTCGACCATGATGTCTTCGCTGGCCAGGCCCGCGGCGGCCATGGCGGCCACATAGGTGCGCGTGTACGATTCGACGCCGGCACGGCCGTAATCGTAGGCATTGAGGAACAGCACGCGCTGGCCCTGCTGCTGCGCGGCCGGCATGGCGGCAGGGGCCGCGGCAACACAGAATACCAGCAGCAACGCGCGGCAGCAGCGGCGCACCGCTGCCCTGCCCATCCCGCCGCCAGGCACCTCACGCATCCTTCGCCATGCCCATGCTCACTCCCGCCTGTCACCATGTTTCAACTATGCGCTGACTGCTCAGCCACCGACACTTACAAAAACATGATAACGTCAACTGCAGGGGCAAGTCCATTCCTTAGGGCAATCTTTTCACGATACGTACGCTCGCAACGCCAGGCACCGTTACGCGGCCGTGCTACTGATCCCGAACAATTCCAGCTTCAGCCCTTGTATGCCGGACGGCACATAAATCGCAATCGCCTGGGCCTTGATCATGCTGTCATAAAGACTGCCCTTGTTATCGATCGAAAAGTAATACGTATTGGGCCGTACTGGGACCTCGGCGGGAACCTGGGCCATATGGCGCAACTCGGCGCCTGGAAGCGCCCGGCCCAATAAGAGGTCGATACTGTCCGGAGATGAAATCTTGAACTGCAACGGCACCGTGGCGATCAATTCCAGCGCCGGCATATCGGCGTTTACCGCAAGACAGAGTTCGGTCTGACGGTCAATCCGCTTGGCATCGAGCAAGCCGTGATAGTGGGTGTTTTGTTGCGCGTCGTTGGACAACGCAATCGGGAAGTAACGCGACAGGAGCACGGTATCGATCAGGTCGCGAATGATGCCATCGAGCTTGCCGAAACCGGGAGCCGCGTCAGCGTGACAATAGGCCGGCAAGTCGCTCAGCGTGTATTTTTTCGAAAACGTCATCAAGCCGCCAGCCAATGCCATCAATTTTTCGAACAGATATACGGGATGATGGTGCCGGTAACTGGCGCAATGATGGAGCGTGGCGCTGGCCGTGCTCAAGGTATGGAGCATCCAGAACGAGGAAGCATCGCCGCCATGAAATTCAACCGCATTGTGACCGGGCTGACGGAGGCGGCTGTACAGCGCCTCGATTTTCGCGCCCATGCGGTCGATCAGCGAATCGAGCATTTTCTGCAGCGCAGACTCGGCGTTGATGGCCAGGCCAGGCGGGATGAAGGAGGTGTCGATTTCAAAGCCGCCATTGCCGGCGCGGTACAAACGGATCACCGGGATGGCAAGATAATCATGCAGTGGGTCCAGTTGCGACAGCAGATGCACGCGTTTCTTCAGGTAAGCCACGTTTATGCTGACTGCCTCGCTGTACAGGTCCGGGGTTTCGATATCCGCCTGGACATAGCGCGCGCCTGCGGTGCTCACATTGCCGCCATGTGCCTGCAGCGCCGGAAGCGCGGCATAAAAAGTAAAACCATGTTCGCTGGAAGGCAGCTTGGACAGGTCAACCGCACCGGGCAATACATCGCCAAGCGGCGCTTCAAACAGCTCTCCATCCTGAAAGACGAGCGACATGCTGTCCGCCCGCAAGCTATTGTTGGCCAGTGCATCCGCATTCCAGCGAATGCCGTGCACGCCCCACAAATGTGGATTGATGAGTGAGGCCAGACGTTGCAGACGCGCCTCATGGTAGCGGTCCAGCTGCTGGAATTGCTGGGGACCGATGGCCAGGCCCTCGGACCAAAGTAATTTGGACGGCAATGTCATTGCGTTCTCCATGTTGACCGTTGGAATCATGCTGCCTAGCCAGTCTGATGTTGCCAGCTTGGAAGTCCTTGATATTGCGCAGCAACCCTGTCCAATTATTTGCGCAAACGCAATTTACCTTTGAGCAAACGCTCGGATACTGGCCATTCCGCCGCAGAGAAACAGGAAAAAAGATGGAGGACTTGCTGCCGTATTTCGAGCGCGAGCTGGTGATGCTGCGGCGCCATTGCCGTGAGTTCTGCGAACGCTATCCGAGAATCGCCGGCAAACTGCACATGTCCGGCGAATCTTGCGAAGATCCGCACGTCGAACATTTGATCGAATCGGTGGCCATGCTGGCGGCACGCATCTCGAAGCGGCTCGATGACGATTATCCGCAATTTACCGAAGCCTTGTTCGAAGCCCTGTTCCCCCATTATCTGCGCCCCTTTCCATCGTGCACCATCGTGCACCAGTCCCCTCCAGCGGCTGGAGCGGGCGTATTGCACCTCCCGGCCGGCAGCGAAATGGACGCAACGCCGGTGCGCGGCGTGCGCTGCCGCTTCAAGACTGTCTACGACATCACGACAGGGGTGTCGGTACTGGACAGCGCGGTTTTCGATACGGTGATCAAGCCGCCGCCAGGCGTACGCCTGGCCGCGTCGGCCAGCTCCGCACTGAACATCGGCATCCGGCATCTCGATGCGCCGCCCGCATCACTGCGCGTTTTCATCGATGGCGAAGCGTCGTTTTCCGCCGCATTGCGCGATGCCTTGTTCATGCATGCAGTCTGCGCGTTTGTGTCGATCGACGCGGGGCAATGGATCGCCTTGCCCACCTTGCCTGTGACGCCCGTCGGCTTCAACGACACGGACGCATTGATACCTTTCGGTGCCCGTTCGCAGCCGGCCTACCGCATCCTGAGCGAGTATTTTGCGTATCCGGAAAAATTCAATTTCTTTGACATCGATATCGCGGCGCTGGGTGCCGCCCTGCCGCCTGCTTGCCAGCGTTTTACCCTGCATCTGTGCATGGCAGGCTTGCGACCCGATTCCGCCGCGGCCCGCATGTTGTCCAGTATTTCCAGCGACAACCTAAAGCTGGGCTGCAGCCCGGCGATCAACCTCTTCCGCCAGGAAGGCGTGCCCATCGCCGTGACCCGGCAGAAAACCGACTATGCCGTGCTAGCCCATGCTACCCATGCCCATGGCTACGAAGTCGTCAATGTCGAGGCGGTGCGTCTATTGCGCCAACGCGGCGGCGAAAGCACGCTGACCGAATTTCGCCCGCTATACAGCCTGCGCCATGGCGAAGGTGCGGCGCAACAGGGCCATTACTGGGTCGTTCGTCACGACATGGCCTTGGCCATCAAAAGTCCTGGTCACGAAAAGAAAATCACGCTGGTCGATGGCGACTTCAATCCCTTGATCCAGGAAAAGGCCAGCCTGTCGTTGTCGCTGACCTGCAGCAACCGCGACCTGCCGCTGTCGCTCAAATACGGCCAGCCGCAAGGAGACTTGCAACCGTGCGACGGCGGACCCGCGCTGCACATGCTGCGACGCCCCTGCCAGCCGCGGCGCTTTTCACCTGGCGCTGGCTTGCACTGGCGCCTCATTTCTCACCTGACGCTGAATCATCATGCGCTGGTCCAGGAAGGCTTGCCGGCGCTGCGCGAAATGCTGACGCTGTATGACTTGTCCCAATCGGCAAGCTCGCAGCGCCAGATCGGCGGCATCGTCGCGCTGGCGCACTCGCCGACCACGACATGGCTGCGACACAGGCGCGGCACCTCGCTGGCGCACGGCGTGGAGGTACGCATCACGCTGGACGAGGAAGCGTTCGTCGGCAGCGGCATGCACCTGTTTGTGCAGGTGATCGATCACTTCCTTGGGCTGTATGTGCAAATCAACAGTTTCATCGAACTGGTGGTGCTGTCACTGCAAAGCGGAGAGGAGCTGATCCGATGCAAACCAAGAAGCGGACTGCAGAATCTGGTGTAATGCCGGACTTGCTGGCCGAGCCCTACCGCTACCAGTTCGTGCAGGCGGTGCGTATTCTGCTGTGTTGGCTACGTCGCCAGAACGTGTCCCATGCGCAAGCCTTCAGCCAGGTGTTGCGCTTCAAGAACAGCCTGTCCTTGCGTTTTCCAGCCAGTGAAATTGAGCAGCTCACGCTCGACGACAATGAACAGCTGACCCTGACACCGACGTTCATGCGTTTTCTGGGTGTCGGCGGCACCTTGCCCTTGCACCACTCGGAACGCATCGCCACCCACCGCTGGTCGAGCAAAGATGACGGCGTCTCGGCCTTTCTCGATATCTTTTCGCACCGCATGGTCGTGCTGTATTACCAGGCGTGGGAAAAATATCGCATCGAGTCAGCACTCGAAACCCGGGCACAAGATGAGCAACTGCCTTTGCTGATGGCACTGGCCGGCGTGCGGCGCACTGCACTGCCGTCGAGCGAGGAAACTGATGTCGTGACGCAGGACGTCGCGGCCTGGTACGCGGGCCTGCTGCGCTGTCGTCCCGTCTCCGCGCAAGCGATTGCCCCCGTGCTGGCCGAGTACTGCGGCGTACCAGTTTCACTGCAACAATTTGTCGGTGGCTGGGACTATCTGGAAAAAAACCGGCGCAGCCTGCTGGGCAGCGTCAACTTTACCCTGGCGCGCGGCGCAACTATTGGCCTGCGGCTGTGGCGCCAGGACATGCGCGTCTGCCTGCATATCGGCCCGCTGGATCCCGCCGGCCTGCAACGCTTCCTGCCGCGCAGCGCAGGCGCGGCGGCGCTGGCAAAGATGCTGGCGCTGTTCGGCGTACCCGACCTGCAATATGAAGTACGGCTGATATTGAGTCCGCCATGCATTACCCCCCTGCTCCTGAGCTCCAAGCCATCGGAAAGACGGCGCCTGGGCTGGACGACGTTCCTGCGGACAGCACAAGCCGAGGTACGCGGCGCTGAAGTACGTTATCTGCTGCAGTTGACTTGAGCACTTCACACCTGGAAAGCGAGGCAAGCATGAAACATGAGGGACGCGGCGTCATCCGGCTCGGCGACGCAACCGATCACGGCGGCAAGGTCACCAGCGCATCGTCCGGCAGCACCGTGATGGGGAAGCCGGCGGCGCTGGCCGATGACACGACCTTCTGCCCGAAGTGCAAGGGCAGCTTTCCGATCACGCCGGACGGCGCAGGCGCCAAACACATGGGCAAGCCGTACGCCTATGACGGCGATGCCACCGCCTGTGGCGCCCACCTGATCACATCGCTATGACGGAGGCAAGCCATGCATGCAAGCATCCAGGCGGCACTGTCGGCCTTCGACCTCGCCGCGCAGGAACGGCGCCTGCTGAAGATCGAGTTCCCCCATGAAGATGGACCGGCAAGCGCCATTCTGCTGGTCAATGCGCTGACGGCCAGGGAGGAGGTGTCGCGCGACTTCCGCTTCGAGGCCGAATTGCTGTCCGATGACGCGCACATCGCGCTCAAGGCCATGATGGGCCGCATGGTCACCATTTCCCTGGTGCGCGACGATGGTTCGCTCCGTTACTTTAACGGCTACGTGGGCGAGTTTTGCCTGCTGCGCGCCGATGGCGGCTTTGCCTGGTACCGCATGGTGCTGCAACCTTGGCTGGCCTTCGCCCGGCTGCGTCAGGACAATGTGTCCTTTCATGGCCAAAGCGTGATGCAGCTGACCGAAACAACGCTTGCCCACTATGAGCAGCGCGACTGGAAAACCAGCATCCATGGCGACGATCCGCAGCTCACCTGCGCCAACCAGCACAACGAGACCGACTACAACCACCTGCACCGCCGCTGGGAAGCGCTGGGCTGGCATTACTGGTACGAGCACCGCGCCGATGGTCATACGCTGAGGCTGGCAGACAACAGCACCTTGGCGGACATGATCGCCACGGTGTCCGGCGACGGCGCCATGCCTTTTCACTCCGCATCCGGTTCCATGGAAGACGATGGCCTGCAACAGTGGCAAGCCGTACGCCGGATCGGCTCCGGGCAGCTGACACTGGCCAGTTTCGACTATAAAAATCCCCAGCCGCGCCTGGCCAGCGGATACTCATTAAATCGCCAGGGCGATGTATTTGCGCACGAACTGTATGAAAACACGGGCGCTTATGGCTATAAGAATGTCGATGAGGGAGAAGCGCTGGCACAGCGCCGCATGGAAGAAAGCGACCATCTGCGCCAGTACTTCGAGGCGGCCGGCAATCACCGTGGTGCGCAACCAGGCCTTTGTTTCCGCCTCGATGGACACTTCAGCGGCGAGGAAAAACGCTATCAGCCGGGCCAGGAACGCCCCGACAACATTGCCGAACGCGAGTACCTGATCCTGTCGGTCGAACATAGCGCCAGCAACAATTATCAGGCGAGTCCCGGCACCCCCTCGCACTACGCCAACAATATGACGTGCGTGCGCCGGGACATCCGTTGGCGGCCAGGCCGTGGCTACAACAGCACGCCGTGCGTGGTTGCCGGCGTGCAGACGGCGCTGGTGGTCGGGCCGGCCGGGGAGGAAATCCATACCGATGCGCTGGGTCGCATCCGCCTGCAATTTCACTGGGACCGCCTTGGTCAATTCGATGAGCGCAGTTCACCATGGATACGGGTCATGATGCCGATGGCGGGCCCGCAAATGGGCCACATCGCCTTGCCGCGCGTGGGTCAGGAAGTTGTCGTGCAATTCCAGGACGGCAATATCGACCACCCGATCGTCATCGGCGTGGTCTACAACAGTGCGAACCTGCCGCCGTGGCAACTGCCGCAGCAGCGTGCCCTGTCCGGTGTGCGCAGCCGCGAACTGGGCGCCCGCAGCGCCAACCACCTGGTACTCGACGATACCAAGGGTGCCATCCAGGCACAGCTGCGCAGCGAGCAACAGGACAGCCGCCTCTCATTGGGCAACATCACGCGCATCGACGACCATGCCGGCCGCAAGGAGGCGCGCGGCGTGGGCTTTGAACTGGCCAGCAATGCCTGGGGCGCCCTGCGCGCAGCCAAAGGCATGCTGATCACCACAGAAACATCCACAGGAACGGGATCAGTCAAACAGCTCGACGAAACTCAGGCCCGCCTGGCGCAAGCGCGCCAACTGCAAGAGGGACTAGCCGGCATGGCCGTCGACGCAGGTGCGCAAGACGGCGCCGCGCAACAAGGCGCCGTGGCCGATGCCATCCAGCGGCAAAACACCGCCATCAAGGGGAGCGCGGGAGATTTCCCGGAGCTGTCCGAACCGCATTTGCTGCTGGCCAGTCCAGCCGGGATCGAGCTGAGCACGGCACAGTCGATCCACCTGGCCGCCAGCGAGCATGTGGCGCTCACCAGCAGCAAGCATATTTCACTCGCCAGCGGCGACAGCATCTTTGCCAGCATCGCCAAATCCTTCAGCCTGTTCGTGCACAAGGCCGGCATGAAACTGATCGCCGCCAGCGGCAAGGTGTCCATCGAGGCCCACAGCGACGAGGTGGAAATCCTCGCCCGGAAAGAGCTGTCGCTGATCAGCGAGGCGGACTGGGTCAACATCAAGGGCAAGAAAGGCGTACGCCTGCACGGCGCCAACCACATGCTGGAAATCAGCGACAAGGTGCAGTTCTTCACTTCCTCACCCGTACTCTTCAACGGCAACCTCGAAACCTTGGCGCCGAAAAGCGTGTCGCAGGAATTCAATGAACGGCCACACAGCAGTTTCGATCAGGAGGTCTTGCTGGTAAATGCCGACGATACGCCGGCCGCTGGCATTGCTTTTGAAATCCTGCGCGATGACGGCAACGTGGCTGGCAAAAGCAGTGACGACGGCTCGACGAACCTACAAAAATCCACCGGCATGGACAGCTATGTGATTCGATACAAGGGAGAACTGCCATGAGTAAATGTGATGACTTGAATAACCGCGGCAATCATCCTGCAAAATTTACTCAAGGCGTGGGAGGCTGGGCGGAACTCGCCGTTTCGATGACGGAAACAACAGATACCGCCCGACATGACGTCACTGTGCCGCCAGGCAAAGTAATTCCTGTCATTTTCCTGCCAGGCGTGATGGGCAGCAATCTACGAATGAGCAAGGTACGCCAAGAGGAATTGCGCCGGCCAGACAATCGGGCCTGGCGGCCAGACGATATGATGGGTGCAGGGGGCAAGACGGCTGTCCTCACAGGCAACGGCTTGGGTGGCTGGTTCAAAAGTGCGTCGCCACGGCAGCGTCAATTGGTGTTTGATCCCACTGAAAACGAAGTGGAGTACTACCACTATACGGAGAGCAACAGCCGCTTCGATCCAGATGGTGTGGAAACCAGGGCTGCAGATGCAAGGCATCAAAATGTGCCAGACAGCTTTACACCGATTCCTCCTTTGATGGGAACGAACAGGATCGCGACAACAACACGGCCGAATCAAGGTAGAGCCTGCGCATATCAAAGCCCGGCACAAATAGCCCGTTGGCGAGGATGGAGTGAAGTGTTATTTGCAGGTGCGTACGGAACAATGTTACGGGCTGCCGAATTGCATCTCAATAACATGATTTCCGACGGTAAGCCACATCCTGTCTGGCGTCAAACGAGTGGGCTTGGCGCACTGCTTTTGCAAGATCCCACAAATTTTGGCGCGTCATCTGGCAAAGCCATTAGCGTCAGCGATTTAAAGAAAATTTCTCCCTGTTGGTATCCCGTGCATGCGATGGGCTATAACTTTATCAAGAGCAATGGTGAATCTGCCGTCACGATTGCAGAACGACTACGCGGCCTGGTCAAAGGCTACCAGCAACGCGGCTTCAAATGCAACGAAGTCATCATCGTCACGCACAGCATGGGGGGCTTGCTGGCCCGTGCATTGATACACCCCAGCTATGGAAAGATGCTTGATGATAAAGATGTAAAAATCCTCGGCATTTATCACAACGTGATGCCCACCATTGGAGCCGCAGGGGCATATAAACGCATGCGTTTTGGCTTTCAGGAAAGAGAAGGTTCGATAGCAGAAATAGAAGCCAGCATTCTAGGCATCGACGGTATGCATGCTACCGCCATTCTGGCTAACGCACCAGCGCCACTGGAAATGTTGCCAGGTGCGGCATATGGCCAGAATTGGCTGAAAATTGTGGATGCACAGGATAAAGTTTTATGGAGCTGGCCTCGCGACAAGGCGACGGCACTAGACAGTATTTATCTTCAACCACCCAATGCATGGTGGCGACTAATCAATCCAAACTGGGTAAATCCAGCACGCATTCCACACGATAAAGGTGGAGGCCTTAAAATGGTAATGCGTCGATTAAAATTAGCTACGGAATTTCTATTCTCCATAGAAAAAACATTTCATCCGAATACTTATGCAAGCTATTGTGCATCGAGAAATTTTTTAAGTTACGGCGACGTCGTATTTAAATTAATTGACGGTCTTCACAGCGGCTCTAACGATCCATGGAATAAATTTGAGCCGCTACCTGAAAAATGGAAATTACTTGAAGATGATGCAAAAGGACAACTCTCGGTTCAAGCCGGAGGGAAAATATTAAAATTAAGGCTACAGCCAGCCAGTGCACGCGGTGATGGAACAGTACCATCAGATCGTTCGGCTCAACACATCGCCGGTACATTATTCATACACGGCATAACGGAAGCGACCGGCTATGAACACCAAAATAGTTACGCCGATCCGAATGTACTGGCATCCATGTTGTATTCCATCGTACAAATCGCAAAAAAAGGCAAATGGGATTAAATCATGAAGAACGATAAAGGAAGTGGAATAAATTCAATAGCTATATTTATAATAATATTTATTTCTGCATGCTCGCAAAAGAATCTAAATAAGGAAGCCAAGATGTCTGACAACTTAAAAATTAGCAAACGTCTTGAAGTACTCTTTTTAAAAACAAAAATTGTATGTTTCGGACGTTATTCCATTAAAGTCCCACAAGAGGCAGAATTGATATATGGCAACATATCAGCCCCTTCAAGAATTGATATCATAAAAGGAGGGGTTACTGCAAAAAATGAAAAAATAGCAGAAGATATAAGAAAAATAAAAACTAGTGATTCATCTTCTGAAATTATATACAACGGAAATGGGCCCATAGAAAATAGTTGGCAATTTCACTACTTCGAAAATAAATTTTCCAAAGAGGATGGCGACGTTTTTTTCAGAACATACATCAACAAAGGAGAAATTACATTCGGTCTTAGCGGCTCGATTCCAAAAGGTGGAACAGTTACAAGTGCGGTTGCCACACAGTCAACACGAGCAAATAGTTTACGTCTACGCGAAAAAGATGAAATTCCTGCAGAACCCGGCCATTGCTTAGAAGGTGGCTTTATGGGCGACAGCAATTATAATGATCAAGAGATGGCAGATGCTGGCTTATATTTCCCAAGTTTCCCGGATGTCACGTTTTCTATTACTTCAAATAAGGACGCCTACGGCGATTATCCTCCTGCTGAATATGATGCAAAAGTACGCGGGAAATTATCATTGCTTGCCCGCATCCAGGAAGCGAAAGACCAGCAAGGCAAGAACTACCCCCCTCGCACTCTGCTACGCGAAGGCAAGCGTGACGTGCAGCACTGGCATGGCGAGGAATCGTTGATACGGCGTACCGATGGCGTGCACGATTTTGAATGGACGCTGGTGGGTACGCCGCGCGATATCGCCTATCCAGCGGTATTGGAAGCATCCATGTACACCAAAGTCGCCCACAACATGGTCGGCGCCGCCGAAGCATCGTCGCTGACGGACGAGGAGGCCATCGCCTTGTGGGACAAGCTATTGTCCGGCCTGAAGTTCCGGGTGAAGGTGCCGGGTGCGCCGCCAGGGTCCTACTACATCGATCCGGACCAGCCGGCGCAGTGACGGCTGGGAAGCTCGTGCTGGCGTCTTGCAAGCCGTTGCGCTAGCATGAGTTTTTTCCCGAAAGTGCCCATGCCCATCACCCTGCGCCCCGCCCTGCCCTTTGACATAGCCGCCCTGTGGGCACTGCGCACGGTGGCCGTGCGCGTCGGTTGCGCCACGCACTATGCGCCGGAACAGATCGAAGTGTGGACGGCCTCTCCCGTGCCGGACGGCTATGCCGCCATGCTGGCCGCCGGTGGCGGCGTCGTGGCGATGCAGGGCGAGGCCATTGCCGGCTACGCCATGCTGGATATCGATAAACACGAAGTCGATGCCGTATTCGTCGATCCCGCCCTCGCGGGCCTGGGCATCGGCAGGCGGCTGCTGGCGGCGCTGGAGCAATTGGCGCGCCTGCACCTGTCCGCGTCGCTGAACGCCGTACCGTTTTACCAGGCTGCCGGTTTTGTTGCCTTGCGCGGGGAAGCGTATGCACACCCGAGCGGCATCAGCCTGGCCAGCGTGGCGATGGAAAAGGCGCTGGCCCCCGCCTGAGCCGTCAGCCAGGCGCCGCGCCTGCCTCGGACTCGGCCAGGCATTGCTGCAGCCTGGCGATCAGCGCGCGCACTTCGTCGTCGCCCAGGTCCAGCGGGTCGCCCTGCGCGCCGACGGCGATCAGGCAGATGGCCGAGCCGTCGTACCAGGCGTCGAGGCGTTGTTCACTCATACTGCTCTGCCTCCTGCTGCAAGTCCGCCAGCAAATCGTAGGGCGCCGCGATGCTGGCGCTGCCTTGCGGCACGGGAAACACGGAAGCCAGCTGGTCATTGCCCGCCATGCCGGGCAGCCACTTGTTCAGAAAATCGTCGAGCGCGATGGCGCGCGGCTGGCAATGCGCCCAGTCGCCGCTGGCGCACGCTTGCGCGAACGCCGCTTCCGGCCAGAACGGAATGGCCACCTTGCCATTGGCGTGCGCCGTGGCCCAGCCTTCTTGGTGCAAACCCCACACTTCTTGCGTATCGGCCGCCTTGCGCACGAAGTAGGCATGGCGTTCGGCGGGCGGCAGCCCCGCCACCTGCCTGAATTTTTCAGGGTGCATGGTCGCTCCCTGCCCCGTCCCATACGCGTAACTCTGGCCCGCACCAGCCCGTCACCATGTCGAGAGCGTCCAGTATCGCGTCTTCCAGCGGCCCCTCCTGAGCAGCAGGGCGCAATTCCTGCAGCAAGGCGGCCACTTGCGCCGCCGTCACGCCGCTGGCCTTGTAGCGCAGCAGGACGGCGCGCAGCGTGCATAAACCTGCCCTGGCGTCCAGCGCGGCCAGCAGGTCGCGGTCGATGTCGGCGATGATGGTGTGCGGCATCTCAATCCGCTTCCCACGCGATGGCGGCCGGCCGCGCGCCGCCTGTCCTGAAAAACGCGACGAAAGCCTGCTGGCAGTGTTCCACGTCCACGCACCACGCTTCCGGATACACATCCACCTGGCCATTGGCCAGCAGGTAGCTGCATTCCCCCGTTTCCTCCTCATCGCCCAGCGAGTGGAAACTCAGGTCGTCCTGCCCGGACAGATACATCAGCCAGGCGTTGCCGCCATTGCGCAGCATGCACAGGGCCGGGCCCTGCTCCGCGTCCGTGGCACTGGTCAGCCACAGCTCGCACTGGGCCAGGGCGCGTGCTTCCTGCAGCGCCTGTTCCAGCGCCAGCACACTGTTCAACGCGCGCGCCTCGCCATGCAGATTCAATTCCATCGTCATGTCTTGCTCCCGCTCAAATCGTTTGTCGCCAGCGCCGTGCTCAGGTAGAGCTTGCCGCTCAGCTCTTTCAATAAACTGCTCTGGCGCAAGCGGTCCATCACGGGGCCTTTCACTTCGGCCAGGTTCAGGCTGATGCCGCGCTTGGCCAGCGCGCTGTTGAGTTCGATCAAGCCCAGCAAGGCCGTGCTGTCGATCTGGTTGACCGCCGACAGCACCAGCACCAGGTGGCGCGCCGTCGGGTGGCCGCGCAATTCGTCTTCCACGCGCTCCGTGACGGCTTCGACGTTGCCAAAGAACAGGCCCGCATCTATGCGCAGCAGCAACACGTCCGGCAGGGTTTGCGCTTCATAGCGCTCCACGTTGCGGAAGTGCTCGCTATTCGGGATACGCCCCAGCACGGCGATGTGCGGACGGCTGGCGCGCCAGATCAGGGTGCCCATCGACAACAGCACGCCGATCACCACGCCCGCTTCCACGCCCAGCACCAGCACGCCGGCCGTCGTCGCCAGCAGGGCCAGCGCATCGCTGCGGTCGTAGCGCCACGACAGTTTCAAGGTATCCCAGTCCAGCAGGCTGGACACGGCAAAGATGATGGTGGCCGCCAGCACGGGCAGCGGCAGCAGGGCCAGCCAGCCCGTGGGCGCCACCAGCGCCAGCGCCAGCAGGCCGGCCGTGATGATGCTGGCCAGGGGGGTGTTGGCGCCCGCCTGGAAATTGACGGCCGAGCGCGAAATCGAACCGGTGACGGGAAAGCCACCCGACAGCGCGCTGGCCACGTTGGCCGCGCCCAGGCCCAGCAGTTCGCGGTTCGTATGCAGCTTTTCGCCCCGTTTTTGCGCCAGGGTCTGGGCGGCGGACATGCTCATCAGGAAGATGATGAAGGCGATCAGCAGCGCCGGCGACAGCAGCGTGCGCCAATGGGCGCCGGAGGTGGCCAGGTTCAGGCCCGGCAAACCGCCGGGCACGTGGCCCGTCGTTTGCACGCCCATCGCATCCAGGCCGCCATAGGCGACCAGCGCGATGCCGGCCAGCACCAGCGCCATCGGCGCCAGGCGGGCGCCCACGTCGGCCGCCACCTGGTTCAAGCCGCAGCGCCGCAGCAGGCGCGACGCGTAGCGCTTGGCCAGCCACAGGAACAGCAGGCCGGACAGCCCCAGCACGAGGCTGGGCGCATGCCAGTGGGGCAGCGTTGCCCCCAGCAAGGGCGCGATCTGGCCCCAGATGATCAGGATCGCCGCGCCATTGCTGAAACCGCTGATCACGGGGCGCGACAGGAAACTGGCCATGAAGCCCAGGCGCAGCACGCCGCACAGCAACAGGACGAGGCCGCTGATGAAGGCCAGCTGGGCGGCCAGCACGATGTACAGGGAGGAACCGGGGTCGGCCAGCGGCGCCAGCGCGGCGGCCGTCATCAGCGAGACGATGGCCATGGGGCCCACGGATTGCGTCATGCTGCTGCCGAACAAGGCGTACAGCACGGGCGGCAGGATGCTGGCGTAGATGCCCACCACGGGCGGCAAGCCGGCCACCAGCGCGTAGGCCATGCCTTGCGGCACCATCATCATGGCGACCACGATACCGGCGGTGATGTCTCCGGCCAACAGAGGACGCCGGTATTGCCTGAGCCAAAGCAGCATGAATGATCCCGAAATCTGAAAACCGAAGCCTATCATGCGACGAGGCCGGCTGACAGGGGGGCGCTCAATGTCGGGGCGGACGATGGCCACACGCCCCGCTTGCGCCACTCTGTTAGCGAGCGCACCGTCAGGCGCGCGCGCCCCGCCGATACTGGACTCCAGCATCCGGGAGCCAGCATGAACGAAAACAAGGATCAGTCCGCAGGTAACTTGCAGCGCAGCATACAGCAGGAGCAAGATCAGAAAGATAAACAGCCCGATGCCGCCAAGCCAGGCAAACGCGATAGCAAGTCCCCCGTGCAGACGGGCGCGCGCAGCCAGCCGGTCCCTCCTCTGCCCGCCCAGCACTTGGACAAACCCGGCATCGAGGCGCAGATGGCATTGAAGCCCCGCTTCCTGGCGCCCGACTACTGCGGCAGCGGCAAGCTGGCCGGCATGGTGGCCGTCATCACGGGCGGCGATTCGGGCATCGGCCGCGCCGTGGCCGTGCTGTATGCGCGCGAGGGGGCCGACGTCGCCATCATCTACCTGAACGAACATGCGGACGCCAACGAAACGAAGCGCTACGTGGAAGCGGAAGGCCAGAGCTGCCTGTTGATCGCCGGCGACGTGCGCGAGCAGGGCTTTTGCCAGGATGCCGTGCGCCAGGTGCTGGACAAGTTCAACCATATCGACGTGCTGGTCAACAACGCCGCCTTCCAGGAACATGCCGCGTCCTTGCTGGACCTGAGCGAAGAACGCTTCGACCTCACCATGAAAACCAATGTCTACGGTTACTTTCACATGGCCAAGGCCGTGCTGCCCCATTTGCAGCGGGGCGCCTCCATCATCAACACGGGTTCCGTGACGGGCTTGCAAGGCTCCAAGCATTTGCTCGACTACTCCACCACCAAGGGCGCCATCCACGCGTTTACCATGGCGCTGGCCGGCAACTTGCTGGACAAGGGCATCCGCGTCAACGCCATCGCGCCCGGGCCCGTCTGGACGCCCCTGAATCCGGCCGACCAGTCGCCCGCAGACATCCAGAAATTCGGCGCGGACACGGACATGCGCCGTCCGGCACAACCGGAAGAACTGTCGCCCGCCTATGTTTTCCTGGCCTCGCCCGCCTGTTCCAGCTACATCAGCGGCATCGTCCTGCCCGTTACCGGCAAGGTGGGGGAATAGGCGATGGCGCGCGCACTGTGGAAAGGCGCCATCAGCTACGGCCTCGTGCACATTCCCGTCGAGCTGATCTCGGCCAGCCTCGACCATGAGCTGGACCTGTCCATGCTGGACCGGCGCGACTTCGCGCCCATCGGCTACAAGCGCTACAACAAGCAGACGGGCAAGGAAGTCGAGTGGGACGACATCGTCAAGGGCTATGAATACAAGACGGATGAGTACGTGGTGCTGTCCGAGGAAGATTTAAGGCAAGCCAATGTGAAGGCCACGCAAACCATCGATATCCACACCTTTGTCGATGCCGCCGAGGTGCCGCTGACCTTTTACGAGCACCCGTATTACTTGCTGCCCGCCAAGGGCGGCGAGAAAGTCTATGCGCTGCTGCGCGAAACCTTGCGCAAGGCCAACAAAGTGGGCATCGCCAGCGTGGTCATGCGTACCAAGCAGCATTTGTGCGCGCTCGTGTGCGTGGGCGACGCCATCGTGCTCAACACCCTGCGCTATGCCGATGAAATCCGCCCCACGGATGACCTGGACTTGCCCGACAGCGACCTGAAGGCGGCGGGCATCAGCGACAAGGAACTCAAGATGGCCCTGTCGCTGCTGGACGGCATGAGCGAAGCGTGGGAACCCGGGCAATACCACGACAGCTACCGCGAAGACGTGCTGGCGCTGGTCAAGAAAAAGATCAAGGCAAGGCAGACCAAGACCATCACCCCGCCCGCAGCCGCGCCGGCAGAAGAGCATGGCGGCAACGTGATCGACCTGGTCGCCCTGCTGCAGCAAAGCCTGGGCAAGAAAGCGCCAGCGGCGCCGGCCCGCAAGCGCGCGGCCCCGTCCGCCTCCCGCAAGCCATCCCCGGCCAGGCGCAAGGCGGCCTGAAGCACGGGTGCCCGCACGGGAGGTTCTTCAATCATATAAATGAATTGACTTTAATCAAGCTTCTCGCTACGTTATGCACAGGCTTGCAACCCGACAAGCACTGTCATGCGTGCGAAAAAAATGGATGCCGAGTTAGATCAGCTTATCCTCAGCGGTGCCCCTGGCGGCGTGGTCATCACGAACGAAGACCATGCCGTCGTGCGCTGGACGGCCGGGGCGCAGCGCATTTTCGGCTATGCCGGCGAGGAAGCGCTGGGCCGCACGCTGTGGGAACTGATCTCGCTGCCGGGACAGGCCGAGGCGGCCCAGCTGATCGACGAGCAGCTGGCCCTGCAAGGCAGCTATGACCGCGAATCGCTGCGGCGGCGCAAGGATGGTGAACTCATCTACGTCGACGTAGTGTGCCAGGCCGCACACGCGGCGCCGGACGGCCCCCGCTACCTGATTTCCACCATGAAGGACACGACCTTGCTGAAGGCGGCGCGCGACGCCCAGTTCGTCGACGTGCGCTACCGCGTGTTGTTCGAATCGACGCCGGACAGCGTCATCATGGTCAATGCCACGGGCGCCATCGTGCTGGCCAACCAGCAGGCGCAGCGCCTGTTCGGCTACGCGGAAGGCGAATTGAGCGGCAGGAAAATCGATAGCCTGCTGCCGCAACGCCTGCGCCATGTGCACGTGGCCCACCGCGCGCGCTATTTCGACCAGCCGCGCACGCGCACCATGGGCGCCGACCTGGAATTGCTGGGTTTGCGCAAGGACGACGTCGAGTTCCCCGTCGAAATCAGCCTCTCGCCGATCCAGACGGAGATCGGCACCTTCGTCATCAGCGCCATCCGCGACGTCAGCGACCGCCGCCGTGCCGAACAGAAGTTCCGCGGCCTGCTCGAATCGGCGCCGGACGCCATCGTCATCGTCAACGGCGATGGCGAGATCGTGCTCGTCAATTCGCAGACGGAACGCCTGTTCGGCTATGCGCGCGCGGAGTTGCTGGGACGCAACGTGGAAGTGCTGATCCCGGCCCGCTATGCGATTGACCATCCGCGCCACCGGCAAGCCTTTTCCGCGGCGCCGCGCGCCCGCTCCATGGGCGCGGGACTGGAACTGTACGGCTTGCGCCGCGATGGCACCGAATTTCCCGTCGAAATCAGCCTGTCGCCGCTGGAAACGGACGAAGGCGTGCTGGTGTCGTCGGCCATCCGCGACATCACCGAGCGCAAGCGCATCGAACGCACGCTCAACGAACAGAAAATCGAACTCGAGCGGGCCAGCCAGGCGAAAGACCGTTTTCTTACCAGCATGTCGCACGAACTGCGCACGCCGCTCAACGCCATCCTCGGTTTTGCCCAGCTGCTGGCCAACGAAGCCCTGCCCGCGACCGTGCTGCAAAAGCGCACCTTCGTGCAAAACATCGTCACCTCGGGCCGCCATCTGCTGACCTTGATCAATGAAATCCTCGACCTGGCGAAGATCGAATCAGGCAGCCTGAGCCTGTCGATCGAGCCGGTGGCGCTGCCCGCGCTGCTCGACGACGTGCGCGTGATGGTGGAGGAACAGGCGCAGCAGCGCCAGATCGAGATGATCTTTTCGGCCTGCGAGCCGCTGACGGTCAGGGCCGACCATACGCGCCTCAAGCAGGTGCTGCTGAACCTGCTATCGAACGCCATCAAGTACAACCGTCCCGCCGGCAAGGTGGCGCTGGAAGTTTCTCAGCCCGCGGCGCAGCGCGTGCGCATCGCCATTCGCGACACGGGCAAGGGGCTGGACGAGGCGCAGCTGGCGGAATTGTTCCAGCCGTTTAACCGCCTGGGACAGGAGGCGGGCAGCGAGGAAGGCACGGGCATCGGCCTGGTCGTCACCAAGCGCCTGGTCGAGCTGATGGGGGGCGGCATGGGCGTGCACAGCTGCGTCGGCGTGGGCAGCGTGTTCTGGATCGAACTCGACACCATGGCCGCGCCGCCCGCAAGGATGCCGCTGGAGATGGATGCGTTGCCCGAGCCTGCCGGCGACGCCGGGAGCGATGCCGCCGGCGGCCAGGCGCTGCTGTTGTACGTGGAAGACAATCCGGCCAGCCTGCGGCTGGTGGAAGACATCGTCAGCTTCCTGCCGCATCTGCGCATGATCTCGGCCACCGACGCGCGCCAGGGTATCGCGCTGGCGCTGGAACGCCACCCCGATGTCATCCTGATGGATATCAACCTGCCCGGCATGAATGGCAACCAGGCGCAACGCATCCTGCGCAACGATACGCGCACGGCGCACATCCCCGTCATCGCCTTGACGGCCAATGCCATGAAGGGCGACATCCGGCACGGCCTGGCGGCGGGCTTTTTCCGCTACCTGACGAAACCCGTCGAGATTGCCCAGCTCAACGCGGCCATCGACGAAGCGCTGCAACTGGCGCGCGCCACCCAGCCGCTCAAGCCGCAGGAGTAAAGGCCAGCTTTTTCATCGCCGCATCGAGGCCCTTCGCGCTGCGCGCATAAGCGGCCCACGGCGCGTTGCCCACGTCGAGGCGGCGGTGGACATTGCCCACGTTCCATTGGTCGCCCGCCTTCAGCTCGTCGAGCTCTTCCCAGGCCAGCGGCACGGAAATGCCCAGCCCCGAACGCGTGCGGGCCGACCACGCGCATACGGTGGTGGCGCCCCGGCCATTGCGCAAATAATCGATGAAGATCTTGCCGACCCGGTTGCCTGGCCCGCTTTTCAAGACGAAGCGCTGCGGAATGAACTGGGCCATGTGCGCCACGATGGCTTGCGAAAACGCCTTCACCGTGTCCCAGTCGTGTTGCGGGCGGATCGGCACGACCACGTGCAAGCCCCTGCCGCCGCTGGTTTTCAGCCAGGCGGGCAAGCCCAGCTCCGTCAGGAAGGCGCGCAGCAGCAAGGCCGCTTCGCGGATGGCGGGCCAGGCCACGCCCTTGCCCGGGTCCAGGTCGAACACCAGGCGGTTCGGCGTGTCGTAGGCGCTGGCCAGCGCGTTCTGCGTGTGAAATTCCACCACATTCCACTGCGCCGCCGACAACAGCCCCTGGACGCTGGCCACTGCCAGCATCGGCGGGTGTTCCGGGTCCAGCCGTGCATCGAGCTGTTTGACGCCGGGCATGGTCGACGTATCGGCATGCTTCTGGAAAAACAGCTCGCCGCCCACGCCGGCCGGCGCGCGCACCAGCGACACGGGGCGCCCGCGCAAATGCACGAGCATCAGCTTGCCCACCAGCGCGTAATAGCGCACCAGGTCGATCTTCGTGGCGCCGCTCTCCTGGTCGATCACCCTGTCCGCATGGCTGACCTTGAAACTGGCCGGCAAGACGCTGTCGGGCATGGATGTGCTTGGCATCGGTTTCTCCCTGTCGATTCGCTGTGGCCGCTCGCGCACGATGGCGGCCGGCTGTTTATCTAAAACTGACCTCTGCCACCAGCCACGGCTTCACCCAGACGGGCTGGCGTCGCTGGCCAGCGCATCGAGGCGGCGGCCCGCATTTGAGCTTGATCCAGTCGCCGGAGCGGCGCGTGACGTAGGGCGAGCCACGCCGCTTACCAATCACCCCTTCCAGCCCCAGGCGGCAGGCGTGGGCCAGCAGTTGCCGCGGCGCGGCATTGAGCGCTGCGCTGAAGCGCACCAGCGGCGATGCGGGCAATTGTTCCAGCAGCCCCTGCAGCAGTGCCCTGCGCGCCTCGACGCTATGGGTCCGCAGATCGTGGCCATCGAAATACGCCACGTCGAACAGGTAATGATGACCTTGCCCGCGCCATACTGTTTTTCGGGGATCGCGCCTTCAAAACCGGCGTAGGCCAGGAGATGGTCTTCCACCTGCACGGCCATGCGCTTGTCGCGCGGATCGTAGCTGGGCCCTTTCGGCACGGCCCAGCTTTTCAGCGTGCCGTCCAGTTCCAGGCGAAAATCATAGTGCAAGCGGCTGGCCCAGTGCTTCTGGATGACGAAGGCGAGCCCGTCGCTCTCGTCCTCGTCGCCACCTGCAGGCTCGGGCGTGACGGCGAAATTGCGCTTGGCTTGATAGGTTTTCAAGGCGGCTTTCATGGCGGCCCATGTGGTGACGATGGTATCGAGTCTAGGCCGCCGCAGGCTTGGGCGCGGTACGCCAGCTAACAGAGCACCGGACCCGCCAAATGTAAGTGTTTGTAATTAGCCCGAATCGCTGTCAACGGCATTGCCGCACGGCGCGTTTTTGGCTCAGTGACAGGGGAAATGCATCTCCTGAACTACAAACCCACTTCTTGAGGAACTGCACCATGAAAAAAGTAATCGCTACTCTGATCGCCGGCTTGTTCGCTACCGCAGCCTTTGCTCAAACGCCAGCCGCTCCTGCCAAGGCCGAAGCCAAGCACACCAAGGAAGTGGCAAAAGCAGAAGCCAAGGAAACCAAGGCGGTAGTCAAAGCCGATGCCAAGGAAGCCGCTGTCGCCGCCGATGCGAAAGCCGATGTCGCCAGCGCCAAGGCCGACGCCAAAGCCACCAAGGCCAAAGCCCATCACAAAGCGAAAAAAGCCAAAGCCAAGGCTGACGAAGCCAAAACTGAAGCGACTGCGGCAGCAGCCAAGTAATTCCCTCCGCGCATTTTCCGCGCCACACAAAAAGACAGCTTCGGCTGTCTTTTTGCATTTTCACGCCGCATCTTGACATCAACGTCGCTTAAATCACCTGATTGTAAGAAAGTGTAAACAAGGTCAACCGTCACCTTCCGGGCCGCGTTTTCTGCTCAGTGACACGGGAATCATCCCGACACCAACAGACATACCAGACAAACCACCACCGAGGACTGCACCATGAAAAAAGCAATTGTTACCCTGATCGCCGGCCTGTTCGCTACCGCAGCCTTCGCCCAAACCCCGGCAGCACCTGCGGCCGCTCCGGCGGCTTCGGTACCGGCGAAAGTGGAAGCGGCCCACACCAAGGCCGTCGTGAAAGCGGATGCCAAGGAAGCGCAAGCCGTCGTCAAGGCCGATGCGAAAGAAGCGAAAGCCGTGGTCGCCGCGAAAACGGATGTCGCCAGCGCCAAAGCGGAAGCGACCACCACGAAAGCCAAGGCACACCACAAGGCAAAAAAAACCAAGGCCAAGGCTGACGCAAAAATGGCATCGGCCACCGCTGCAGCACCTACACCTGCTCCAGCACCAGCCGCAGCCAAGTAATCCCCCATACCATCACTTACCACTCGCCAGGAAAATAAAATGAAAAAAATGATCGCCACCCTCGTCGCCGGCCTGTTCGCTACCGCAGCCTTCGCCCAAACCCCAGCCGCTCCGGCAGCATCCGTTCCCGCCAAGGCGGAAGCGGCCCACACGAAAGCCGTGGTCAAGGCTGACGCCAAGGAAGCGCAAGCCGTCGTGAAAGCCGATGCCAAGGAAGCGAAAGCAGTGGTCGCCGCCAAAACGGACGTCGCCAGCGCAAAAACGGAAGCTGCCACCACCAAGGCCAAGGCGCATCACACTGCGAAAAAAACCAAGGCCAAGGCAGATGCCAAACTGGCGTCGGCCACCGCTGAAGCGGCACCTGCCGCAAGCAAGTAATCCAGTCCATCCGCACCCGATTTTTATTCGCACCATTACCTTATAGGATTTCATCATGAAAAAAGTTATCGCCACCCTGATCGCCAGCCTGTTCGCCACCGCCGCTTTCGCCCAGACGCCAGCCGCTCCTGCCGCACCGGCCGCTCCTGCAGCTTCCGCCGCCGTTGCGCCGGCAGCCAAGGCTGAAGCGCCAGCCGCCGTCAAACCGGCTGCGCACAAGAAAGCCAAGCATCACAAGGCGAAGAAAGCCGCACCGGCAACGCCTGCGACGCCTGCAACTCCGGCCGCAGCGGCAGCTTCCGCACCGGCAGCTGCGCCAGCCAAGTAATCGCGGCGGCAAGCAAAAAGACAGGGTTTTCCCTGTCTTTTTTTTCGTCCGCTTTTTCGTGCATTTATTTCGGCGTCAAGACCGTGTCGATCACATTGATCACGCCATTCGACTGGTACACGTCATAGGTGCTGATGTTGGCGCTGTTGCCGCCCTCATCCATCACGACGATGTTGTGCATGCCGTTCATGGCGAACATCAGCTTGCCGCCACTGGCCGTCGGCAAGGTGGCTTTGCCGTCGTGCATCTTGATTTCCCTGGCCAGCGCCTTGAAGTCGTATTTGCCGGGCAGCACGTGGTAAGTGAGGATTTTCGTCAGGGTGGCCTTGTTTTCCGGCTTGACCAGGGTCTCGACGGTGCCGGCCGGCAGCTTGCCGAAGGCCGCATTCGTCGGCGCGAACACGGTAAAGGGTCCCTTGCCTTTCAGGGTGTCGACCAGGCCGGCCGCCTTGACGGCGGCGACCAGGGTCGTGTGGTCGGCCGAATTGACGGCGTTGTCGACGATGTCCTTGGACGGATACATGCTCTGGCCACCCACCATGGTCGTCATGTCGGCGGCAAAGGGGGCGCTGGCGGCCAGCATGGAAGTGAGGGAGGTAACAAACAGTGCTGCGGGAATAAAGGTGCGCATGGTGATCTCTCCTGGATGACTGCGTTTGCGTGATTGCAGGAGTATTTACGCGGCATTTCCGCAAACGGATTCAACTGACCAAAACAAAAAAACGGCGCCGTGCAAGCGCACGACGCCGTTTTGACGATGTTTTCCTGGCCGCGGGCCGGAATACTCCAGCCCGCGGTGCCGGGAAACTAGTTGGCCGCCACTTGCGGCTCCGTTTCGCCCCAGCCGCCGCCCAGGGCGCGGATCAGCGCCACGGTGGTGACGGCGCGGTTGCCGCGCAATTGCACGGCGTTGCGCTCGATGGCCGCCAGGTTGCGCTGCGCGTCGAGCAAGTCCAGGTAGCTGGAACGGCCCGCATCGTACAGCTTTTGCGCCAGGTCGGCCGAGCGGCGCGCCGAGACGACGGCTTCGTCGATCTGCTGCGTCTGGCCCGACAGGATGCGCAGGCCGGCCAGGTTGTCTTCCACCTCGGCGAAGGCCACCAGCACGCTCTGGCGATACGTCGCCACCGACTCTTCCAGCTGCGCTTCGCTGCGGCTCACGGCCGCCTTGTTGCGACCACCGTCGATGATCGGCATCGACATCAGGGCGCCCAGCAGCCAGGAGCGGCTGCTCCACTTGAAGATATCCGAGAAGGTGTCGGACGCGCCACCGCCGGAGGCGTTCAGGCTCAAGGCCGGGAACATGGCCGATTTGGCCACGCCGATGCGCGCATTCGACGCTTCCATGGTGCGCTGCGCCGACGCGATGTCCGGGCGGCGCTCCAGCAGCGACGACGGCATGCCGGCCGGGATCACGGGCAGGAAGCCGCTGTCCTGCAGCGGATTGACGCTCGCCGTGAAGCTGGCGGCAGGTTTGCCCAGCAACACAGCCAGCGCATGCTCGCTGGTGGCGCGCTGGCGCTGCAGGCCGATGGCTTCGGCGCGCGCGGTCGACAGCTCCGTGCGGGCACGCGACAAATCGAATTCGCCGATGTCGCCCAGGTCATAGCGGCGCTGGTTCACATGCACGCTTTCCTCGCGCAGGCGCACCGTCTGCTCCAGGGTCGCCAGCTCGGCGTCCGTGGCGCGCAGCTGGAAGTAGGTCTGCGCCACGTCGGCCTGCAAGGACAGCAGCACCGAGCGATAGGTCGCCTCCACGGCCAGCGCGTCGCTGCGCGAGGCGCTGACGTTAGCCGCCACCCTGCCGAACAGGTCGACTTCGTAGCTGGCCGTCAGGTTGGCCTGGTAGACGTTGGTGGCCGCCACCGGCGCGCCGTTCGGCAAGCCGAGCGACACGGCGGAAGCGCGGTTGCGCTGGCCGCCCACGTTCACGCCCACTTGCGGGATGCGGTCCGCTTCGGCGATGCCGGCGATCGCCCTCGCCTGCTTGACGCGGGCGGCGGCCACCGCCAGGTTGGCATTGGCCTGCGTGGCTTCGCCGATCAGGCTTGTGAGAGCCGGATCATTGAAGGCCAGCCACCATTCGCCGCGCGCCTGGCGCTCGGCCATGCCCGTCTGGCCCTGCTTCCAGCGCGTGCCGTCGGCCGCCGTCTGCACGGCCGGCAAGGTTTGCGCTTCCTTGAACGCGGTGGGCGTGTCGATCTGCGGCTGCTTGAACTCGGGCGCCGCGCAGGCGGCCAGCAGCACGGCAGCTGCCATGGCCGTCAAGGCCGTGCGCAGGACGGTTACCCGCGTAGTTGCGTTGGTTTTCAATATATATCTCCTTCCAGGTCCAGCGCTGGCGCGACAGGCTTGGCGGCAGCGGCGGCTGGTTTTTTCTCAAAACGCTGCGCCAGGGTGCGCAGCAGTACGTAGAACACGGGCGTCAGGAACAGGCCGAAGAAGGTCACGCCCAGCATGCCGGCGAAGACCGCCACGCCCATCGCATGGCGCATTTCCGAACCGGCGCCGTGCGAGAACACCAGGGGCACCACGCCCATGATGAAGGCGATCGACGTCATCAGGATCGGACGCAAACGCAGACGGCACGCTTCCAGCGCCGCCTGCACGACGGTGCGGCCATGCTCTTCCAGCTCGCGGGCAAATTCCACGATCAGGATCGCGTTCTTCGACGCCAGTCCCACCAGCACGAACAGCGCGATCTGGGTAAACACGTTGTTGTCGCCGCCGGTCAGTTTCACGCCCAGCAAGGCGCAGAGGATGGACATCGGCACGATCAGGATCACGGCCAGCGGCAGGGTCCAGCTTTCGTACTGGGCGGCCAGCACCAGGAACACCAGCAGCACGCACAGCGGGAAGACATAGATCATCGTATTGCCGGACAAAATGTCCTGGTAGGTCAGCTCCGTCCATTCATACGAAATCCCCTGCGGCAGCACTTCCTTGGCGATGCGTTCCAGCGCGGCTTGCGCCTGGCCGCTCGATACGCCAGGCGCGGCGCCGCCATTGAAGTCGGCTGCGGCATAGGCGTTGTAGCGCTGCACGCGGTCCGGACCATAGCTGTCCTTGACGCGCATCAGCGACGACAGCGGGATCATCTCGCCCTTGTCGTTGCGTACCTTCAGCTGCGCGATATCCTGCGCATGCGAACGGAAGGCGGCATCGGCCTGCACGCGCACCTGGTAGGTGCGGCCAAACTGGTTGAAGTCGTTCACGTACAGCGAACCGAGGTTGATCTGCAAGGTCTGGTAAATGGTTTGCAGCTGCACCCCCATCTGCTTGGCTTTCACGCGGTCGACGTCGGCGAACAGCTGCGGCACGTTGATCTGGTAACCCGAGAACACGCCCGCCAGTTCCGGCGTCTGGTACGCTTTCGCGGCCAATGCCTGGGTGGCGTTGTACAGCGCGTCGTAACCGAGGTTGCCACGGTCTTCGATCATCATCTTGAAGCCGCCGATGGTGCCCAGGCCGTTGACGGGCGGTGGCGGGAAGACCATGATGAAGGCGTCCTGGATGCCGCCCAGGCGCTTGTTGATCTCGGCCGCGATAGCGCCGCCCGACAATTCCTTGGTGCCGCGCTCGTCGAATGGCTTCAGGGTGGCGAACACGATGCCGGCATTCGGTGCATTGGTGAAGTCGTTGATCGACAGGCCCGGAAAGGCGATGGTCGATTCGACGCCAGGCACCGACTTGATGACGTCGGACATGCGGCGCACGACATCTTCCGTGCGGTCCAGCGAGGCGGCGTCGGGCAATTGCGCAAAGCCCACCAGGTATTGCTTGTCCTGCGCCGGCACGAAGCCGGCCGGCACGGACTTGAAGGTGAAGATGGCGGCGACGACCAGCAGCGCATACACGCCCAGGGAAGCGCTCTTGCGGCCCAACACGCCTTTCACGCCCGCTTCGTAGCGGTGCGAGGCACGGCCGAAGAAGCGGTTGAACCAGGCGAAGAAGCGGCCGAAGACCATGTCCATGCCGCGCGTCAGCGCGTCTTTCGGCGCATCGTGCGGTTTCAGCAGCGCGGCCGACAGGGCCGGCGCCAGGGTCAGCGAGCTGAAAGCGGAGATCACGGTCGAAATGGCGATGGTCAGCGCGAACTGGCGATAGAACTCGCCGGACAAACCTGGCACGAAGGCGATCGGCACGAACACGGCGCACAGCACCAGGGCGATGGCGACGATGGGACCGCTCACCTCTTTCATGGCCTGGATGGTGGCGTCGCGCGGCGACAAGCCTTCCTCGATATTGCGCTCGACGTTTTCCACCACCACGATGGCGTCATCGACGACGATACCGATGGCCAGCACGAGACCGAACAGCGACAGCGTGTTGATCGAGAAGCCAAAGCCCAGCATCACGGCAAAGGTACCGACGATCGACACGGGAACGGCCAAGAGCGGAATGATCGAGGCGCGCCAGGTTTGCAGGAAGATGATCACCACCAGCACCACCAGGGCAATGGCTTCGAGCAGGGTATGGATCACGGCTTCGATGGACGAGCGCACGAACTGCGTGGGGTCGTACTCGATGCGGTATTCCACGCCTTGCGGGAAGTCTTTTTTCAGTTCGTCCATCTTGGCGCGCACGTCGGACGACAGTTGCAGCGCGTTGGCGTTGGGCGCCTCGAAAATACCCATGCCGACGGCCGGATTATTGTTCAGCAGCGAACGCAGCGAATAGCTGTTGGCGCCCATTTCCACGCGCGCCACGTCCTTCAGGTGCGTGACGGCGCCGTCGGCATTCGTGCGCACGATGATGGCGCCGAATTCCTCCGGCGTCTGCAGACGGCCCTGGGTATTGACGGTCAGCTGGAAGTCCGAGTTTTTCGCCGGCGAAGCGCCGATGACACCTGCAGCCACCTGCACGTTCTGCTCGCGAATGGCGTCGACGACGTCGTTCGCCGTCATGCCGCGCGCCGCCACCTTTTGCGGGTCGAGCCAGATGCGCATGGCGTAGTCGCCGGCGCCGAAGATCTGGATGTCGCCCATGCCGGGCAAGCGTGCCAGTTGATCCTTGACGTTCAGCACCGCGTAGTTACGCAAGTACATGTCGTCATAGCGCTTGTTCGGCGACACCAGGTGCACCACCATGGTCAGGTTGGGCGACGATTTCACCGTCGTCACGCCGATCTGGCGCACTTCCTCGGGCAGACGCGGCAAGGCGCGCTGCACGCGGTTCTGCACCTGCGTCTCGGCCTGCTCGACGTTGGTGCCGATCTTGAAGGTCACGGTCAGCATCATCGCGCCGTCGGACGTGTTTTGCGAGGACATGTAGAGCATGTTCTCGACGCCGTTGATCTGCTCTTCAAGCGGCGCGGCCACGGTTTCGGCGATCACTTTCGGGTTGGCGCCCGGGTATTGCGCGCGCACCACCACGGATGGCGGCACGACGTCCGGATATTCGGAGATGGGCAGGCCGAATATCGACAGCAGCCCGGCCACGAATATGACGATCGACAGCACCGCCGCGAAAATCGGCTTGTCGATGAAAAAGCGGGAAAAATTCATGTTTATTCCTTGGAAGTCGATGCTGCTTTCGCGGCGATCTTGGCGTCTTTTGCTTCAGGTTTTGCGGGAGCGACCGGCGCGGTCGGGTCGAAATCCATGGCCACCATCTGCGGCGTCACGGGCGCGCCGGGGCGCACGCGCTGCAAGCCGTTGACGACGATCTTTTCGCCCGCCTTCAAGCCTTCGCGCACCACGCGCAAGCCGTCCGAATTCGGGCCCAGCTTGACGGCGCGGTATTCGGCCTTGTTGTCGGCACCCACCACGTAGACGTATTTGCGGCTTTGATCCGTGCCGACGGCGCGGTCGGAGATCAACAGCGCCGTGCTTTGCGCCTGCGGGCCATTGCCGCCGTCGAGCAAGATGCGCGCGAACAGGCCGGGCACCAGCTGGCGCTCCGTGTTGGCGAAGGTGGCGCGCATGCGCACGCTGCCGGTGGCCGGGTCGAGCTGGTTGTCGACGAATTCCAGCTTGCCTTCGTGCGGGAAGCCCGTTTCATTGGCCAGGCCCACCTTGACGGTGACGGGCGTGCCCTTTTGCGCCGTGCCGGCCACGCGCAGATAGGTATCTTCATCGCCGTCGAAGCTGGCGTAGATGCGGTCCGTCGACACCACGGAAGTGAGGATGGCGGAAGCGTCGATCAGGTTGCCGACGGTGATTTCCGCCTTGCTGACGCGGCCGCTGATCGGCGCCTGCACCTGCGTGTAGGACAGGTTCAGCCTGGCCGCTTCATACGCGGCTTGCGCCGAGCGGGCGTTGGCGTCCAGCTCTTTCAGGCCCGAGGCCTTTTCATCGAATTCGCGCTGGGCGATGGCTTTTTCAGCCAGCAGCTTTTCAGCGCGCGACAGTTCCAGCTTGGCCAGTTCCGCCTTGGCGCGGGCCGAGGCGGCCGTGCCTTCGGCGCGCGACACTTCGGCCTGGAATGGGCGCGGATCGATGACGAACAGCACGTCGCCTTTTTTGACTTCGCTGCCCGGCTTGAAGTTGACGGCCGTGATGAAGCCGCCGACGCGCGAACGGATTTCCACGCGCTCGATCGCTTCCAGGCGACCCGAAAATTCCTGCGTTTCCGTGATCTGTTTTTCCACCACGGCCGCGGCCGAGATGGGCGGGCCGCCGGCGGCGGGCGCGTCGGGCACCTTGCTGTTGGCCGAATCGCAGCCGGCCAGGCTCACGGCCACCAGCCCTGCCAGCGCGAGCGAGGCAGCCAGGGGCTTCAGCAGAGTGGAAAATTGTTGAACGTTTTTCATTTTATTTCCCTGTTTTATGAAAATTTCTAATGGTATGGGCGGCAGGAAGCAACCCAACTGAAAAAGTGAAAGGTGGTGCCATGGCGCCCGACGGCGCTCGATCAAAGGTAAACAGGCCGCCAGCTGCTTGAAAGCGGACGGGGACGACGAAGCTGGCTGTGCGAACGCACAACGCAGGCAAGATGGGAACTACACTGCGTAGTGTAGCAACCGAAACTCAAAAAGTAAACTGATTAGTGTAAGTTTTTTATGGTGCCGCGAACGGCGGCGTCATGACTCGGGCTCCTGCCCCAGTCCGGCGACGAAACTGCTAATTTCGCTCAATACCTGCACCTTGCAGGCACACTCATTGCGTGCGGTCGCGTCTTGCAGCGGCGCGGCGGCCATGCGCCGCACGGTGGTCTTGATGCCGCAGGCGATCAGCTTGCTGCCGTATTGTTCAGCCTCGTCGCGCAATGGGTCGTCTTCGCTGGACAGGATCAAGGCTGGCGGCAGGTTCTTCAAACGGCTCGACTGCAATGGCGACGCATACGGATGGGTACGGTCAGCGGCATTCGGCAGGTAGCCACGGTAGGCGGCGGCGCATTGATCGGCCACTTCCGCCAGGTCCGGACAGGTCGGCAAGTGGCGCATCGAACACGTCGACAGGCCGGGGTCGAGCATGGGCATGATCAGCACCTGGCCCGCGAGCGGCGGTCCGCCCCGGTCGCGCGACATCATGGCGCATACGGCGGCCAGGTTGGCGCCCGCTTCGATGCCCGACACCACCATCTGCTTGCCGCTCCAGCCCAGCTTGGACTTGTTCTTTTTTGCCCACAGCAGCACGGCATGCGCGTCTTCCACGGCGGCGGGGAATGGGCGCACCTTCGCCAAGGTGTAGTTCGAGGCCAGCACCACGTGGTCGGGGTTGCTCAGCACGAGGCAGCGCAGGAAGTCGTCAGCGTCGTCGAGGTCGCCGTCGACGAAGCCGCCGCCATGGAAGAAGACGATCAGGCTGGGCTGTTTGGCGCCCGGCACGCCGGCCGTGTAGACGCGCGCGGCCAGCGCATCCTGCGCGCCCTGCACTTCAATGTCGCGTATCTTCAGGGCCTGGCCAGGCGCCAGCTCGACGGCCGTGTCGGCAACGCTCATTGCGCCACCACCGGCTGCACCGCGGCATCGAGTGCCGTGTCGTTCAGGCACAACAGCACGCCGCCGCCGACTTCATGGGTCAGGGCGCTATACCCGCTCGCTTCGCTTTGCGCCGCCATCGAGTATGCATCCGTCGAAACCATCGCGGCCAGAGCGAGCGAGCTCATAGCGAGAGCGAGCACTGCAAAGATTCCATTCCGATGACCCATGATTTTTCTCCTGTTGTACTTCCTGCGGCATCACATTTATGCTGCAGTACAACAACTATAGACTTGATCTACAATCTGATAAAGAGTGCAATGACGAATTGATTGTTCAGGATTCTGAATAATCGAGCGTAACATGATAGGAAATCAAGTGAACAAGCTGCAAGCCATGGAAGTGTTCATCCAAGTCGTCGATGCGGGCGGCTTTACGCGCGCGGCGGAAAACATGCAGTTGCCAAAAGCCACCGTGTCGACCCTGATCCAGTCGCTGGAAGCGAGCCTGTCGGTCAAGTTGCTCAACCGCACCACGCGCCACGTCAGCATCACCGCCGACGGCGCCGCGTACTACGAGCGCTGCGTGCGCATCCTGTCCGACGTGCGCGAGGCCGAGGAATCGCTGTCGCGCACGCGCTTGAGCCCCAGCGGACGGTTGCGCGTGGATGCGCCCACGGCGCTGGCCAGCGAACTGCTCATCCCCGCCCTGCCCGACTTTTTCGCCCGCTACCCGGACATCTCGCTGGAATTGGGCTGCAGCGACCGCCCCGTCGACCTGATCGAGGAAGGCGTCGATTGCGCCGTGCGCGGCGGAGAATTGGGCGACCTGAACCTGATCGCGCGCCGGGTCGGCGTATTGCATTTCATCACCTGCGCCGCGCCCGGCTACCTGGCCCGGTACGGCACGCCGCTGCACCCGAACGACCTGGCGCAGCACCGCGGCGTGAATTTTTTCTCCGCCAAGACCGGTAAAACCTTTGAGTGGGATTTCACGCGCGCCGGCGAACGCATCCAGATGTCCATGCCCAGCCATATCGCCCTGAACGACTCGAACGCCTACGCCGCCGCCGGCCTGGCGGGCCTGGGCATCGTGCAAATGACGCATTTCATGCTTGCGCCGCTGATGGAACAGGGCAAAATGGTGGAATTGCTCGATGAATGGGAATCCGACCCACTGCCCATCCACGTGATCTATCCGCCCAACCGCCATTTGTCCGCCAAGGTGCGCGTGTTCGTCGAATGGGTCGCCGACATGTTTACCAACCACCCGGCCACGCAGCTGAAGGGCAAGAGCAGCCTGCCCAGCGCGCGCGCCAACCTGACCGAGGCCCAGCCATGACCGCAGCAAGCACATCGCCGCACCCGCACCGCATCGTCTTTCTCGACCGCGACAGCCTGATCGCCAGCGTGCGCCGGCCCGCCTTCGCGCACAGCTGGGAAGAATTTCCATACACCAAGGGCAGCGAACAGACGCTGGCTCGCCTGCAAGGCGCCACGATCGCCATCACGAACAAGGTGCCGCTGCGCGCGGCCGAGCTGGCGCAACTGCCCGCGCTCCGGATGATCGCCGTGGCCGCCACCGGCACGGATATCCTCGACCTGCCCGCCTGCCGCGAGCGGGGCATCGTCGTGGCGAATATCCGCGACTATGCGCGCGCCACCGTGCCCGAGCACACCGTGGCCCTGATGCTGGCCCTGCGCCGCCAGCTGGTCGCCTATCGCGCCGACGTGGAAGCGGGCCTGTGGCAGGCGTCCGGCCGCTTCTGCCTGTTCGGCCACCCGATCCGCGACCTGGCCGGCAGCCGCCTGGGTTTGCTCGGCTATGGCGCGCTGGGCAAGGCCGTGGCGCAGCTGGGCCGCGCTTTCGGCATGCAAGTCATCGTGCACAACCGTTCGCCCATCGAGGACGAGGGGGTCACGCCAGTGGGCTTCGACGAATTGCTGGCCAGTTCCGACGTGCTGAGCCTGCACCTGCCCCTGACGGACAAGACGCGCAACATCATCGGAGCGAAGGAACTGGCGCGCATGCAGCCGACCTCGCTACTGATCAACACGGCGCGAGGCGGTCTGGTCGACGAGGCGGCGCTGGCCGACGCCTTGACCCGTGGCGTGATTGCCGGCGCCGGTTTCGACGTGCTCTCCAAGGAGCCGCCCCTGCCCGACAACCCGCTGTTGAACTTACGCCTGCCCAACTTCATCCTCACGCCGCACACGGCCTGGGCCAGCGGCGAGGCCATGCAAAAGCTGGCCGACATCCTGATCGGCAACGTGGAAGCGTTCGAACGCGGTGCGCCGACGAACGTGGTGGCATGAACCTCTTGCAGGAACTCAATGAACTGCTGCGTGAGGGCGACGACTACGACCGCCTCGACCTGTTTCTCGAAGCGGACGAGCTGATCGGGCAGCTGCGAATGGCCGACGTGCCCGCGCTGCTGGCCCTGTGGCAAACGCGCCCGCCATCCTGGCAGCAGCGTTTCACGCAAGCAAGCAGCAACATCGACGGCGCCGTGCTGCGCGCCCTGCTGGCCGGCTTGCTGCAAATCAGGGAGACACCGTACGGCGTGCTTGAACTGATGAGCCGCCTGCCGCCCGTCGCCGACGCCTCACCGCTCAGCGACGCCCTGCTCGCCTACGCCGAGCAAGCCTGGCATGCGGACCCGGCGCGGCAGCGGCAAATCCAGATCAGCTGCTGGAGCTGCGGGCTGTCGGGCCGGCTGTTGAAACGGCTTGGTTTGTCCTCATGGAAAGAAGCGGGCTTGTAGGAACTACGGCGCGGCCGGGCGCTCAAAGCTGAATCCCGGCGCATACGCATGATAGCCATCGAAATCGCCCTTGCCGATGGCCGCGCCGGCGCTACGGGCGATCGCATACGCCATGCTGAAGTGAAAATAGAAATTCGGCAGAATATACAAATTCAGATATTTGTCGGCCGGCAGCGCGATGTCGGCGAAGCCGGCGCGGTCGCGGCAGATGCGGCCTGGCGGCCCGTCGAAGCGCTCGCCGGGGATGGCCTGGAGGTAGCGCATGGTCTGCGCGATCTGCTCCTGCAGGCTGGCGGCGCCGCTGAAATCGGCCACGGCCAGCCCCGCCAGCGGGCAACAGCCGCGCAGCGAAAAGCTCACGGCCGCGCGCACTTGCTGGGCGAACGGCAGCATGTCCGGGTGCAGGCGCGCCGCCAGCAGCTGCGGCGCGGTTCCCGTTTTGTCGAGCATGGCGGCAAGTTGCGCCAGCGAACGGCAAAAGATCGCGGCGGGGTGGATCGGCATCGCGTCCGTCATGACAAGCCCTTCTGGGCGGCGACCTTCTTCAGCACGCGGATCAGCCGGCGTTCATGGCGGCCCACCGCATCCCAGTCCCACGCATCGACCGGGCCGAATGCTGGGTAATGGCACTGCCATTTTTCCGCGCGCTTCTGCGAATTGGCGCCCACGTGCGACGCCAGGCCCTTGCCGCTGGACAGACGCAGATACACGCGGATGACGCCCCAGCCTTCGCACACATGGCGATACGTGCGGCCACCGCACTGGGCCGGGTCCAGCGCGATACGGCGCGGGGCAAAGTGCCCGCCCATGTCCGGGTAATGCACGGCCAGGAGCACCACGCTGGCGCCTTCGGCCTCCAGCCTGGCCGCATACGCGCACAGCTCGGCCGCCGAGTGAAAATGCAGCGTGTCCTGTTCCACCTCCGAATACGCCTGCGCCACGGCCGCGCCGGGCCTGGCGAAGATTGCCTCGGCCATGGCCGCGATACCTGCTTCCGACATTGCCACCATGCTCCTCCTCAAGTTGCCGCATAGCACTGCAGCGATGGCCGCCATCCTAGCATGGCGTCAGCGCCGATGGCGGCTGAAAAAGTCCCAGATGACCTCATTCGCCTCGATGGCGCGCGTGGTCTGGCCGATGGGCAGGCCAATATTAAAAGCGTCGGCGCCGGGCCACGTGTGGCCGCCTTCCTTGACGGTCAGCAAGGCCACGCTGTACGCGCCGTCACCCTGCTCCAGATGAATCACCTGCGTGGCGTCGCCAGCGGGGCCGGATATCTGGCGCGGCTGCGGCGTGGCGCCTTCGATGCCGTTGTGCCTGCGCCAGTAATCGAACGTGTCTTGCGCCGACAGATAGCTGGCGGCCTTGCCCTCGAACAGCACCACCTTGTCGGCCGTGCCCTGTATCAGCAGCATGCCGACCTTATCCGTCTTCCGGTGATGCTGCCGCACCGGTTCCGGCATGGGCGCGCCCACCGAGGCGACGGCGGCGAACTGTTGCGGCAGCTCGGCCGCCAGGCGCAGGGCGAAGAAGCCGCCGCGCGACAGGCCCGTCGCATACACGCGCTGCTCATCGATGCGGTAATCCTGCTTGAGTTTACTCAACATGGCTTGCGTAAAACCGACATCGTCCGTGCCCGCCAGGTAATCCATGCCGAAACCCACGTTCCAATCCTGCTTGATGCCTTGCGGATACACAACGATGAACTGGTGCCGCTCGGCCGTCTTGTTCATCTGCGTGTACAGCATCTGTTCCGCCATGCTCATGCCGCCGCCATGGAAATTGAAGACGACGGGAAAGGCTCGCCGCGGCTGGCTTTGATAGGCAGCCGGCGTATAGACGATGTAGCGGCGCTTGTCGTCCTTGTGGACAATGCTGCTCACTTGCGCCAGCGCGGGGATGCTGGTGCAGGCCAGCACCAGCAGGCTGATCAGAAATTTCATGCGGTTTCCTCCGTTAATCAAGAACTTGCAGCTTACGCAGGCGCCGGTGAAATCGCGGTGAAATCCGGTGACTTTATGGCGCCTGGGACGCATGGATGACGACACGGTACTGTGTCGCACCGGGGTGGAAAACAATGTCCCATTGCATGGCTTGTGCCAGGCGCAGCAGCAGGTTCTGGCCGTGCGCGAAGCCCTGGACGCGTCGCGGCTGCCCCACCGGCACGGTATTGTCGATGCTCAGGCAACCTTGAGCGAACGCAATGCTGATGCGGCAATCGGGACCGCCATGGAACAACGCATTCGCCAGGCAATTATTGATAAGCAACATCGTCAGCTGCCCATTGCCCAGCACCTCGAGCCGCTCGGGCAAGTCCAGGGTCAGCAGGCTGGCATCCCAGCGGTATTCGTCGAGCAGGCGCAGCAGGCATTGCTCGATGCAGCCGCGCAACTCCACCACGTCGCCAGGCAGCTGCTCGGCCCGCGCCAGCGCGAACAGCACGTCGAGGGTGGCGCGCATCTCGTGCGTCGATTGCCGCAGCTGCGCCTGCTCTTGCCCGCCCAGCGCTTGCGCATAGTCCAGCGCCAGGGTGTTGTGCATCAAGGTCAGCGGCGTGCGCAATTCGTGGCTGACGTCGCGGGCGAAGGCCTGTTCGCGCTGCAACACTGCCTGCAATTCGGCGAAGGTGGTTTCCAGGCGACGCGCCAGGAAACCGATCTCGTCGGGACGATCGCGCCCGCTGAAATGGACGGCGCCGCCGGGCGCCAGAAGATGCGCTTCCCGGGCCAGCCTCTGCAAGGGCAGCACGAGGCGCCGCGCCAGCCAGTACGCCAGCAGCAAGGCCAGGGCGATCAACGCCAGCGCCACGCCAGCCACGACACCGCCCACTTCCCGCGCCAGGCGCGACACGACCAGCACGGGCGCCACGTCGGCCAGCAGATAGCTGCGCCGCGGCTGGCCAGCGGCGACGAGGTCCAGCGCCAGCACGTGATAATGCTGGCCCGTCGCGGTAAACACTTCCCCGCGCGGGGCCGACGGCGGCACTTGCGCACGCACCGCTTGAGGCAAGTCAAGGTAGCCGCCATAAACCGTGATGAGGTCGCTGCCGGAAGGCGTAAGCTTGCCGTGCTGCTGCCAGCGCATGCTGACGGCCGCCGCTTCGCGTTCGAGCAGGCGCTGCACCAGCATGTCTTCCGTCACGTAGGCGATCACCAGCGCCAGGCCCGTGTAGCACAGGCACAGCAGGATGGTGAAGCCGGCCAGGGCGGCGAACAGCTGGCGGCGGATCGACCTGCTCATGGCGGCGCCGCCGCGTCGACAGCAAGGCGATAGCCCAGCTGCGGTATGGTCACCAGCATGCCCGCCGCGCCAACCAGCTCCAGTTGCTTGCGCAGCGCGTAGATGTGCGATTTGAGGGCGTCGCTGTCGGGCGGCTGGCTGCCCCACAAGGCTTGCAGCAAGGCCGAGCGCGAGACGGCGTGCGGATGTTCGCGGCACAGCAGCAGCAATATCTTGAATCCCGTCTGCGTTAATGGCAGCGGTGCGTCGCCATACAGCACGCACCCTGCGCGCGTCTGCAAGGTGAACGGTCCCACGCGCATTTCCTGGTGCACGTGCAGCTGCTGCCGGCGCGCCAGCGCTTCGCAGCGCAAGGCCACCTCGCGCAAGTCGAAGGGCTTGGTCAAATAATCATCGGCGCCATCGCGAAAGCCGCGCGCCTTGTCTTCATACGCGTCGCGCGCCGTCAGCATCAGAATCGGCACATTGCTGGGCGCGGCCGCCTTGATGGCGCGGCACACTTGCAAGCCATCCATGTCGGGCAAGTTCAGGTCCAGCAGCACCACGTCATAGCGATTGCGCGTGGCCAATTGCACGGCCAGCGCGCCCGTGCCCGCATGGTCCGTCAGCCAGCGCAAGCCGTCGAGGAAGTCGAGCACCTGGCGCGCGATGGCCAGGTGGTCTTCCACCAGCAAGATGCTCAACGGTGGCTTGCTCATCGCGCGGCGGCAATGCGTGCGTATAGCCAGAAATTGCCGGATCTTCCACGAATTTGCCGGTAGCAGCGCAGATAGCCTTCACGCTCGAAAGCGCAGCGTTCGAGCACGCGGATCGAACGTTCATTGCTCTCCAACACAGTCGCCTGGATGCGCAGGAAACCGAGGCGCTGGAAGCCCCAATCCACGACGGCGTTCACGACGGACGTCGCCACGCCCTGCCCCCATACGGCGGGCGCCAGGTCGTAGGCGATTTCCGCCGTGCGATGTTGCGGGGAAATGGCATTGAAGCCGATCGTACCCGCCAGCTGGCCGCCGTCGCGCAGCACCACGGCCAGGCGGATCGACGACGCAGGCCCGGCCGATGCATAGTCATCGAAATTGGCCTGCAAGTCGTCGGCGCTGCGCAAGGCCCAGCTCGTGTGCTCGACGACGGCGGGGTCGGCCAGGTAGGCATACCAGGCGGGCGCGTCGCTACGTTCCAGCTGGCGCAAGGTCACCAGCGGGTGACCGCTGAGCGGAAGGGGCGACTTCCCGCTGTGGCTCACACGGCGCCCTTGCGCCGCGCCTCCCACTCGCGGCGCAGCAAACCGTACAGGGCCGAGTCGCTGACGTGGCCGCCGACGATCCAGCGCTCGGGCAGAAAACCTTCCTTGTTGAAACCCTGGCGTTCCAGGGCGCTGGCCGAACCGGCGTTGAGCGGGTCGATATCGGCTTCCAGGCGGTTCAGGTCGCGCTCGACAAACGCGAATTCCAGCAGCGCCGACAGCGCTTCGTGCATATAACCGTTGCCCCAGTACGGACGGCCCAGCGCGTAGCCGATCTCGGCGCGGCGGTTCTGGCGATGCTCGGAAAACAGGCTGCAGCTGCCCAGGTATTCGCCCGTCGCCTTCAGCTCGACGGCGAAGCGGAAAAATTCCTCTTTCTCGAAAGCGGCGCTGTCCTCGGCAATCTGGCGCGCGGCGCGGCTGACATCGGTCCACGGTGGTTCGCTGAAATAGCGCATCACTTCGGGGTCGGCATGCATGGCGAATTGCGCCGCCTCATCCGAAGGGTGCGGCTTGCGCAGGATCAATCGTTCAGTGGTGATGGTCTTGCTGTAGCTCATGGCACTCCAGTCTGGCGGCAAACGGATGAATGCTTATTATTCCATGCAACTATAACGATGTGGCAATTTTGTGACGGTGCTTTAATGTACTATGGCAATATTTCCACCATATCATTGATGCAACTTCATGATCCGCTTATGTACGCAGTAGCCGACGCAGCCAACACCGAAGCCAACCATGTCCATTCCTAAAATCCACCTCACCATGCCGCTCGCCGTCGGCGCGCTGGCCGTCTGGCTGGGCCTGAGCCTGGGCGGCCGCTGGCTGGAAGCGGCCGGCTACGCCTTGCCCGGCGCCGCCGTCACCGGCCGTATCGGCCTGTCGTGGGCGCTGGCCGCCCTGTTCGCGCTGGCGCTGCTGCTGGCGTCCAGTCGGCCGCGCGCGGCGGGCCTGTGCGCGCCGCAGCCATGGAAAAGCACGTGGCTGGCCTGGCCGCCGCTGCTGTATGCGCTGCTGATGCTGTTGCTGGCCTGGGCCGGCGGCTGGCCGCAGCCGCGCGTGCTGCTGATCGTCGCTTGCAATGCGGCGCTGGTGGCCATCTCGGAAGAGCTGATGTTCCGCGCCATCTTGCTGCAAGGCATGCTGGACCGCTACGCCGTCTGGCCGGCCGTCCTGATGTCATCGGCGCTGTTCGGCCTGGCCCATACCGCCAACGGCCTGGCCACGGGCGACGTCAGCGGCGCCTTGTGGCAGGCGGTGGCCGCCACCCTGCAGGGCGTCGGCTATGCGGCCATCCGCCTGCGCACCCGCTCGGTCTGGCCCATGGTGCTCGTGCATGGCCTGTGGGATTACGCGCTGGTGACGGCCACCCTGCCGCACCCGGCCGACGACGGCGCATCGATCCTGCCGTACATCGCCCTGCTGGCCGTGCTGCCCTTGTGCCTGTACGGCGTCTACCTGCTGCGCCCCAGCCAGCGGACGGCCATATCTCAACTGCAACGATAGGAACAGACATGGCGTTTTTTTCACGTGATTACGAGGTATTCCTGCTGCTGGCCGCGCCCGGCGCAACGCCGCTGTGGGATGCGGCGCAATGGACGCCGTTCGCCGCCAGCCTCGACGGCCTCATGGCGCAGGCCAGCGCGCGGGGCAAGGCCGGCGTGCGCAGTCATCAATACAATCCCAAGGGCAAGCCGATTGCCTTTGGCCGCTTGGGCTGGGACGACAAATCGCACGCCAAGTGGATGCACACGGCGGCCACGACGCAAGCGCGCTTCATGAGCCTGGAAGCATGGGCGCCCACCTGGACTGCCTGCGAAAAGGACGACCAGGCGCCCGATGTGTTCCTCGCGCTGGCCAACGAATCGCTGCTGGGCCTGGCCGGCAAGCCCCTGCAGTTTGGCCAGCGCCTGGTGTGCGCCATCGCCAGGGACATAGGAGCGGACGCCGCTGCCACCTTGCAGGCGGCGCTGGCGCAACTGGCCGCGCAGCAAGACGCCGTCGTCTTCGCCCACACGCGGCGCCAGTGGGGCCGCGCCTCGCCCTACGGCGGTTTCACGGATGCCATCCAGGATATGCTGATCGGCGGGCTGTTCCGGCAAGACGACCCGCATGCGCGGCCGCTCGATGACGCCACGTTCCGCGAAAAGTGGACCTTGCTCGACCTCCCCCATTCATGAACGGACTCCCATGCCACGCCTGACCTTCGCCATCCTGCTGTGCTGCAGCGTCCATGCGGGCGCCTTCGAACTGAGCGGCACCATCCGCAGCAACTGCCCACCGCTGCCGCAAGCCATCAGCATCGTTGCCGAGCGCATGCACGGCGAGCCGCAGATACATGGCCCGGTCGAAAATGGCCGCTACCGCATTGACGTACCGGAAGGCAGCACACTGGCACTGCTCCTGCAATCGCCCGGCTGGGAAGCGGAACCCAAGCTCATCTTCAGCGCGGCCACGGCGGGCGCGCTGGACTTCCTGCTGTATCGGACGGCGGTGCCGGAACCGGCGCTGGCGCAGGAATTGCTGGCCATGGAAAAGGATGACGTGGCCGCACGCACTGCCTGGCCGACGACAGGCTCCGACATGCAGGCACGACAGCGCATGCGCGAGACGGATGCGAGAAATGAAGCGCGCTTGCGGCAAATCATCGCCAGCAAGGGCTGGCCCACGCAAACGATGGTCGGCTACAAGGCGGCGGGCAGCGCGTGGCTGATCGCCCAGCATGGATCAAGTGCCTTCCTCAAAAGCAGCCTGGCCCTGATGCGAACGGCGGCAGAGCACGGGGAAATCACGCCTTCGAAGCTGGCACTGGCGATCGACCGTGACTTGACCAATGACAAGCTGCCGCAGCTGTACGGCAGCCAATTCCAGACTGGCAGCGATGGCAAGAGCACCGCGTTTCCCATCGCAGACCCGCAGCACCTGGAGGAGCGCCGCGCCAGCATGGGCATGGAGCCCTATGCGCAGTACCAGCAATCCTTCGAGTAGGGACGCGCCGGCATTGACAAGGCCATGTCCGCATGGCATCGTTACCCCATGCAATCGCCATTTCCTCCCCTACCATCGATTATTGCCGCCATTCCGACGATGGTGGCTTAGCAGCAGTGTGATTGCCAAAGCCGCCTGAGAGGCGGCTTTGATTTGCAGCAATTGGTCAAAGCGTCTCGCAGGCTTCATCCTTTTTAGCGAGCGACCATGTCCCCTGTTTCCAGCACCAGCAATTCCCCAACCTTGCACCTCGTGTGCGGCAAGATTGCTTCGGGCAAATCCACCCTGACCGCCCGCCTTGCGGAGGCGCCAAGGACCGTGCGCATCAGCGAAGACAGCTTGCTGGCGCAGCTGTATCCGGGCCAGATCGCCAGCCTGGCCGACTACGTGGCCTGCGCGGCGCGGCTGCGCGCAGCCATCGCCCCGTTGGCCTTGCAGATGCTGCAGGCGGGCGCGTCCGTCGTACTCGATTTCCCCGCGAATACACCCGCCAGCCGCGCCTGGATGCGCGACCTGCTCCAGCAGGCGGGCGTGCCACACGTGCTGCACTACCTCGACGTGCCGGATGAGGAATGCAAGGCGCGCTTGCGCCAGCGCAATGCCAGCGGGCTGCACCCGTTTTCCACCAGCGACGCCGAGTTTGACGCCATCACGCGCCATTTCGTGCCGCCTTCAGATGCCGAAGGTTTTCGTGTCGTGCGGATTGCCGCTTAAAACGTCCCCGGCAGCAGGATTTTCTTGTCCACCTGCTGCAAGTCGCGCAAGCCGCAAAAGGCCATCGTCAAGTCGAGTTCATTGCGGATGATGTCCAGGCACTTGGTCACGCCCGGCCCGCCCATGGCGCCCAGGCCGTACAGAAACGGGCGGCCGATGTAGACGCCCTTCGCGCCCAGCGCCACGGCCTTGATCACGTCCTGGCCCGAGCGGATGCCGCCGTCCATGTGCACTTCGATCTGGCTGCCGACGGCGTCGACGATGGCCGGCAAGGCTTCGATCGACGATTGCGCACCATCGAGCTGGCGCCCGCCGTGGTTCGAGACGATCAGCGCGTCGGCGCCGCTGTCCACTGCCAGGCGCGCGTCTTCGGGGTCCATGATGCCCTTGATGATGAGTTTGCCGCCCCAGCGCTGCTTGATCCATTCCACGTCCGCCCACGACAGGCTCAGGTCGAACTGCTGCTGCGTCCAGGCCGACAGCGACGACATGTCGGAGACGGACGTGGCGTGGCCGACGATGTTGCCGAAACCGCGGCGTTTCGTGCCCAGCATGCCCGCCACCCAGCGCGGCTTGGTGGCCATGTTGAGGATGTTGGGAATGGTCAGCTTCGGCGGCGCCGACAGGCCGTTGCGCAAATCCTTGTGGCGCTGGCCCAGCACCTGCAAGTCCAGGGTCAGCACGAGAGCGCCGCATTTCGCCGCCTTGGCGCGGTCGATCAGGCGGTTGATGAATTCGCGGTCCTTCATCACGTACAGCTGGAACCAGAACGGTTTCGTCGTGTTCGCCGCCACGTCCTCGATCGAGCAGATGCTCATGGTCGACAGGGTGAACGGCACGCCGAATTTTTCAGCGGCCTGGGCCGCGAGGATTTCGCCATCCGCATGCTGCATGCCCGTCAAGCCCGTGGGCGACAGGGCCACCGGCATCGATACCGCCTGGCCGACCATGGTCGAGGCCAGGCTGCGGTTTTCCAGGTTGACGGCGACGCGCTGGCGGAACTTGATCCTGGCGAAATCGCTGTTGTTGGCGCGGTACGTCGATTCCGTCCAGGAGCCGGAATCGGCGTAGTCGTAAAACATGCGCGGCACCCGTTTCTGGGCCAGCACGCGCAAGTCTTCGATGCAGGTGATGATACTCATGCGTTTCCTCGGTCGATGGCAAGTCGGACCATGATCGTGCATTTGCCCGCAATTGTCTATCCGGCAGGCAATGCCACCGAACCCGGCGCCACACTGACCAGTCGCGCCTTACCAGTCGCGCGCGCCGAGGATTTTCTCGCCCAGTTCGCTCAACCGCGCTTGCGGATAGCGCAGCGCTTCCTTTTGCTCGGGGTCGCCGGGAAACGCATAGCCTTGCGGCGCGCTGCGTTCGCGCCAGCTTTGCACGCGCCAGTCGCGCAAGGCTTGATTGTCTTCCTGCGCTGGCGTGAAGGAAATGTATTGCGCCAGGCGCACCTGGTCCGTGGACGTGTTCGGGCGGATGCCGTGCGCCAGCAGGCTGTTAAAGATCAACAACTCTCCTTTCTTCATGGCGATGAATTCCATCGGGTACGGCACCGTCGCCAGGTCTGGCTGCCAGGGGTTGCGGTCGAGCGGCACGCTCTCGCGCCACGCCAGCAAGTTGTTGAACAGTTCCGGATAGCATTGAAAACCGCCGCTCTCGGGCGAGGTGTCGGACAGGGCCAGCACGCCCTGCACGTTGACGGGCAGCGGGTCGAGCGTGGTGTCGGCATCCCAGTGGATGAAGCCGCCAAACTTGCGCTTGCCATTGTTCGGCGTGTTCAGGTTGGCGCGGTCGATGGTCACCCACAAATCCTGACGGTCCCAGATGTCGACGAAGGCATCATACACGCGCTGGGTCTGGCGGTTATCCCACAGGGTCTGGTTGTGATACGCCTCGACCATGCCGGAACCGTTGAGTTCCTTCATTGCATGGTCGCGCAACTGATCCCGGTTCCAGGTGGCGGCATCATGCTGGTCGAGTCCCTGGAATTCCCACAGAAAATCCGTCGTGCGGCGCACCTGTTCCGGCGGCACGGCATCCTTGACGATGACGTAGCCGTAGGTTTGCCAGTGCAGGAAATCGCTGTCGGACAGCACGCGCAGCGGCAGCCGTTTCCGGATGTCGCGCAACTGGGTTTGTTCCGTGTAGGCCACGGACGGATTGCCGGGACGGTCTTCGCCGTACTGATATCGCTTGTGCATCGCTGTCTCCTGTGTTGGTGTGAGACAGATTGTGCGATGGAAGATCAAGGGAAAATGCGTGCGCAGCAACCGATACTGATACTATCCTGACCATCACTCTCCTGAAAACGTCACGATGACGCCTTTATTTGAACAAGTCACGATTCCGACGGGCCACTCCTGGGGCTTGCTGTGGCGCGAACTCGACGCGATTCCCTTCCTCTGGCATTACCACCCGCAATTCGAGCTGACCCTGACGGTCAATGCGCGGGGACAACGCTACATCGGCGACCACCTGGGCGACTTCGAGCCGGGCGACCTGGTGCTGCTGGGACCGAATTTGCCGCACACGTGGTCGGCCAGCGAGCGCATCGACGGCACGCAGCCGATGCTGGCCGTCGTCGTGTGGTTTTCGCTGGAATGGGTGGAACAGCTGGCAGCCTGTTTTCCGGAATTGCACAGCGTGCGGCAACTGGCGCGCCGGGCCGGCCCTGCCCTGCATTTTTCGCCGGCAACGAGTGCGCGCTGCGCGGCCAGACTGCTGCAATTGCAGGCGCTGCCCGTGCCGCAGCGCCTGCCGCTGCTGCTCGACGTGCTGCTGGACCTGGCGGGCGATGGCGCCGCGCAGCCGCTGGCCTCGACAGCGCTGGCGCCGATGCCTGCCGATGTGCAGCAACAGCGCATGGAAATCGTCTTCGATTTCATGCACGCGCATTTCCGGGAAGAGATCGCACTGGAGACCCTGGCACAGAAGGCAGCCCTGTCCTTGGGCGCCTTCCACCGCTGTTTCAAGCGCCACGCGCATTGCACGCCGGGCGAGTACCTGGCGCGGCTGCGCATCGGCCGCGCCTGCCAACAGCTGATCGAGAGCAATCTCGCCATCGCCGTCATCGCGCAAGAGGCGGGCTACCGCAACCTGGCGCATTTCAACCGCCAGTTCCGCGCCGCCAGGCACGTCACGCCGCGCGCGTTTCGCCAGCAATACCGGCGCGGCGCCAGCGGCGCCGCGTAAATCCATTCGGAAACGAAAAAGGGGACCAGATTTTACAATCTGATCCCCGATATTCTGGTGCGGCTGGCAGGAATTGAACCCACGACCCCTTGGTTCGTAGCCAAGTACTCTATCCAGCTGAGCTACAGCCGCAAAACTTCTACAACATTCCATCGACAACATGGAGGTGAAACTTGTTACAACAAAACCAGGCAAAGTCTGATTTTCAATATTCTGGTGCGGCTGGCAGGAATTGAACCCACGACCCCTTGGTTCGTAGCCAAGTACTCTATCCAGCTGAGCTACAGCCGCCTAAGACAAGATTATAGCAGGGCTTTGCAGAATGGCAAAGGGCGCCATGCGGATATTTCACAATTGCCCTGGCCGCTGGCCGGCTGCCGTCAGGACGAAAAAAAACCCGGAAAGTCACCTTTCCGGGTTTTTTCTGTACTGCTGATACTGGTGCGGCTGGCAGGAATTGAACCCACGACCCCTTGGTTCGTAGCCAAGTACTCTATCCAGCTGAGCTACAGCCGCAAACTCTGACACACTTCGCCGGACGGCACGAAGCTTGAAACTTTCATCAAAACGAAGTGAACTTCATCTTGGTAATACTGGTGCGGCTGGCAGGAATTGAACCCACGACCCCTTGGTTCGTAGCCAAGTACTCTATCCAGCTGAGCTACAGCCGCGCAGGCAAACATTATAGCGTATTCATTTCGCTTTGAAAAGTTCGATTTTTCAATCGCTTAGCTGATTTTGCAGAATACCGCCCCGCATGATCCGCCACCTTTTCACTGCCAAAAAGCTTGCGCCTTTTTATCGATGCATGCTTCTGCTTTCACAGGAGACATCCAGCGAATCGAGAAGTTGCTGTCTCGAAAGAAGCGGGATTATAGGGACTGCTTTCCAGCCTGTCCAGTGCTATCTGCAAGTGGCGCGCAAGCGTGCGGTGGCGGCGCGCCGCTTGGGGCTACAATACCAGCCAGACCGGGGCGTTTGTGCCTCCCCCCATGCATGGCGGCGGCCCGGCGGGGCAAGACCCCGGACGGCAGACTCACTGTTGCAGGATTTCCGATGGCCAAGCATGACCGCAAGCAATATCTGCTTCCCCCATCAGCGCCGCTGAGCCTTGCCGACGAGCACCTGGCCAACTTACTAGAAAGCATCACCGATGGTTTCTGCCTGCTCGACCGCGACTGGACCATCCGCTACCTCAATACGCGCGGCGCCGCCATGCTGGCGCCGCAACATCCGCCTGGCGTCAGCCTGGCAGGCAACGATTTGTGGCAAGCCTGTCCCGCCTTGCAGGGCACGGAGCTGGAAGTGCAATACCGGCGCGCAATGGCGCAGCAGCAAAGCTGCAGTTTCGAACTGCCGTATGCGCCGCTGGGGCGCTGGCTGGAAGTGCGCATCTTCCCATCCAGCGACGGCTTGACCACGTATCTCCAGGACATCAGCCAGCGCAAGGCGGCCGAGGAAAGCTTGCGCCACAGCGAAGAGAACTTGCGCGCGCTGGCCAATTCCATCCCGCAACTGGCCTGGATCGCCGGCTTCGACGGCGCCAATGCCTGGTATAACCAGCGCTGGCACGACTACACGGGCACCAGCGCCGAACAGATGGCGGGCGACGGCTGGAGCATCGCCTATGACGCGCAGCACCTGGCACCCATGCTGCACACCTGGAAGGCTGCCTTGCGCGATGGCACGCCCTTCGAAATGGAATTCCCGATCCGCGGCGCCGACGGCCAGTACCGCTGGTTCCTGACGCGCGCCAATCCCGTGCGCGACCAGGGCGGCCAGTTGCTGCGCTGGTTTGGCACTTGCACCGACGTCGACCAGGTCCGGCGCGCGCAGGAAGCCTTGCGCGATGAAACGCGCGTGCTCGAATTACTCAACAATACGGGAGCCACCCTGGCCGGCACCCTCGACTTGCCGGCCCTGCTGCAGGAAACCGTCGATGCGGCCACGCGCATCAGCGGCGCGCGCTTCGGCGCCTTTTATTATGACGATGCGGGCGAGGCGAACGACGGCGCCGCGCCCCTGCCCGCGGCGCGCACCGTCAACGGCATCAGCCTGCGCCAGGCCGAGGCGATCGCCACGGAACTGCGCCAGGGACCGGCCATGCGCCAGAACGACTTGCTGGCCGCGCCCGAGGCCAGCGCCGACGGCGCACCGCCGCTGCGCAGCTGCCTGAGCCTGCCCGTCAACTCGCGCTCGGGCCTGTTGCTGGGGCGTTTGCTGCTCGGTCATCCGCAGGCGGGCATGTTCAGCGCGCGCAGCGAACGCATCGTCTCCGCCATCGCGGCCCAGGCCGCCGTCGCGCTCGACAATACGCGCCTGTACGCGGCCGCCACGCACGCCGCCGAAGAGCGCAAGATACTGCTCGACAGCGAACGCGAGGCGCGCGCCGAAGCCGAGCGCACGAACCAGCTGAAGGATGAATTTCTCGCCACCCTGTCGCATGAACTGCGCACGCCGCTGTCGGCCATCCTGGGCTGGGCCCAGGTGTTGCGGCGCGGCACGCGTGACCAGGCCGACCTGCACCGCGGCTTGCAAAGCATCGAACGCAATGCGCGCGCGCAGGCGCAACTGATCGAAGACTTGCTCGACATGAGCCGCATCACCTCCGACAAGGTGATGCTCGACCTGCAAACCATCGTGCCCGCCAGCATCATCGCCTCGGCCATCGAAACCTTGCGCCCGGCGGCCGAGGCCAAGCACATCGCCATCCACAGCAACATCGCCAGCGATGCGGGCCGCATCACGGGCGACCCCAGTCGTATCCAGCAAGTGATCTGGAACCTGCTGTCGAATGCCCTGAAGTTCACGCCACAAGGGGGCCGGGTCGACATCGGCGTGCGCCGCGAGGCGAGCCGCCTGGCCATCACGGTGGCCGACAACGGCGTCGGCATCAAGCAAGACTTCCTGCCCCACGTGTTCGACCGCTTCCGCCAGGCCGACGCCTCCACCACACGCCGGCATGGCGGCCTGGGACTGGGACTGGCGATCGTCAAGCACCTGGTCGAGCAGCATGGCGGCACGGTCACGGCCAGCAGCGCCGGCGACATGCAAGGCGCCAGCTTTACCGTGCGCCTGCCCCTGGGGACGGCGGCCGCGCCGGCGCGCCGCAATGGCGGCGCCCCGCGCCCTGAACAGGGCCACAAAACACCGCCCTAAAAAGATGATACAAAGAAATACATAGTGCAGTACAAAATGACTATTTCCATAGGTTACCCTTCCTACTTTCAGACGCGGCACTGTCCTACAAGCAACTTAGGCAAAATTTGCTACACTGAAATGAAGAAATCCACCTGCGCGGCAGGCAGGCGACAGGAGACGTTGGTCGCCAGGAGTGGTAGAAGCAAGTTCAGCGTTGTTGTGCGCCCTATCTTGTTGCAAGGCGCTACTATCTTTCCCACCGCCGCCAGCCTATCATCCAGATAGAAGCCAGCATTGCATAGACTTTACCGAGACCCCACATGCCCAGCCAAGATGAGATTTTGAAAGCCAAAATTTTGGTCGTCGACGATTCGCCCGACAATGTCGACCTGATGCTGGAAATCCTGCGCGATGCCGGCTACACCGATGTCACGGCCACCATGCGTCCGGCCCAGGTCTGCCCCTTGCACCGGGAGCATTGCTACGACCTGATCTTGCTGGATCTGCAAATGCCGGAACTCAATGGTTTCCAGGTCATGAAAGGCTTGAAGGAAATCGAGCATGGCGGCTACCTGCCCGTGCTGGCCCTGACGGCGCAGCCCAGCTTCAAGATCGCCGCCCTGGAAGCAGGAGCGCGCGACTTCATCAGCAAGCCCTTCGACCTGATGGAAGTGCACAAGCGCATCCACAACATGCTGGAAGTGCGGCTGCTGTACAAGGAATTGGCGCAATACAGCAAGCAACAGCAGGAACTGGCGCTGCACGACCCGCTGACGGGCTTGCCCAACCGGCGCCTGCTGGAAGACCGCATCGAGCATACACTGCAGCAATCGGCCCGCCAGCGCGGCAAGTCGGCCATCCTGTACCTGGACCTGGATGGTTTCAAGGCCATCAACGACAGTTACGGCCACGGCTATGGCGATGACATCCTGAAAATGGTGGCGACCCGCCTGGTGAGCGCGTCGCGCAAGGAAGACACGGTGGCGCGCATCGGCGGCGACGAGTTCGTCATCGTGCTGGGCAACCTGGCTGGCAAGGGCGACGCGCGCGAGCCGGCCGCCAAGCTGATCGAAGTCATTTCCGAACCGTATTTCATCAACGACCTGACCCTGCGCCTGTCGACCAGCATCGGCATCGCCATCTATCCGGATGACGCCAGCTCCGTCGAATCGCTGCTGGGCGCGGCGGACACGGCCCTGTACGAAGCCAAGCGCGCCGGCAAGAACCGCTTTTGCTGTTCGCCCCACGAAGTGATGACCAGCCAGGTGAACCTGCAGCAAAGCGGCATCCCCTCGATCGCCTGATTTTTACTGCGCGCGGCGCCTTACTTCTTGCCAGCCGTTACTTCATGCTGGCCTGCATGCTGGTGGTCCGTTTGCGCATTGACGGTTTCCGGCGCCACTTCGATGCGCGTGATGCCGGCATCGACGGAAATCGGATCGCTGGCGGGGAAAGTCATTTCCACGGCGTCATCGAGCAATTCCTCCTTGGCCCGCTGTTCGCCGCTCATGCCCTCTTCATCGGCCAGAATGGCCAGCGCGCTGGCCCATTTGACGAAATTGAGGTTGGACAGTTCGCGCACGGTGTTCACGCCAAACGCTTGCTGCAAGGCCTTGGCATCCTTCGCGCTGACGCCGCGCAGGGCGCTGATGGGCGCATTGACGATGTCGCGGAAGCTTTTGTCAAGGTATTCCTGGTCGACGATGGTATCGATATTCATGGCATGTCCTTTCGTTTCGGTCAGCGGGCCCGCGCTGCGCCCCGCGCCGCGGTGGCGCCAGGCTGCATGGGGTAGTGCACAGCCCCACTATGGCAGCGTGCCGCGCCCAGGTATGTGCGCAGCCGTACGTAACGAAGGGAACGGTCCCCGCTGGCGCAAACGAAAATATTGTCTATAATATAAAAGCGATGGGAGGAGATCAAAATTGCCGAAAAGACAGAAATTTTCCATCCATGCGCCCTGCGATGAAATCCTCATGTATGATCCACCACTTGAATTTGGTCCTCACCTTTCACCATTCACGGGGCGCTATGTCCGCACAAACAGATCCGAACAAGGAAACGGCCCAGGCCGATGCGGAACGCGCCGCCGATCTCAGCGAATTGCTCGGCCACGTCAACACCAGTTGGGACAATGAACGGCGCGCCCTGTCGCGCCAGCTGCACGACAGCCTCGGCTCTTCGCTGACGGCGCTGACCATGCACTTGTCGCTGCTGACGCAAAAAATGCCGCAGGAAGCGGCCTTGCTCGACCGGGCCGCGACCATGAAGCAATTGCTGCTGAATGTGATTGAAACCAACCGCCAGATGCAGATGAAGCTGTGGAACGACAAGCTGGAGTTTCTCGGCGTGAATGTGGCGCTGGGCGAACTGGCCACGCAATTTGCCGAACAGCACCAGATCACCGTGCGCTGCAGCCTGCCCGAAGATGAACTGATTTGCCCGCGCAACGTGGGCGTGGCCCTGCTGCGCACCCTGGAAGAAGCGCTCAGCAACATCGCCGCGCACGCCCATGCCACGCAGGTGGACATCATCATCGACGACAACGACGAGGCGCTGATGATGACCATCAAGGATAACGGCACGGGCTTGCCGGCCAGCAAACCCGTCGAAATGAGCAAGCATGGCCTGCGCGCCGTGCGCGAGCGCGTGCATTACCTGGGCGGCAGCCTGAGCCTGACGGCCAATCCGCAAGGCGGCACGGCCCTGACCGTCGTCTTGCCGCGCATTAGCCCGAAAGAATAGCCATTCCCCGGCAGCGCCAGACCAGAACACCGCCGGAGGAACGTCGACGCGCCACCTCGGCACCAGCCGCACCGTCAAGGACGGCAAGACGAAGCGGCGCCTGTGGCGCGCGGCAAATAAAAAAGGGCCTTGCGGCTAATGCCGTTCAGTTAAGACTGAACGGCATTTTCATTTTGGGCTTGTAAACGTCAGGGGCTG